>NZ_JBIMCF010000013.1:0-84836 GCF_048551975.1 Acinetobacter johnsonii | reverse complement strand
AATTGCAGCTGTTAAAGTTGTTTTACCATGGTCAACGTGACCGATTGTGCCCACGTTAACGTGTGGCTTATTACGTTCAAACTTAGCCTTAGCCATGTTCATCTTCCTCGTTTACGTCGAACACAGGTATAAACAACTCAGTATCGACACATCGCCTAAAAAATCAAACACCAAATACTTGAAAAGCAGACTAATAAGCCTGCTTCTTTAAAAATTTGTAGAAATTCTACTAAACTGTAATCTGGAGCTCTTATCGAGATTTGAACTCGAGACCTCTCCCTTACCAAGGGAGTGCTCTACCACTGAGCTATAAGAGCAAATATAAAACTTCAAATGGAGCGGGAGACGAGGGTCGAACTCGCGACATGTAGCTTGGAAGGCTACCGCTCTACCAACTGAGCTACTCCCGCACGATGTTGGCACAAAGACCACTTTTTGAAGTCTTAAAATTGGTGGTGAGGGAAGGATTCGAACCTTCGAAACTTTCGTAGCGGAGTTACAGTCCGCCCCCTTTGACCGCTCGGGAACCTCACCATTTTACACTTACTTCAGTGCCGTTCTTTACTTAACCTACTCAACTCTCTAAGATGGTGCCGGCACACGGATTCGAACTGTGGACCTACTGATTACAAGTCAGTTGCTCTACCAACTGAGCTATGCCGGCGCTTCTTAGTGTTTCGTACGTTTCGTATCGGAACGGTGTGCAGTTTAGCAAAACTCAAAATCCTTGCAAGTGTTTTTTTCAAAAAAAACGTCAAAAACTCACAAAATCAATCCATTTGACGATAATTCAACCGCTTTGATCACTGCGCGAGCTTTTATTTGGGTTTCATTCCACTCAGATTCAGGATTTGAGTCATAAACAAGCCCCGCTCCTGCCTGAACATAGACCTTATTTTCACGAATCACACAGGTACGAATTGCAATCGACATGTCCATTTCGCCATGCCAGCCTAAATAACCAACAGCACCACCAAAAATTCCACGTTTTAGTGGCTCAACTTCGTCAATAATTTCCATGGCACGGATTTTTGGCGCACCTGAAAGTGTACCTGCAGGGAAAGTTGCTTTAAAAACATCCAAGGCATCTACATCATCACGAACTTCGCCTTGCACATTGGAAACAATATGCATGACATGCGAATAACGTTCGATCACCATTTGATCAGTCACTTGCACTTTGCCAATTTTCGAGACACGACCGACATCATTTCGCCCCAAGTCAATCAGCATTAAATGTTCAGCAATCTCTTTTTCATCCGACAGCAAGTCTTGTTCAAGCGCTAAATCTTCTTCTTTGGTTTTACCACGTGGACGCGTTCCTGCCAGCGGACGTACGGTTGCAATCCCATTTTCAAGGCGAGATAAAATTTCAGGGGAAGAACCGACAATATGAAAAGGCTGATTATTTTCCAAAGTTTGCCCTTGTACCAAGAACAAATAAGGCGATGGGTTCAAATGACGTAGCGCGCGATAGACTTGTAAAGGTTCACCATCGAAGTCAGAGACCATACGATGCCCTGGCACCACCTGCATCACATCGCCTGCACGGATGTACTCTTTCACCGTTTCAATCGATTCTAAGAATTTTGCTTTGCCCGTGAGTGACTCAAAATGCGGTGCAGTATGCGGCGTGGCTTTTAGACTAATGGGCGTTGCGAGTAAATCTTCCACTGCATCCAGTTGCTGCTGGGCTTGGCTATACGCATCCGCGTCAACCACATCGGCATGCACGATCAGGAATAGCGTATCTTTTAAGTTATCAAACACAATCACTGTTTTAGACAACATCATCCAAATATCAGGCAAACCCACTGGATCTGCTTCTGGCGCATTATTTAAACGCGGTTCAATATAACGTACCGCATCATAACCAAAGTAGCCCACCAAGCCTCCTGTAAAGCTTGGCAGAGCAGGTAAATCAGCTTGAGTAGGTACTTTATACTGCGACTGAAAATCCCGGATGAATTGAAACGGATCTGTACAAGGTTGCTTTTCTATAGTGCCGTCGGCTTGTTGAATGGTCAGCTCACCTGCGTTGCATGAGAACACAGTAGATTCACCTAAACCAATAATAGAATAGCGTGCCCAGTTCTCCCCACCTTCCACAGATTCAAACAAATAGGCTTGCTTATGCTCTTTTAGGCGCGCAAAGACGGACAATGGTGTCTCAGTATCGGCTAAGCGCTGACGATAGACTGGAATCAGGTTATAACCCGCTGTTTTGAGTTGATCGAATTGAGTTTGCGTTGTCATGAGTGTGTCTCTATTTTTTCAATATGGCGTGATCAGTTTTTAAAATTAGTGCTTTGAGTTTCGCCATCGAAAAGTCATATGTTTACTCATGTTCATTCCTTCGTTTACAAAGTTACCCGATCAGTTCACACAGATTATCCACCACTTGCTGTGGCTGACAGTCTAAAATATTTTCACCATGATTATAGCCATAGCTGACCACAACACAATCAATACCCGCACGGCGTGCAGCCTCAACATCATTGGATGAGTCCCCAATCATTAAGACCTGATCTTTGCTTTGTGCATAATGCTCAACACAATGTAACAATTGGCGGGGATGAGGTTTGCGCTCTTCGAAACGATCTCCGCCGATGACATCAGCAAAATAATGATTAATGCCTAAATGATCAACAATCGTACGTGCAGGTGCTTCAGGTTTATTGGTCACGCAAATCATGGTTTTCTTTTGCGCCAAGCCCCATTCTAAAAACTCAAGAATGCCATCGAAAGGCTGAGTTTCTACACATGGGTCGGCATTATAAATTTTTAAAAAAGTATCCAATAATTGTTGTTGCTGGGCAGGATCAACTTTACCCGTTAAATGCTGCAAGGCACTTTGACAAAACAGCGCAGTTCCCTTACCCACCCAGACCCGCACCTGTGCTTCAGTAACGGTAGGCAGTTGCAATGCATTCAGGCTCATATTCATGGCACGATGTAAATCTGTTGCTGAATCCACCAAGGTTCCATCTAGATCGAAAAGTAAAACCTCTCGCTGTGCCACATTTGCAATATTCATTCACCCTCACCCTTTTTTATCATCTACTGCCCAAAAACAATCAAGGCATGCTTGAGCATGCCTTGATTGTAGTGTGCTCTGCGTTTTATTTGAACATCAGCCAAGCAATAATCGCTAAAATAATCAAAACAATAATCGAGATTAGCCCTAGCGAGGCATTTTTCTGAGTTTCAGACTCTTGCGCAACCTGTGCTTTTGTAGCCTCATTATTCTCAACCTGAGGTGCGCTGCTTGGCGCATTCAAATCCACCCCTGCAGGAATAGGAGCGGGTTTCGGAATACCAACATTTTGCGGCATACCATCACGCGTTAAACTCACATTACCATCGCGCTCTTTTAGCTCAGGCATGCCCTGATCGTTCATATGCTGTGCTGCCGTTTTCGGCTGTCCTGGCTCAACAACAGGCGTATCAGCACTCACTTCCGCTTGAGCCGTTTCTGATGCAGCTACTGCTTCAGATGGCTGGCTAATCGGTGTTTCAACCACAGTTGCGCCCAAAGTTGCTGCGTCTACCGATTCCACCACATCTTCTAACGCTTTCGCAGGCTCAAAGACCGAAAACTTTAAGCTTGCAAACTGGACGATATCACCCTGTTTCAACAAGGTTTCTGCCGCAATTTGCACATCATTCACATATGTGCCATTTGAAGAGCCCAAGTCTTGTAAAAACAAAGACTGGTCTTTCAATAAAAAGGCCGCATGTTTACGCGAAATTTCAGATTGTTGTAATAAAATATCCGCTGTTTGATGACGACCGACCAACATATCACGGTCAATGCTAATTTCCTGACCCGTTAATTCGCCAGTAATTGCTTGTATTTTCCAAGTCATGACTTATCTCTCTATGTGCTGATTTATGATAACACAGAGAATATTCTTTACCATTTCACCTCCATAGATGAATGGCAGGTCAGCTAGGCTGAACCTATCGAGACATTCTCAGTATATCGCTCAGGGATGGAATAGCTTGTCGATACCACCTGTACCATGTGTGCCACACGAGCACCTTGAACATTTTGTATCATTAAGTTCAAGCCAATCTGGGGCTGAACCATTGGGTATAGCTGACGCGAGGTGGTATTTTTAGGAACATTAGCAACCGGCTGTTTACGAATCGCAGGTTCAATGGCGACAGGCGTTGTTTCAACCATCGGCTGCGTTGAGGTTGGACTGCTTGGCACCTGTTGATACGATTGTGGCAAGGTCGGTTTGGTTGGTGTCACAGGTAAACGCTGTTGGAAGACATCATCGACATTTTCAGGCAACTTGGCAAAGCTACCATCTTTATCCATCGCCAACTGCAAGCTATAAAGCTGACTGTAGCGCTGCTGAGAAAGACGACGTGCAGACTCCCCATCTCCCACAATCGTCGGATGAATGAAAACCAGCAAATTGCGTTTCTGATCTGACTTACCATCTGAGCGGAACAAACGTCCCAATCCCGGTATTGCACCAAGACCTGGAATCGATTGGCGTGAATAAGACGTATTATCCGAAATCAAGCCGCCTAAAACGATGGTATTGCCATGTTCCGCCAAGACTGAAGTTTTAATCGCACGCTTACTGGTGACCAAATCCTGTGCTTCACCTTTATTGGTTTTGACATCCGATACTTCTTGTTCAATCTCTAAGCGAATGGTTCCACCTTCACCAATATGCGGCACCACCTTAAGAGTTACACCCACATCTTTACGCTCGATGGTGGTGTAGGGGTTAGCTGTACCTGAAGAAGTGGTAGAAACTGAGCCTGTTACAAACGGCACATTTTCACCCACGACAATATAGGCCTCTTCATTGTCCATGGTGACAATCGATGGTGTAGACAGCAAATTCGACTTGGTATTACTTTTTAATGCTTGGATCATCGCGCCATATAACTGACGTGAGCCATCACTGCCTTCTTTATAATCCCCAAGAATTAACGAACCACCCGCGCCAATTGCACTTGCAGCCCCCGCACCGCCACCCGTTAAATAGTTTGCAGCAATACTTTTGAGACTCGAACCAATATTGTCAAAATTAATAATCCCAACACCACTACTTAAATCACCCATCGCCCATTGCACGCCCAGTTGGTCGGCATCGTTACCTTCCACCTCGAGAATAGTCGCTTCGATCAGGACTTGCTGACGGCGGGTATCCAACTGCTGAATAGCGGACTCAATTTCACGCATTAACTGAGGGTCTGCTTTGACCACCAGTGCATTTTGCGAACTATCGGCAATAATACTGACCCCATTACTGTTAAAGCTGGTGATGTTATTCTGATTGCGATTGGACTGGCTGTTTAAGTTAATACTTGGCGTGGAAATCTGTGAAGATGAACCTTCACTCGAACTATTATTTTGGTTATAGCTGGAATTGCTATTGTTATTGCTGTCGTTAGACTGGCTAGAATTAACAGCCTGCCCTGAAACCAAACCTTGTAAAATTTCAGATAAGCTTTTAGCACTGGCATATTTTAAGCGGAACACCTTCAAGCCGCCTAGACGCTCCGCAGCAGGCACATCCAGCATCTCAATCATTTGGCGAATACGTTTACGCGTCGCGGTATCTCCTTTTAGAATAATCCGATTGGTTCGACTATCTGCAAGGATCCGTATTCTGGAACCCTTTAAATCTTTGATTGAGCCCGTTCCACTCATACTTTCCAACAACCCAATCATTTCCTCAGCCTGACTCGACTGCAACGAAACCGCTTCGATGTCATTTTGTCCCGTTCCATCCAAGTTACGGATGATGGTCTCAAGCTGATAAATATTGCTGGCGCGATCAGACACAATCAGTGCATTGGTGCCATTCACCGCAGATAAATGCGCAAACTGCGGCATCAATGGACGCAGTGCAGGAATCAAGTCATTGGCATTGGTGTTTTCCAACCAAATCACCCGCGTCACAACCTGATCGCCTGTGGCGCGGTGACGAACATCATAGGGAATGCCTGAACTTTTAACATTACTGTCAGGCACAATTTTAACGGTCCGACCAGAAGGAATCGCGACCACACCGTTGACATTCAAAACTCCTAAGAACAAGTCGTAGACTTCTTGCTTATTCAACGCTTTGTTTGAAATCACCGTGACATTGCCGCGTACCCGTGGATCAACTGCAAAGTTTTTCCCAGTAATATCGGCAACTTCATTAATAAATGCAGTTAAGTCTGCATCGCGCAGATTAATTTTCCATGTTTGTGCATAGCTGGCTGTACTCACAATGGCAAGCAAAGGCGCTGCGATTGTCAGTGCCCAAACAGGGCGGTGATTCAATAAAGCCATAAATCCAAGTCATTCCTAACTAATATTGGTGATGTTCGATCACTGAAAATTCTGTTGTACCGTAATGATACGATCACCACGTTTCACTTCTATTTTTACTTGTCCTTCACGGCGCGCACGCTCTAACAACTGCGCGTCATTTTGCCCCTGTCCGATCGTTTGACCATTTAAAGACATAATCTGATCCCCTGCCTGCAAGCCTAAACGGCTTCGCAGTGCAGCTGGTGTTTGCTCAGTGACTTGATAACCTTGCCCTGTGTTATTGGTATTTACACCCAAATCTTTTAAATATTGCTCACGATCTTGTTGTAAGTTCTGTACTGCTTGACCTAATGCTTGCTGCTCTTGACTCACAGCAGGCGCTGCAACGGGTGCTGTTGCTGGGGGCACAATTTGCTGATCTAAATTATCAATCCCTTGGAAGAACAACTCTCGGGTTTGCCCACTGTTATTTTTGAGAATCGCGCGATCCCAATACACCTCTGCCAAATAATAAGCGCTGCCTTCGATGTTTTCCCCCACTCGATAGCGCTCTGCTACATTATTTACCTTAATCACAGCAGATGAGAACTGACTGGGTTGTCCAACCACCACCCCTTGTAGCTGTAAATTGAGCTGATCATCTGCGGGATTCTTACTTTGCTCTGCAAATAACGCAAAATTGGTAATATTCGGAACTTGAGGTTGCTGCGAACCCAATTCAACACGTGGCATTTGCATGACTTGTGGTGGCGCCACCCAAAGCCAAAATAAGCCAGCCAACTTCCAGCATAGTGCCAAGATCAAAAGCATTAAGCACAGTGGTGCTATACGTTCAAACTGTTTGAGATTTAGCTCTGGTAATTTTTGCAGATCAAAACCCATTAAAAGCCCCCACTAAGCAAAGGCTGACGTGAACTCACCACATAACTATCTAGGCCTGCTTTGCCTTGATATGACGGGACATTCAACATGAGACGCTGGGTTAATTGCACATCTAACATCAGACTTGGGTCGATGGTCAGGTTCATCAGTTTTTGTTGTCGTTGATCGCGTAAATCGACTATCAGCTTATTTTGCTCCTGCGACAAACGACCCGCCAACGATGGAATCTGCATTTGTTGTGGGCGCTGCGCAAAGATATACATGAGTTCGCCGCCTGCCCATTGTACCGCCCCATCCACTTGGTCAAATCCCTGCTCTTTTTTATAATTAAAATCAATTTCTTGTAACTGAACCGCATTACTCGGCCATTGCCAATTGGCCAACGACTTTAACGTTTCTGGTGCAATTTGTCCGTTTAAATCACGCACCATTATTTTTTTTCCAAACCCATAGGCCAAAACGCCTTCAAGCTTGGTATTGGCACTATAAATTTCCAGATTGGCACCTGCACGAAGGAGCAGTAAATCTAAAGGTCGGGTGGTCCAAAGCACCGTCCCGCGCAATTTTCCAGTTTGCCAATCAGCCTGTCCATGCCAAATATTACCGCTGACGTTATGTAAAACTTGGTTGTTTTTATAAAATTTTGCAATGAGCCATGCCGCAGGAATTTGCAGCAAAACAAAAATTAAAAACGCAACGACTGCAAACATCCACCACGTGATGTATTTAGGTTTTGTGATTCTCCCACCACGAACTTTCAATTATTCTTCCTTGCTTCATTTCTTGTCTTTCTTTGATAGACATTATGCATAATTTTACAACAACACCAAACTTTAACTATAAAAAAAACCAAGCAGATAATGCTTGGTTTTTGAGCTTATGTCACATCTGTGACAAGGTGATGACTTAGATTAGAAAATCTTCAAGCTTCGCACCTTTTTCTAACTGAGCCACTAACCAACGTGGTTGCTTACCACGGCCAGTCCATGTCTCAACAGCATTGCCTTTGTTACGGTAACGCGGTTCAACCGACTTACGTGTGCCTTTTTTACGCTTGGTCGCGCCAAACTCTAAAATTTGTTCAATGCTTAAGCCTACATTTTCCGCAATCGCGTTAATTTGAGTATAAGCATCTTCAATTGCTTGATCTTTTTTAGATGCAATTAAAGCTTCCGCTTCGATTTGTAGACGCTTTAACTCTTCTACGGATAAATTACTAATATCTGGCATTACATTAACTCCATTAACCAACATTTTATTTACTGAGTCTATTTAATAATATTTTGATTAGACCAAAGACTCAACTCATCCATGACTTAAACAACAATACTTAGACAATATTTATATAGTCTAGCGACTTTTAAAATAAATAAAAAGAGATTTATATTTGGTGACCGACTGTTAACTCAAATTCTTTGAGTTTTTGACGCACCAGTTCAGGAATTAATGTTTTCTGCATATTGGTTTTATTAACACAAACAATGACCGCTTCTGCTTCCGCAACTAACGCTTGTTGCTGTTCACTCCATAATAAATAATGCATACGAAATGCACTATTTCTGAGCTCTTCAATACGCGCACTAATTTTTAATTGGTCTGGATAAAATACTGGTTTTAAATATTTGCACTGATTTGATGCAACAACAGTTAGTACATCCGCAGATAAAATACCCGTATGTTCAATATAAGCCAAACGCGCACTTTCAACATAACGATAATACATGACATTATTAACATGACCAAAGGCATCCATATCTCCCCAAGCCACGTGTTGAGTATAAACCAATGGGTAATCTAAGACGCTCTGCATTATGCACCTATATTTTCATTTCTACAAAATTTGCATTATTTTCAAAAATTAAATTTAACTGTTTAATTAAATCTTCATCACCATTTAAAGTCGATTTGATTCTTAAATAGTTCATTAATACATTATCTGGATATAAACTTAATAACGTATCTGCCTGCTCTTGCATGCCTAAAGCAGTATAAATATGCCACTTGGCAAAACTCAAAACTGGCACACTCGTATACTTCGCTTCCCATGCTTCAATGTGTTGCTGCAAGTCCACATAATCGGGTTGCTGTTTCAAAAGTTGCTGCTGGAACCACAAATAAAATACTTCCGAATTAAACTGCTGATTGAGTAAATAAATCGACAAGTGTTCGTGCTGTTCACTCATGTCTGGCATACGTGCTAATAACTTAAGCCACAGCAGTTGAACATCATAACTGTGGCTGTAAATCTGATCAGACAAGTCCAAATAACGTTGTCTTAAATCCTCTAAATTTTCATAGTTAGCTTGATCAAATTTTATCAACAAACGCTTCAGCCATGCTTTTTTCACATCTTGATCTAAATGACCATATTGAGTTGAGCGTAAATAAAGCCATGGAAACTGGATCGCAAAACGTCCCCATAGCTCTTTTAAACACGCTTCATAAGCGCTTTGCACGTCTTTAAGCCAAGGTGACAGTTCATGTTGATTGAGAAACTCTAGATGAGTTAAGGCTTGTTCTGCTTCTTCTTGTGCTAAAAACAGTTCAATGCGTTGCAGTTCAGCCAACTCAAAGGCCATGGCATTGCTTTGGCTCAAGGCGCTTAAAGCTTCAGGGAACTGCTCCTGCATCAAACATAAACGCGCATCAATAATACTTTTGAGCAAGCCTGACTGCGCGAAAGCATTTTGAATAAAAGCTTGTTGATCTCGACCTGCATCCAATAACCAAATCACAGCCAGTTGTTCATAAGGATGCAAACTTTTAAAATCAAAAACAGTTTCCGCTTTGCGTTTTTCTCGACTGAGATACCGTTTTACCCCCCACCAACACAAATGCAAGCTAAAACTGAGCAGCGCTAGCGCAATAAATACGATCCAGAGATTGGTTTGTAACTGCCAGTCATGCCAAAAAACATAGACATAACCCGCACCATGTCCATAACTCAAGACACTCAACGCAGCAATTGCAATTAAACTCACCAAACCATAAGCAATCAGTATTTGTTTCATTCCATTACCCCAACAACGCACGCGTACTTAAAATAGGCGTTGGGACAACCACCAATGTTTTCAGCTTATTCAGTTGTTTCAATAGCTCTTTGGCTTTAGGGTCAGGAAGCCGTTGGATCAACAGCATCACATCAGTTAAGTCTTTTTGATATTCAGTATATTGCGCTGAAGCTAAGGCTTGGCGTGCCAACAATAAGCGTAACTGAGCTTCTTTAAGCACAATTTGTCGTTGCATTAATTCTGTTGCAGGTGCTTGTGCAGGTTCGAGCCTCAACCATTGCCTCCAAAAGGGTTCGGAAGTATCGCGTGTGCCACTTAACTGAGGTTGTTGTATTTCTCGACTTAAGACCTGATCAATTTGTTGCAACTGGCGGTTAATCAGCGCTTGCTGCTCATTGCGCTCAGCCACAAACTTCTGAATGGTTTGCATATCTCGCGCTATGACCTGATGCAAACTTTGCTTCAACGCCACAGCCAAGTTATATTTTTCCAGCTGCATATCTAAAAAGGCCAGCTTATCAGTGGCCACCACATACTGCTGTTGCTTTAAGGCAAACTCAACCAAGTCCAGCTGTTGCTTAATAAACAAAATTGGATCAATACCTTCAACCACCAATTCGGCAGGTTCGCTAATCGTCGCATTCGCTGCTGTTGAGTCTTGTTTCAAAGTTCCTTTTTGACGCTGCATAGCCACGACTTGATCGTTCAAATTGGCGCTGCGCTGTTCGATTTGGTGCATTTCATTGAGCAAAGTGGCTTGCTGTGTACTCAGCCCCCACACGTCATAGCTTAGCTTCGCAATCCACGCCAATGCAGCCATCAATACAATGATAAGAATCTTCTTCATGCGTTCCCTTGCTCACTTTGTAACAACTGTACAATCGTGGCTGTCTTTAAATCTTTCAGTACACTCATTTTAAACGACACATGCATTTGCTCTTGATACTGCCTCAAGATCTGTGCCAAACGCTCACCCAACACCAAAAAGTGTCCTTGTTGCAGGAGCTGAATATTTGAGTCCAACAGAGCTAACCAATTCAGCCAACTGGCCTCACTGCTGATTAGTGTGACATAGTAATTATGTTCTGATAAACATTGAATTAGTTCAGCCTGTTGCTGCATCGTTTCATTTGGACAGCGACGCTCATACAAAACAAAGTTCAGTATAAGACGCACGTGTTGCATTAAGGTGTCCATCATAAACTGACGCCCACCTTCTCCTCGCCAAAATGCAATACTCGCATCACTGGCCAAGTTCTGCAAAACAGGCAGTTGTAACATCCCTTCAGAGGTTTCCACCTCAGGCACCACACTATCCAAACCATATTCAGCCAAAGCCTGCGCTGTTTTTTGTCCAACCGCAATCCATTGAATATGCTGTAAATCGGACAACGTTAAACCGCTTTGCAGCAAATGTGCCATACCAAACTGCACAGCACTGGGGCTAACCACTACAATCACTTGGGTGTACACTAGCTGCTGATACAAGCGCTCTAGGTCATGACTCCATGATCTAGGCAACAACTCCAGTAACGGCAATGAATAGACTTCAACAGCCTGTTGCTCTAGCGCTTGAGTGAGGCTTGCCGCACGATCAACAGGACGCGTATTAATAAACAGCATCGTTAAGACATATTAGTGATAAAAGGCTTTGAGTAAGTCACCTGCACCTTGAGCCAATAACTCTTGTGCAAGGACAACACCCAAATGTTCGGCTTCAGCCGCATCACCCGCCACTTGTGCTTTGAGGAGCGTTTGCCCATCTACACTCCCGACACGCCCTTCAAGCTGAATGCGGTTGTCTGCAAAAGTGGCATAGCCCGCAATGGGTACCTGACATCCACCTTCAAGATAAGCATTGAAAGCACGTTCAGCGCGAACACAGGTATCGGTTTCTACATGTAATAAAGGATGAATCAAATCCAATACCGCTTGATCATTTGCACGGCACTCTAGCCCTAAAGCACCCTGACCCACAGCAGGTAAACTCAACTCTGGGCGAATGGTATGACGGATACGTTCTGCCAACCCCAAGCGTTTTAATCCAGCACTGGCCAAAATAATGGCATCGTACTGACCTGCGTCTAATTTAGATAAACGCGTTCCCACGTTGCCACGTAAATCGATAATCTCTAGGTCAGGTCGTTGTTTTAAAATTTGGCATTTACGGCGTAAACTCGAGGTGCCGACCTTCGCCCCTTGTGGCAAGGTATCAAAACTCGCGTAACTATTCGACACAAAAGCATCTAAAGGATCTTCGCGCTCACAAATGACGGCCAGTGATAACCCCTCAGGCAAAGCCATCGGAACATCTTTCATCGAATGCACTGCCAAATCGGCACGACCATCCAACAATGCTGCTTCAAGCTCTTTGACAAATAAACCTTTGCCACCAATTTTTGCCAATGGCGTATCTAAAATTTTGTCCCCTTGGGTAACAAAAGTCACCAACTCTACTGTGAGCCCCGCATGCAATGCTTCTAAACGAGCACGAATATGTTCAGCCTGCCAAAGGGCAAGTGGGCTTTGTCGAGTAGCGATCTTTAGGGTTTTCATAAATTTTAGTATGTGCCAATAAGAATGAAACTATCTTAAACTGAATTTCCCCCATTGGAAATGTATTCAGCCCAAAGCGCCCCGTCTCAGCAGCAGCAGAGCCATTAAATTGGCGTGCTAAAGCCTATGTAAGCGCTCTCGCAAGCCCGGCAAATGTCGTCGACTCACCGCTAGACGCTCATCTAACTCACGGCAACGCACTTGATACTGCCCAGAGTTGACCACTTCAAGCCCTTCTAAAAAGTGAACTGAAACCAAGGCATTACGATGGATACGAATAAAGGCATCCCCAAACTCATGCTCTAAGTCTTTTAAGGTTTCATCAATTAAGACACTGCCATTTTTGTGGCGTACCGTGACATATTTTTGATCCGCCAAAAAATAATAAATATTTTCAATGGGCACCAATTCCACACCACGATAGGTTTTCGCTGCGATTTGATGTCGCTTTACGTTAAATTCGTCCATATTTTCTTTTTGTTTTATCTCGCTCATTTGAGCTTGGGTTAATTTAGTGAGGTGACCAAGCACCTGTTGCAATTCCTGTTGCATCACTGGTTTTAATAAATAACCTTCAGCATGTGACTTAAATGCATCAAGCGCATGTTCATCATAAGCTGTACAAAACACCAAAGCAGGCATCGGCTCAAGCTGGCGCAAATAATGCGCACAGGTTAATCCATCCATTTCTGGCATTTGAATATCTAAAAGCACTACATCTGGTTCATATTGTTGAGTTAATTCAATTGCTTGCTGACCATGTGAGGCTGTTGCCACCACTTGATGTCCGAGCTGACTCACCAATCTAGACAAACGTTCGATTGCTAAAGGCTCATCATCACAAATTAGGATATCCATTTATCTCCTCCCCAACAGTCACCTTGTTTATTTTTATAGGTTCACTGCGGCTTATTTATATTGATACTGCACAACAGTGGTATACATTCCCTCCCCTGCATAGGTTTGAAAACTCACAGTTCGCCCAAAATATGCTTCTA
Organism: Acinetobacter johnsonii; assembly: GCF_048551975.1. Taxonomy (GTDB): domain Bacteria; phylum Pseudomonadota; class Gammaproteobacteria; order Pseudomonadales; family Moraxellaceae; genus Acinetobacter; species Acinetobacter johnsonii_A. Next base: position 71,094 of record NZ_JBIMCF010000013.1, on the reverse strand, counting down.
GACGCTGCTTCACATTTTCTATGGCAATACCATGTCCTTGTCTTTTATGAATTGTTTCCTTTGTAAATGGGTTAGTTATGACGATATTAACTTGATTTTGCAATATTTCAATCAGTACACTTATCGTACTCTTAGTTAAAAATTTTTCAACACCATGAAAAATACTATTTTCAAGTAAAGGTTGTAAAGTTAAGAGTGGAATTTGTACCTGCTGACACAATTCGGCATGCTCGATTTTCCATTCAACCTGTAAACGCCCCCCCAAACGAATTTGCTCAATGGCCAAATAACGCTGACACAACTCAATTTCATCACTGAGCTTGACCAGTTTTAACTCTTGGAAACTGGCTCTAAACAGACGTGATAGATTGAGCAACATCTGTTCAGCTTTATCTGGATCAATCGCGATCAAGCTAATCACATTGTTTAAACTATTAAACAAAAAATGCGGGTGGATACGGGCTTGCATAGCCTGCACCCGTGCATTCAGCTCACTGTTTTGCTGCCTAAACCATTGCTCTCTTAGGTACAAATAACGAAAACAAAAGCTGCCTAACAACAAGCCATAACCCAAATGCAAAGCCACATCATTCCATAAGATGGCTGAAGTCAAACCATTGAAACTAAAATTAGCTCCAAAGAAGATCAGTATATTAAGGCTGAGCGTGGTCACCAACACAATGATCTGCAATAGAAAAAAGCCTGACAATAAAGTCATACCGAGACTCAAATCTTGCAACTTTTTTTGTCCATATTGCATCAGCGCAGCAAAAGACAACAAAACCCAATTGATGTACAACATATAGCCCAGCACATGCTCAAACACCAAGTTTGACCAAGACTGTGCTTCGGCTAAAGCCAACAGCATGGCCAACAAATTTCCCCCAACAAATAGTTCCAGCAAATGCGGCCATTGCACGATTTTGCTAAATAAATAAGAGATATTTGGCTTAGCCATACTGGAAGTTAAACTTTGCGCATCTTGAACTTCGGCAAGTTGTCTTGAATTTGTTATACTCATGCGAGTTCTACCGCTTTTTATCTTATTGAGCCGACATGACCACATCTTCTAATTCCTCAAATCCGTCACAAGCCCAAACTTCGGGTATGTGGGGCGGTCGTTTCTCTGAAGCTACTGATGCCTTTGTTGCTGAATTTACAGCATCTGTACAATTTGACCAACGCTTTTATAAACAAGATATTGCAGGTTCTATTGCTCATGCGACCATGCTTGCAAAAGTTGGCGTTCTGACTGAACAAGAACGCGATGACATCATCAATGGCTTAAACACCATTCAAGCTGAAATCGAAGCGGGTCAGTTCGAATGGCGTATTGACCTAGAAGATGTACACATGAACATTGAGTCGCGTTTGACTCAACGGATTGGCATCACAGGTAAAAAGCTCCACACAGGTCGTAGCCGTAATGACCAAGTGGCAACCGATATTCGCCTCTATGTCCGCGATGAAATTGATGCCATTTTAGAATTACTAAAAAAATTACAAAAAGGTATTTTGAGTATCGCTGCTCAAAACACGCATACCATTATGCCGGGCTTTACCCACTTACAAACAGCACAGCCTGTGACTTTTGGTCACCATCTGTTGGCATGGTTTGAAATGTTAGTGCGTGACTCTGAGCGCCTCATTGACTGTCGTAAACGTACTAACCGTATGCCTTTAGGTTCAGCAGCACTGGCAGGTACCACTTACCCCATCGACCGCGCATTTACAGCAGAGTTACTGGGTTTTGAAGCTGTTTCTGAAAACTCGCTTGATGCAGTATCTGACCGTGACTTCGGTATTGAATTCAATGCTGCGGCTTCTTTGATCATGATGCACTTATCACGCATGTCAGAAGAACTGATTCTTTGGACGTCTGCACAGTTTAAGTTTGTAAACATTCCGGACCGTTTCTGTACTGGCTCTTCAATCATGCCACAAAAGAAAAACCCTGATGTGCCTGAGTTAGTACGTGGTAAAACAGGCCGTGTCTATGGCGATTTGATGAGTTTGCTAACACTGATGAAAGGTCAACCGTTGGCGTATAACAAAGACAACCAAGAAGACAAAGAACCTTTGTTTGATGCGATTGATACCGTGCGTGGCTCGCTCATGGCTTTTGCAGACATGATTCCTGCTTTGGTGCCAAACATCGACATCATGCGTGAAGCAGCGCTGCGTGGCTTCTCAACCGCAACAGACTTGGCTGATTACCTTGTAAAAAATGGCGTGGCTTTCCGTGATGCACATGAAATTGTGGGTAAAGCCGTTGCTTTAGGTGTTCAAGAGTCAAAAGATCTTTCTGAATTAACTTTAGAACAACTTCAACAGTTTTCTGATTTAATTCAAGCGGATGTGTTTGAAAAAGCGCTGACCCTTGAAGCGTCAGTCAATGCACGTAACCACATTGGTGGAACTGCACCTGCGCAAGTAGAAGCTGCAATTGAACGCGCCCATGCACGTTTAGAAAAACTTTATGCTCAATAAGGACGTCTAGATATGACTCGACAAGTTTTTTGCCGTAAATATCAAACAGAAATGGAAGGTTTAGACTTTGCACCGTTTCCTGGTGCAAAAGGCCAAGAACTTTTTGAAAGCATCTCCAAGCAAGCTTGGGGAGAATGGTTAAAGCACCAAACCACTTTAATCAATGAAAAACGCTTAAATGTATTTGAACCTGATGCGAAAAAGTTTCTTGAAGAACAACGTGAGAAGTTCTTTAACAATGATGAAAGCTTAGAAAAAGCAGAAGGCTTAAAGCCTGAGGTGTGATAAAGCGTTGCACATTTGAAAAGCTCCGACATCGGGGCTTTTCTTTTTATTCATACAATGTTCTATCTAAGCACGGGTCTAACCAAACCCCAAATAGATGAAATATTGATGACCCAATGACGTTATAAAGAGATTATTTGTATCCAAATAATTAAGTGTAAACATAGCGCTACACAACCATTGCAAAACTCAACATTACACTACAAGAACCTACATGACGCAGAAAAACATCTTTCCTATAATAACATTCAAGGATAGAGGGAAACCTCTTATCTATAACGATAAATATCCCCGATTTTAGTCTCAGATTTCCCCCAAAGTCTGAGATTTTTTTTATCTAAAAATTAAACAACCATTAAAAAGCACAACCGAAGTTGTGCTTGAAAAATAAGATACGCTATTTTTTATTTTTGAATATGTTTTTCAACCTCTTCAAAACTGGTATGACGCACATCTAAACCTTTCACCATGTAAATCACTTGCTCAGAGATATTACGCGCATGATCGCCAATCCGCTCCAATGAACGCAATACCCACATCACATTAATCACGCGGGCAATATGACGTGGGTCTTCAATCATATAAGTCATTAAAGTACGTGTTGCAGACTGATACTCACGGTCAATATCAGCATCAGCCATCATCACACGTAGCGCTTGTTCTGCATCTAAACGTGCAAAAGCGTCTAGGGCATCATGAATCATGACACGGACTTGGTTACCAATATGACGCGTTTCCATATAACCGCGAGGGGATTCGCCATCTTCACATAAGCTTTGCGCAATACGAGCAATTTTCGCCGCTTCATCACCAATACGCTCTAGGTCGGTATTGGCTTTCGACATCGCAATCACCATACGCAAATCAATCGCAGCAGGATGACGACGCGCCAAAATCAAGGTCAAGGCTTCATCAATTTCACGTTCGAGCTGATTCACCGCATTGTCTTTAAACTGAACATCGACCGCTAAGTTGGCATCGGTGTCGAGTAGCGCATGAATTGCATTTGCCACTTGTTGTTCTACCAAACCACCCATGGTCATAAATTTGGTGTTCACATCCTGCAAATCTTCATTGAACTGCGAAGAAATGTGATGGTTTAAAACAGGACTATTTGGCAAAGGACGTACTCCACAGCAACATCATGAGGGACTAAAGATTGAACGATATTAAAACATATCAATTGTGAAGATTTGATGACAAGACCCTTTTATAAGCGTGCTTTGTCCACCAACCATGCATTCATTTCTTGAATATCTTGTTCAGTCAACTTACCCACAGATGCCTTTAAATGCAAGACATTGATCAAGTAGTCATACTTAGCATTGACATAGTCTTGTTTGGCCGAAAACGCATTGCGCTGTGCCAGTAAAACATCGACCATGGTTTTTAAGCCTTCTTGATACTGCGCTTGTGAGGCACGAGAGACGAGGCTGGATGATTCCATGGCAGCTTTACGTGCTTGCAACTTGGCTTGGTCTGTTTCCACTTGTAAATAAGACTTTTTCACCTCGGTATTGGCTTTACGGATGGCGGCATCCAATTCAGCTTCAGATTTTTTGACGTTGACGGCAGCTTTTTGAATCGACTTCTTGGTTCGTCCCCCCGTATAGACATTCCAATTCATCTCAATACCAATCTGATCAAAGTTGCCTTTGGCCGACATAATATTCTCAGGCGTCTGCTCACTATAACCATAGCTTCCCACAGCTTCAATTTGCGGATACAACGCAGCTTGTTCAACCCTTTTTTGATCTTCAGCATAGCGCTGCTGTAAACGTGCCTGCTGAATACCTAGGTTCTGTGCGAGAGCTAAATTAGTCCATGCCGAAAGTTCTGCAGGATAAGGTTTTTGAAACTGAAAGTCTTCACGCAGTACTGCCAAGTTTTCTTGATAAGGCCCGATAATTTGCGCCAGTTGTTCCTGCGCCAAGACCAGTTGTACATGAGTCGCAATGCGGTTAGCCTGTGCGCTTTGGTATTGTGCATTGGCTTCACTCACATCACTTTTTGCCACTAAACCTTCTCTGAGTTTGGCATTCATCATATTCAGTTGTTCAAGTAAGGCTTGTTCTTCTTGTAAATTAGCTGCGGTTAAACTTTGTTGGCGCAGTACATTAAAATAGGCTTCCGTCACGTCTAAAATGTGTTGCTGTCGCTGTAGCTGTAAATTGACTTCACTTAAACTGAGGGAGGTCTTGACTTGTTTCAATCCTTCCCACGCATCCCAACGAAAAAGGGGTTGGCGCGCCGTAATCGCCACTTGTTTGGTGGTGGTCGCATCGGGCATGGAAAGAACCGAACTCACTTGCCCAATGGGTTGATTTTTTCGAGTCACATTGCCAGACAGACTAATGGTAGGTAGTAAGTTGCCTTGAGCAATGCCTAAATTGAGTTGATCTGCTTCATATTGGAGTAAATTGGCTTGCCAGTTGGGATCATTGACTTTGGCGCGTTGTAAAGCGTCGACCAAATCCAAGGCATGACTCCACGGCGCGAAAAACAAAACACAGCTGGCTAGGACACATTTAATCTTCATTTTTTTTGGTCCACCTTTTCACCTCACTGGCCTCGTTCTGAGCAACGATATACTAAAACGAGTTGTCATTATTTTCGTATATTTTTTATTGCACTGGTTACAATAGCACCCAATAATTTGTTCATTATGAAGTAAATATTGAATAGTGTCACAGCCGGTTCAACAAAATCATTCACAATACTACACATTAAAAATTCCATCCCCCCTATAAAATGAGGTACGGAGAAAAGGAGTTTCTCTACTATGTAGTCGCTGAACTGAGTTTTTGATCGAGTCGCTGTGAATCATTCTTCTTTATTTTCGCTTAAACCTTACGTACTGATTTTCATGTGCGCGCTGTTGGCTGCCTGTCAAAAACCTGAACCTGTCAGCTTTCAAGAGCCCGCACAAATTGAAGCGTCTTCAACTCAAACCTTAGACTTAACCGACTTGTGCCAAAAAATTGATAAAAACATGTCAGAAATAGGTGCGCAGCGTACTACTTTTGCTTTAGAGCAAATCAATCAAGATCTTAAGCTGTGTTTGCCTTTACTCGGTTTTCCACAACAAAAGCATTTATTGGGTTTATCCAATAAAATGTACCATGACTTTTTATCGGTCGAACGTACGCCGCAACAGCAGCGCGCTTTTGAAAGTTATGCTCTAGAAATGGCGCAACATCCGACCATTCAACAAAGTCTTTTTGAGCAACTGACCATTCGTGACCAATACCTTATCAAACACCAAGGGCAGTCTTATGTCGAGCTGTTTGATGCAGGCGAAGGACAAGTGCATTACCGCCGTAGCCCTGAATATTTAGCCAAAATTTTTGCGCCTTACCTACCTGTCGCTGAGCAAGAGTTTATTGAACATCTGGCGACACAGAATCAATACCCTGCCGTGATTGGAAGTCAGGTCAAAATTGATGCCAAAGAAATTGTAGATCGTGCGCTGTATTGGGAAAGTTATTTACAGCAATACCCAAAAAGTAGCTACCACCAAGATGCACGTCATCTATTGAACCTATATAGCACCCTCTTGTTTATCGGACTGGATGCTCAACGCGTTTACGACGGCTATACCGTGCATAGCAATTATTTGGAAGAAATTGAGCGCCTAGCCGAATTAAAAAATTCAAGTGTGACGGATCAAGCGCGCTTATTTTTAAAGTTCGTGAAACTCAGCCCTGAACAAAGAGCGGCTCAAATCATCTTGCCTGCTTCCGCCCATGCACAGCGCCTAGGTGCAGATCAACTCTTACAAAGACAATTGGCGCATTTTATTCAACTACGTATGGTCCAACCCGATCAAGGCAAAGACTGCTTAAGCGATGCCATTTGCTTAGAACGTTGAACATATCTCCTTTCACACTTTGAATAAAAAGGTCGCTGTTTTTAACAACATTGCATGTTAAGATGATGCATCGCTTGACGGAGCGCGAGTAATTGCTCGCTGAGATCAGCTAAGACTTTTCAATAAAGTTTTGAAGCTGAGTACCGTTGAACCTGATCAGGTTAAGACCTGCGTAGGAATCAAGCCATCTAAAAACTGAACGCCTTTCATTGAATTATTTCCAGTAGAAATACATCCGTTGCATTTGTATCATCAAATCAACAACACACAGAAATAGCTTCAATTGCCATCGTTTTTGGTCGTGCTTGATTCGTTGATGTCATTCATAAGGATCATTGCAATGAACCAGTTAACGAATCTTTCCGCTGAAATTTCAGCACAACATGAACAAGATGCCAAAGATCTGACCCGTATCTTGCCTGCCTCTAAAAAAGTCTATATCCAAGGTTCGCGCCCAGACATTCAAGTCCCCATGCGTGAGATTGAACTGACCGAAACCCCAACAGGCTTAGGCGGTGAATACAATCCACCAGTGATGGTGTATGACACCTCTGGTGTGTATACCGACACCAATGTCAGTATTGATCTAAACAAAGGTCTACCGAATGTCCGCGAAAATTGGATTGAAGAGCGCAACGATACCGAAATGTTAGACAGCCTCAGCTCAAGCTTTGGTCAAGAGCGTTTACGGGATATTCGTACCGCTGATATTCGCTTTGCGCATATTCAAAAACCACGTCGGGCCAAAGTAGGTCACAATGTCACGCAGATGCATTATGCCAAACAAGGCATCATTACTCCTGAAATGGAATACATCGCTATTCGTGAAAATCAGCGTCAACGTGAAGGGGTCGATGCACGTCAACACGCGGGGCAAAACTTTGGTGCGCATAACCTGATGGAAATCACGCCTGAATTTGTGCGCAAAGAAGTGGCTGAAGGGCGTGCGATTATTCCTGCCAATATTAACCATCCTGAAATTGAACCAATGATCATTGGCCGAAACTTCTTGGTGAAAATCAATGCCAATATTGGTAACTCAGCTCTCGGCTCTTCAATTGATGAAGAAGTCGCAAAAATGACGTGGGCAACCCGTTGGGGTGCAGACACCATCATGGACCTCTCTACTGGGAAGAATATCCATGAAACACGTGAATGGATTATCCGTAACTCACCTGTTCCGATTGGTACTGTACCGATCTATCAAGCTTTAGAAAAAGTTGATGGGGTAGCGGAAGACCTGACGTGGGAAATCTTCAAAGACACGCTGATCGAACAAGCTGAGCAAGGCGTAGATTACTTCACCATCCATGCAGGCGTCTTATTACGTTATGTTCCGATGACAGCAAATCGTCTCACTGGTATCGTGTCTCGTGGCGGTTCGATCATGGCGCAGTGGTGTTTGGCCCATCATAAAGAAAACTTCCTCTATACCCATTTCGATGAAATCTGCGAAATCATGAAAGCCTATGATGTGTCATTCAGCCTCGGCGATGGCCTACGTCCAGGATGTATCCAAGATGCCAATGACGAAGCACAGTTCTCTGAATTACGCACTTTAGGTGAGTTGACCCATCGTGCATGGAAACATGATGTGCAAGTGATGATTGAAGGTCCAGGACATGTACCTATGCATATGATCAAAGAAAATATGGATCTACAACTTGAAGTCTGCCAAGAAGCGCCCTTCTACACTTTAGGCCCATTAACCACCGATATTGCACCGGGTTATGACCATATTACTTCTGCGATTGGTGCGGCGATGATTGGCTGGTATGGAACTGCCATGTTGTGCTATGTCACGCCTAAAGAACACTTGGGCCTGCCGAACAAAAAAGACGTCAAAGATGGCATCATCACCTATAAAATTGCAGCACATGCGGCAGATTTGGCCAAAGGTCATCCGGGTGCGCAAGTTCGTGACAATGCCCTGTCTAAAGCACGTTTTGAATTCCGCTGGGAAGATCAGTTTAATCTCAGCCTTGATCCAGACACGGCGCGTAGCATGCATGATGAAACCATGCCGAAGGAAGCGCACAAATCTGCGCACTTCTGTTCGATGTGCGGTCCCAAGTTTTGCTCGATGAAAATCACCCAAAATGTGCGTGATTATGCACAAAACCAGCAAAACGCTGCGCTGAATAAAATTCAGCAAGAAGAAGTCGAAACCGGTCTCGATAGCATGAAAAAACAATTCCATGCAAGCGGACAAAACTTGTACCAAAAAGTGTAAGTTGATAAAAACCTTTTGTAATCATACGATTCTCAGTTAGGATGAAATGATAAATTTCATCCTGATTGCGCTTTATGAACATAATTAAGCAAGCTACATATCACCGTGAAGATGTCCAAATTGTAGACAGAGCCTTTGTTTTTCAGGGTTTTGTTCAAGTAGAAAAAGTAAATTTACGTCATCGCCTGTTTAATCAAACTGAGTACACCGCTGTGATTTCACGTGAGCTTATTCAGCGCCCTGAAGCTGCAGGTGTCTTAATTTATGATAATGCACAACAAAAATTTGCCTTGATTGAACAATTTCGTATTGGTGCTATGGATGACCAAGATTCAGCTTGGCAGCTGGAGATTATTGCGGGAGTACTCGATGGTGATGAATCACCTGAAAGCTGTATTCGCCGTGAAGCATTAGAAGAATCAGGCTGTCAGATTGAACACTTACAACATCTGTTTAGCTTTTATCCTTCAGCAGGTGCCTGTGCGGAACTGTTTCATCTGTATAGTGCTGCGGCCAATTTACCCGAACAAGGTGGTGTATTTGGTATGCCCGATGAAGGTGAAAATATTTTATTACACCTGATTGATTATGCGCAGATCGATACATTACTTTCCAACGGTCGGCTCAGAAATGCGCCTGTCATAATGGCCTTGCAATGGCTACAACAACAGATTAAAACGACAAGGAATGTCTAAGGGGTCAGACATGACTTTAAATAATGAAAAAAGTTGGAACATTATCCAAATTTCAGATACGCATTTGATGGATCAAGATCATCTGGAGTTTGTACGTATGAATCCAGAACAAAGCTTTCATCATGTGATGCAATATATTGTTGAGCGTCATCCACAGCTGAATGCCATCGTCCATACGGGCGACTTGGCACAAGTACCTGTGTCTCGAACCTATAAACGTTATTTAGACTTTATGCAGAGCTTAAAGACGCCGTTTTATCAAGTTCCGGGCAATCATGACAATGCCGAGCACTTCCCTTTTCATCAGCAGCAAAACAAAGTTCATGTGATTCACTTCGGCCCTTGGAGCTTGGTTTTACTCAATAGTGCTGTCAAAGGTAAAATTGATGGCTGGGTCGATGAAGCACAATTGAACCAACTGCAACAAATCCTACAAGAATTTGCCCAGCAACACATTGTGATTGCCTGTCATCATCATCCTTTTGAAATGCAGTCAAAATGGATTGATCAACATAAACTCAAGAACACCCAAGACCTCACTGCGGTTCTTGCCAAATACCGCAATGTCAAAATTGTGCTGTCGGGACATGTCCATCAAGAATCATGGCGTGAATGGCATGGTATTCAGTTTTACTCGACGCCGTCTACCAGTGTCCAATTTAAGCCTTTAAGCGATCATTTCGCCTTAGATGAGCAAGCACCAGGTTATCGTATTTTACAATTAAACGCAGATGGCAGTCATGAAACCCACGTAGAACGTGTCTTACACGCACAGCAAAAAATAAATGTTGAAATTTCAGGTTATTAACTTTTCATTTTTATCGTTTTCAATTACCTTAGTTGCTCTTACGAAAAAGTGATCAATTTAATCCAAACATCAAAGACTATCAAAATACTTAAAAAGTCTATATGATGACGACCCCCGAGGGTGGAATCTCCTCGAGGGTGGATAAAAACACTTGCATATCACCATATTTTTTGCGTATTAAAGATACGTATATGATGAGGATTGCCCTAAATGGCGAATGACAACCAAAATACTGTCTTAGACGAACAAACTGATGTTGTAGATGAAAAATCTACAAAACGTGTGCGCAAAACTAAGCCTAAAGCGACTGACGGTGGTTCTACTGCAAGCTTATTTGGTATTGAACCTTATCAGCCGAAAAAAAATGAAGAATACATGTCTGAAGGTCAGCTTGAGCACTTCCGCCAAATTTTGTTGGCATGGAAAGCAGAGTTGATGTCAGAAGTTGACCGCACACTCAACACCATGCAAGACGAAAACACCGCTTTGCCTGATGTGAATGACCGCGCGACACAAGAAGAAGAGTTTGCAATTGAACTACGTACACGTGACCGTGAACGTAAACTCATCCGCAAAATCGAGCAATCAATTGAAGCGATTAAAAACGATGACTATGGTTTCTGTGAAACCTGTGGTATCGAAATTGGTCTGCGCCGTTTAGAGGCTCGTCCAACTGCGACTTTATGTATTGACTGCAAAACACTGGCAGAAATCAAAGAGAAGCAAAATAACGGTTAATCATGTTATTCAATAATCCTCCCCCAACCCCTCCTTTACAAAAGGAGGGGGAAAACAGGATGGCTTATGTGGGCCGGTTTGCGCCATCGCCAACCGGCCCTTTGCATTTTGGTTCACTCATCACCGCCGTTGCCAGTTATTGCGAAGCAAAAGCACATCAAGGTACATGGTTGGTTCGTATCGAAGATACCGATATCCCGCGTATTTACCCTGGCAGTGAAAGCCATATCTTGCGTTGTATTGAGGCTTTCGGCTTTCAGCCCGATGCAGAGATTATTTTCCAAAAAGATCGTCTCGACCTATATGAAGACGTGATTCAACAACTGCATCAACTCAAACTTGTCTATGCCTGTCAGTGCACCCGCAAAATGCTCGGTTCTAACCACATTTATGCAGGCACCTGCCGTGACCTTGCTCTGCCTTTTGAGCAACAAGCCATTCGCGTCAAAGTGGAAGATGTCGAGATTTGTTTTGATGATGCTCTGCAAGGCAGACACTGCTCACAACTGGCACACGAACTCGGTGACTTTGTATTGAAACGCCGCGATGGAATTATCAACTATCAATTAGCTGTAGTGGTAGATGACTATCTACAAGGCATCACCCATGTGGTCCGTGGTGCAGATTTATTGGATAATACCGAGCGACAAATTCATTTAGGTCAGCTGCTAGATTACCCACGTCTTAGCTATATGCACCTGCCTTTAGCCATGAATGATCAAGGGCAAAAATTGTCTAAACAAAATATGGCACAAGCGCTGGATCTTAACCAAGCACCAGCTCTACTCGCTCAAGCAATACGCGCTCTAAATCAGCCAGTTGTCGAACTAGACCATCCTAAACGAATGTTGCAACAAGCCATTGCACAATGGGATGTTTCACTGATTCCGCACCGTACTACCCTGCACGGTATCTATTTATAGCAAAACCATCGCGGCAGAAACTCAACACTACGCATAGCGCGCAACGTTTCAATTGAAGAAAATTCAAAAAATTAGATTATTACAGTCACATTCATCATGAAAGAATGATGGATAAATACGCTGATGAGAAACACAATTTAGGAAGGGCTCAAACGCTATCCGCATAACGAAAAGTGAGTTTCGTCTGCAGATAGCGTGATGAAAGAACAACCGGCTTAGAAGCTGGATTCTTCTTTGGTTGGATTGGCACTTTGTGTTGTTGCATCAATTTTCAAAATCAAACTGATCATCACTGCGCACATAATCAGTGATGAACCACCATAACTAATGAAAGGTAGGGTCAAACCTTTGGTTGGCAGCATGCCCATATTCATACCTGCGTTTACTAAAATTTGCAGTAAGAAAATAATCGATACCCCATATGCCAAATAACCGGCACGCAGGTACTGATTCGTCAAGGCACGATGACCCACTTTGATACAGCACAGCAACATGGTAAAGGACAGAATTAAGACAGTAGTGATCCCGAAAAAGCCAAACTCTTCGCCTAAAATGGCCAACATGAAGTCGGTATGCGCTTCAGGCAAGTAGGCCATTTTCTGTACACTGTGGCCAAGCCCTACACCAAACCATTCACCACGCCCAAAAGCCATTAAGGCATTGGAAAGCTGGTAACCAGTACCTAGTGGATCTTCCCAAGGGTTTGAGAAAGACATTAGACGTTCAAAACGGTAAGGCTCAAATACAATCAGAAAGACAAAGGCCGCAAAGATTGCACCAAAAGCCATACCAAACTGAATCAGCGGCGCGCCAGCAAGGAAGAAGATACCGAGCATCATCAAACTAATCACTACGGTTGCACCCAAGTCGGGCTCCGCGATAATCAAACCCACCGTCAACAGCATAATAATACCGAGACGGATCAAACCTTTGATATTGTTTCGTACTTCTTCTGCACGGCGTACCACATAGTCCGCTGTGAAAATGGCCATCATCACTTTGGCAACCTCAGAAGCCTGCAAGGTAAAGCCCGCAACACGAATCCAGCGGGTTGAACCATTGACCTCCGTACCGACAACCAATACGGCAGCCAGCAGTAAGATGGTCAAGATCCACAGTGGGAAGGTGTTATTGAACCAAACATTGAGCGGAACTCGGTATACTGCATAGGCCAAAACGCCCGCCACCGCGATTGAAATCCCGTGACGAAGGACATAGTGGAATGAATTTTCATGAAGGCGTTCAGCATACGGCATAGAAGCCGAAGCTACCATGATCGAGCCTAAACACAGCAACGCTATCACACAAAAGATCAATACATTACGCGGTGTCACTTCACTGGGTACACGTGGCGCCCAACGGCTATAAAACTGGTTAATTTTATTGATCGTTGTCTGAGCAAACTCAGCCATCTCAATTTCCTTATTATTTTTAGTGGAGTTCTTGCACACAAGCGACAAACTGATGTCCGCGCTGTGGGTAACCACTGAACATATCAAAACTTGCACATGCAGGTGACAATAATACGACATCGTGGGCTTGGGTATGGGCTTGGCAAAGTGCAACCGCCTGCTCTAAAGTGTCAGCATGCAGTAAAGTCGTTGTTCCTGCCACGGCTTTTTCAATCAATATTGCATCTTCACCAATCAATACCGCCACTTTCACATATTTGCTCAAAGCTTCACGTAAGGCACTAAAGTCTTGCCCTTTACCTTGACCACCTAAAATGATCGCAACTTTGCCACCTTTGGCCGCAATTGCTGCACCTAAGCCATCAATTGCAGCTAAAGTTGCGCCGACATTGGTTCCTTTAGAGTCATTATAGTAACGGACACCGTCAACGTCTTTCACAAACTCACAGCGATGCTCTAAGCCTTTAAAGCTTTTCAGCGTTTCCAACATCGACTCAAGCGGAAGATTAATCGCTTCACCCAAAGCTAAACAGGCTAAAGCATTGGCAACATTGTGTGTGCCTTGAATATACATCTCTGCACTATTCAATAACCGTGTGCGGCCACGAGCCAACCAAATCGTACCATCATCATCTCTTAACACACCGTACTGATTCATATCAGGAGCATTTAAACCAAAGCTTTGCATTGGTGTAGCATCAGGTACCAAAGGACGAGTGAGCGAGTCATCACGGTTATGAACAACTTTTTTCACACCTTGGAAAATACGATGCTTCGCGGTGTGATAACCCATCATATCGCCATGACGGTCAAGATGGTCTTCACTCATATTCAGCACCACCGCAACCTCAGCCTGTAAATTTGATGTGGTTTCTAACTGAAAGCTGGATAGTTCTAAAATGTATAAATCTGGCTCATCTTTGGTTAAATCCAAGGCTGGGCGACCAAGGTTACCGCCTACCGCGACTTTCACGCCTGCATGTTCAGCCATCAGACCAATTAAGGTCGTCACGGTACTTTTTGCATTCGAGCCCGTAATCGCCATAATTGGCTTATCTGTTGCACGGCGTAGGATTTGAATTTCACTCACCACGGGAATGCCTTTGGCAATCGCAGCTTGAATTTCAGGTAGTTTCGGATCGAGCCCAGGGCTAATAACGATTTCTTCAGCAGACAACAACAGTTCCGCGTCAAACTGACCAAAACTGGTTTGTACCTCTGCTGGAATTTGGTCATGACCGGGCGGGGTCGATCGGGAGTCCGTTACTGCAACGCGGTAGCCTTGGTTATGTAAAAAATTGACCGCTGCAACACCAGAAATGCCGAGCCCTGCAACGACCTTAAGTCCACCACGTTGTATTAACATTTTTGCCCCATGCTTGGTCTGAGATTTATCTGCGGAAATGTTAGCACTTTGCTGTTTTGAATGCTTTTTCTGTTTTGACTTTCCCGCACTTTTTTTGTGTCAGTGCGTAAAAAAGCCGTCCCTCTTGGACGGCTTTTTTATTTGTGAGTAAAAATCGTTTTATTTCCACTTCACCGCCTGAACTTCAGGCTTTTTTGCACTGCTGTCTTCTGTCGCTGGGCAGGCACAGTTTCCGCCACACCCGCCAGCCATTGAAGGCTTTAACCACGTTGCTAAACGGGTCCAACCGCGTGCTTCACATAGCTCCGCCAAAGATGTGAAAACTGAACCTGATGTCTGAGGAAATACTTTCTTAAACACCACCACTGCACTCCAGATCACTAGAGCAGCAACAATTAGAATTTCAATCATTTCAATCTTCTCGCCTATTTACGCCGATTAGCACAAATAGTGCGTTGCAATTTGATAGGTCAGGAATGACATGAAATAAGCCAAACCAAACAAGTAAATGGTCATAAAACTCACGGTTTTCCATGAACCTGTTTCACGTTTGACCGTCGCTAAAGTCGCCAAACAGTGCGGTGCATAAATAAACCACACCAATAAAGACAGACCAGTCGCTACCGACCAGCCGAGCTCACCGCCACTACTGATGAGTGAAGCCAAACCTTGTGACATGGCATCTTCATCAACAGCGGATAAGGCATATACCGTACCTAAAGCTGCCACCACGACTTCACGAGCAGCCATGGCTGGAATCAAGGCAATACAAATCTGCCAGTTGAAGCCCAGCGGTGCAAAAATTGGTTGCAGTAAATGACCGAGCATACCGGCAAATGAATAATCAATTTCAGGTAAAGTCGCGCCTTCAGGAGCTTGCGGGAAGGTACACAAGAACCACAGCAAAATAGACAACGCGAAAATGATGCCACCCACGCGACGTAAGAAGATCTTGGCACGGTCAAGTAAACCAATCCAAATATTCTTTAAGTCAGGGAAACGATAGCTTGGCAACTCCATCATCAACATATGTTGTGACTTGTCTTTATGGAAGAATTTCAGAACGAAAGATACACACAGTGCACTGACAATCCCGGCCATATATAAAGCAAACAACACTAAACCTTGCAGATTAAAAATACCCCAAACAGTTTGTTCAGGAATAAAAGCAGCAATTAACAAGGCATATACAGGTAAACGTGCAGAACACGTCATTAACGGTGCCACAAAAATTGTAGTCAAACGGTCATGCGGATCACTAATGGTACGCGATGCCATGATGCCCGGAATTGCGCAGGCAAAGCTAGACAAGAGCGGAATAAAGGCACGCCCAGAAAGACCTGCTTTAAACATCAGCTTATCTAGCAAAAACGCGGCACGCGGTAAATAACCCGACTCTTCCAATACCAAGATAAAGAAAAACAAAATTAAAATCTGCGGCAAGAACACCACGACACCGCCCGCACCCGCAATAATCCCGTCTACCACCAAACTGTTAAGTAAAGGATGGCTAATAGACCCACCGATGGTTTCACCCAGCCAGCCAAAGAAGGTTTCAATCCCATCCATAAACGGCGCTGCCCAAGAAAAAACGGCTTGGAAGACAATAAACATCATTACCGCAAGGCTAACTAGACCCAAAACTGGATGTAGAAAAATCTTATCCAGAAAATCAGTTCGCTTGTCTTCTTCATCGACGTACTGCACGGCGTCATGTAATAAATTTTCTACTTTCTCATGTGCAGTGTCGCCTTTTAAGCCCGTCAACTCGGTATAAGGCACGGCATATTTGCCCTGCTCTAAAGCACTGAGCAAGCTTTCAATACCCGAATTACGCACCGCAACGGTTTCAACGATCGGTACACCCAAGCGCTCAGAAAGCTTTTGGGTATTGATTTGCATGCCACGGCGACGTGCTTCATCCATCATGTTTAAAACGATTAACATTGGACGGCCCAATGCAATCAGTTCAATCACTAAACCGAGGTGAAGTTTGAGGTTAGTTGCATCAACGATACATAAGAAAGCATCTTGCTGACCTTCTTCTGCAATTTTCCCCATCACCACGTCACGGGTAATCATTTCATCAGGGCTAGTCGCATCTAAGCTATACGTCCCTGGCAAATCCAGAACGCGAACTGCTTGACCTGAAGGAAGAGTAAATTGACCAACTTTACGCTCAACCGTAACACCCGCATAGTTACCTACTTTTTGGCGCGTTCCAGTGAGATGGTTAAATAACGAAGTTTTACCGCAGTTTGGATTACCTACAAGGGCAACACGCAAGGCATCACTCATCTAGGTGCTCCTTCGACTTGAATTTCAATTTTTTCAGCTTCAACTTTTCTTAAGGCGAAACGTGTAAAACCCACTTGGATTAAAATTGGATCGCCACCAAAAACACCTTTGGTAATCACCTGTACTTTTGTACCTGCGACAAAGCCTAATGTTTCAAGACGACTAGCCACCAAATCAGTCTGAGCTTCGCCATCCAAAGTATGATTCACTTTGTTAATGATGGCAGTTTGTTTGACTTTTAAATCAGATAAACGCACCGCATCCAACCCTTTAATATTTTGAACAGTATACAAACAAATGAGAATAATTACCAAATCAGATTCGATAATGATTCGCATCTGTTATAACACATCGACAAGCGAGAATGATTACACTACATTGAATAAAACCCCTATTCCTTGTTTTGTCTTTCCGTGATGATGTGCTTGAGAGCTTTATGTTAAATAAAAAACCGCGTGTGCCTGCGCCTGTTCAAATTCCAACTCAGCTCAGTTTTTTACACGGCTTTAAAGATTATCTCATTGCACAAACCGTCAGCCCACACACCCGGAATGCTTATCTCTCTGACTTATTGCAGTGCAGCGAGTGTAGTCGGGTGAGCATGCCTGAATGGAGCAGTGACGATGTCGCCGATGTTCTGCTGACCCTCACCAAGCAAGGCAAAAGCCCGCGCTCCATTGCGCGCTGTCTGTCTGCTCTGCGTTCTTTTTTTAAGTTTCTACGGGAACAAAAACTGCGTTCAGACAACCCTGTCGCACTACATAAAACACCCAAAATTGGCCGTGCACTGCCTAAAGATTTGTCTGAGCAAGACGTGGATGCCTTAATTCAAGCTCCAGATATTGAAACTGCTCTCGGACTTCGTGATCGTGCCATGTTTGAAGTCTTATATGCCTGTGGATTGCGTGTATCTGAGCTCCTGAATCTACGCCTAGACTTAATCAATTTAAAACAAGGCTATTTAAGGATTACGGGTAAGGGCAATAAAGAACGCTTGGTACCTTTGGGACAAATCGCAGTGGAATGGGTCGAAAAATACTTAATTGAATCCCGTCCGCAATTATATAAATCTGCAACCGACTATCTGTTTTTAACTCAACATGGCGGCATTATGAGTCGGCAAAACTTTTGGTACGCCATTAAACGCTATGCCTTACAAGCAGGGATTCAAGCTGAACTGTCTCCACACACCTTAAGACATGCTTTTGCAACGCATTTACTCAATCACGGTGCCGACTTGCGTGTAGTACAAATGCTATTGGGACATAGTGATCTGTCCACGACACAAATTTACACCCATGTCGCACAAGTGCGTATGCAACAACTACACGCCAGCCATCACCCAAGGGCTTAAGGTCTTGATTCATAACTTAAAGCTGTTTTTAGCACGAAGACTACGAAGTATTACCGAGTCCTGTACTTTTTTTGCTATGCTTGGCGCTCTGTTTTTATAAAGTCAAAAGAAAAAGGGTTATCTATGTTATTTACCCGTAAACCATTGTTTATTGCCTGTGCTATTGCTTCAAGTGTTCTATTTACAGCATGTTCAAATAACACTGAAGAAAAAAAACAAGACTCTTTAACAGCAAGCGCGCCAGCCACAGGTGAAGCGTCTACTTTGACGGAACGCAATGCAAAGCAACGTTTAATTGACACCCTTCAAAAGCATTTCAAAACAGCCAATATCAATGCCAAAATCATCGATATCAAAACCACTGAAGTGCCAAATTTATTTTGGGTCAATCTTGAAGGGATGAGCTCGGTTTATACCACGGCAGATGGTAAATATATTATCCAAGGTGATGTGATTCGCTTGGGCGATAAAACCCTCCACAACGTCAGCGACAACCTGCAAGCTGAAGCCAACAAAAAGCTTCTAGCTGGACTGAAAACTGAAGATCTGCTGGTTTATAAAGCCAAAGGTAAGACCAAACATGTGGTTTATATCTTTACCGATGCCAGCTGCCCTTACTGCCATAAACTGCACGAACACATCCCTGAAATCACAGCTCAAGGCATTGAGGTGCGTTACATTGCATGGCCACGTGGCGAGCAGTTCATGCCAGCCATGGAAAGTGTGTGGTGTAGCACAGACCGTCAAACTGCCTTTGATCAAGCGATTTCAGGTGTTCAACTTCCACCGGCGACCTGTAAAAATCCAGTGCGAGATCAATACCAGTTGGGTCTGAACATGGGCGTAAATGGGACACCTGCGATCTACAATGAAGATGGTGAATATCTCGGTGGTTATTTGGCCCCAAGTGAACTATTAAATCGCCTTAAATAACTAATTTTTATTTGTTATTTAACTAATATTTATAGTTGAACATAAAATGATTTCTTTCCTAGAGTCTCACAGTTTTTTTAGCTATGATCTAGGCTTGGTTCAATATATATAAGTAAATTGGAGTGTGACGTGAAACCAGTTCGTCTGGCAATCCTCGGTCTTGGTACTGTGGGTGGTGGTGCCCTTAAACTACTAAATGAAAATGCTGCTGAGATTAAACGTCGCACCGGTCGTGAAATTCAAATTACCTATGTCGGCACACGCCGCCCTCGTCCAGACTTAGACTTAGGCGATGAGGTCAAGCAAAGTGCTGACTTACTCGACATTGTGCGTCAGCCTGATGTCGATGTTGTGGTTGAAGTCATGGGTGGCATCCACCCTGCATATGAAGTGATTAAAGAAGCCATTTTACATGGTAAACAAGTGGTCACCGCGAACAAAGCTTTACTTGCTGAACATGGTAATGAGCTGTTCAAACTGGCGGATGACAATGCCGTGCAAATCGCCTATGAAGCTGCGGTTGCAGGAGGCATTCCCATCATTAAAGTGATGCGCGAAGGCCTAGCGGCAAACAAGATTAATTGGTTAGCAGGTATCATCAATGGTACAGGTAACTTTATTCTGACTGAAATGCGTGAAAAAGGTCGTGCCTTTGCCGATGTGCTCAAAGAAGCACAAGAGCTGGGTTATGCCGAAGCTGATCCAACTTTTGATGTCGAAGGCATTGATGCTGCACATAAACTCACGATTTTAGCATCGTGTGCTTTTGGTATTCCACTACAGTTTGACAAAGTCTATACCGAAGGCATCAGTAAAATCACAGCACAAGATGTGAAATATGCTGAAGAGCTGGGTTTCCGTATTAAGCACTTGGGGATTGCGCGTCGCGCAGCGAATGGCATCGAACTTCGTGTTCACCCAACGTTGATCCCTGCGGAAGAACTGATTGCCAATGTCAACGGTGTTAAAAATGCTGTCTTGGTACAAGCCCATGCTGTCGGCCCAACCTTATACTATGGCGCAGGCGCAGGCGCAGGCCCAACTGCCTCTGCGGTTGTTGCAGACGTCATTGATATCGTCCGTGATATCTCTTATACCGAAGATGGTGCTGGAACGATTCCACAACTGGCCTTCGAAGCACTAACCAATGTGCCCATTTTAAGCCGTGAAGAAATGACTACAGGTTATTACATCCGGATTAATGCAGAAGATCAAACGGGCGTCTTGGCCGATGTGACCACGATTCTCAGTCGTGCAGGCATCAGTATCGATGCCATCATGCAACAACCACGCTTGAAAGACCTTATTCCAATCGTGATTTTGACTGATCCAGTCGTTGAATCAAAAATGGACGAGGCACTTGCTCAAATTCAAGCCTTACCCGTCATTCATGGCGAAATCGTGCGAATTCGTTTAGAATCGCTTGATAATTAATCGGGTTGAGGAAAAGAACGCTCTTCTCTTCCTCTCCAAGCTCTACACACAATTGGAACATCATCATGTCGAATGCCAATCGTTATACTGGTTTAGTTGACCGTTATCGCGACCGTTTACCAGTGTCTGCAACTACTCGCGCTATTTCTTTGGGTGAAGGTAATACGCCACTGATTAAACTCGAGAACATTCCACGTTTAATTGGCAAAAATGTTGAAATTTATGTGAAGTACGAGGGCTTAAACCCGACTGGTTCATTTAAAGACCGTGGTATGACCATGGCGGTTACTAAAGCCGTTGAAGAAGGCTCAAAAGCGATTATTTGTGCCTCTACAGGTAATACATCAGCTGCTGCTGCGGCTTATGCAGCGCGTGCTGGCATCAAAGCATTCGTTTTAATCCCTGAAGGCAAAATTGCCATGGGTAAAATGGCGCAAGCAATGATGTATGGTGCCATCACCATGCAAATCCGCGGTAACTTTGATGACGGCATGCGTCTGGTTAAAGAAATTGCCGACAAAGCCCCAGTGACCATCGTAAACTCAATCAACCCATACCGTTTGCAAGGTCAAAAAACCATTGCTTATGAAATCGTCGATGAGTTAGGTCGTGCACCAGATTACCACTGCCTACCAGTAGGTAACGCAGGAAACATTACTGCACACTGGATGGGTTATACCGAAGCAGTTGCCAATCAACCTGCAGATCAATTTGAGCAAGTGATTTACAATGCTGAAACAGATCAATTCACAGGTCCAAAACCTGAAGGCCTACCAACCATGGTGGGTTACCAAGCAGCAGGTGCTGCACCTTTCTTACGTGGTGCACCCGTTGAAAACCCTGAAACAGTTGCAACAGCAATTCGTATTGGTAACCCACAAAGCTGGAACCATGCGAAAGCAGTGGTTCGTGACTCTCAAGGTTGGTTTCATGAACTGACTGATGCAGAAATTTTAGAAGCACAGCGTTTACTTTCAATGTATGAAGGTGTCTTTGTAGAACCTGCTTCTGCAGCATCTATTGGCGGCGCAATCCGTGACATCAAAGCCGGTAAAATTGCAGAAGGTTCTGTGATTGTCTGTACCGTGACAGGTAATGGTCTAAAAGACCCAGATACTGCGATCAAACAGTGTTCTGATGCGGTCATGCTGTCAATCGATGCAACTTTAGAACAAGTTCGCGATTCAATTCTTTCAAACATGTAATTGAGAGAAGACAATAAAGCCCTGCATATGCAGGGCTTTTTTATGACTCAATTTTTGTTGTTGAGTGAACAAAAACAAAGTCGGGTTAAATACGTTTTGGTAATTGGCTTGCCCAGTTCATTAGGCGCGTTGCATCATTGGTACGTGCTGCAGATGAGTCCGCGCCCAATAACACCACCACTGCTGGACGGTTATTTAAAGTGGTATGCATCACCACACAACGACCGGCTTCATTAATGAAACCTGTTTTTGAAATATTAATATTCCATCCACCGTTACGAACTAATGCATTGGTATTATTTGATTTTAATACACGATAACCCAAGTTAAAATCATAGCTTGCTGTGGTTGAGAACTGACGAATCAGACCATATTGTGATGCGGCATTGACTAAAATACCCAAGTCACGTGCTGAAGCGACATTACCTGGATGTAAACCTGTAGATTCCATATAATGGGTTGAAGTCATACCCAAGGATTTTGCTTTGGCATTCATCGCCGAAACAAAGGCTGAGCGACCACCCGGATACGTCCGTGCAAGCGCTGATGCTGCTGGGTTTTCTGACTTCATTAATGCAAATAACAATGCTTCTGCACGGTTCATATTGTCCCCTGCACGCAGTGACGAGCTTGAACTTTTACAACCCGAACAGGAAAAGTCCGCTTGCTGTAAAGTAATGTTTTCAGACATATTTAAACGCGCATCTGAAATCACCACCGCCGTCATCAGCTTAGTAATCGAAGCAATTGGCAGCGCGGTATTACTGTTTTTACTGTACAGCACTTCACCTGTATTGCCATCCATCACCAGTGCTGCACGAGCATTCACACTGGGTTGGTTGGAATATTTCGAGGTATCGAAAATTTGTACCGTTTTTGAGGTACTGTTGTTCGTCACCACACCATTGGAACTGCGAATACTGGTGGTGACTTTTGTTGAACCCTGAGGAGCGTACTCTTCAGGATCTTCCATAAGATCATCATTCAGAAACTGTTCTGCATCTGCTGCAGACCAGCTCATGCTTGCTTGGCCAGGGCCCGAGCCCGGGTTTATCACCAAGTCTGCAAAGCTATGGGTACTGACCGTCGTTGCAATCGACAATCCCAATAGATGCATTAAAAATTTATTTGATTTTTTCACTTTTCTTCACTCAACTTCATAACCCATAAGATACATTTGCGTATTCACGCCAATATGCCTTACATTTGTACACAATGCGAACAGCATTGACGTCGACAGCGTGCATATCTTTTCAAATAAGCCTAAGAATAGGATTGCTAATTTTGTCGTTTCATTGCAAGCTTATTTTGCTTTATGTAACAAAAAATATGGTTTTTATAGTGAGGAAGAGCTAGGTGATCACAGTTTTAGTGGTAGATGACCATGAGTTAGTACGTACAGGGATTTGTCGAATGCTCGAGGACCATGCCGATGTTCAAGTTATTGGCCAAGCTGAATCTGGTGAAGAAGCAATTAACCTCGTCCGTCAACATCACCCAAATGTGGTTCTATTAGATGTCAACATGCCAGGTATTGGTGGAGTTGAAACCACACGCCGCTTACTACAAACCGCACCCGAAACCAAAGTACTGGCGGTCAGTGGTCTAGCTGAAGAACCTTATCCTTCCCTGTTACTCAAAGCAGGCGCCAAAGGCTACATTACCAAAGGTGCACCTGTGACCGAAATGGTACGTGCGATTAATAAAGTGATGCAAGGCGGCAAATATTTCAGCGCTGATATTGCTGAACAACTGGCCAGTTCTTATCTATCGGATACACAAACCTCACCTTTTGATGCTCTGTCTGAACGTGAAATGCAGGTGGCGATGATGGTCGTGAATTGCATTAGTGCACAGGAAATTTCTGACAAGCTTTTTGTGAGCGTAAAAACGGTCAATACTTACCGTTACCGAATTTTTGAAAAGCTCAACATTGACAGTGATGTTAAGCTGACTCACCTTGCTATTCGTTATGGCTTAATCAAACCCTGATGCAAGCTGACTAACACCCGCATGCTGCAATACTCAACCAATATTCAGTTAAATCAATACCGTTTAGGTGTTTGGTATGCGTCTTATCGACTGTTTATTGGTTGTTGTTTGTTGTTGGTTTATCTGCTGACCTATGAGCAGTTGTTTTCGAATTATCAATATCCAGTATTGTATCGTTCTGTCCTGATTGGCTTTATTTTTATCAGTGCCTTTCAGCTATTGAACCTCAAGCATGTGCGCAAGCGCATATCACTTCAGCTCACCTTGTTGTTTATTGTCGATGTCATTAGCCTCAGTTTACTCACTTTCGCAACCGATGGTCCGAACTTACAGTTAAGTTTATTGTTTGTGATCACGATCTTTGCCGCTTGTGTATTGGTCGATAAACAAAAAGCGCTCATCATTACCTTGATTGCTGTGATTACGCTGGTTTATCAACACTTTATTGGAACGCTATTTTCAATTAGTTCATTGAATACCATTGGCAACAGTGCCGTGCTCGCCTTTTTGTTCTTTGTGGTTTATGGGTCTGGACAAATTGCAGTCCGACGTTTTCAAGTCCTTGAAAATTTAAACTTCTATCAATCCCAAGAACTGGACCAACTACAAAACATTAACCGTTATATTTTAGAGCAAACCGAGCTCGGCTATTTGGTGCTCGATGAAAACTGCCACATGGTGCTGAGTAATCCTGCCGCATGTACATTATTGGGCATCTCCCCAATTTATGCCTATGACAAATATCCTTTATATAAGGCACAGCCTGATTTATTTGAACTCCTCAAATTCGACCAGCTGAAGAATGGAGAAAAATTCCAATTTACATCTCAACTGAGCCGCTTTCAAATTCAGATCGAAATTCAAAAACTACAAGTCCCGAATCAGACACTGACTTTATTAGTCCTGCAAGATGCACAAAAAATTAATCAACGTGTACAACAACTCAAGCTGGCTGCACTAGGTCAACTTTCTGCGAGCATTGCACATGAAATTCGCAACCCACTAGCAGCCATCACGCAAGCCAATGAATTAATGCAAGTCAATGACCCACAACAAGAACTGTTGCAGAACATGATTGCCAAACAAGCCTCAAGGATTGATAAAATTATTGGCGATACACTGAGCATGGCACGCAGTAAAGAAACCTATCCGACCTTAATTGATGTCGCCGCTTTTTTAGAAGATTTTATCGTTGAAGATTTGTCCGATGTCAAAGATCAAATTGATTACCGCATTTCCGATCAAGCTCAGATTCAGTTTGATGAACAACAACTGAGACAAGTGCTGATCAACCTGATTCGAAATGCCATCCGGCATAATGCAACGGAAGCTGAACATATTCAAATTCGCGTCTATAGCTATAAAAACCTTGTTCACATTGAGGTTTGCGATTTTGGAGACGGGGTCACCAAACAGGATCAAAGTACCCTGTTTCAACCGTTTTTTAGTACCGCCATTAATGGAACTGGGTTAGGATTATATTTATCCCATAGTTTCTGCGAAGCCAACCAAGCTAAGCTATACTATGTAGAACAAAAAATAGGGGCATGCTTTCGGATTGAATGCCCCCGTATAAACAATGACGTGTAATTTTTGGGGTTAACCGTGGAAAAAAAACCACTTGTTTTATTGGTGGATGACGAACAAGACTTATGTACACTGATGCAAATGTCTTTAAGTCGGATGGGGATTGATACTCATATTGCCTATCGCTTACAAGAGGCGGTTCAAGCCCTAAAAACGCATCAATATGATGCCTGTCTAACCGATCTCAATTTACCCGATGGTAATGGTCTGAGCTTGGTCGATTTTATTGCTCAAAATTATCCTAATTTACCTGTTGCAGTGCTAACTGCTTACGGCAATATGGATATTGCGATTGCAGCACTTAAAGCTGGTGCTTTTGATTTTGTCAGCAAACCGATCAACCAAAAACATTTAGAGCAACTTTTACAAAAAGCTTTTAATCAACCCATCAGTCAGCTGCATATCCAAGAAGATACGCTTGAACATCGTCTGCTGATTGGTCAGTCCCTTCCTATTCAACAGCTACGCATCACCTTAAAGAAAATTGCACGCTCGCAAGCCCCTGTCTTTATTACTGGTGAATCGGGGACTGGCAAAGAAGTGGTGGCTAATCTGGTACATCGCCTGAGTAATCGTAATGAAGGGCCATTTATTGCCATTAACTGCGGTGCCATACCGACTGAACTGATGGAAAGTGAATTGTTTGGGCACCGTAAAGGTAGCTTTACAGGGGCGACTCAAGACAAACAAGGGCTGATTCTATCTGCACATGGCGGCAGTTTATTTTTAGATGAAATTGCCGAGTTACCGCTCACTATGCAGGTGAAACTACTACGTGCGGTACAAGAAAAACGCATTCGCCCCATTGGGAGTGACACCGAAATTGATGTAGATTTCCGTGTGATTAGTGCCAGTCATCAAGACTTAGAAGCACTGGTGCAACAAGGCAAGTTCCGTCAGGATTTATACTTCCGCATCCATGTCATGGACATTGTGCTGCCTGCTCTACGTGAGCGTGGCAATGACATTATTCTTTTGGCGCAACATTTCATTCAGAAAATCTGCCAAGAATGGGACATCCCAGTCAAATCACTGAGTGAACGTGCACGTGAATTTTTATTGGCCCAATATTATCCAGGTAATGTGCGTGAACTACGTAATATGATGGAACGCGCCATCACCTTAAGTGATGAAAGCAGTATCGACTTACCACACTTGCAAACAGCCCCACTGCGACCAATTGCTCAGACTAACTATGCCAATGCCACCCAACAAGGTACTGTTGGCAATGATCAACTCAGTCATGTGCCTTCGCGTAAATTGCCCGAAGAGGGTTTAGAGCTGTATTTAGAAAAAATTGAAAAAGAAATTTTGATGAATGCGCTCAATCTCACTCATTGGAACAGAACACTAGCAGCTAAAAAGCTCGGTATGTCTTTCCGTTCTTTACGTTATCGCTTGAAGAAATTCGGGCTAGATGGCGAAGACGATTCCGTTTAAAGGCTTAACGACGGTTAATTAGAATCTCTGCCACATGTTCAACATAGCTTTCGTCTTTGATTTCATGTGGCATCGGATACACTTGATTCGGTGCAATCCCCACCCCCTCAATCATTTGTCCACTTGGGGTGTAATAGTGTGATACGGTCATTTGTAAGGCGGCACCATTGGAAAGCGGAAACAGTTTTTGCACCACGCCTTTACCATAACTTTTTTCACCCATCACCCACGCCCGTCCATGCTCCTTCAACGCAGCGGTAAACACTTCCGCGGCCGATGCAGAGCGGTCATTGATTAAAATTCCTACTTTCAAGTTTTGAAACTCAAAGCTTGGTAAGGCCTGAAACTGCTGATCACCCTCAGAGCGGCTTTTCGTTGAAACAATCACCCCTTGATTTAAGAATAAATCAGCAGATTCAACTGCGGCAGACAAGAGCCCCCCGGGATTATTTCTGAGGTCAATCAAGACCGCTTTTAAACGCGAAGACTGATGCTCTTCTATCAGTTGCTGAATTTCATTGGCCGTGTCCTGCTGAAACACACGCACCTTAAGCACCAAAACTTGGTTATTCAACAATTGCGCCTGAATATCGGTTTCAACCTTTTTGGTTCGGACTAAATTGATCGGCGTTGAATTGGCTTTCAACTGCAGGCTGACGGTACTACCAATCGCCCCGCTGAGTAATTCATTGACTTGAGCATGGTTGAGCTTGCGAAGCTCTTGATCATCCACTTTAAAAACGGAGATCCCATTTCTTAAGCCCAGTTTGCTGGAATCTGAGTCAGGTTTTAATCCACGAATCAGCCATTGTTGTAAGCGAGAATCCAACTCCAAACTGAAGTCAACTGAAGCCAAATCCCCTTCGGTATACTGCACCAGTTGTTTATATTCTTGAGGAGATAAATAGCGAGAATAACGGTCTAAGCCACTGACTAAACCTTTAATCGCTTGTTGAAACAGTGCTTCATCACTGCGTTCAGCCACATAATTGTCTTTGACTAAACCGTAAATTTGCACAAATTGTTGAATGGATTCAATCGGAACCTCAACATAGCCTTGTTCCAATTCATCATCAAAAGCGGGGGCTGCGGCTGTTTTTGCAACAGCCCCCATCGGGTGGATCAAAGCAAAACCTAAAGCAATCACTACACCTATTGAAGTCCACGATGCTTTTGCCATTTATCC
Organism: Acinetobacter johnsonii; assembly: GCF_048551975.1. Taxonomy (GTDB): domain Bacteria; phylum Pseudomonadota; class Gammaproteobacteria; order Pseudomonadales; family Moraxellaceae; genus Acinetobacter; species Acinetobacter johnsonii_A. Next base: position 42,844 of record NZ_JBIMCF010000013.1, on the reverse strand, counting down.
ACCCAAATTGATTTATACGTCTAATGTAATTAAGTTACGACCTTGCATTTCTGTAGGAACAGGAAGATGCATCAAGCTTAACAATGTTGGTGCGACATCGGCTAATACACCACCTTCCGCAATCGTTGCTGAAGTAGGACCAACATAAATGAACGGAATAAGTTCAGTGGTATGTTGAGTATGCACCTGACCACTTTGGTAATCTTGCATTTGTTCAACATTACCGTGATCGGCTGTAATTAACATATGGCCTTTTTGTGTCATCACCGCTTCGTATACTCGACCTAAACACGTATCCACCGCTTCAACCGCTTTAACCGCAGCATTAAACACGCCCGTATGACCCACCATATCGCCGTTGGCATAGTTCACCACCAATAGATCAAACTCGCCTGAGTTAATTGCAGCAACCAATTCATCGGTTACTTCATAGGCGCTCATTTCTGGCTTGAGGTCATATGTTGCAACGCTTGGTGATGGAATTAAAATACGTTTTTCACCTGGATATTCATCTTCACGACCACCACTGAAGAAGAATGTCACATGTGCATATTTCTCAGTTTCAGCAATACGTAATTGGGTTTTACCAAGGTCTGAAAGATATTCACCAATCGAGTTTTTTAATGCTTCAGGCATATATGCCACAGGTGCATCAATACTCGCTTGGTAGCGTGTCAACATCACAAACTTAGACAGGTTTGGTACAACTTTACGCTCAAAGCCTGCAAAATCTTTTTCAACAAACGCTTTGGTAATTTCACGCGCACGATCCGCACGGAAATTCATAAAGACAATGCTGTCACCATCTTGAACTTTCACGGCATCGCCAATGCGTGTTGCTTTGACAAATTCATCAGATTCATCTGCTGCATAAGCTAACTCTAAACCTTCAACAGCAGTTTGTGCTGTACGTGCAGCTTCACCTTCAGTCAGTAGACGATACGCTTGTTCAACACGATCCCAACGATTGTCACGATCCATTGCAAAGTAGCGACCAATCATTGTCGCAATACGACCTTGATTTGGATATTGAGCAAACAATGCATCTAATTTTTCTAAAGAAGGCTGTGCACTGCGTGGTGGGGTATCACGACCATCTAAAAAGGCATGGAGATACACAGTTGCACCGCGTTTTAACGCAAGTTCAGCCATGGCAACAATATGATCTTCGTGTGAATGCACCCCACCTTCAGATAATAACCCCATGATGTGCAACGCACCACCCGCGGCTTTGGCTTTTTCAACGGCATCAACCAAAACTTCATGTTCGAAAAAAGCACCCGTACGAATATCTTTAGTGATTCGGGTAAAGTCTTGATAGAGCACACGCCCTGCGCCCAAGTTCATGTGACCCACTTCAGAGTTGCCCATTTGGCCATCTGGCAGCCCCACGTCTTCACCAGAACCTGAAATTAAGCTATGCGGATGCTTTGCTTCAATCGCTGTTAAATTCGGTCGATTCGCTGCTAAAAAAGCATTGTCTTCAATCGCTTCACGGTGTCCCACACCATCCATAATGACCAGTACGTGAGGGATTTTCCCAGCAGTTGCATCCGCCATAATAAGCACTCTTTTTTTGTCTACAAATTTATCGCTCTATCTTACCGAATTTTCGGTCAAGACTCTATGTAAGCATGATGGTTTAACACCATTATCCGCATTGTTTTCTTTAATATCATACAGTTATCTCGCACGTTGTAATAAATAACCACCTGCGACAAACATCAGTAAAATCGGCACAAAAACAAACCATGCGGGTGAAGGCGAATACACCAAACTTGCATAACCCAAGAAGTCTTGTAGGTAAAAGAAACCTAGGCCCGTAAACAGTGCAATCACCAAACGAAAGCCCATCGATTGTTGGCGCAGTGGGCCAAAAATAAAGGAACAAGCAATCAACACCAAAGCAATCAAGGCAAATGGAGAGGCCACTTTCTGCCAAAAAGCCAACTGATAAGTTTTAGGCACTTGGCTATATTCATGCATATAGCTCATGAAACTGACCAATTGACTCGGTGAAAGGTCTTCAGGATCAATCGTCACCATGTGCACATACTTCGGTTGCAGTGCCAGTGCCAAAGGCGTTTTAGCGGCCTTTTGTGCCGTAGCGTTGCCTGTCGGCAGTAAATCAACTTGGGCCGTATTTTCTAAAATCCAATGACCATCTTGCACAAACTGACCTTGCTCAGCATTTAAAACGCCTTTCAAACGAGCATTATTATCAAAGTCGACCACTTGCACATTTTTCAGCTGACCTTGAGAGTTGGCATAATCGACATAAATAAAACGCTGCCCTTCTCGTGTCCAGTAACCACGTACTTCACCAAGTTCAGCCGCAGTTCGATGGCTTTTCACACCTTTGGCTTGCTCATTGGTATATGGAATCACCCATTCACTTAAAGCAAATGACAGTACCACCAAAATTAAAGCCGAACGAATCACCCAACCAACAATCCGCCAAAGACTCACCCCCACCGAGCGCATCACAATCAGCTCACTGTTTGAAGCCAAAGTGCCGAGGCCCAATACCGAGCCAATTAACGCGGCAATCGGTAGAATCTCATAGAGATATTGCGGTGCTCCCCACAGTACATAACGTAAAGCATCCCAAGCACCATAACCTTCTTTAAGGGAGCCTAGCTCACCCAAATAGGTAAACAGAATTTGCAAGACTGATAAAATAGCGGTAGCACCCAGCATCGCCATCGCGGTGGTTTTAGTCACATGTTTTGCGACTATACGACGTGCGAACATGATTAAGACCCCGCTCGTTGTAATGTTTTCTTAATTTTCGGGGCCAGCTTTTGTTTACGCGAAAACAAAGCCGCTGCTATCGCATAGATCACCAAGATCATTGGATAAGCCCAAATCCCCATTTCTTCTTTACTGACTCGGGTTTTAATGGCCATCAGCGCCACGATTAAACTGGCAAAAATAAGCAATGCAGGGAACAGCTTTAAGTAACGTCCTTGGCGTGGACTCACTTCAGATAAAGCCACAGCGAGGAGCAACGCCACTACAATGGCAAACGGTACAAAAATACGCCAGCCCAACTCACTCGCCACGACAGGATCATTACGATTATCCCAAAGTTTCATGGTAGACAATGCTTCAACATCAGCACTTTCAAATTTCCCTTCTTTATCATTTTCTAAACGTAGGCGATAAGACTGAAACTCGGCTTGGCTATAACGTGGCTGTCCCGGATAAATTTCATAACGGCGACCTTGCACCAAATCCACCACATTGGCTGGATCGTTTTCAATTTCAACCCGCGTGGCTTCTTTGGCCAAAATCATGACATCAGGCTTACCTTCTGCTTCAGCGCGTTGATAGAAGAAGATGTCTTTGAGGTTTTTACGGTCTTCGGATAAGTCACCCGCATAAATGGTATAAGGACCCGATGAAATAAACTCTTTGGGTCGAACCAAATCAAAACCTGTACGCACCGCCTGACTGGTGGTGAGCTGCTCAAACTGACGAACACCCCACGGCGCCATCCAAAGCATCAACACGGCTTGAACAGCAAGAAACACCACAGTCATAGGAATCAGCAGTCGCCCCAATTGATTACGACTGACGCCACTGCCATTGAGTACTGCCATTTCATGATCGACATACAGACGACCAAAAACCAGCATCAGTCCAATAAAAAAGCCTAGAGGAAGAATCAGCGTTAAAAATTCAGGCAAACGATAGCCAATAATGCTAAATAAAATACCTGCATCTAAGCGACCCTGCGCGGCTACGCCAAAATACTTGATCAAACGACCGCCCATCATGATCAAGGTCAATAAGGCGATCACAACCAAGGATGTCGACACCACTTGTTTGACCAGATAACGCCGAATAATCAAATTAATTCTTCCAAAAATAGGTGAATAAAAACTAGCGCTAGTTTACCCGAATAGTGAAAATATAAAACCTGTACTCTTGTTGCACTTTGCAACTCTATTCATGTTAATGTTTCAGTGGTTTAATCATTTTCAAACTTTATAAGGCTTAAATAAAACTTATGAAACTCTCTATTAATACGTCATTCACAGAGAATACGTCTAGCCAATTTTTGTTGATATTAGTAGATTCTGAAAACACGCAACACCTTGCAAATGCTTATCAAATTAATGATTTAAACAACTTAATTGAAGCGACTCAGTTTAAAGCTGCGTTCAATGAAACCTTGAGCCTGATTGGTCAAATTCCAACAAGCCCCAATGCAGCCTTGGTCGGTGTCGGTAAAGCAACTGAATTACAAGCAGCAAAGCTGGTGAAAATTGCTCAAACCATTATCAAAGCTTCACAAAAAAAATTCAAACACATCAGTCTTGACCTTTCAGCCCTTCCAGCTGAACTCCATTATTTATTTTCCCTCAGTTTGACGCAAGCGGCATATGCTTTTGATGAATTCAAATCGAAAAAAGCAGACAACGTGCTTGAACAGATCAGCCTCATTGCCGCCCAGTCCCCGCTGAATGCTGCACAACTTAAATTGATTGAAGCCGTGCAGTCAGGTCAAAGCTTTGCACGTGATTTAGGCAACCGCCCGGGCAATATCTGCTTCCCTGAATATTTGGCAGAGCAAGCCTTAGAACTGGCAGCCCAATATCCTGACCTACTCCGTGTTAATGTCCTTGATGAGCAGCAAATGGCTGATCTGGGCATGCATTCCTTCCTTGCGGTGAGCAAAGGTTCAGACCGCCCAGGCCGTATCATTACCCTTGAGTATCAAGCTGAACGTTCTGAAGCCCCAGTGGTCTTGGTCGGTAAAGGAATCACCTTTGATACAGGTGGCATTTCATTGAAACCGGGCGCTGGTATGGATGAAATGAAATATGATATGTGTGGTGCAGCATCAGTTCTAGGGACACTCCGTGCTCTATGTGAGTCACGTTTAGCCATTCATGTCGTAGGTACGATTGCTGCAGCTGAAAATATGCCTTCAGGCAAAGCTACACGTCCAGGTGACATCGTGAGCACCATGAGCGGTCAAACCGTTGAAATTTTAAATACCGATGCAGAAGGTCGTTTGGTGCTGTGCGACACATTGACCTATGTAAAACGCTTTAGCCCAGAACTGGTCATTGATATTGCAACCTTAACAGGTGCCTGTGTCGTGGCACTCGGTTCAATCTTAACAGGTATGTTTACCCCAGATGACAAACTGGCGGCCGAACTGTCTGAAGCAGGTCAAAATAGCTTTGACCGCGTCTGGCGCATGCCTGTGATTGATGACTATCAAGAACAGTTAGACTCTCCATTTGCCGATATTGCCAACATTGGCGGGCCTAAAGCTGGTGCAGTAACTGCAGCGTGCTTCTTGCAACGTTTCACCCGTGATTACCGCTGGGCACATTTGGACATCGCAGGTACAGCATGGAACTCCGGTGCCAATAAAGGAGCAACCGGTCGCCCAGTACCCTTATTGATGCAATTCTTAGCTCATCGTGCGCAGTCTAATGGCTAATATTAGCTTTTATCTATTTGAACAAAGCCCTGAACGACAAGTCGAAAGTGCTTGTCGTTTATGTCGAAAAATCTTGCGTCAGCCAGAGCGAATCTGGCTGTATGCAAGCGATACTCAACTACAACAGCAATTGGATGAACGTTTGTGGAGTTTTGATGACACGAGCTTTATTCCGCATGGCATTGATCAAATCAATGCGCGCATTTGTATCTCAGCCCAATTGCCTGAGCAATCCGATTGGATTGTGTTCAATTTTAACGATCAAGCTCTTGAACAGTTCGAAAAATTTAGCCACATTATAGAAATTATTGAAAATAACGAATCGGCCAAACAACAAGGTCGTGAAAAATTTAAACAATATAGACGTCTTGGGGTTGAAGCTCGAACCTTCAAGCTTTAATTGATTCCCCCGTCTAAATAAGGAGATGCGTAGTGGCATTGAATGTTGGTCCAGATTTTAAACAGCGCTGGTTAAATGTACCTGATGCTGTTCGTCAGGCCTTTATTGATGACCTGAGTCGCGTCTGCGATGTACTCAAACCTGAAACAGGTTTACACAGTTGGATTGAACAAGACCAACGCGCTCAAGCCGTCTCTACCCAAAGAATTGAACAAGCGTATGCCGATCTGAAAGCACAGTTGATTGAAGAAGCGCGAATTCGTAAACAACAAGCGTTGGAAAAATCACTGGCAGACAAACGCGCAGCTCAGGAAGCTTATGCGGAGAGCCTCAAAAAAGACGAAATCCGTCAGTTCAATGAGCAAACCCAAGCTTTAAATGTGATGCGTCAAAGTGTCGATCAGGAAATTTTGAGCTACACCGCACGCTATGAGAAAACGCCTGAACAAGCTCTGGACTATGCCAAAGGTAAATTTGGCATTGATGATTCACAAATTTTGTCTGAATTAGAAAGTGTGCGTTTACGTTTAGAGCTTGAAGCGGAAACCTTAATTGAAGAGTCCGTCGCCAGCTATCGCAGTAAGCTACAAGCCGCGGCTCAAGAGGAAATTGACTATATTTTGAAAAATTCAGACTTTTCTGATGAAGCGGTTTCTGACTCTGCTTAACAGACCTTGACTTCCACTTAAACTCACTTCGGTGAGTTTTTTTATGCCCGCTTGTTTTGCTCGGCTGATGTAGTCTGTCTCGATCTCAAACCAACACATCAACCATAAACGATAAGGTATTACCCACACCATAACCAATCGCCAACAAACTACCAATCCAAATCAGACCACCGGTCACGTTGTACCACATAAAAGTCGCCAAGCTCATATGCCCTGCGCCCGCGGCAAAAGGCGCGAAAGAACGTACAAAAGGAATAAAACGTGCCACTAAAATGGTTTTACCGCCATGCTTTAAGAAATATTGATTGGTCTTCATCATATATTCGGGTTTCAACCAACGTGAATGCTGATGGGCAAATTTAAAGCCCAACTTCTGACCCGTATAATAATTGACGATATAACCCAATACCGCAGCAATCATCATCAAAATACCCATGGTATGGATATGGATTAAATCCGAGCTGGAACATAGGGCACCAATGGCAATCAGTAAACTGTCACCCGGCAAAAAGAACATAAAAACGAAGCCCGTTTCTGCAAAAATAATCAGAAAAAGAATCGCATAAATCCAAAGGCCGTATTCTGCAAGCAGTACGGGCAATAATTGTTCTAGATGGAGAAAAAAATCAATCATTGTCACCGATCCGTGCAATGAACTGCGTACTATCTTTCATCATACTCAATTGCTTACCTATTCATTTCAAAAGAAAAACTCCCTCATTTTGGGCAAATAGGGAGCTCATCTTTTGTCTATTCTTGCTGCAATCTAAACGATTTTTCTATTTCAAGAAACCATTTTGTGCCAAAAAGTCTAAACTAATTTTAGATTGTGGGGGAGTTTCCGCAGCTTTATCGCCCATCATCAACCGTTCAATGTAGCGTGCTAACACATCCACTTCAAGGTTCACTTGACTACCTGCTTTCCACGTTCCAATGTTGGTTCGTTCAGCCGTATGCGGAATTAAATTGAGGCTTAAAATACGCCCACGCAAATGATTAATGGTTAAACTGATCCCATCGACCGTAATCGAGCCTTTTTCTGCCAAGTAACGTGCAATCTCAGCTGGCGCAGTCACTTCAAAATAAAGCGAACGTGCATCTTCACGCACAACGGTGATTTCACCCACAGCATCGACATGACCTGACACAATGTGTCCACCAAACCGTGTGGTGGGCAACATCGCCTTTTCCACATTAACACGTTGTCCAACTTTCCAGTGAGCCAGTGTGGTTCGGTTTAAACTTTCACGTGAGACATCGGCAGCATACCAGTGCTCACCCCAGTCAATCACCGTGAGGCAAATGCCATTGGTGGCAATCGAGTCACCCAAATGTACATCTGACATATCCAGATCCGTACCAATGCGCAACTGCACATCGCCACCGACATTTTGTACGCTTTCAACTGTGCCTAGACTTTCGATGATCCCTGTAAACATTTCTGACTTCTACCTCTATATTTTTACCACAGCGCCAACTGTGTCGTAACCCCAGATGTATCGACCCCACCCAATTCGGCATAATGGTACAACTGCCCCAGTAGCTGACGAATTGGCGGACCTGACTTGGCATGGGTATCGGTGATCACAATAAACTCTAACACACGCGCACGCTCAGACTGACGCTGCTTACTCACGCGATAACGTGGTACATCCTGCGTTAATAAAGTCACGCGACCTCGCTCCAAATTGGCTTTGAGCAAGTCTCCTGCTTCAATATTACCATCGGTTGAATAACTGGTCAGAATGTAACGTGCATTGATGGTCGAAAGTAATTTTTCATATGCCTCTTTGGCATACTTTGACGAGTTATAAGGGCTCGGACGCTCTTTGCGCCACGCACGGTCAATTCCGCTTTTAAAACCTTTGGTGTCTGGTGTTGGTAAATCTACCTGATCCCATAGTGTTAAAGCATTTAAGACATGATAGTTACTGCTGTAGGCATGCTGGTTATAGGGTGGATCTAGATAGGCTACATCGACCTCAAAACTACTCATTTGATTTGCCAAATGCTGCGCATCGACACACCACATTTCAGCCATCGGGTTCTTTTGCTTATTATCACCCACTTCACTAAAACGACTTGGAGTTAACCACAACAAGGATTCAATCCGCTCTAGCGCTGTTTGGGTTTTACCGCCCCAACCGTGGTGGAAACTTTTAAAGACGCCGGAAGTATTGCTGACAAAACTTGCAGAATACAGCAGCGGTGCCAGTAAAGCAGACATCTCCACATCATCGATTGCCCCTTGTGCCTGCCATGTGGCAATTTGCTGACGAATCGCATCGATACGCATGCCGTTGCGACGCTTGAAGAACAAACGATCTCGGCTTGGATCATAAATCTCATCATTTCGCGGACACAGATTATGCGTTACCCAGCCCTTAACTTCAGGCAAGCGGTTTAAATAATCAATGGCTTTTTGATAACCACCTAACTCTTTAAATGCAGGCGCTTCGGTACAGGCCAAAATGGCATGGTTCAAGGCATGACTATACGGTTCCCAGTCATTGGCAATCACCCGATAACCATTTTGACGCGCCAAACGCGAGACCACGCCCGAACCTGCAAAGAAGTCAGCAAAAATAGGGGCACGACCATCTGCACGGTTTAAAGTCCCTGTACTCTCAAGCGCTTCTAAAATCAGATGCAACAAACGGCGCTTATTCCCCAAATAAGGAACAAGTTGATGAAATAGATATTCATCGGTGGTACGTGCCGCGTGACGACGTTTATGATAAACCGTAGACTCTGAACTCATAATGACTCTTGAGAAGGGATAAGCGTTAAGCGCACATCATCACCCAATTGTGTGACATCCATAAGCTTAAAGCGGAGTTGCTCTGCCATCTGAGAAAACTCAGCATTGAACATTGCACGTGCAGACTGACCCAATAAGGTCGGTGCTACATAACTAATCATTTCATCGACCAACTTTTCTTGTAAAAAAGCTGTTGATAACGTTGCACCTGCTTCAACCATGACATCGTAAATTTGATGTGATTGAACCAACTGCTTTAATAACTGATCTAAAGGCTGGACAGCAAACTGTAGCACGCCTAAATCAGCCAATGCTTGACGATAAGGCCCCATCACCATCACGGTATTCGGCTGCTGTAAAATTTGGGCCGTCAGCGGCAAGCGGCCTTGACGGTCTAACACCAGACGTTTCGGTTGTACAACCGTTGTCAGATCCACAACACCCTGAAGCTGTCTAACATTGAGCTGCGGATCATCGGCCAATACGGTTTCAATGCCCGTGATCACGACACCAGAAATGGCACGAAAATGCTGGACATCCAACCGTGCTGCTGGGCCTGTAATCCATTTCGACTCACCCGAAGCCATCGCTGTTCGACCATCTAAACTAGAGGCAACTTTTAAACGCACATAAGGCATGCCAGTCGCCATGGCTTTAAAAAAACCAGCATTCAACTGATGTGCTTCGGTTTGACAAATACCGACATCGACCTCAATGCCTGCTTCTTTTAAAATTTGTACCCCTTTACCGGCCACCAAGGGGTTGGGATCTGGACAGGCAATCACAACGCGCGCCACACCTGCCTCGACCAAACCTTTGGCACATGGCGGTGTACGCCCATAATGCGCACAAGGTTCTAAAGTGACATAAGCCGTTGCGCCTTGGGTCTGTTCGCCCGCTTCGCGCATCGCAAAAACTTCTGCATGGGGCTGACCCGCTTGAGGGTGATAACCTGTCCCCAACAACTGCCCATCTTTGACAATGACACAGCCTACATTTGGATTTGGCTTGGTGCTGTATTGACCTTGCAGTGCTAAAGCAATCGCTTGTTTCATCCAAGCTTGGTCAGCGTGTAAAGCACTAGACTGTAATTCAGACATGGATGACAACTCGCTTAATGTTCACGTTGTTGCATTTGTTCAATTTGGTGACGAAAGGCATCAACATCTTGAAAGTCTTGATAGACCGATGCAAAACGCACATACGCAACATGATCCAACGAAAATAAAGATTGCATAACAATTTCACCAATGGTGCGTGATTTCACATCACGCTCACCTAAACGGCGGATTTGTAGCTGAATATCGCTTAAGACGGTTTCAATTTGCTCTTGTGTCACGGGACGTTTTTGTAAAGCATGCATCAAGGAACGACGCAGTTTTGCTTCATCAAAAGGTTCACTTTTGCCATCCGACTTGATCACACGAGGCATGACCACTTCATAACTTTCAAAGGTTGTGAATCGTTCACCACAACTAATACATTCACGACGACGACGAATTTGACAACCTTCAGCGGCCAAACGTGAGTCGATCACTTTACTGTCTTCAGCGTTGCAAAATGGACAATGCATAGTGGTTAAATTGAACAAATTTGAATGGTTTTAGAGTGTAGCAAAAATTCAGTGTTTTGTAGAGTTTTACGCTAGATATAGAAAAAAAACAGCCCTTTCGGGCTGTTTCACACAATATATTGATTATACTGTTTATTTATTATTCTATTGATTAGTCCACGCGTTCGCCGTGTTGGCTCAAGTCTAGGCCCATACGTTCATCATCAGATTCAACCCGAATTCCAATCACCAGATCAATCACTTTTAAGATAATGAAGGTTAATACTGCAGAGTATGCAATCGTTGCCAATACCCCTTCAACTTGAACCCAAAGTTGATGCATCACATCACTTGGTACTTTGTCGCCCATGATGAAGTCGCTTGCAAAGAATGCCGTTAAGATTGCACCGACAATACCACCCACACCGTGTAAACCAAACGCATCTAAAGAGTCATCGGCTTTTAAAGCACGTTTCAATGCACTGATACCCCAAAAGCACACCACACCACCGATTAAACCCATCGCCAGTGCACCGCCGACAGTCACAAACCCTGCTGCTGGTGTAATCACTACCAGACCAGCAACCGCACCAGATGCAGCACCGAGTACTGAACCTTTACCACGTGCAACTTTTTCAGTAATTAACCAAGAGATTGCCGCTGCTGCTGCTGCTACTTGCGTCACAAGTAATGCATAACCTGCTGAGCCGTTTGCGCCCAATGCAGAACCACCATTGAAACCAAACCAACCGACCCAGAGTAGGCTTGCACCCACAACGGTTAATGCCAAGTTGTGTGGAGCCATTGATTCACGGCCTAAGCCCATACGTTTGCCGAGCATATATGCAGCAACCAAACCTGCTACACCGGAGTTGATGTGTACAACGGTACCGCCGGCAAAGTCGAGTGCACCATCATTTGCTAACCAACCACCGCCCCATACCCAGTGAGTAATTGGTGCATAAACTACGACTACCCAAATCGAGATGAAAGCGATAAATGCGCCGAATTTCATCCGTTCTGCAATTGAACCACTAATAATGGCAACCGTAATGATGGCAAAGGTCATTTGGAAAATAACGAATAGAACTTCAGGAACCGTCCCCGTTAACGCATCGGTAGTAATGCCTGTCAACATGAACTTATCTAAACCACCGATAAAGGCATTGCCTTCACCAAATGCTAAAGTATAGCCAATGATAACCCATGCAATACTCACCACTGCTGCAGCAACAAAGCTATGTGCCATAGTGCTTAAGACGTTTTTCTTACGAACCATACCGCCGTAAAATAACGCTAAACCTGGAATGGTCATTAATAAAACTAGTGCTGTGGAGACTAAAATCCACGCCGTATCACCTGTATCTAATGTTGGTTCTTCTTCTGCAGGTGCGGGTGCTTCTACTGGAGCAGCAGCGGCTTCAACCGCTTGTACCGCTGGAGCAGCCACATCCGTTGTTTCAACCACTGTGACTTGTTCTGATGAAGTTGGCGCTGTTGCTGCTTCTTCAGCCCAAGCAACAGAACCACCTAAAAGTGCGCCAGATAAGCTCAGCGCGAATAGCATTTTTTTCATTCGTATCCCCCAACCTAATTTGTGCGAGTTATGTGTTACTCAGCAAACTTCATGCCAAATTAAACGGCATCAGCACCTGTTTCACCTGTACGGATACGGATGACTTGCTCTAAATTTGTGACGAAAATTTTACCGTCGCCAATTTTTCCTGTACTAGCCACACGTGTGATTGACTCAATCACTGCATCGACCATTTCATCACTGATCGCGATTTCGATTTTTACTTTTGGTAAGAAATCAACAACATATTCAGCGCCACGATAAAGTTCAGTATGACCTTTTTGACGACCAAAGCCTTTGACTTCAGTCACGGTGATCCCTTGAACACCAATTTCAGACAGTGCTTCACGCACGTCATCCAATTTAAACGGTTTTACAATTGCAGTTACGAGCTTCATGTTTGTTTTCCTTCGGCTTATTTCACCAGTAAGGTTTTATGTTCAAATTTCATGCCAAAAATTCTTAGGTTGGGGGGGAAAGAAAGTCTGACATGAGTTTTCTTTATACCCTATTCTATACATTTAAATGCGTTTTGAGCTTCAAAATTCAGGTTTTTTAGTCGAAGATTTATGATTTTTTTTACAATCGATGAAATCATATTTCATCTGAAAGGCTATAGAGTCAGAAGCAGCAATGGTACACTGCTGTCACTTCTCCAACTTTTGGATATAGAAATGATTGAAACTTTATTACAAGCCATACTGGAACAAGTCGAACAACCTAAACAAGACTTAGAACATAATTTACGCGCACTGCTCAATGAAGTAGTCACTAAGATGGATTTGGTTTCCAAAGATGAAATTGAACGTCAACGTACTGCGCTGAATAATGCCAATTTGCGTTTAAATGACTTATTGAAACAAGTGGAAGCTTTAGAGTTACGTGTCCAGAACAAAAAATGAGCATCTGTTTGGTGCAATAAAAGACGCATAACGAATTAAAATAATGCACTATAATGGAACAAAAGATGTCTTTTGCCAAAATTTACACTCGAGCTTTGCTCGGTTTACACGCACCTTCGGTTGAAGTTGAAGTCCATCTGAGCCAAGGACTACCCTCTTTAACCATTGTGGGGCTTCCTGAAGCAGCTGTTCGGGAAAGCAAAGATCGGGTGCGCTCCGCCATTATCAATAGTGGTTTTCAGTTTCCGACCAAACGCCTCACCATCAACCTTGCACCCGCAGACCTGCCCAAAGACAGCTCACGACTGGATTTGCCTATTGCACTGGGTATTTTAATTGCCTCTGGTCAGCTCCCTGAGCAAGGAACTGAAAATTTTGAATTTATAGGTGAGTTGGCACTTGATGGGCAACTGCGACCAATTTCAGGTACTTTAAGTATTGCGATTGCCTGCCAGCAAGCTGGACATCAACTGATTTTACCTGAGGCCAATGCGCAAGAAGCCTCTCAATTGCCTAACTTCCAAGTGTTTGCAGCGCAACATTTAAAACAAGTCTGTGAGCATCTGTCGCAAAACCATCTCATCCAACAGTTTCAACCCACGGCGTTAAAAGCCTCTCAGCACTACAAATTTGATTTGGCCGATGTTAAAGGTCAACTGCGTCCGAGACGTGCCTTAGAGATTGCGGCGGCAGGTGGTCATTCTTTACTGTTTAAAGGACCGCCAGGGACAGGGAAAACCCTATTGGCTTCACGTTTAGCCAGTATTCTACCGCCCTTGAACACGCAAGAGAATTTGGAAGTGGCGAGTATTTACTCGGTGGCCAATCATCAACATCCTTTTGGGCAGCGGCCATTTCGTGCACCGCACCATACAGCTTCTGCAGTTGCCTTAGTCGGTGGCGGGTCACAACCCAAACCTGGTGAAATTACTTTGGCACATAAAGGTGTACTGTTTTTAGATGAACTACCAGAGTTTGACCGCAAGGTTTTAGAGGTTTTAAGACAGCCGATTGAAGCCAAAGAGATTGTGATTTCGCGTGCTTCACGGCAGATCACCTTTCCAGCCAATTTCCAACTGATTGCTGCAATGAATCCTTGTCCCTGTGGTTATGCTTTTAATCAAGATAGCCGTTGCCAGTGCTCAGCCGAGGCGATTAAACGCTACCAAAACCGTATTTCAGGGCCGTTACTGGATCGGATTGATTTACATATTGATGTACCACCCTTGCATGCTTCTGAATTGCAGGACACACAAGTCGTAGAAGACTCGGCAACTGTACGTGAGCGCGTGATTCAAGCTTATCAATGGCAAATGCAGCGCCAAGCTTGTCTCAATATGGCTTTATCACCCAAACAGCTCGAACAGTTCGCACCGCTAGATAGACAAGCTGCTTTAATCTTTGAAAAAGCACAACAGCGTTTAAATTTGTCTGCTCGGGGTTATCATCGGATTTTAAGGGTGGCCAGAACCATTGCAGATTTGGCACAGTCAGAGCACATCCAAACAGGACATTTGACCGAAGCTCTCTCCTACCGACAGCAAAATGCCTAAAAATCGCTAAATTCCACATAGAAAAACCCCTCTAATCCATAGGACTAGAGGGGTTTTAAAAATGCTAAAATTTAGAAAGTTTTAGTTAAGGTAAATACGGCACCTGTTTTTACACCACGTGCTGTCGCATGATCCAGATTATCAGTATCAATATTGCTTCCTACTGCTGCCAATTCTGCTGTTGCACCAGGAATGGACTGGAATGCATAGGTCACACCCACTTTCCAATCGACATAATTGTCATCATCACCAAATGAATATTTATCTTCATCACTCACCACCGTATAACCGACATTCGCGACACCGCCAAAGCCCGTTGAACCAAATGGAACTGCGTAACCTGCATTAATATTCCAGCTGTCTGTATCTGCTGCAGCATAGTCATTGGTATAGTTCAGATTGGTCAATAGGCTATCCCCTTCAGTGAAAACACTCGCAAAGGTTAATTTGCCATAAAACTCTAACCAGTTCAGATCATCTGCGCTTGGATAGCTGTAGTACAACATACCCACATCAAGCACTGGCTTGCTGGCAAAGCTTTCTAATGTTGTTGCAAAACCAATTGATGGATCGAGCTCTAAGCTCGGTGAACCTTCACCAAAATCAACATTTGAACCCCAAAGACCCAAATACAAGCCTGAGTCATGGGCCAAAGTAAATCCCGCTTGTACCGCTGGATCATTTTGGGTTTGAGTTAAACCACGGAAACGATAGTCGGTTGTTACAGCAGTACTTCCGCTAAAAGATAAACCAAACGGTAATGCTGGCTCTTCATCTGCGAAAGTGAATGTAGAAGCTGAAGCCACCACAGCTAAAGATAATGCTTTAAGTGCAAATTTCATTGTTTGATTCCCCCCACATCGTATCCGACGTTTTTTGATTATTTCGATAAACTCATGTAGGTAGTAGCAATAGCTATGCCACATTCAATTCAACATCAGATACACCTTTTAAAAAATTATTGTAAATAATTGTTTTTGTTAAAATTATATAAAATATAAGAAATTGAGCTCATCCTCAACTTGATCGTTAAACCTCTTCGCGGTGAATTGAAGCCAAGCTCATCAAACAAACATAATTGTTTACAATATGCGCTATTTTGAGACTCATCTTTGGAAGGTAGGTTTTTAAGTGCATAAAAAAAGTGCATCCCCAACCGATCAGGATGCACTTTTCATATCTACAGAATTTAGAAGTTGTAAGTTAAACCCAGCACCAGATAGTCTTCTAAATCCTCGCCCATACGGTTATGTACACCATAAATATAATCCGCAGACATCTCGATCCCTGTCTCTGCAAAGGGTCTACTCAGGCCTAAGCGAACTTCATTAACAGTAAAGTTCTTCTCTGTAGTGAGTATGGCATCATCATGCTGACGATAAATCGATGCACCAATTGAACTATTGAATTGAAAGTTTTGTGGAAGTGAATAATGATGTCCAAGGCTTAAATAGGTATCGCCTGCATTGGCATAGCTCACATCAGCTAAAGCCACCGTGACGCCTACATCAAAGTCTTTATAGCTCAGACTATTTACAAACTCTGCTCCAGTCGTACTTCGTCGTTCTGTGCGATCTTCACTATAGACCGAGCCGCCATCATTATATAAATAAGTCACAATATGTGAGCGATAGCTTACATCTGGACTGAGTGTGCCTGCATAACCTATATAAAAATCATGCTCAACACCGTGATCTTTGCTAATATCCGCGGCATCATAATTCAGTGTCGAACCCCAATAACCTGCATACAGACCCGATGCATGTTCATATTCAAGCCCTGCTTGCAGGGTCGGCTGGTCATTTTCAATACCGCCACGATAGATATACTTACTGAGCACAGCAAGGCTTCCACTGAGTCCACCTTCTGAGCTTTGTTGCTGTGGCTCACTTGCGTTGACCAACATACTGCCAGTAGAAAAAATTAAAAATAGTGCAATTTTATGTGAATTTTTATACATTTAAGTTCTCGAAATTTCTTTAGACATGAATCATTTACTGATCCCATACCCATAAATTTTAAAGCTATTTTTAACAATGGGTCAATTTTCCCTAGACAACTGCTGTGTAATTCATCGTTTACCAATCTAGCTATGCATGATTTTAAGCTGATTCCAAAATTCCAGAAATAGTTAAACACTTTGATTCATAGGCTAAAAAACTTCGCAGCCTATATATTATATTCTGCAATACATAGCAAAAAAGTGAATGAAGGAGAGAAAAATAATTCAATGTTTATAAAGACTTATTCTAGTCAACCAAATATTTTAACTAAAATTAAAATATTTCAAACAGATCACTTACAAAAAAATTCATTACTTTAGTTGAATATGTTAAATAAAAATGACAATTTTTCAGCGATTACTTATACAATTGCTGTTCTCTTTCCATCCAATTTGTATAAGGTTCGCTCCCCAATGCAAAACACAAAAAAATTAGCATTAGCAGTTTTAGTACAAACTGCACTTATATCAACAGCTTTTGCGAGTGAGCAAAGTGAATCTAAAGGTTTCGTTGAAGACGCTGAAGGATCAGTGTTATTCCGTACTGGTTATTTAAGTCGCGACAAGAAAAATGGTGAAGCTGACACAAGTTCTGCCGCTCAATCTGCAATGGTTAAAATCGAATCTGGTTACACTCAAGGCATCGTTGGTTTTGGTGTAGGCGTGATTGGTGATGGTTCATTCAAACTGGGCAAAAATAACCATGCTGGCAACCAAATGATTCCATTACATAACGATGGTGATAAAGATGCCAATGGCCATGTAGATGCTTATGATCATTGGGGTCGTGGTGGTGGCATTGTCAAAGCACGTATTTCAAATACAGAAGTCCGTTATGGAACTCAAGTACTTGATCTACCTGTGCTTGCAAGTAATACAGCACGTATGGTTCCTGAATACTTTGAAGGTGTATTAGCAACAAGCCGTGAAATTAACGGCTTAGAATTAACAGCAGGTAAATTCACGAAAAACCAATATTCAGACCAAATCAAAAGTGATGGTAATGAATTAGATCGCGCTGTGGTTTGGGGTGCGAAATACAAGTTTAATGATCAAATCAATGCATCTTACTATGGCTTAGACAGCAAAAATGCACTTGAGCGTCATTACATCAATACAAACTATGTACACCCACTAGCTAATAACAGCACCTTAACTTTTGACTTTAGTGGTTACCACACTGAGTGGGATAAAGAAGCTGATACTTCGTATTCTACTGCAACTAATGATGATGATCGTTCTAACAACATTTGGGCTATTTCTGGTGCTTATAATCAAGGCGCTCACAATGTCATGCTTGCTTACCAACAAAATACTGGTAATACAGGCTATGCATATGGTTGGAATGCTGACGGTGGTCAAAGTATCTACTTACCAAACTCATATTTATCTGATTTTGTAGGTAATCATGAAAAATCTGCTCAAGTTCAATATAGCTTAGATTTCAATGAATACGGTATTCCTGGTTTAAGTTGGACAACTGCATTTGTCTATGGTTGGGATATTAAAACCTCAACTAAAAATGATGCACAAGAACGTGAATTCTTTAACCAAGTGAAATATACCGTTCAATCTGGTTTTGCTAAAGATGCAAGCTTACGTGTTCGTCACTCTTACTATCGTGCTGATGATGCCTATAATACAGATTATATGGCTGACACGAACGAATGGCGTATTTGGTTAGATATCCCTGTAAAATTCTTCTAATTTGAAGACTTTTTCAGATATCTAAAAAAAACCTGCACATTGTGCAGGTTTTTTTATGGGTTGAACTTTACAAAATAAAGTTCAACCTCAATCCTTGAAAGGATTATTTTGCTGCTTCAATTGCTTTAAGCACTTCTTGCTTAGCAACTTCAGAACCTTCCCAACCAGTTAATTTAACCCACTTTCCTGGCTCTAAGTCTTTATAGTGCGCGAAGAAGTGTTCAACTTGTTGAATCAATAAAGGTGGAAGATCGGTATATTCTTTCACGTCTTTATAAATTGGCGTTAACTTGTCATGTGGAACTGCGATCAATTTCGCATCGATACCACCGTCATCTTCCATGTTCAATTTACCCACAGGACGGCAACGAATTACTGAACCTGGTTCAACTGGATGCGGCGTTACAACAAGAACATCTAATGGATCACCATCTTCAGACAAAGTGTTTGGTACATAACCATAGTTCGCTGGGTAGAACATTGCTGTACCCATGAAACGATCTACAAAAAGTGCATCCGAATCTTTATCAATTTCATATTTGATTGGTGCTGCATTTGCAGGAATTTCGATGATCACGTAGATATCGTTCGGTGCATCTTTACCCGCAGGAATATTGCTGTAGCTCATAACATCACTCTTTAACAAGTTAAATCTTTTAAAAACCGCATCGATTATAACGGTTTTTGAGAAAAAAATATTTCTGCGATTATACATCCACTGGGTGAAAATATGTATGTTTCGCACTTAGCCCATCGTCAGTCGAATGACCAACAATAATAAACAAATTGGGCAAAGCAGTGACAACAGCCAAACGATCGATCGAAGCGTCGACCAGTTGGCCAAATAGCAAATCCCATACACCACACGAAAGACAAGATAGGCAATACCAAACGTCATGGTGATCACTTGCGGAATCACCATATATTCAGCCATTAAGATAGCGGCAATAAATAACGGTAAACTCTCAAAGCTATTTTGCTGTGCCGCATTGGCACGTGCTGCCAGACCAGTCGTATTGGCGAGAAATTCACGCGGATGTTGATTATCTTTGGCGCGAAATCCTGCTGTTTTTTTAGCAATGATTGTAAATACGTAAGGCAGTAAACAAGCAATTAAAATGAGATAAATAATCCCGCTAATGCTTTGCATTGGTTTTTTCTCATCAAGATCATTTCGACGGCTATCATAGCATGGCATTCCGAGGATAAATTTGGTTAAATTATAGTGTTTTTATAATTTCTCGATGAGACTCCAGCATGGCTAGCCCTGATCAAAAAGAAATGTTCGACGTGCTCGAAATTCAGCGTCAACATCAACGCCAAGTGGATCGTGTTTTAAAGATTGTGCTTCCCGTTACGGCTTTTTTATTGGCGGTCATTTGTGCCAATATGAATATTGGTTCGACTCTTGGCACACTGGTCATGCTGATCATTGCATTTTGGATGGTCGGGATTAAACGTCAAAATCTATGGACTTGGTTGCTTGCAGTAGCGGTCTATTGTCTGATCGATAATATACTGAGTTTTGGTAGTTTTGCTTTCCCAGCCTTTAGTCGTCAGTGCGGTACGATGCTGACCTTTGTTGGCATCTTGGGCATTGGCCGTCCCTATATTGATCGGTGGTTAATGAAAAATTAAATGCGAACATGAAAAAAAGCGCCTGACGGCGCTTTTTTTATTTGAACTTAAGCTGTTTTACGTAAATCTTTACGTAGGATTTTACCTACGTTTGATTTTGGCAATTCATCCAAAAATTCAACATAACGCGGACGTTTGTAACCCGTTAAGTTCTCTTTCGCAAAGGCCAAGACTTCTTCTGTAGTTAAAGATGGATCTTTCTTCACCACAAACAGTTTTGGTACTTCACCTGATTTTTCATCAGGTACACCAATGGCAGCGACTTCCAATACTTTAGGATGCTTTGAAACCACTTCTTCAATTTCTGAAGGGTAAACGTTAAATCCTGACACCAAAATCATGTCTTTCTTACGGTCTACAATTTTCACATAGCCGCGAGGGTCCATGACACCAATGTCACCCGTACGGAAGAAACCGTCTTCAGTCATCACTTTAGCCGTTTCATCTGGACGGTTCCAATAGCCACGCATTACTTGTGGACCACGGATTGAAATCTCACCTTGTTCACCCAGTGCAACTTCCTTACCGTCATCATCCAAAATTGCAACTTCAGTTAATGGCAATGGAATACCAATCGTGCCACTGAACTCTTCTGACGCTGGCGGATTTGCCGTTGCCACAGGTGAAGTTTCAGATAGCCCGTAACCTTCAATGATGTTGGTTCCAGTAATTCGCTTCCACGCTTCTGCTGTAGAAGGAAGCACCGCCATACCACCGCCCATCGCCATTTTCAATTTGCTGTGGTCGAGTTGCTTAAACTCTTCATTGTTCACTAAAGCATTGAATAGTGTATTCACTGCTGGGAAGAATGACGGTTGGTATTTACGTAATTCTTTCATCACCGCAGGTAAATCACGCGGGTTTGGAATCAAAACGTTGGCTTGGCCTTTGTACATGCCGTACATCGCACACACCATGAACGCAAAAATATGATATAGCGGTAATGCACAGAAAATGCGGTCATTAGGTTGACCATCTTGTGCACCAAATTTACTTTGGAAAATACCGTCACACTGCAACATGTTCGCCACAAGGTTGCGATGCGTCAGTTCTGCACCTTTAGATACTCCTGTAGTGCCACCAGTATACTGAAGCACTGCTGTGTCACTTAATGTTAAGTTCGGGCGCTTATAATTGCTCGCGCTGACTTTCGACATCGCTGCGTTAAAGCGAATATGGCCAGGAATATTCCATGCTGGAATTTGCTTACGCACTGAACGTAATACAAAGTTCACCAGTGTGCCTTTTAATGCACCTAACATGTCACCTACAGAGGCAATCACAACATGTTTAACTGGCGTTTTACCATTAATCGCTTGATAAACAGAGGCAAAGTTTTCGATGATCACTAAAACTTCTGAGCCCGAGTCATTTAACTGATGTTCAAGTTCGCGCGCGGTATACAGTGGATTGACGTTAACCAGTACTAAACCTGCACGGAATACACCCAAAGCAACGATAGGATACTGAAGAACGTTCGGCATCATCACAGCAACACGCGAGCCTTTTGCTAGGCCCAGACTTTGTAAATACGTTGCAAATTTACGGCTTGCTTCCTCTAACTCACTAAAAGTGAGCACTTTATCCATAAAAATAAAAGCATCACGAGAGCCAAATTTTTGGAAATTTCGTTCAAAAACATCGACTAATGACGTGTTTTCTGGTGGCAATTCTACAGTTTCTGGAATCCCCGTTTTTTGGTATTCTGCGAACCAAATTTTTTCCATATCGCCCGATTCTCCTATCAGTAATCCTTAAATTTCAACTTTTGTTCTCAATATTAAGCGCTCTTTATTTAACTTGTGTTGCTTAATACTGCATCCATTTCCCGCATACATACCATATATAACGTATTTTGATCAATGGATGCTAGTTTTATCTCTGAACTAACAGTTTATTTGCTTTTTGATAACCACGTGGTAATAACTGCCCTTTTGATGCTCTTTTGCCTATGTATTTTTGTAAGTCATCACCCTTCAATTTTAATTGCTGCTGTCCTGCAACGACTTGCAGTATTTCATCTAGCGTTAATCTTGTCATGAATACAATTTGATCTTTCTCTTCAAGTTGTATCAATTTATTACCTTTACCTTTATTCAAAATAGGCAACTCTGACAACTCTAAAATCAGCAAACGACCCGCTGAGGTCAATAACACCAAATGGGTGGCCTGATCAACACTGATTAACGGCATAACTGTGGCTTTTTCAGGTAAAGTCAGGAAGGCTTTCCCTGCTTTTGCATTGGTATCTAACTGTTTTGCCTGTGTTTTAAACCCATATCCTTTACTACTTAGTGCTATGACTTCGGCTTCATCATCAGCAATGAAGACTTGTTTAAAACCAACACCACTGACTGGGGATAATTTTGAACTCAACGGTTCTCCCAGACCACGTGCGGACGGTAGGCTATTAATGGCTAGTGCATAACTACGTCCTGACTCATCCAGCACATACACGCGCTGATTCGATTTACCTTGTGCATGACTGAGGTATTGATCGCCTGCACGGAAGTTCAGGTTTTCGGCATCAACTTCATGACCTTTGGCTGAGCGAATCCACCCCGCTTCAGACAAGACCACGGTCACAGGATCAGCAGGCATGAAATCTTGCTCACTCATCGCCGTCGCTTCTGCACGATGTACGATTGGTGAACGACGGTCATCCCCGTATTTTTTCGCATCATCTTTGAGTTCATTGATGATCAAAGCTTTTAAAGATTCTGGATTAGCCAACTGTTCACGAATCAGTGCAGCTTTGGCTTCTAACTCTTCTTGCTCACGGCGCATTTCCATTTCTTCAAGTCGGGCCAAATGACGCAACTTGAGTTCTAAAATAGCTTCGGCCTGAATGTCATCAATATTAAAACGTGACATCAACTCCGCTTTTGGCTGTTCTTCTTCACGAATAATACGAATCACTTCATCAATATTTAAATAGGCAATAATCAAACCGCCCAAAATATGTAAGCGTTTTTCAATTTTATTCAGGTGATATTGCAGACGACGGGTGACTGTTTCCTTTCGAATTTCAATCCACTCCAGCAAAATACGACGAATCGATTTCACTTGTGGACGGCCATCCGCACCAATCATGTTCATATTCACCCGATAGCTCGACTCTAAATCGGTTGTTGCAAAAAGGTGACTCATCACCGCTTCAGCATCAATCCGATTTGAACGCAGTACGATTACCAAACGGGTTGGATTTTGATGATCCGATTCATCTCGTACATCGCTCACCAAAGGCAGTTTTTTCGCCTGCATTTGATCTGCAATTTGCGAAATAACTTTCGAGCCTGACACCTGATAAGGCAGGTCCGTGATCACAATTTCATTTTTTTCGATGCTATACACCGAACGCATACGGTAACTTCCCCGACCTGTGCTTTGTATTTTTAACAGCTCTTCAGGTGGCGTAATAATTTCTGCTTTGGTCGGCAAATCGGGTGCAGGAATATATTCTGCAACTTTTTCATCGCTTAAATTTGGATTGCGAATTAAGGCAATCGTGCCTTTCACGACTTCACGCAGGTTGTGCGGTGGAATGTCCGTAGCCATACCAACTGCAATGCCTGTGGTGCCATTTAACAATATATTCGGAATACGTGCAGGTAAAGTCACAGGCTCTTTCATCGAACCATCAAAGTTGTCCTGCCAGTCACAAGTCCCCTGTCCCAGTTCAGACAAAAGCACTTCACTATATTGAGATAATTTGGCCTCGGTATAACGCATCGCCGCGAATGATTTTGGATCATCGGGAGAACCCCAGTTACCCTGACCTTCAATAAACGGATAACGATAACTAAAAGGCTGCGCCATCAGCACCATCGCTTCATAGCAGGCCGAATCACCATGCGGGTGATACTTACCGAGCACATCGCCAACGGTACGCGCAGATTTTTTGGGCTTACCGCTGTGTTTCAGCCCCAATTCACTCATGGCATACACAATACGGCGTTGTACAGGTTTTAAACCATCGCTGATATGCGGTAAGGCACGATCCATGATCACGTACATGGCGTAATTGAGATATGCTTGTTCAGTAAATTCGGCTACGGAACGGTTTTCTGTCGCTTGATGCGCAAGGCTTGTCAT
The DNA here is from genome assembly GCF_048551975.1 of Acinetobacter johnsonii. GTDB lineage: Bacteria > Pseudomonadota > Gammaproteobacteria > Pseudomonadales > Moraxellaceae > Acinetobacter > Acinetobacter johnsonii_A. The sequence goes on along the minus strand of NZ_JBIMCF010000013.1, from coordinate 18,526 downwards.
AACAACCTGTCATCCTAATTAATCGTTTTTTGTTTAAGTTCTTATGCTATGTCGCAGGCTCTGCCTATACAAGTGAAAGCGTACACCACTACGACAAATTGCGTCTTTAGATATTCCTAGTGTCGTAAAATTATCCATTTTTTTTAAAATGAGCAACTAATTATTTTGAAGTTCAATTCCTGTGTTCATCTCTGCTCATCAAGGAAAATGGTTAAGCAACTTCAATCTTCTCAACTTAATCGATACGATCGACAAAAATCCGGTCATCCTCGTCCAAAATACGACACAACAAATTGGATAGATCACATCAATCAAGTCACAGCTATTTTAAATAGCCTCATCATGCACGGGGCTAACTTTTATCAAAATGCAACATTGATAGGCCACATTTCAGTCGAGCAGATTGCATTTTTTTTTTGCTGAGTTGGATCTAGTTATGGGCTATTTTCAAATCCATCATCTAGATTTTATGTTGAAGCGTATTGAAGACTGAGAGTCTCAGCACATCTGACGCTCAATCTTCAGCACGGACTAAATTACAGTCCAATTTCTTCCAATGTTTTGCCTTTGGTCTCTTCACCCAAAATCAAAATCACCGCCGCCACCGCAAGTAGTACTGCGGTAAACATTATAAAGATTGCACTAAAACCATTGCTCATGACCATCATATGCGTCACCACCATCGGTGCGACAATGCCGCCCATACGACCAATGGCCGATGCCCAGCCCGAACCAAAAGCCCGAATATTGGTTGGATATTGCTCTGGGGTATAGGTATACAACACCCCCCATGCACCGAGGTTAAAGAATGACATTAAGCAACCCCAGAACATGATCATGCTCACAGTGTCAGCCTGACCAAAGAAATACGCGGAAACTGCACACATGCCAATAAAACCAGCTAAGGTTGCTTTACGTCCAAGTTTTTCCACCAGCCATGCTGCGGCCACATAGCCTGGCAGCTGTGCCAAAATCATCACCAGGACATATTCAAAAGACTGAACAATGCTATACCCCTGCTTCACCAGCAAACTGGGTAACCATGTAAAAATGCCATAATAAGAGTACACAATGCCAAACCAAATCAGCCATAACATCAAGGTTCTACGTGCAAATGCACCCGACCAGAGCTGGGTAAAAGACACGGTCTTTTTTTCTGCCACTGGTTTAACGATGATATGTTCAAGGACTTCAACGCCACATTGACGTTCAATCTGCTGCACCAAAGCGTGCGCTTCTACAATTCGACCACGGTTGATAAGATAAGGAATTGACTCAGGCACTTTGAACCAAATGACAATGGCATACAGTGCAGGAATCCCGCCCATCAAAAAAGCCATGTGCCAGCCAAACTTTGGAATCACAAAATACGCCACTAAGGCAGCACAGAGCCAACCTAAGCCCCAAAAACTCTCTAGCAGAACAATAAAACGCCCACGTACCTGTGCAGGAATATACTCACTGACCAAGGTCACCGCTACTGGCAACTGTCCACCTAAGCCTAAACCCACAATAAAACGAAACACCAACAACCACGTTAAGTTCGGGGCAAAGGCACAGGCTGCCGTCGCTAAACTGTAAATCACTAGGGTCGCGGCAAAAACTGTTTTACGCCCAATACGATCGGCCAAGCCCCCTGAACACACTGCACCAATCGCCATTCCGACAAAGCCAATTGAAACCACCCAACCTTTATCGGTTGGGCTCATGTGCCAATCTTCGGCCATTTTTGCCAAAATAAAAGAAATCAGCCCCGTATCCATGGCATCGAACATCCAGCCCAAGCCAATGACCCACAACAAGGTGTAGTGAAATTTACCGATCGGTAAGCGTTGTATGCGAGAAACTAAATCCATAGCTCGGCCTCTAAAGCGGGAAAAAGATAGCGGGCTGCTTCCTCAACAGGCTTTATCATTATGTGCTTTTTTATACAAATAAGGCAGTCAAATCACTGCTATTTTAGCTGGCATCTTTCGAGGAAGCCGATTGTTCATCATCGTCTTGATAAATGAATTTTGGCATTTCTAAGCCAAAGTAAATCGCGATTAGACGTAAGCTAAAACCAAAGATTAAAGTCGAAATCACGGTCAGCTCAAGTGATAAACCGAGCTGAATGCAGCCCCAATAGAAAATCACCGCGACAAAAGAAATACTGGCATACAGCTCACGACGGAAGACCAAAGGGACGTCATTACACAAAATATCACGTAAGATACCGCCTGATACCCCTGTCAGAACTCCTGCGACCGCAGACACCACAAAACCATGTCCCATTTCTAAGGCAATTTGACAGCCGATGATGGTAAAACCGATTAGGCCCAGAGCATCGAGCACCAAGAAAATGTTGCGTAAATGACGCATCCACTTGGCAATCAAAATTGTCATAAAAGCGGCAAAACACGTCAGCATCAGATATTCAGGATGCTTGACCCAAGTCAGCGGATAATGTCCCAATAACACATCGCGGACAGAACCTCCGCCCAGCGCTGTGACACAGGCAATAATCACCACACCAAACCAATCCATACTACGCCGACCCGCCGACAGTGCACCTGTCATTGCCTCTGCTGTGATCGCTATAATATAAATAATAGTGAGTAACATCGCCTGGATTCCATATAGGCTAATTGATGCGCGCTATTCTAAGCCAAATTTGCTTAAAATTATAAAAATTGTGCACAACATTGTTTAAATTTTTTCCCTGAACCGCAGATGCACGCTTGTTTCATGGTGATTTGCATTTCAGTGGTTGGATCTAAAAAATACCAAGCCTCGGCATGTTTCACAAAATGTGAAATTTCATGATGTATCTGTGGCGATGTGCCATCATGATAATGGGCCTTAAACTCAACCATGGCATGGTTTTTATCGAGTTTTTCCTTGGCCTGTACGATGTCTAACTTTAACCATTGGTTGCTTCGACTCCACTCAGAAATTGCTGCAACATCTAGAGCCTGTTGTTGCCCCAACGCTGTGGTTTGTACAATGTAATCAATTTGCTGTTTGGCAAAAGCACTATAACGTGAGCGCATAAGTTGAGTAGCGCTCTGCGCACGGCTTTGTCCCAAGTGCAAAGGCTGACAGCACGTTTCATATTCACCCTGCCCACACGGACACTCAACATTACTCATGATTTTTCCATAAAAAAATAGCTCGACATTGCGAGCTATTTTAACCTGTTCACCCCAGTTTGAGGACGGATTTTAAGATGATTCCTTATGCAGATCCGACTTTGGAATCACATGCACTTTTTCAATTTTGTGCCCATCCATTGTCACCACTTCAAAAATGCAACCATCTGCTTCAAGGCTAGAGCCATTTTCAGGTAAACGACCTAAATGAAAAAGGATATAGCCTGACAAGGTTGAGTACTGCTCGGATTCGTCAACCAAATCCCGATCCAACAATAACGACACATGGCGAATATCGATTGAACCATCGAGCATCAAGCTACCATCTTCTAAACTTTCAGCCACATTGTCTTCGGCATCTTCATCAGGGAACTCCCCTGCAATCGCTTCTAATACGTCAATCGGCGTGGCAATCCCTTCAATCGAGCCATATTCGTTCAAGACCAAAGCCATTTGCAACGGTGCTTGACGCAATTGTTCCATCACCATCAGGACTTGTGCATTTTCATGCACAATCACAGGTTCACGTAAATGTTTATCAAAATCGAGTACACCAGTTTCGATATATTCGTTTAAAACTTTATGGGTCAGCACCACACCGGCGATGTTGTCTAACTCGCCCCGTGCCACGATTAAACGTGAATGCGTAATACTGAGTAGTTGTGATTTGATCGAGGCTTCATCATCCTCTAAATCAATCCACTCCAACTCTGGACGTGGTGTCATCACGGACTTCACAGGACGCTCGGACAAACCCAGCACCCCTTGTACCAAGACACTATGATAGACCCCATTTTCAGGATCAAATACTTCATCCGCATAAGCGCGAGTTGCCAGGACATCTTCAGGCTCAGAGGCATGATCATTATTTTTACCGCCCAACATTCGCAGCACTGCAGACGCAGTTTTATAGCGGAGATCTGTGGTGGTGACCATTTTCTCTTGATTACGGCGCATGGTTTGGTTGATGAATTCAACAATCACCGAGAAACCAATCGCGGCATATAAGTAGCCTTTTGGAATATGGAAACCAAAGCCTTCTACAATCAATGAGAAACCGATCATCATGAGGAAGCCGAGACACAAAATCACCACGGTCGGATGTTTGTTGACGAATTCCATCAAGGCCTTGGATGCCCACAGCATAATGCCCACGGCGATAACCACCGCAATCATCATCACAGACAGGTGTTTAACCATACCGACTGCGGTAATCACCGAGTCTAAGGAAAATACAGCATCCAAAACCACAATCTGAACGATCACCATCCAAAACACAGCATTGGCTGGACTTTCTTCTTTCTGAACCACTTTGGCGTCAATACGTTCATGCAGTTCAATGGTGCCTTTAAACAACAAGAACACCCCACCAAACAAAAGAATCAAATCCCGTCCTGAGAAAGGATGATCGAAGATATGGAACAGCGGCTCGGTCAGTGTCACCACCCAAGCAATTGAGGCCAACAGCACCAAACGCATTAAGAGTGCAAGGATCAAACCAACAACTCTAGCCGTATTGCGTTGTTCTGGTGGAAGTTTCTCCGCCAAAATCGCAATAAAAACGAGGTTATCAATCCCGAGGACAATTTCCAGCACCACCAAGGTGAGTAAGCCCACCCACGCAGAAGGATCAGACATCCATTCAAATATCATGTGATCTGCTCCTGTCGAGGGAATGTATAACGCGCATAATGATTAGGCGAATAAAAATGAAGATTCAGCACTGCTCGCTGTAAATTATTTTCGGAAAACTGAAGATGTCTTGAGCGACAACTACCACTACCCATGTTCGTTCTTGTGTTGTAAAACAGGAAATAAGTATAGGCAAGATCTCAATGAAATTCATCTTTTTTTCAAAAGCGCACTGTTTTAAAGTATTTAACAAATTATTACCCGATTGTGAGATTAAATACAGCTTGCCGTCACATTTCTTGCTTAAACTATGAAAGAAAAAGTAGATAAAGCAAAAGGTAAAAACATACGCCATGAATAGTGAATTAAAAACATCCTCTCTCAACACTGAAGTAAACGTTCAAACCACGCAACCTCTGATCGCACTTTACTGCGGTTCTCGTTCGGGCAATAAACCGATTTATCAAGAAAAAGCGATTGCACTGGCACAAGGTTTAGCTAAACAGGGTTTTGGTCTGGTTTATGGGGGGGCAAGTATTGGCCTCATGGGACAAGTGGCCGATGCCATGATTAGCCACGGCGGTGAAGCCGTCGGCGTCATTCCAGAATTTATGCTGGATTATGAAATTGCGCATCACCAACTGACCGAATTACATGTTGTACAAACCATGCATGAGCGCAAAGCCTTAATGGCCGAACGTGCAAGTGCCTTTGTCGCACTACCTGGTGGTTTAGGCACTTTTGAAGAAATTTTAGAAGTGGCAACCTGGGGACAACTGAACCAACACCAAAAGCCGATGATGATTTATAACGTCAATGGTTTCTATGACGCACTGATTACCCAGTTGGATCATGCAGTAGAAGAAGGTTTTCTACCGCCACAGCACCGCGCAAAACTGATTGTGTGCAACCATGCTGAACAGATTTATTCAGCCATTGCCAACCTCGGCAGTCCAACACACTTTGCCATTTAAACCCTGTTCTTAATGCCATAAAAAGCGAGCCTAGAGCTCGCTTGTTTAACATGTGCGGTTATTGTCCATAATGGGTGACAAAGTTATAGAACCACGGCAGTGTGGTCGCCAAAATCACGGACATGGCTAAGCCAAACATCAATTTCATCGCATCTTTACTGACGTTACGCGAAGTGCGGTGTTTGTTCACTTCATCAAAAATCATCGACATTGCAAACTCACGACCTGCAAGTAAACCTAAGAATACCCATGTGGTACTCATTGGAATATTGCTCCACTCTTTGAAGACCAACAAAATGAGGGCATACATAAAGTCAATAATGGTCGCTGCACGAATATCGGTAACACCTGTTTTGGTATCGACAATCTTCTGAATCGCACCACCACGTTGGTACAAAATCACCGCCAACAACACCACAAAGACCGTGATGGCAAACAGTAAAAATGAAAACGGCACTTGACGGGGTACATAGACGAAAATATTGGCCAAATCTTGAATCAGCCACTGACTCCACAGAAAAGCCGTAGAGACCCACTGTAGCCCAATCCAAATATGCGACGGTTCTTGATTACGGGTTTTCGCAAAATACTTCGCGACTTGGCGCATCACAAAACGATAGACAATAATCGCAACCACAAAGGCCACCGCATAGCCCATCATCGATTTCACCATCATCGAGCCTAAACTTGCAGGCGAGAAAATGGTTAAAACCAAGAAAGTGGTACTGACGGGAATTCCGTATTTGGTTAAAAATAACAGTAAAATCGGTGGCACAATATAGAGCCACGTGACTCCACCCTCAGGAAAAGGGATCGTTTCTAAACGGCCATATGATGCATCACCCACACCAGATGCATACCAACCATAAATCAACACCACCACCAAAATGCTGCTGATAAAGAGCCAAAGCACCCACCATGGACGATGTGCATTGGATGAAATAAACGTACCTAATGTCTGTGGCACATCATTTCCGACGATAGAATAAGCGGCTAAACAGAAGCCTATCACCATCAAAATTTCGATTGTCATAAAACCAACCTTTTGAATAATTTATTCCAAGACAGTGCCCTTGGACGTTTGCCAAAGATTATGACGGTTTTATTTCATTTTCATGACATCCCTGTCATATATTTTTTGTAGCGCCATAAAAAAAGAGCACCGTAGTGCTCTTTTTTCAAATTCAAAGTTCAGTTTTTTAATTGAGTTTGACTTCATAAACTGCTGTACTACCACTGACTTCATTTCCCACCACCAACAGCGGGTGACCATTGGGTGAATTCTTCGCCGCGATAAAAATCAAACCTTCTGGACCTAAGTCCCCTTGCTTCGTGACTTCAGTTTCATTGGTATTGCGATGGTTCAAATACTGAACAAATTTAGCCTGATTCGGGTTGCTAATGTCATACACCATGATGCCACTGGCACGCTCAAGTCCAATAAAGGCAAAGGTCTTTTCACCAATTTTACCCAAAGTCACACCTTCAGGTTCAGGGCCTTTATTGTCACTACGGTCATCAAATTTAAATGCTTCATGATTGCTATTAAATTGCTCTGGGAACAGCTCCGCAATTTTTCGCTCAAACTCACTCCCCGAGTCCCATACAATCTGCTTGGTTTCAGGGTCGACAATACTTACCGAACGACCACCATAGGCATATAATTTGTCATAAGTCAGACGCCCATTTTCATCCAGCTTTGGCAGACCAGTCAGTAGATCTTTTTGATAACCTTGCGTCCAACTAATGGTCAAACGTCCAATTTGTGAATCTTTAATTAAATTGTCCGCGCAGACTTCTGTTGCATCAGCCGTTTGACAAGGTTTAAACACCTCGGGGTTTAATTTTGCCCCTTTCAAACCCGGTGCAAGTTGACGTAAATGCGCGGCATAATCACCTTTGGCGTCAAAACCTGCTTTTTTAAACAAATGTTTGATGCGTATCTCTTCAGCATAACCAGCATTTAAGTCCCCGCCTTCAAAGTATTTGGCTTCATCCCTTAACCATTCACGGGCATCCCCTTCATTGGCCGTGACCAAATAGGTTTTACCATTGGCTTGATATTGTGCAATGGCATCGGGCATATACATGCCATATAGCCCTGGCCAAGAGCGGATATTAATCATGCCTGCATCTTTTGCACATTCTGTAATACTACGCCCCAAAGAGTCTTGGCCAATAGCACAGTCACGGTCATTTCCATCCAAGGCATTTTCAGGCAAACTATGGTCCTTGTAGCCCATCGGGAAAAGATCAACAAATTGATTTTTTGCTAAGTCTAAAACCCCAATGGCATTATTTTCCTGCAAACTGACCCATGCTTTTTTACCATCAGCACTGACTGCGATGTACTCAGGCTCTAGGTCTTGTGCAACGGTGGTCGTTTGAATACCTGCGGTCGCTACATTTGAGTATTGACTGATGTCTGGGCCAAAAATACGAATGCCTACATCTAATAAGTCTTGTTTACGGTCATTCCATGTGTGGAAGCCCGCAATGATTGCTGTTGGTTTTTGAATATCTGAAATATCAATAATGCTGACCGAACCTTCGGGATCAACTTGATACCCTTCATTCGGTTCCGCTTCATTCGCTACCAGTACTTTTCGACCATCAGGAGTGAAGGTCAACATATCTGGCAAAGCCCCTACAGTGACTTGGCTGATAAAAGAGAGATCCTGTGCTTTAAAGAAAGCCACAATATCGGTTTGGGTTTTATCCTCAGCCTGAACCGCCAGTGCCACGATGCCATTATGCACCGCGACACTATTCACCTCGGAATTAGATAAATAAGTTTTAGCATCCAAAGATTGGATATATGTCGGCTGCGCTGGCTGGGAGAAATCTAAAACATCGACCATGCCCTTTTGTGCATTCACCACGAACAGACGCTTACTCGCAGCATCATAGGCGGGGATCTCCGCTGCACTCTGTCCAAATATCCCCGACTCATAACTTGCAAGATGAACCAGTTCAATACTATTCGGCGTGGCTTCCTCTACCACTGGTGGTGATGTGATGGTTTGCGCATCATCACTGTCATTACACCCCGCTAAGCCCAACCCCATGTATGCTAAAAAGACAGCACTATATGTTTTATTCATTATGATCTAAATATCGGTTCAAATTTAACCAATGTATGACGTACGCGTTGCAAACACATGACGTAGAGATGTCAATTTGATGGCATGTGATAAATGCACATTCGCAACAACAGTCCAACTTAAATTAAGCTAAACTGTTTAAAAATTTCACTTTGTTGTATCTATGAACCAAACGCCGACCCATCAAGCACTCGCTCCTGAGTACCGTCTTTTGGTACTTCTGGTTTCGATTGGCTTTTTTATGCAAGGCTTAGATACTACCATTGTGAATACTGCTCTACCGGCTATGGCAGTCAGTTTAAATGAAGACCCGCTGCAAATGCATAGCGTGGTGGTGGCCTATGTGCTTGCCGTTGCTGCCTGTATTCCCTTGAGTGGCTGGCTCGCAGACCGTTTTGGGGTGCGCAATACTTATTTCAGTGCCATTATCATTTTTACCCTTGCTTCGCTGGGCTGTGGCTTTTCTGAAAGCGTAAATGAGTTGTTGTTCTATCGCGTGCTACAAGGCGTAGGCGGTGCATTATTGCTCCCTGTTGGCCGCTTAGCCATGCTCAAAGTCATTCCGCGGACGCAGTTTTTATCAGCCATGAGTTTGATGAGTCTCGCGGGACTGATTGGCCCTCTGATTGGTCCAACACTCGGGGGCTGGTTGGTCGAAGTCAGTACATGGCATTGGATTTTCCTGATTAACCTCCCCATGGGGCTGTTAGGTGTCCTGATTAGCTTTAAAGCCATGCCGAATGTCACCGAGCAGAATGTACCGCGTTTTGACTTTTGGGGTTTTATCCTGTTGGTGATCACCATGGCAGGGCTATCTCTAGGGATTGAAAATTTTGCCAGTCCGCACCTGACTTTATGGTGGAGTATGGGGCTGATTGTACTGAGCTTAGTAGCTGCACTCTGGTATGCCTATCATGCACATACCCATCAAAATGCGCTATTTCGCAGTAAACTGTTTCGTAACCGCATTTATGCCGTGGGTATTTTAGGTAACTTCTTTGCTCGCCTCGGTGGCAATGCCATGCCTTTTTTGATGCCACTCATGCTCCAAGTAGCTTTCGGTTTTGAACCTTTTGTGACAGGCCTCTTGATGATTCCAACAGTGCTAGGCTCACTGGCCTCAAAACCCATTATTCGTCACTTGATTCAGCGCTTCGGGTATCGCCACGTGCTTTTGGTTAACACCTTGTTGGTTGGTGCATGTATCGCCAGTTTTGCCCTCAATACCGCAGACACCCCAACTTGGCTACGCGCGCTGCATTTCTTTATTTTTGGTATGCTGAACTCACTGCAATTTGTATCTATGAACACCCTCACGCTGAAAGATTTACCACAACAAGATGCCAGCAGTGGCAACAGTTTTTTGTCAATGATCATGATGGTTTCGATGAGTATTGGCGTGGCTCTGGCAGGTACTTTGGTCAATGTCTTTACGGCATATTGGGGCACAGATCACATCGTCATGGCATTCCATAACACCTTAATTGTTTTGGGTTGTATTAACCTGATAACCGCAGCTATTTTCTGGCACATCCCCAAAGATACCGTGGATGAATAACAGATACGAAGTGCTACCATTTACTGACCATAATCATCATAGTCAGTTCCACAAATTCGAGCTATGATGATGAGCTAAAAACCAATACCTGCAAAAGCATGTCCGCAAGAAAAAAAGTTTCCACGCCGTCAAAAATCTCATATCCCTATTACATAATTGCCTGTGTAGTGATGCTATGTGTCGGACTGGGAATCACCTATTTTTTCTTGCAGAACAATGTCGCATCTGCCCAAGAGTATCCGGTAAAAGGCTTTGATGTGTCTCATCATCAGGGCGATATCCAATGGCAATCCATTTCTCCCCAAGAGTTTAAATTCGTCTATTTAAAAGCCACCGAAGGGGGCGATTTCAAAGACCGTAAATTTCAGGACAATTGGCTCAAAGCCCGTGAACAAGGCTTTTTAGTCGGGGCTTATCATTTTTATCGTTTATGCCGTGATGGCCAGATTCAGGCGCAGAACTTTATCGAAACTGTGCCGAAGAAAACCGATAGTTTGCCGCCTGTGATTGATTTGGAATATGACAGCAACTGTATCAACACCTATACCAGAGAACAGCTGCTCAAAGAGATTCAGGTCATGCACGACCAACTGTATAAACACTATGGTTTGCAACCCATTTTTTATACATCTAAAGCATTTTATAATATTATTTTGGTCGATGAATTTAAACAAACTCCCCTTTGGATTCGTGAATATCAAGGCAAGCCTGAGCTCAAAGGCAATCCGAAATGGACCTTTTGGCAACACACCAGCCAAGGTCAAATTAAAGGCATACCAACCTTGGTGGATCTCAATGTATTTCACGGCTCAGAACAAGATTGGATCAGCTTTTTAGAGCGCCAAGCGCTTTATGAACCGCCACAAAACTTACCGATCAAGTAAGCAGTTTCAAGCTCATCTTTGAAGTTCAAATACAAAAATACCAAGTCAAATTCTGTCGCTTATGCCGCATACAGGACTACGCAATCGATCTGAATAGTGCAATACTGACTTAGGTTTCAACATTAAAATTCAACATGCGAAAAATCATTCACATCGACATGGATGCCTTCTATGCCTCGGTGGAGTTACTTGATCGTCCTGACTTAAAGCATTTACCTGTAGTGATTTCTTCACACCATCCTCGTGCCGTCATTGCTGCCGCATCCTACCCTGCACGTCACTACGGACTCCGCTCTGCCATGTCGATGACTCAAGCCAAAAAACGCTGCCCTCAAGTGATAGTAATTGAACCTAATTTCGCTAAATATCGTGCGGTCTCAGAGCAAATTCATACAATTTTTCAGCGTTATACCACACTCATTGAACCGCTTTCATTAGATGAAGCTTATTTAGATGTGACGGAAAATTTACAACAACTGGCAAGCGCCACAGAGGTTGCTGAACGCATCCGTGCTGATATTTTTCAGAGCATAGGCCTGACCGCCTCTGCGGGTGTAGCACCGAATAAGTTTCTAGCCAAAGTTGCTTCGGACTGGAATAAACCCAATGGTATCTGCGTGATTAAACCCTCACAAGTTCAGCAGTTTATTCAGCACTTGCAGCTTAAAAAAATCCCCGGAGTGGGTAAAGTCATGCAAGAAAAATTACATGCGCTCAAACTTGAAACTTTAGGTGATTTACAGCATGTAGATGAAAATATCCTGATTCATCATTTTGGCAAGTATGGAAAACAGCTCTATCTATATGCACAAGGGATTGATGAGCGTCCTGTACAAGCGGAACGAGAACGTCAGCAAATTTCAAAAGAAACCACTTTTGATGATGACTTAATCCTTGAACAATGTCTCCCATTTTGGCCCAAGTTGATTGCACAAGTCTGGCAAAGCTTAGAGAAAAAGCAACTGTATGCCCGCGGTGTCACCGTCAAACTGAAACTGAAAAACTTTCAAACCTTACAGCACAGTAAAAGCTTCAAAACGCCATTAAAGCATCAAACTGAACTACAAATGACCTTAGATATCTTACTCAAAGAAATGCAAATCACACCGGATCAACAATTTCGTCTTATCGGTGTTGGGGTCTATGCACTTTCGACTCAAGAGCCTTTACCCCAGCTCTCTTTATGGTCTGACTGATTGCTCAATGAGTCATTTTTTAACCAAAAGAACAAAAATAATGCAATTTAGCATTCACAAACTGTGTTTTTAGAGTAATCTAATGACGCGCTGCATTTATCCATGTAACCGCTGAGATGCTAAAACTTACCTTTACTTTTAGCATACGTCCTGTGATTGGCGTGACGATCAAATCCGAAGATTACAGGACATCTCTGATATTTATATGGTATTTCCCCTCTATATTACAGAGTAGCGCTCTAGCATCAGAATAATCCAATATTTAAAAATATACTTTTATAAAGCCTGAATAAGATTGAACTATTAATCGCGTTGCTTCATTTTTTGTAATTCCCACGTCAAGATACTGAACCCATCCTCTGTTCACATGCACTTATAACAATAGATAAGATCCTTCAAGCTGTAAAATTCTGCACCTGATTGAAAGCCAACATCGTAGCCATCTGTCATACATGAGTTTGTGGTAGGCTATTGAACTACTTTTCATCTTCTATTTTTATACTCATCACACAGGATGCATACATCATGACGGTTCAACGTTTGCATGTCTCAAATCGTTTTTCTGAAGTTGCGATTGCTGGCAACCTCGTTCATTTGGCAGGTCAATTGGCGTCTGACTTTGATCTCGATATTAAAGGTCAAACCCAACAAACATTCGACATGATTGACCAATTTTTAGCTGATGCAGGCACAGATAAAAGCCATATCTTATCGGTGACGATTTATTTAAAAGACATTGAAAATGACTATGCAGCGTTCAATGAAGTTTGGGATGCTTGGGTTGCAGACATTGATGCCTTACCCCGTACGTGTGTTGAAGCTAAACTTTATGATCCACGAGTATTGGTAGAGTTAACCGTTATTGCAGTGAAACCTGCATAAAAAATACATGCATGATAAAAACATGATTTTTCATGTTTTTATCATACGCACTGAGATTCAGTTAGCCGATCAGACGTAATTTTCGATTTTGTGCTGCATTATAGTAATCATATTTTTTGGCTACACGCGTATCTTTAGTCGAACGCGACGAAGCATAGAGATCGCCATAAAAATCTTCACGTAACTGATGATAGTCAGGCACTTCTTCATAACGAATCACTTTATAGCCAGCCATCTCGAGGATCGCATCCTTAAACTGTGCCTTTTGTGGACGTTTCAGTGAAAGCGGATCTTCTAAAGCAACCACTGCCAAAACTTGTTGTGCACTATCCATAATGACAAAATCAGCCACCAAATTGCGGTATTTGTTTCGCGTACGCGAAAATTTTGTAGTCAGTAAGGCATCATAAGACACATGTGCCAGAACAGTATGATGCGGTAAAATTTCTTTCAAACGAGTATAAGTCAGTTGCTCATGCATACTAAAAATAGCACGTTGTCTTAATGCACTATCTTGCTGCTTGGTCTTAGGGATCAACGCTTTACTCGCTAAAATCATGACCAGTATCAACAACACGCTACCAATTACCATATAAGTTGTCATATTTTCATCCTTTTGATCTTTATTATAATTTTCGGTATCACAACCATTTTTATTCGATCAGTATAACCTACTGACCATTTATCCAAACCACGCAATAAAAAAACTAAAGCTAAAATCAAACAAACGCTGGTAAAACTAAACAATTTTTTGCAATGTCATTCGTTGTAACACGTTTTGTTTTAATCTAAATGAAATTTTGGCTCTTTAGCCTATCTACACTGTAATAGAGTGATTCATTCACGTGCAATATGATTTTTTGGACTGACCCAATTTTCCAGACGGATGGCAGAAAAACCAATCTTTGAGCTATTTTGCTAAAGCAATAAAAAGATCGATCCCAAAAAAGGATGCCGTAGCATCCTTTTTTATATTCAATTGCGATTAAGCACGTGACTTAGACTTTGGTTTTGACTTTGAATGTCCAAATGGCTTCTTGGCATCACCTGCTTCACGCGGTGGTAAACCTGTATGCTGCGTTAAAATCTGACCGCGCTCAGGACGCTTTTTGGTATTTGATGGACGCGATTGATTTTTCGCTTGTTGGTTACGGTTATCACCATTACGTTTTTGCGAATCGCCATCCACGGTTGAGTTTTTCTTCCGAGCAGACTGATACTGACCTTCTGTCCCTTGCGGTTGATAGGTTGGAATCAAATGCTGTTTCGAGTTACCAATCAAATCTTGGCGACCCATCTCCTTTAAAGCTTCACGTAATAATGGCCAGTTGTTTGGATCATGATAACGCAAGAAGGCTTTATGCAGACGACGACGCTTCTCACCTTTCACAATATCCACATCTTCAGTATATCGCGCCACTTTAGCTAATGGGTTTTTACCCGTGTGATACATGGTGGTCGCAGTTGCCATTGGCGATGGATAGAAAGTCTGTACCTGATCGGCACGGAAACCATTTTTCTTCAACCAAATCGCCAAATTCATCATGTCATATTCGGTCGTACCTGGATGTGCTGCGATAAAGTACGGAATTAAATACTGCTCTTTACCTGCTTCCTTACTGAAACGATCAAACATTTGCTTGAAACGATCATAGGTCCCGATGCCTGGTTTCATCATCTTCGACAATGGACCTTTTTCGGTATGTTCAGGCGCAATTTTTAAATAACCACCAACATGATGCTGTACCAATTCTTTGACATATTCAGGGTTTAACACCGCCAAGTCATAGCGCAAGCCTGAACCAATCAGAATCTTTTTAATGCCTTTAATGGCACGTGCTTTACGATATAGCTGCGTTAAAGGTGCATGATCGGTATGTAAGTTTTGACACACACCCGGATAAACACAGGATGGTTTACGACAATTCTTTTCAATCTCAGGGTCTTTACAGTACAAACGATACATGTTTGCTGTAGGCCCACCTAAGTCAGAAATGATGCCGGTAAAGCCCGGTGCGGTATCACGAATCTTTTCCACTTCACGCAAAATTGATTCTTCAGAACGGTTTTGAATGATACGTCCTTCATGTTCTGTAATCGAACAGAAAGTACAACCACCAAAACAACCACGCATGATGTTCACAGAGAACTTAATCATGTCAAATGCAGGGAAACGGGCATCGCCATAGACAGGATGCGGTAGACGTGCATAAGGTAAATCAAATACATAATCCATTTCTTCCGTCGTTAACGGAATCGGTGGAGCATTTAACCAAACATCACGCTCGCCATGCTTTTGTACCAAAGCACGCGCATTGCCAGGGTTGGTTTCTAAATGCAAAATACGGTTAGCATGCGCATACAGCACAGGATCATTCACCACTTCCTCAAAAGATGGTAAACGAATCACTGCCAGTTCACGCGGCGGTAATTTATGTTTAATTGCCTTTGAAGACGGCTGTAATTGCACAATTTGTGTATCAGGATCGAGTTTATCCCCTTCACGAACAATTTGATTCGTCACAATTTCTTTTTGGAAATTTTGGTATTGAGTTAAAGAATTACCCTTATCTTTTTCAATTTCACAGCCATCTAAATCTTCAGTCATCACATAAGGATTGATAATCGGATCAACACGGCCAATGGTATCCACATCATTCGATGCGATTTCCACAAACTTGGCTTTAGATGGACGATTTAATTTATTCACAATAAATGCCGTGCCACGAACATCGGTAATTTCGTGAATTTTTTCGCCTTTGGCTAAGCGATGCATCACTTCAGTAATTGAACGCTCACCATTACCATACATCAAAAGATCGGCTTTTGAGTCCATCAACACTGAACGACGTACTTTATCTGACCAATAGTCATAGTGCGCAATACGACGTAAAGACGCTTCTATTCCACCTAACAATACAGGTACATCTGGAAATGCTTCGCGCACACGCTGGCAATATACGGTTGCTGCACGGTCTGGACGTTTATTGGGTAAATTATCTGGTGAATAGGCATCATCAGAACGAATTTTACGATCAGCCGTATAACGGTTGATCATCGAATCCATGTTCCCAGCAGTCACACCCCAAGCAATATTGGGCTTACCTAAAACACGAAAAGCTTCAACATTAGTCCAATCTGGTTGCGCAATAATGCCGACACGGAAACCTTGTGCTTCTAACGTACGACCAATAATGCCCGAACAAAATGATGGATGATCAATATAAGCATCACCGCAGACCAAAATAAAGTCGCAACTATCCCAACCGAGTTGGTCCATTTCCTCGCGCGACATCGGCAAAAATGGCGCAGGTTCAAAACATGACGCCCAATATTTGTCGTAATCAAACAACGCTTTAGGCGCGGTCTGCATAGTATAAGCAGTAGACATGGCTAGCAATTCTCGGCTGGCAGATGAAAGATCTGAAATAAAGATCAAAGATGAAAGCCGATCATTTTACCATGAATTACATTCAGCTTGCTTGGTTAAAAAAGCATCATATACAGCACGTTATCATTTATTTTTTTTATGCAAACGTAATTTCGAAGTTTTTATTTAAAAAGAAACAATTCGACAGTGAAGAGCCAAAAGCTGGCCCTTCATTCCTTAAAGAATAAAGACCAATGTCCAGTCACTTGGGAAAGTAGAGACAATGCACCGAAACCCAACAGTTTCAGCTGAATTATGCAGCAAAGAATGAAAAATTAACATCAACTATAGCTATGCCGATCTCTCAGAATATCCCTCACTTTATGGCGTTTTTCTTTAAGATCTCACCCATTCCCTTTTAAGATTCTAATATTTAGATTAATGAAAGATGCTGCTAAAAATAAACACCATCTTTCATCATGTAAAAACTCAAATCAATTCAGTTCTTTCATACCAACTTTATTCTTTTTGAGCGGTCGATAAGTCCATAATCAACTTTGTCGCTAAATATAAACGCGGCACAATACTTTCGACCAGAATATATTCCGCATTATTCGAATGTGCACCGTCACCAGATAAACCCATACCTTCTAAAATTGCTGCTTTTGAATTTAAGCCAGCAAATGCCGCATCTGTACCTCCACCTGTTGCTTCGGCTAAGACTTTCATTGGTAAGTTAAAATCAGTTTTGTAAATAAGCTGTGCTTGTTCAGCCAATTTTTTTGCCTGTGGGTTTGCCATTAAAGGTGGGCGACGCATTTCAAACTTTAACTTAACTTCACTATCAGCTAACTTTTTATGTTTAATCCTTTCCTGTAATACACGTTCCACTTGCTGAAAATCTTTAACTTGCAAGGCACGAACATCTGCTTGTGCAGTTGCAAGGTCTGGAATCACGTTACGCACTTTACCTGCACTCGCCACCGTCCAGTTTAATTTCAACCCCGTTTTAGGATTCGATAAATCTTGTAACTGTAAGATTTGATGTGACAATTCTGTCAGTGCATTTATGCCTGCTTCAGGCTTAACCCCTGCATGTACAGATTTCCCGTGAACCTCTAAATATGCTGCACCAATCCCACTGGTGGCTAATCGTAAACTACCATCTTTACCACCACCTTCAAATGACAAAACTACATCTTGGTCTTGTGCAGTTTCAGTAATCAGTTTGCGTGAACCTGGCGAACTGATCTCTTCATCGGAGTTAAGTAAGACTGTTTTAATTGTTCGGCGACATATTTAGCGATCTTATTCACGCCGACAAGATCTTTAATCCCCGACTCAATATTGACTAAAGCCTCTAGAGCCTAAATAATTCTTTTTTTCTGACTCAACCAGATATTTGACCTGATCATTAGATACAGCATGTACTTGCCCAAAAGCCAAACAGCTCAACAACGCACATGAAATTAAAGGAAGTTTTTTCAGTTGGTATTGAATTTTATTAGACATACTCATTATTCCATTTAAAGATATTGCTAACAAACTATGAACATTTGATTGACTATCCAATATTTTTAAAATCTTAAAACAAAAATGTTGGGTAGATTAAATGTCATGATCGATAAATAAGTAAATCAGTATGTATAAAGCAATCCTAAATATAAATTAGCCGATTGATTCGTATATTACTTAATCTTTTCATCATAAAAAAATCCCCCTCTGCATTAAGCGGAGGGGGATTTAGAATTAATGAGCTGGCGATGACTTACTCTCACATGGATAACTCCACACT
>NZ_JBIMCF010000012.1:0-85592 GCF_048551975.1 Acinetobacter johnsonii | reverse complement strand
ACTGACAATCTTAATCAGGGCGCTTAGCTCAGTTGGTAGAGCGTCTGCCTTACAAGCAGAATGTCGGCGGTTCGATCCCGTCAGCGCCCACCATATTTTACGACGCAGCGGTAGTTCAGTTGGTTAGAATACCGGCCTGTCACGCCGGGGGTCGCGGGTTCGAGCCCCGTCCGCTGCGCCATTTAAAATATAAATTTAAGTCCCTGAGCTTAAATTTGAAAACTAAGACTGACAATCTTAATCAGGGCGCTTAGCTCAGTTGGTAGAGCGTCTGCCTTACAAGCAGAATGTCGGCGGTTCGATCCCGTCAGCGCCCACCATATTCAAGCTGTAAAGCTTAATGACCCTAATTGCATTCGCAATTACCGTTGCAGCGGTAGTTCAGTTGGTTAGAATACCGGCCTGTCACGCCGGGGGTCGCGGGTTCGAGCCCCGTCCGCTGCGCCATTTTCTAGATCCCTTGTGCTAGTAAATGGAATCAAGCAAGATTTCCTTCTTGCTTAATAAAAACAGCAATGCTATTTTTATTTCTCAAGGGCGCTTAGCTCAGTTGGTAGAGCGTCTGCCTTACAAGCAGAATGTCGGCGGTTCGATCCCGTCAGCGCCCACCATATTCCCTTGTCGTAAAAGCCTTGCTTATCTCAAGCTGTTTTCATACACTTCTGTGCAATAATAATTTTAAAATATGACAGATTTATGAGAAACCCATATCAACGCAAAGCTGCGTCTAAAAATCAAAATACTGCTTACGATCCTCTTGAAATCTATCGTCTTTTTATCGAAACTATCGTGCATCAAGGTCATGTTATAGCCTTATATCAAGATGGCTGGGCTTTATGTGCTACGCCGACTGGACAACGTTCTTTTGCGATGTGGCAGAGTAAAGGTTTAGCGCAGCTTTTGGTAAAAGATAATTGGGCGGGCTACGAAATCCAGAGTATTGGTCTCAGCGATTTAGTCGAAAAAGTGATTCCATTCTTACGTTCAGAAAAAACTACGGTCTCTATGAACTTAAGCCCCGAAGGGCAAAATGTCTTGGTTGCACCAGAAAAATTGTTATTAGATATCAAAAACTATTTATATCAATTTTCGATGCAGAAGCCTGAATTATTTAAACAATTACAATTACCGTCGCCACGGACAATCCGTCTTCATTAATTCATGAGGATTTTATTTTAGTATTCATTGAGTAGCCAACCACTCCAATATGCAAAATACTCACGTAACCATGCATTATAGCGAGTGGCAAGAGGTGTCTGAGCGCTGATCATGATAGGCGTTTGATAACCCTGACGTATGGCTATAGCACGGCTACGGGGGATATGAAAATCGCTGGTCACAATAGCAATCGGTTGCTGTAGGGAAATATGCTGCTTGGCTAAAATCTTTTTACTATTGATCAGATTTAACTCGGTACTGGTGCTTTGATCTTCGGTGTAAATACGCTGTGCTGGGATATGGTGTACATCAATCAGATATTGTCGCATTGCTTCAGCTTCACTATTTTTTTGCTGAAAGGATAGGCCGCCACTGACGACCATAATGCTGTTGGGATGCAACTTGGCATAGCTTGCCGCTTGATCTAAACGGCTGGCCAATGTTGGACTCGGTTTGCCATGCTTCAGACCACTGCCAAGAACTACAATAGCGGGTGCAGCGACATGAGGGGTATTTTGTTGATTTGAAAACCCTAAAAAGACGAAGAAAATGAATAAGCTAAAAACCCAAACAAAGAAAATCGTCCAAGCCCAACGCCATATTGATTGTCTGATTGTATTGGTTTGAATATAGGCAATAAGTTTAGGATAAGCGAGTGCATAAATGATTAGACCTAGTCCAATCAATAAGGGCAAGAAGGTGCCAAAATTAAAGTGGAGTTGTAAACCAAAATATAAGCCGTCTGTGAACAGTATTGACCCGATAATAAAACTAATGACTCTTTTTGATTTTTTCATATGGGCTTGTGGGTTATCGTTTGCATGGATTCTAGCAAATTTACGCATGAAAAAACCGAGCGCTGTGGCTCGGTTTTTTCATTTAGGCTTAGTGTTTAGTAAACATCGCGACGGTAACGACCTTCTTGACGTAATTGATCTAATTTTTCTTCGCCTAAGATTTCAATTAGGGCAGCATCGACATCGCTCGCCATACCATTAATGCTTCCGCAGACATAAATTACGGCACCATTTTCAACCCATGTTTTAAGCTCTGTAGCTTGTTCACGCAGTTTATGGTGTACATAAACTTTCTCTGCTTGATCTCGTGAGAACGCTAAATCTAAGCGTTGTAGCATGCCTGTGGTTTGCCACGCTTCAATCGTACTTTGATAGAAGAAATCATGTTCACGTTGACGCTCACCAAAGATCAACCAGTTTTGAGTGTAGTCTAGGCGTGTGCGTGCATGAAGTAGACTCATTAAGCCTGCGATACCTGTGCCGTTACCAATACAAATGATAGGACGGTTGTCATTGATCAAGTGGAATGATTCATTGGTACGAATGCGTAGTGCGATAGGTTGCTGAAGCTCGGCATGTTGGGTTAACCAACCAGAACCTAAGCCCAGTTCACCTGCTGAATCTTGCTGTTGGCGCACGACCAAACGTAACACTTGTTGAGTTGGTACACTTGCAATCGAGTATTCACGTGTAGGTAAAGGGCTCAACTGTTCCAGTAAATGTTCCAAATTGGCAAAAGGCTCAATCTCTGTGTTGAGGTTCTTATCCCAAAGCGCTTGCTCAATTGAAATGGCTAAAGACTCAACGATGCTCTGTGCTGCAATGTGATGCTTTTGCACAAACGCTTGGATACGTGCTGTACTGTTACCTGGTTGAACTTCAGCAATATCACCTGCTTGCCATGTTGCATCGAAGTTGGTTTTTAGCTCGATATTATAAGCATGTGCGCCAACGCTGTTTGGATTGAGCACGTCACGTTGTGCCAAAGTCCATTGATCAAAGGTTTTGTCAATGTTCATGGCTTGAAGCTCAAGTTTGGTTGCAGAGGCAAGAGCGCTGTTCCAACGTTGAATATCATTGTTATCTGCGTTGTTGACTTCAATGGTTGCAAACAAAGCATGTGCGCCATTGGCTTTTAACCAACTATCAATGCGATGGCCAAAACTACAATAGGAATCAGGATATTCTTGAGAGCCTAAAGCCAAAACGGCATAGTGAAGGTGTGACAAATCCAAAGTTGTATTTAAAAATTTCTTTTCAAAACTACTGGCTAAGTCAGGTGCTTCACCTGTGCCATAAGTACTTGCAACAAAAAGCACTTGTTCGGCAGCTTTTAAGTCATCTTGCGTTAAGTGTTGTACAGCTTTAACACTTACAGGTTGTCTTGCTTCTTGTAAGCTGGTTGCAGTACGCCAAGCAATTTGTTCAGAAACACCCGTTTGAGTTGCATAGGCAATGAGCCATGGTTTCGCATTTGGGTCAACCAAAACATTCAACGCTCCACCACGGGCTTGCTGAGTGAGTTTCTTCTGTTTACGACGTTTGAGATACAGCATCCAACCCGTTACAAAGAACAGTGGCATCATCAGTGATGCAAACATGGCAAAGAATTGATAAATTGGGCCAAAGAAGCTACCACGGTGTACAGGAAGCATACTGCTCATGATTTTTTCATTCAGCTTCTTCTGCTCATATAACTCCATTTTTTCAATTTGTGAAGTTTGATAATTGAAGACCGCTGAATTTCGCGCCCGCTCATGCTGTGGAATTACATCTACAAATGAAAGCTCAAGTGTACCATCGGGCTTTTTCGGAATATTTAGGGTCAGGGTTGAATAGTCTCGACCAACTTGTGCATTAAATCCTGTCCACGTTTGCGTTAAAGCAATTTGTACTTGTTCTGGAGATAAGCCTTTACGCTCACCATGTTGTTCACCTTGGCCACGTTCGCCACGTGGGCCTTGAGTTGCACCAACATTTGGACGGGGTCCTTCTTGCATTTGTGCTTGTGGGCGTTCAACACCGAGGACTTTAAACATGCCATCACGCCACCAATCATAAGACCAGTACAGTCCTGTACAGGCCAATATCAGATAAAAGATCACCACCCAAGTACCAACAACAGCATGCAAATCCCAAATGAAGTTACGCCCTTTCAATTTAGGTTTAATAAAAAACCATTGTTTGATGGAATGACGTTTGGGCCAACGTAAGTACAGACCACTCAATACAAAGAAAATAAGCATGAGGGTACAAGCGCCAGTAATTTGTTTACCGACAGGACCGATAGTTAAATTACGGTGCAACTGTTGAATAAAGTTAAAAAATTCACGGCCTTTAACTTCGGGTAGGACTTCAGCAGTATACGGGTTCACCATCATGTTATAACCACGACGTGCGCCTTCTTTCTCGATATTGACCGTGCTTGAAGTGGTTGACTCTTGAGCAATCGTAATACTATTGATTTTGATGGCAGGATCTTGTTTTTGGAAATGTAGATACAGCTCAGCAGGGGTTAATTTATGGTTTTGTGTTGCTTGAACGGTATAGCTATCTGGGTTCATCCATTTTAAGATTTGTTGTTCATAAGAATAGATGGCCCCTGTGACGCCCATAAGCGACAGGATAAGACCCGCAGTGATTCCCAAAAACCAATGCACTTGGAAAAATGTTTTTTTAAACATGGCGATACTTAATGGTGAGCGATTTGTTGTGCGGAAATTATACCTGAAGATTGAGAAGATAATATGGATTTAGAAATTAATATTTATTCTCATTATCATTTGTATTCGAGAGTTTGGGATATAAAAAAACCTCCAAAAGTTGGAGGTTTTTTACAGAAGAGAAAGCAGGACTTAAAGTGGCTGCGCTTCACCAACTGTTTCTTTTAAATGTTTACGAATCGTATTAAACGAGAAGTTTTTGCTATCCATGCGTTTTGGCAGAATGTATGCACCTTCTTGGCCTTTCACTTTGAATTTAATCAACAAAAACTCAGGTGTGTTGTACCATTCGTAGATATCTTTCCAACCGATTGCACCGACACCTTCTTGCATGCCCATTTGTTGGCGCATAATCAGACCGTGAGGTTGTACACCTAAACGAATACCTTTAATTTCCTGAACTGGAAACTCATTCATTTTTCGCTTCACATACCATTCTAAACCGAATTTACGGACTAAAAGGTAAACCACGACGCAGGCGATTGCGACCCAACAAAAGATGGTTGAATAATTCTTGAGTAAAATTAGGCCAAGAATCGAAAGGGCTGTAACGACAGCCATGATGATCCAAGCTTTCATGCTAATTTTGTTTGTGCTACGCCAAATTTTTAATTGAGCATCGCGTTGTTCAGCTTCAGTGATTTCATAGGTCACAGGCTGTAAAGTATAAGCGTATAAATTTTTCGCGGTCATAGTGAAAGTAACAGATTTAAAACTGCAAAAAGTTTAGCATTATTTAGAGCATTTCAGTGAGTATATTGTTCCAAAATCACCCAAATTATAATGAAGCCAATTCTGTGGCCTCATGATCCCGTTCGTGGCTTAAACTTTGCTTCAAACGACTGAACTGATTCAAGATGCTAAACATCAAGGAAAGCTGTTGTAAAATAATCAATGCCTTCTGATCTTCCTTATTATTTTGGCTTAAACGCTGACGAATGGTCTGTAGCATATTTTGCGCAGTTAAATCAGGCATTTCATCCCGCAGTAGCGCACCTTGGATATTGTCAAAAGCGCGATCCATCAATTCTAAAATTTGTGGGTCCTCAATTTTTTCGCGATGAGCCCCCAAAGCTGCAATATAGCTAATAAAGGTATGATTGAGGCACAAGAACTCAAATGCCAAGCTTTTTTGCGTTGGGTCAAAATCGGGCTCGGTGGCTAAAGTGGAAATTAGTGAAGCAACTTCGGCATCGGTATTGTGTGCCGCACGACGGACCACGCGATAATTCAGGCCATTGTTGCGTCCAGACTTATACTGTTCAATTACCTCTCCCAAATAATCACATTGAGCGGAAAGCGAACGATAAATTGTGCGGGGTAGGCGACGAAACTTCCAGTCAGGGAAAATGAAACTCACGCCTAACCATGCCAGACCACAGCCAATTAAGGTATCCATCATGCGCGGAAGGGCAGCTTCGTATCCCATACCATCTAAGTTGAAATTAATCAGCGCCAAAATAGTGATGAAAGCGGTGGCTTGTGCATATTGTTTACTGCGCAGCTCAAAGAAAAGTACCCCGCTGATGACCAAGACGAGAAGTTGTCCTTCAATCGAAGGTACAAAGTACAATACGGCATACCCTAAAATGATTCCGACCAACGTTCCTACGATACGTAAACGTAAACGACGTTTGGTTGCGTTGAAATTGGGCTGACTGACAAATAGTGCTGTAAGTAGAATCCAGTACCCATATTCAATGTTAGTGACTTGAACAAAGATATATCCAACCAATAGCACGATAGACAGACGAATCGCGTGTCGAAATAACACCGACTCTGGGGTGAGATGTTGTTTAATCCGAACCTTAATATCATCCCAGCCTTTCAGATCATCATCTTTGAGCTGACTTTCGATATGCTTAGTTTTATCGAGTTTAATATTGCGTTCAGTTTCTAAGTTGCGTAGCTGTGCATCAATAGACTTTAAGTTTTGATACAGTGAAAACAGAGCATTGACCCAAATTTGGTCGTATTGTTGTTCGTCTCTGAGCTTTTCTAATGATAAACGGAGGTTTTCAAATGCATGTTTAAAGCGTTTATTATGGGTATAGGTTTGACGGTTTAAAATGCTGCTGCTTAAGTCCTTACAGGCTTTGGCTTGTATAGATAAGATTCGTTGAAAGCGGAATAAGATATCGCTGTGTTGAAAAATTTTCGCCAGTTTTTGATAGTCAATATGTGCTGAATCTGCACGCTCGTGAATATCTTGCGCCACAAAATAATATTGCAGGCTTCGACGTGTATCTCGTTGTCCACGGTCACCTTTTAAACGGGTGAGTAGGGCGGTTTTCATGTCGTTGAAAATTGCAATTAATTTACCATTTTCCAACGACAGTTCAATCATACTCTGTTGATAGCTATTAGCTGTCATATCGACATCAAACAGGTTGGATTTGGCAAACAGAAAATCGGCGAGTGAGGAATAGCACTTCGATAGATTGTCCTGCACCTGACGCACAGGAAAGAGCAGAAAACTGATGGTTGAAATAACACTATACCAAATTGCTCCAATCACCAGTAGAGATGGTTGTGTATACCAGTTGTCAAAAAGCCCGACCCCAAGCATGGAGTAAACGGAAACCACTAAACAACCATAGGAAATGATGGCATAACGACGTCCCAGTGAGCCCAGTAAAATCAGACCAATACACGAAACGATTAGACCCAGTGCGAATAAAATTGGGTGCGGAAATAAAAAGTAAATCGACGTTGCGGTAATGAAAAAGCCAATATAGGTAAAAATTAAATTCATGATTCGCACGGAAAAGCGGTCATCAATATCACTTAAACCCGCAGCAACAGCGCCGAGTGTCAGCGGAATAGTTGCCAGTTGAAAACCCATAAAATATGGAACAAAAGCAGTTCCTGCAAAGGTAATGACCATGCGGAGGTTATACATGAAGGTTGTATTATAAGTAGCCTGTTTTAGACTGGTCAGCCATGCTTTCAAAGGGCACCTTTGTTTGTCGCTTAGGGTTGGACAATTTTCAAATATGAGAATATGTGAAATTTCACCTGCTCTGGTATAAATCATACTATGGAGCGTGTAAACTTGTCTGCAAACTCTCCTTCCAAAACACAAATTAATCCTATGTCGACTACACAGGAAAAAGCGGTCTATTCCAACGCTTGGATTCTCTTACTTGCTTCACTGACTGCACTCGGTCCACTGTCTATTGATATGTATTTACCCGCTTTGCCACAAATGGCGAATGACTTTGGGGTAAGCACACAAATGGTGGCCAACAGCTTACCTGCGTACTTTTTGGGCTTGGCGATTGGACAACTGATTTATGGACCTGTAAGTGACCGAATTGGGCGGAAAAAACCGCTGTATTTTGGCCTAAGTCTCTACATTATTGCCAGTTTACTGTGTGTGTTTGCAAACAGTGAGTGGAGCCTCATTGCCGCCCGGGTTTTGCAAGCCTTAGGCGGTTGTGTGGGTGTGGTGATTGCTCGAGCTGCGATTCGTGATCGTTTAGATATGCAAGCCTCAGCCCAAGCATTTGCCAGTATGATGATCGTGACCACCATCGCGCCAATTATTGCGCCGAGTTTAGGCGCGCTGGTACTTAGTTTCAGTAGTTGGCATAGCATTTTCGCCTTTTTGATGGTCGTTGGTTTGGGAAGCCTGTGCTGCGTACACTTTTTCTTTGAAGAAACTTTAGATTCGAAGCGTCGTTTAAAGCTTAACTTTAATCAAGTTTTAAACCTCTACGGGGCGATTCTGCAAGATTCGAGCTTTAGACGTCCGATGTTTGTTGGATGTTTTGCTGGGGCTGTACTCTTTTGCTATATCAGTGCTTCTGCTGCCATTCTGATGGATGGTTACGGCTTAAGTCAGCAAGTTTTTGCCTATGCCTTTGGTGCTAATGCAGTTGGGATTATGCTGTTCTCGACCTTCAATAAACGTCTGGCACAAAAGTTAAGTGTTTTTCAGCGTTTAAAATTAGGCAGTTTTTTGCAGTTGGCTGGTGTGGGGATGTTGTTGGTAGCTGGTAGCATGACGCATGCGCCCTTATATATCGTATGTGCAGGGATGTTTCTCGCTGTCGCAGCAATCGGGTTTACAGGGCCAAATGCCATGGCGATTGCAATGTCTGAGCAGGGTGCACGGGCAGGAACGGCCAGTGCGATTATGGGCAGTATGCAATTTGGTTGTGGTCTACTTTGTGGTGTGATTCTTAATTTTCTACTCTGGTCGGCACTCTTGAATATGGCCATTGTCATGGCTATTTTTGTAGCTTTGGCTTTGTATTATGTGTTTAAGCTTGAGCACGAAAAAGCCTAAAAATTGAAGTCGTGACTATATAAAAAAGAGACTCATTTTAGGTGTTTAGTCTCGTGCTTTGGCTGCAATAATCGCATTTTGCATTATCATGGCAATATCGATTTTCTCGTTGATGACCATAACTTGATTGACTATGAAGAATAGTCCGACAGGTGCATCAAAAAATTGGTCATTACGTGGTTGCTGCTCTGCGATTTTCGCTTTTCACCTTTTTGAATATTAAGCAAGCCATATAAGCCCCAACCATTTTCACGGTGGCGCTCAATAAAAGGCGAAATTCATTTTTCTGGATAATATGCAAAAGCTTCTTGGTATAGTGCGGATTTTTTGGATGTTGAAATCATTCAAATTGAACATAACAGACCTACTCAAGCATTTCGTCACGCTTTTTTCCTATGAGCACATCTTTTTGCCCTAACCGTGTATTCATGTTTGGGGATATTTTATTCATCATGCTCAATAATAGTCTGAATAGCTAGGATTTTTTGGTGCAAAGGTGTGATTTTTACCCATCATTCGGCATAGGTGGCTATCTATTAGGCTAAGACTTTAGTTATAAGAAAAAAGTATAGATATCAAATAAAACTCAGTCTATATTTAAGAAAATATGAAGAATTGTTACTTAATTATTGCAAAAGTCTGTCTAAATTGTAATTTGATGCTTCAAAGCCAATCGTAAATAACATCAATTATCGTTAAAAATTACGTGCATTAGACTTTAGTGGCAAGAGTAATAAAAGGTCATATCTTAAAACATCGAAATGTGCGATTTTTCATCTTTATAAGATTATTTTGCATATGAAAAGACCAAAACGGAATGGTCTTTTGTGCAAAAAATTTTACTGAAATGGAATTTTTGATTCACCATTAACAATGTAATATAGGAAGTTTGTGTATGCGTTTAGCCCTCAATAAAAAGCCATTTATCGCTCAAAGCCTAGCACTTAGTGTGGCTGCTCTGATGATGACAACAACTCATGCTGCAACTAAAGAACAACAAGAACTCGCTCAGTTACGTGCCGAAGTTGCTGAGTTAAAAGCTTTAATGCAACAGCAACAACAAGTTCAACAACAACAAGCCGTTCAGATTCAACAAGTCAAAGCACAGCCAGCTCCTGTAAAAGCTGAATCTCCACTGTCTTCGTTTAAATCTAAGTCTGGCGCAGACATTAACCTATATGGTTTTGTTCGTGGCGATGCAAACTACATTATTGAAGGTGCGGATGACGACTTCAACAAAGTTTCAAGCTCAAATGGCCAAACTAAAGACAAACTTCGTGCAACAGCGAAAACTACACGCTTAGGTTTAGATTTCAATACCAATGTTGGTGGCGATAACAAACTTGGCGGTAAAGTAGAAGTTGACTTCGCTGGAACAAATGAAGCACTGCGTATTCGTCATGCATATTTGACTTATAACAACTGGTTGTTTGGTCAAACTACATCTAACTTCTTGTCTAGCCATGCACCAGAAATGATTGACTTCGGCACTAACGTGGGGGGGGGGACAGCACGTATTCCACAAGTACGTTATGGCTTTAACTTGGCGCCTGCAACGAAATTATTTATTGCTGCGGAAGAAGGGAATAGTTCAGCAAACCAGCTTAAAGTTACCACGACTGATGGTGTAACTAAGAGTGAGACTGTTAGTTCAGATGTGAAATATAGCTTACCAGTATTAACTGCGAAATTAACGCAAGGTTTTGCAGATGGCAAAGCGAATGCATCTGTTCGTGGTTTAGTAGAGCACTATAAGTCTGAATCATCTGGTGATGATAAAACAGGTTGGGGCTTAGCTGCTGGTGTAAACTATCAAGTGATTGATCCGTTAAAATTAAGTGCTGATGTGTCCTATGTACAGGGCAATAGCAACTATTTATACGGAAGCAACACAGCATTTTATGTAGATCCAGTAAATGGCAATATCGAGCAAAATGAAGCATTCGGCGTACAAGTCGGTGGTACGTATAAATTCAATGAAAAATTACGTTCGACTTTAGCGTATGGTGCTCTATTTGCAGATGGCAGCACAGATTATGCAACTTTAAACCCAACAGTAAACGAAGAAGTTTACCAAGCATGGATTAACTTCATCTATTCACCAGTTAAGCCATTGGACTTAGGTGTTGAATATATCAATGGTAAACGTGATACCTTTGCTGGTTATAGCTACAAAGACAACCGTGTTGGCTTAATGGCGAAATACAGCTTCTAATCATGTGATGAAATAGTTGTACTTTAAAAAACAGGAGCTTTAGGCTCCTGTTTTGTTTGAGTCGAGAAATTTATACAGACTAAATACATTTTGAATATAGACTTAAGTATTGGGTCAGAAAAGAATAAGTGAAATAGTTGGAAATTATTGTAAAAAAATAAAGATTATCTATAAAAAATCTGCATAATGTCCGTCTTTCGCCCATATTGTGCATTTATTGCTTGTTTTTAAAGCAATATGGGGCGGTTTTGTGATTTTTTTCAAAAAACCGTATCTGTGTCCAAACATTATTGGGCATTACGTTATTTCAGTTTACTCATCGTGTAGAACTGAACATGTTATGCATCAGATCGCTTAGTTTGTTACCAATTTACCCGTTGCCTGAACTTCCATACGCAAGACTGAGTTTGTCTCAGATTTACGAAATATCTCTTGAAGTATCAATGGATTCGGTGGCTTATTAGCCAGATAACAAAATCTAAGCATCCGCTTTATGGACAATTGTCATGGAATTTACTTTTAACGCTTTTTATACCTTGATTGCAGCCGTCATCGTTTTATTACTTGGCCGCTTCTTGGTAAATAAAATTGGTTTCTTGAAACGCTACAACATTCCTGAGCCTGTCGCTGGTGGTCTAGTTGCAGCGATTATCTCCTTGGTTGTGCATAGTCTTTGGGGCTATAGCATCACGACCAGTAGCGAATTGCAAACAAGTTTTATGCTGATTTTCTTCGCCTCAATTGGTTTAAGTGCAAACTTTGCCAAATTGCGCGAAGGGGGAATTGGTCTGGTTATTTTCTTGATGGCTGTCGCTTCATTTATTGTGGTGCAAAACTTTGTCGGCATTAGCCTTGCAACTCTATTGGGTATTGACCCACTTATTGGTTTGATTGCAGGTTCAATTACCTTAACTGGTGGTCATGGTACTGCGGGTGCTTGGGGTGAAATTTTAGAAGTTAAACATGGTATCCAAGGTGCATTAGCTTTGGGTATGGCGAGTGCGACATTTGGTTTGATTATTGGTGGTTTGATTGGTGGTCCTTTAGCGAAGTTGCTTATTAACCGCTATCAATTGGCAACGCCTCGTACCAATGAACAAATTGAAAAGAGTGATAACACGCCACTGACTGATATTAATTCAACAGAATATGTACCGTTTGAATATCCACATCGTGTGCGTTTAATCACTGCGGATAATGCGATTACGACATTAGGTTTGTTTGCAGGCTGTTTGGCTTTTGCTGACTTTATGACCGGCCATATGAAAGGCACAATGCTTGAGTTACCGACTTTTGTTTGGGCGCTTGCAGGTGGTGTCATTTTACGTAATGTGTTGGAAGGTATTTTCAAAGTTCAAATCTTTGACCGTGCGATTGATGTATTTGGCAATGCATCACTGTCGTTGTACCTTGCGATGGCTTTGCTTTCATTGAAATTATGGCAATTGGCTGACCTTGCTGGTCCGCTTGTGGTAATTTTAGGTGCGCAAACAATTACGATGGGCTTGTATGCTGCATTTGTGACATTCCGTGTGATGGGTAAAAACTACGATGCTGCTGTGTTATCTGCGGGTCACTGTGGATTTGGTATGGGTGCAACCCCGACTGCGGTTGCAAACATGCAGGCGATTACCAACATGTATGGTCCTTCACACAAGGCATTCTTAATTGTGCCTTTATGTGGCGCCTTCTTTGTAGACTTGATTAACGTGGCTGTCATTCAGTCTATTTTGCAATATTTTAACTAATTGGAAATGCAATTTGCCCTAGGAAACTAGGGCTTTTTTAGCTTTCAGGTCTTTCACAATAATTAGGATATCGAGATGAATGATCAATTAAATGAAACATTACTCGGGTGGGTGAATACACTGAATGGACCTCTGTGGGACTTTTTGGTGATTTTCCTTGTTGCGGTGGGTGTGTTTTACACCCTAATTACGGGTGCAGTACAGGTTCGCTTATTTTTGCACAGCATCAAGGTCATGAAATCAAGCCGTAAGGAATGTGATGATGATCATGGCATTACACCTTTTCAGGCTTTTGTCACTGGGCTTGCAAGTCGTGTAGGTGTAGGTAATGTCGCGGGTGTTGCGATCGCAATTGCGATTGGTGGACCGGGAGCAGTATTTTGGATGTGGGTCACTGCATTTTTAGGCATGAGTTCGGCTTTTGTTGAGTCATCTCTCGCGCAGTTATTTAAGGTGCGTGACCAAGAAAATAAACAGTTTCGTGGTGGACCTGCATACTATATTACCCAAGGCCTAAAACAAAAATGGTTGGGTATAGTCTTTGCTGTTGCACTTATTTCAACCTATGGTTTTGTGTTTAACGCAGTACAAGCCAATGCAATTACAGGTGCAACAGCACATGCATGGGGATGGGATAAAGCCAATCTAGCATTTGAACTCGGTGGCATTCATATTGTGGTGTCTTGGGTTGGACTAGGTCTAGTCTTGCTGACCGCAATGATTATCTTTGGTGGGATCAAACGTATTGCCAAAGTGGCAGAAAGTTTTGTGCCATTGATGGCCTTGTTGTATTTGGCTGTTGCTTTATATATCGCCGTAATTAATTACGCTATTTTACCTGATATCTTCCAGCTCATTTTCTCTAAAGCTTTTGAGTTTGAAGCTGCTGCGGGTGGTTTCTTCGGTGCGATGGTTTCTATGGCAATGATGATGGGGATTAAACGTGGTTTATTCTCTAATGAAGCAGGTATGGGTTCAGCACCGAATGCGGCAGCTGCATCGGATGTAAAGCACCCTGTAAACCAAGGTTTGGTACAAATGCTCGGTGTATTTGTGGATACCTTCGTGGTGTGTTCATGTACAGCGATTATTATTTTGGCCTCAGGACTTTATCATGATGCGGGCTTTGAAGGCGTAGCGCTCACCCAAATGGCTTTAGAGAGCCAAATTGGTTCTTGGGGCGATGACTTCCTTGCAACGATTTTGTTCATGTTTGCCTTTTCATCGGTCATTGGTAACTATGCTTATGCAGAAGGGAATGTGCAATTTATTAATAACAATGCCAAGGTGATGTTTGTCTTCCGTATCTTTGTTTTGATTATGGTGTATCTCGGTTCAGTGATGAGTGTGCCTCTCATTTGGAACACTGCCGATTTGTTCATGGGCATTATGGCCACCATTAATTTATTTGCTATTTTGCTGTTAACACCATTCTTGTTGATGCTGTTAAAAGATTATTTGGCACAGCTGAAACAAGGTGTGAAAGAGCCAGTGTTTAAATTGGATAACCATCCTAAATTTAAAGACAAAGTGAAATCAGATATTTGGTAATTATTTAGTACATAAAAAAGCCTCTACATTGATAGGGGCTTTTTTATGGCTATTTAGCCGCTAACGTAAAAGAACAGCTGATAGAGTGCAAAACTTAAAATCAGGCTTAGCCAAATCGGGAGTTTGGTTCGAAGCAGTAAAATAACAGCGATTACAAAAACTAAGTCAGTCCAATGCTTGAAATAACTTTGTCCCATTTGTATCACTAAACACAGCAATAAACTTACCACTGCCGCATTGATCCCAATCACGGCTTTGCGTATTGCAGCTTGCTGCATAAGCCAAGACCAATAGGGTAAGGTTGCAAAGATTAAAAAGAATGAGGGCAGAAAGATTGCTAAAGTGGCTAGAGCCACATTCAGCCAAACAAAGGGCGTTAAAGGCAGTAAAGCACCTAAGTAACTGGCGAAACTAAATAAGGGGCCGGGCATGATTTGAGCCAGCGCATAACCCAAGTCAAATTGTTCGGCAGATAAAATATGGCTGACGACGAAGTCCTGATGTAAAAGTGGCAAGATAATATGCCCGCCGCCAAAAACCAAAGATGCAGCTTGATAAAAACTAAATAGGCTCTGTGAGAAGAGTGAAGAAGATGAATGCCACACCATAAAAACTACAAAAGGCAAAACAAAGGCAATCAGCCAAAGATAAGCCTGCTTTGCATGGACTTTTGCTTTTAAGCCGCTGTCTTGGAGCTTTGATGTCGAATCTGCTGCGAAATAAATACCGACGAGAGCAGCAACTAAGATGATGATAACTTGGCTGAACGACCATGGTACAAAGTAAAGAAACAAGGTGCTAAGTAACATCAGCACATATTGCCAAATAGTTTTGCAGAAACTTGTCAACATTTGCCAAAAGGCCCAGACCACTACAGCAAAAACGATCAACTGAATGCTATGTAGTGCCATCGCACTGAGTTGATTGAAGTACTGCTGACCTACTACTGCGAAACATGCCATGAGGAGCATAGACGGCAAAGTAAAGCCGAGCCAAGCCGCACACGCACCGCGGTAGCCTTGCAGTTGATATCCAATGGCAATACCCACTTGGCTGCTGGTTGGCCCTGGAAGTAATTGAGCGAGAGCAACCAATTGGGCATATTCAGCATCACTCGACCATCGAAGTTGCTCTACAAAATGACGGTGAAAAAACACCAAATGAGCAGCAGGCCCACCAAAAGACAAGCAGCCCAATTTTAAAAAGTGCAGAAAAATTTGAGTGATATGCTGAGTGCACATGTTGAATTATGCTGACAAATTGAATCAGATTATAATGCTGGAATATGACGCTTTTACGAAAAACAACAGTACTTGGACCGCTGATTTTCATACACTATGCTGTTGGAAAATTTCGCTCTATCTCAACTTCGGTGAATCATGTTAAACATTAAACTTAGCCTTATGTTGTTTACATTGCTCGCTTTAGCTGGTTGTCAAAGCATGCCCAAAGTTGCTCAAGAAACGCCAAATCAGGCGTTTTTAGCCGAAACTGAGTCAGGGGAAGCCCAAGAGCGACTCAACCAGATCAATTTTAAACAGCTTAAAAAAGAACAGAATCGTCCAATTATTGCCTTGGTGTTGGGGAGTGGTGGTGCACGTGGTTATGCGCATATTGGTGCGATTCAAGTTTTAGAGCAGTCGGGGATTCGTCCCGACTTTATCGTGGGAACCAGTGCCGGCAGTATCGTCGGATCGCTGTATGCAAGCGGTAAAAATGCCAATCAAATTCGTGATATTGCGCTGAATATGAAAGCCAGTGATGTGCGCGATATTCGTTTGGACATGAAAGGTTTCTTTGATGGTCAAAAAGTTGAAGACTATGTCAATGAACAAGTGAGCGATATGCCACTTCAAAGCTTACCTATCCCGATGTATGTAGTGGCGACGCAATTAAAAGAAGGTAAAAAAGTTGTCTTTAACTATGGCAATACTGGGCAAGCGGTTCGGGCATCGGTATCAATCCCGAGTATGTTCATTCCAACCAAGATTGGTACTGATGAATATGTAGATGGTGGTTTAGTCAGCCCGGTACCTGTTGATGTCGCACGTAAGTTAGGGGCAGATATTATTATCGCGGTCGATATTCTGGCGCAGCCGATGTATACAGAAACCTCAAATGTCTGGGGACTGTTCAACCAAAATATCAATATCATGCAAAAGAACCTTGCACAAATTGAGCTGAAAAATGCTGATATTGTGATTCAGCCAGACTTGCGCGAGAAAGTACATATTTTTGATGTGAGTGGACGTGAGTCGACCATGCAAGCTGGGGTCGATGCAACCGTTGCGCAGTTAGGGCAGATTCAAAAAGTTTTTGCGCAGAAAAATTATAAGCAAAAATTGAATATTCAAAGTATCCAAGCACGAACGTATTGATCATGCGTAATTTCAAAATAAAAGTCTGAATGGGACTGGACTAGCATATATTTCTATGACTCAAAATACAGTCAATCAGGCTCAAAGCCATTTATATGCTGTGAAAATATCGCATCGACAATGTTTTAAATAAATAAAAATTTAAAGAAAGCCTATAGATTCAAAAGCTTAGTATTCTTTATATATATTTTTTTGAATGATACTTAAATCACTATAAATAATAATGATGGTTTTGTTACCAAATTTAGCGTTCAAAACCGATATAATAAATGTCACATATCCTATTATCTTACCAATTAGAGAACGCGATGTCCCCATTAGATCAAATTGCTGCGGCTGCAGATGACCAGTCTGAACTCACTATGTCGGTCTTAATGACACCTGATATGGCGAATTTTTCAGGAAATGTGCATGGTGGCACCATTTTGAAACTGTTAGACCAAGTGGCATATGCGTGTGCAAGTCGTTTTTCAGGAAGTTATGTGGTGACCTTGTCAGTTGATAAAGTTAATTTTAAAGAGCCTATTCATGTGGGCGAGTTAGTGACTTTCTTGGCAAGTGTGAACCATGTCGGTCGTACTTCGATGGAAATTGGTATTCGTGTTGAAGCACAAAATATTCAAAAGCGTACCGTGCGCCATACCAATAGCTGTTACTTCACTATGGTTGCGGTAGATGAAAATGGTAAGCCAAAACAAATTCCTGCATTGAATTTGGACAATGACTGGAAGCGTTGCCGTTTTGAAGCAGCAGAACAACGTAAGGTCGCGCGCTTACAAGAGAACCATCATCCTTCATGCAGTATTTATAAAAAAACCTCACATAGTTAAGTTTAAAAAAAGATCTCCTACATAGGGGATCTTTTTTTATGTCTGACGTCGATGTTTTGAATAGAAGCTCATATGGGCAAACTACGCAAATTTGGCGTTGTGCACCTGTTGATCCCGAACTGCTATAGTCCATGTGCATAAATAAAAAGAAACCAAGATAGGATATATCTTGGTTTCAAGTGACGCTAAAAAGTTGTTGCGATCCAGCAGGAGAGTAAAGCCACTGGATCTCTCAACATTTGAATTATTTAGCGGCTTTTTCTTGATTCGGTTGCTCTGCTGATGCTTCCGAAGCTGGTGCATTTGCACTTAAGTCTGTAGTTTCAGCTGTTTCTTGGGTTGATACCACAACTTTGTCTTCTTGAGCTGGCGCTTGTTGAGGTGCAGCAAAAGTTGCAAAGCTCGCAGCTGTTAAAGATGTTGCAATAATTAAGTGAGAAAGTTTCATGGTTTTGGCATCCTTATATTTTTTAGATAAAAATAGTTCAGACTGATCATCACATCAATTTGAACTGAGCTTCATGCTATCGCCTGAATATCTGCGATTCAATCGAAGCAACAATGTGAAAAGTACACATTACTTAAAACTACAGATGATGAAAAAATAGTAAGCTTTAAGTAACGAGTAGAAGTTTTTTGTGAATAGATTGAGATGAAATGAAGAATTAATGATCAATATCGATGTTTGAAAATTCACATAAACTCTACAAAGCATGCGAATTAAGTGCGAAACCCTAATTTTGGTCCTGAGTAAAATGTAAGGAAGTTTGTCCAATACGGGTATCGATGAATGAAATATCAGCCAATTGAATGCTGAGTGTTCGACGCCATGGATTTGAAATGAGAAAATTGGTGATTTAAATTAAGATGATGGCTTATTTTATTGTGCTGATTTTATCATATTCCATGCTAGGTATAAAATTTTGAAACTGATGTCGATGCCGCAGGCGGTTCCTACGCATATTATTTCGGGTTTTCTTGGTGCAGGTAAAACCACTTTGCTCAAGTATTTGTTAGGTCAGAAACCTGAACATGAAGTTTGGGCGGTACTGATGAATGAGTTTGGGCAAATTGGCGTAGATCAACAGCTCATGCCACAAACGGAAGGCTATGCGGTGAAAGAATTACTCGGTGGTTGTTTATGTTGTAGCAGCCAACTACCGATGCAAATTGCACTGTCTCGTTTGCTCTCAGAACAAAAGCCTAATCGGTTGTTTATTGAACCCACAGGCTTGGGGCATCCCGCACAGTTACTAGAGCAACTGACCGAGCCACATTGGCACTCGACCCTACAGATGCGTGCACCGATCACGGTGCTGGATGGTTCGCGTTTACATGATCATGCTTGGACAGCACAAAATCTGTATCAAGATCAATTAAAAGCGGCGCAGATTGTGGTGGTTTCGCATCAAGCTCATATGCAAAAAGCAGATCAAGATGCTCTTGAAAAACTGCAAACCGAATATCAGCCTTACGCTCAGCAGTGGCTGATGGCAGAGCAGGGCAAGATTGAGCTTGCGCAAATCGATTTTGAGTACATCGGAACAAAAAGATTCAAGCAGCCTTTACTGAACATTCAGCAACAGTTGAAAGCGACTCAACAAGATTTTCCTAAGATTAAACAGTTGCCTTATCACTATGTAGAAACGGCACAAGGTTATAGTGTTGCAGGTTGGAAAATGCCGAAGCGTTGGGTTTTCAACTTTTACGATTTACTCGATTTACTTTGTGAACAGCAAGATTGGCGACGGATTAAAGGAATTTTCCATACCAATCAGGGGTGGAAGGCATTTAATTTCAATCCTGAACAATTTAACTATCAAGATGTCGAGGAAGGGATTGATAATCGAGTTGAATTGATTGTTCAAAATGAAAGAGATTGGATGGATTTTGAAAGCGCACTTTTTGCATGTCACATAGAGCAATGACTTAAATTGTTTTAAGCAAAAAAAGCCGAAATCTTATATGCTAGTCGGCAAATTTGAGGATGGTATGTATGGCGCTTAAAGCTACAATTTATAAGGCAGATTTGAATATTGCCAATATGGATGTCCACCAATATGGGGACTATCAACTGACTTTGGCATTGCATCCTTCAGAAACCATTGAGCGTTTGATGGTGCGTTTGTTGGCATTTGCACGTTTTGCGGATGAAGCTTTAGAGTTTACCAAAGATTTATTTGAAACCAATGAGCCTGCGCTATGGGAAAAAGACCTCACGGGTCAGCTGGTGAAATGGATTGAAGTGGGCAGCCCAGACGAAGATAAAGTGAAAAAAGCCAGTGCACGTTGTAAGCAAGTGGCGATTGTCACTTATGGCACAGCGGTCGATGAATGGTATAAGCGCAACAGTAAGTTGAAGACATTGAACAATGTTGAAATTTGGCAGTTGTCGACTGCAAGTACTGAAGCAGTTCAAGCCCTGTGTGAGCGTACTATGCAACTTCAGTTGAATGTGATGGATGGTGAGTGGACTTTAATTGGGGACCATGCTCAAGCCATTATTGAGTGGACGAAATTGCAATAAGTATGCAGTTTAACTAGATTTATTGATTGAATAGGTTGGAGCGAGAATATGAGCGCAGAATTAGAAATTATTGATTTGGTTATCGGTGAAGGTAAAGAAGCAGTTAAAGGTGCTTTAATCACCACACATTATACGGGCTGGTTAGAAGATGGAACGAAGTTTGACTCATCTTTAGACCGTGGAAACTACTTTGAAACCGTGATTGGGACAGGCCGTGTCATTAAAGGCTGGGACCAAGGGATTATGGGCATGAAAGTGGGGGGAAAACGTAAACTCATCGTGCCATCACACTTGGCTTATGGTGAGCGTAAAATGGGCAATATTATTCCTGCCAATTCAAATTTGATTTTTGAAATTGAATTGTATGATGTAAAAACACGTGATTAATCAGAAATAGTGATAAATAAAAGAGTCAATTACAAGGATGTATTTGATTAATTTGTAAAAACACTTGGTTTTTAAGAAAAACATTTGTAGATTAATTCTTAGGCAGAGCGTATTTAAGGGAAGAGTCGCTTTTGTATAGCTCATTGAGCAAACAGTCTTTGTTTGGGCTTATTTTAGGCTGTTTGCTGGTTTTAAGTTTGATACCTTCGACGTGGGCACAATATGAAGCTGAGCCCACGCAGTATTATTTGCATCAAAAAAATGTCAATCACATTCAATTCACCGAACAAACCACCAGTTATTTAAAAGGTACATGGTCTTATTATGACCAAGAGCTGATTTCTCAGCCTAATCATCAACTTCCTTCTAAAACTACAGAATTGCCAATTTCATTTCAAAAACTTACAGGCAGTAATACTGGGTATGGGACTTTTATCGCTCATTTCAAAATTCCGGATGAATTTATTGGCCGAAGATTAGCTATTCATATCCCCAATCAAAATTGTGCTTATCGGATTTATCTCAATGGCGATTTTTTAGTTCGTTTAGGGAATGTCGCGGATAATGCGGGAGCACAGCAAACAGAAAATGCACCGCGGATTGCTTATTTTGTCCCTGACGGCTCCTATTTTACTTTAAGTATACAAGCCTCAAACTTTAACAATTTACGCGGCGGCCTTGAAAGCCCCATGCATATTGGCATTGCTAAAACGATTAATCGAAATTATCAGCAATTGATGATGAGTATCGCCATGATCTGTGGCGTGGTGTTTGGTGTAGGAATGTTCACCACGATGTTCTCGATGTTCTCGATGTTCCATGGTTCAGATAAACGGAATAGTAAAATTTTTTTTGTTTTTGGTATTTTTATTTTATTTCTTGCCTTACATAATCTTTTTACTGCGCCATATGCTTATACGACCTTCCTAGATATCAACTGGTTGTGGGGCATACGCTTAGAATATTTATTTATCTATTTAGCGGTCATGTTTTTTTTGAGCTATATGTATTTGCTCAATCAGTACTATTTACAGCGTTGGATTTATACCGTTTCCATGTTGGTTTTGACCTTGAATATCGTCATTACCTTGTTATCGGAGCAAGTTGTTTTTGAGCAGCTTGCTTTTTATAGCGCATTTTTCAGTATTGTTATTTTGCTTAATTTTGCTTATGGTTTTTACCTTACTTTAAAGACCAAACAAAAATATTCGAAAATCAATTTATACGCCGTGGTATTGCTGTGTATATCGGTCATTCATGACTTTTTACTAACGCTACATGTGATTGATTCTATTCATCTCTCTTTTATCTCTACCAGTCTGTATGCACTTTTGGTGATGTTCCAACAATCACGGAACTATGCTTATCAGACTTACCATACCGAACGTTTAAATAATAATTTAATTGAATTGAATGATTCTTTAGAGCAAAAAGTGCAACAGCGCACCTCTCAATTACATGACTTAAATGAAAAACTCGAATATCAAATTCAAATTGATGCCCTAACAGGTGCCTATAATCGGCGTGCATTGAATCAGGAAATTCAGCAGCGCTTTATTGAAACACAACAAAATAGTCATGCAACTTTGGTTTTTGCCATGATGGATGTCGATTATTTCAAAAATTATAATGATTTCTATGGGCACCTAAAGGGCGATGAAGTTCTGCAAAATCTGGTCAAAGTGATTGGTGCAGTACTGCCACATAATGCCTACTTAGCACGCTATGGTGGGGAGGAGTTTGCCATTGTTTTATATAATGTCCCAATTGCGATTATTAGTCAGATTATGCAAACCGTTTTAGATGCAGTGCGTAGTGCGCGCTTTGAGCATCATAACCGCCTAGATGGCAAAGATTATGTGACTTTGAGTATGGGGGTGTCGTGGATGGATCATGAAACGATTTATGCCAATATTCATGACCTTATGAAAGCGGCCGATTTAAAACTGTATCAAGCCAAAGAAGCGGGCCGTGATCAGATGAAAATGCCCAATGAATCCTATGAAAATGAGTGAATTTAGTTGAGTCATACTTCTGTTAATAAACCTTAGGATAAGAGTTTAACCATGGTCACCATTTTGGGATTTGGAATGTCTTGGACATGGATTTGAAAGCCATGTTTTTGATAAAAAGAGCATGCTGTTTGGGTGCTTTCTAAACTAATTTGGTGAATTTTTTTACGTTTAAGATGTTCAATAACGGTCTCTAATAAGGCTTTCCCAATACCGCGCTGTTGTTCAGCGGATGAAATATAATTGAGTAAAATACGACCTTGATCACTGACCATAATAAAACCTACTACGTGCTGATTGAGTACATAAACCCAGCTGTCGTTATAGTGCATCCACATAATCAGGTTGGATTGGGTTTTATTTTCTAGCCAAATTTGAATCGTACTTTCATGGCGATGGTGGTCTTTGATACATGATCGAATACTGTCGTGCACGACATCTAAAATTTCAGAAATATCCTGAATTTGGGCTGCCCGTATCATCTTTTCTTCTTAGAGCTATAGAAACAGCTATTTCATGCTAGCGACTATATTTATTAAATTGAATTACTGTTAGTACCGATGTAACTTTGTTGTTCAATCGCACTAAGTTAATTATTTTTTATAGTGATTTTGTGAGTGAAAAATCACATATCGTGATGCCTTTCACGTTTGTACGAATATGTGTTGAATCACTTGAATGGGGCTGAGAATCAATACTCAAGTACAAGTCATCGAATTGAGCATTTGATTTCATACGTAGTCTGTTTTAATTAATTTGGTGTTTATTTGAGCGATAATGCTGTATTTTAAAAGGGAATATTTGTTACGAGAGCAGAGCATGGCGACATTTTTACTGATGATTTGCATACTCATTGCTTTGGTTGCAGCATCTATTATTGTAGTCAAAATTCAAAAAAAGCACGGCTTTCTGAAGCGACAAAAAAAAGCGGTTGAATCGGAAGTAGCATCTGTGCAAATGGCAACGCATACCAATAGAGCACCTCAGATTGAGCGTGTTATTGAAGTTGATGCTTATGAACAAGAGCTGTTCGATGACGTGGCGACTCTATTTCTAGATCAAGCGATATTGCTCACGGCTGAAGAAGATGCAACGCTGATGCAAAGCACCTTATTGGTCAAAATGCCTGCGAAAACCCAGACGCAAATCCGCAAAATGGATTTAAATGAATGGTCTATTTTTTGGAGTTTCTATGATCAGTCGCTTGAATACTATGTAAGTCGCTATGGCGTGTTTTATACGCATATTGACCGCAGTGGACGCGAGCATAAAAAAAGCCATCGTACTCGTGATTGAGCTCCTTGCTTAAGCCTCTTCAGCGTCCATTACAGCCATGGATAACTGTTTAAGAATTCGTTACGCAACATGAGTTAGATAGAAGTCATCCTGTTTCTTTTAAGCCATAGTTATTGGCTTCAATATTGAGATAATGCATGTTCG
Source organism: Acinetobacter johnsonii (assembly GCF_048551975.1). Classification (GTDB taxonomy): domain Bacteria; phylum Pseudomonadota; class Gammaproteobacteria; order Pseudomonadales; family Moraxellaceae; genus Acinetobacter; species Acinetobacter johnsonii_A. The sequence continues at coordinate 61,532 of NZ_JBIMCF010000012.1, read as the reverse complement.
CATGCCGGTAATGCTGCATAAATGCATGCCTTGAGTCGGGTAAAGCCCAGTCATCATCCAGTGTTGAAACAGCATAGATAGGGGTTTTGATCTGTGCATATTGTTCCAGCAAGTGTTGTTGTTCGGGATCTGCAAAAAAGTAGGTTGGATTTTTACACCATTTTCGCCACTGTGTGTGACATCCACAGGTAAATCGGTACCCATTTTTAGCAGGCTCCAAGGCAGATAGCCCTTTAGTGCAACCATCGGCGGGAAAATAAGATTTCACATGACATGCACTTTCATTTTCTCCCGAAACGGCATATAGCCATGCCAACCCGTCCCTGTGCCAAACAATACATCGCAGTGACTTTGTCATGGTTGCGTTTTAAACCGAGTGCTTGGCCTCCATAAGAGTGTCCAACCACAAAAATAGGTTTGTCATCTTTGCGGATAGAGTCAATAGCAGCCGACAAGTCTAGCTGTCCCCAGTCCAAATAGGACATGCTAAAACCTTTGATTTGCTTCGGTGCAGAAAGCCCCACACCACGATAATCAAAAGTTAGGACTTGATAACCTAGCGCTACTGCATACTCGGCAAAGCGGCGATAAAACTGTTGTGGTACACCTGTTGCACTGGCACAACAATGATGTTGGCTTTGATCGGCTCAGATGAGGAATAACGTGTGCCAACGAGTACATAACCATCGATTGCTGAGAATTGTACAGTTTGTTTCTCAATTTGAGTCGAATCTAAATGGGCGGTGGCTTGCATCATCATTTCTTCTTTTTTGTTAAATACTAAAGTCGGTTCCAGACTTTTGAGCTTTACTGTCCCTTAAACTGAGCAGGGCGACGTTGTAGCATTGCCATTACACCTTCTTGGACATCTTGGGTTTTGAGTAAAGGACTAAGGTGCTCTTGTAAATGTGCAAAGGCATAGTCTGCGCCGTGTTGTACGGCTTGTTGCGCAGAAGCCAGCGTAGCTTGAACGGCGAGAGGAGCAGCTTGTGCAATCGATTCCGCAAGGCTCAATGCTCGCTCTAATGCAGCATTTGGCATAGATGCTTCTGCGACCTCGGTAATTAAATTGAGATCGAGAGCTACTTGCGCATTGAAACTGTCACCTGTGAGTAGATAGCGCATAGCCTTGTTCCAACCCGCCGCTTGTACAAAGCGAACCGTTGCACCGCCAAAGGGTAAAATGCCGCGCTGTACTTCCATTTGGGCAAATTGTGTATTGGCATCGGCAATCACCACATCGGCATTGAGCATCAGTTCAATTCCCGCGGTAAAGCAAAAGCCTTGGACTGCCACAACCACGGGTTTTGTGCGAGGTCTGGAACTGGTGCCCCAAGGGTTAATTTGTGACGCGGGAAAGTCGAAAACGCCTGCAGTGAGTTTGGGTTGTAACTCAACCAAATCAAGCCCAGCAGTAAAGTGTTCTCCGTGCGCAAAAATTACAGCACAGCGCAGTGAAGGATCATCCTCATATTCGGTAAGGGCTAGTGATAAGTCATGAATCATATGGCTATCGAAAGCATTGCGCTTGGCTGCGCGGTCTAAACCAATTAAAAATAACGAACCGCGAACTTCGCGACTGACACGACCTTGTTGTTCTGACATTTTGATTATTCCTGCATCGTTTTATAAGTTCTTAAACGATGGTTAGAAAACTGTCAAAACTTATAAGTATCCATTCTGTGACTCGATAGTTTGAACCGATTCCCCGAAAAAAAACGACGTTTAGATTGAGCGGAATTGTCTTGCCTTTATTGAGTTTTTTTTCATAATAGCAGCACTTCTTTGAATGCCAGTTGAACCATGTCTAGCCTTGAAATATTTGCAGTCATTATTAGCTTAATTGGGGTGACGTTGACCATTAAGCGCAATATGTGGTGTTGGTGGTTTAACTTTGCTGCTTTCTTGTTATATGCCTATTTGTTTTATACGTATAAGCTATATGGCGAAACCATTTTGCAGTTTTTCTTTGTGGTGGTGAACTTTTACGGTTTTTATCACTGGTTCAAAGGTAAACAACAAGATCATGATATTCGGATTGAACCGATTACAGCTCGGCAAGTGATTTTGCAAATGCTACTTGCCGCTGTGGCTGGTGCAGCATTTGGCCTTAGCTTAAAGTATTTTACCGATGCAGCTGTACCGCTATTGGATGCGCAGCTCGCAGCATTTAGTCTGTTGGCGACCTATTGGACCAGTCGTAAACATATTGCGACATGGGTGCTGTGGGTATTTGTCGATATTGTTTATGTCGGTATGTTTATCTATAAAGATTTGTTCCTAACCGCGGCTTTATATGCAGGCTTTGTTGGCTTGGCGGCTTTTGGATGGTGGCAATGGACTCAGGTACGTCATAAACAACAGCTCAAAAGTGTATAGGCTAGGTAGTGTTGATTGACTTTAAACATGCACAATTGGCTCAATTTGAGTCGGTCATAGAACGGTTAAAGGAAAGTCCACAGCAATATTTGGGCTTTGATGCGGTTGCGGATTTTTATCAGGCCACTTGGCTGGGTGATTTACCCAGTAGTGCAAGTTGGGCGGTCACAGGACTGGATGATGGGGCCGAGCATTTTGATATTCGCTTGGCCTGTTTTGAGCGCGTGATTTTTATTCATATTGCAGATGATATTGTCATACAGAATGGCACACATTGATATCCAGATCGCGGTATAGTCGGTGCTGGAACATCGTCTATATTTGGCCCTTCTACAGGATGACGAGATCCAGTTTTTCAGTCCTGATCAGAGCATGGATGTTTACAAAAATAAAAAATAAAGGATTTAATGCTATGGCACATCAGTTTGTAGTCAATGCCACCATCAAAGGTGTTTCATTGGATGACTTCCGTCGACTCGCAGCCGATATCAGCTTACATGAAAATGTTTGTCGTCGTATTCCCGGTGAGAAGTTGGAAATTTTGGAGTCGAATAAAGTCGGCGATATTTATACCCTCAAGCGTGCGTATAATTTGGATGTCAATATTCCTGATATTGCGAAGAAATTTCTTAAAGATGCATTTCGTTTACAACGTACCGACGTCAGCAATTTAGTTGTATTGAGTTCGGAAGTTCGTTTAGACCCCAACCTACCTTTAGAAGCTGTGTGCCAACGTAGTGTATCGGGTAATGATGAGCAGATTCACTTTCAACTGGAATGGACTGTAAAAGTGAAAGTGCCATTGATTGGTGGTATGTTAGAAAAACATGCTGAAGGCGAAATTCGTAAGTTTAGCCAAATCGAGCTGGATATCGTAGAAGATGAACTGCGTCAAAATTTGCATGCAGAAACCTTAAGCTAAAGGTTTTGACCTCATGTTTTCAAATTAGGTTATATAAAAAGAAAACCCTTCGATTGAAGGGGTTTATCATTTTAGTGCTTAGCCTCGAACCGAGTTCGATAAACCAAAGCTGTGAAGAAGCAAACCAAACAGACCAGCCAAATATAATACATCGCTCCAATGTTGCTATAGAGACTGAGCCATTGAACCAAAGGCAGTGTGATGCCTCCTGCAATGGCATAGGCGACATTGTAGGAAAACGAAATGCCCGAAAAGCGGATCGGTGCAGGGAACATCTTGACCATACTATAGGACACAAGTCCAACAGTGCCTGAAAAGAATCCCAAAAGCATATACAGTGCAAACACCGTAGTTGGACTGACCGCACCCAAACTGTGATAGAAAATGGTTGCGATAGCGGCGACACCGAACGAGCCAAAAATCAAGACCTTGGCTGCACCAAAACGATCGGCCAATGTCCCAGCGAGTATGCATCCCAGCATTTGCATGATGATCGCAGCACTTTGCATTTGAAAAGCATCGCTACGTTCAAAGCCAAAGGCACCCGTCAGTAAGTTTGGCATGGCTAAAATCAGGACCACTACACAAGCAGTTAAGAACCAAGTCAAGAGCATGCCAATCACTACGGCGGTTTTATGGCTGGCGAAGACTTGTTTCACCGGCATTTCTTTAGAAAGCTCTTTACGTGCTTGCATGGCTTTGAATACGGGTGTTTCTTTCAAATAACTGCGTAAATACAAGGCCACTAAGCCAAAAATACCGCCCACAATAAATGGAATGCGCCATGCCCAATCATGTATAGCGGCTTCACTAAACTGAAGAGAAATGAACAGTGACATTAAAGCACCGAGCAAGATGCCGAGTGACAAACCAGCCGTAAGTAAGCCATTGGCAAAACCAATTTTTTCAGATGGAACATGTTCAGAAACAAAGGTCCATGCCGCTGGAATTTCTCCACCAATTGCAATGCCTTGTACCACCCGCATAAGGAGTAAGAGTAAGGGTGCGGCATAACCAATCGTTTCAAAGGTCGGCATAACCCCGATCATGAGGGTAGGCAAAGCCATCAGCAAAATAGATAAGCTAAATAGACGCTTGCGTCCGATGAGGTCGCCAAAGTGCGCCATGACTACACCGCCAAGTGGACGGAAGAAGTAACCTGCGGCAAAAATACCGTAAGTATTCAGCATAGCCCAAAATGGGCTGAGCCCTGCGGGAAAGAACAACTCTGAAATAATTTTGGCGTAAAAAACATAAATAACAAAGTCATAGAACTCAAGTGCACCACCGAGTGATGACAGCCCAAGGGTACGTTTGTCTTCTCTGGTCAAACGTGGTGTTGCGTCCATGCGTATATTTCCAAAGATGAATAAAGGTTTATATTTGATTTTAAAGAAGTCTTTTTTGAATGAATAATCAATCTTTCTTTACGGTGTTTGAACTAAAAATTATACATGAATCAACATCGTTGATTTGACGCTCAACGTAAATATATAACGCAGGCAAGATAAAAAGCTTATGATATAAAAAGAATAAACAGGTATAAAAATTAGGATTTGTGTATGAGTGTCATTTTACCTGTTGCACAACGTGGTGAAGATATTTTAAGACTCAAAGCTGCTCGCGTCGCAGATGCAGAATTTAATAGCGACTGGCTCATGCAGTTGGCTTCTGTGATGATTGCGACCATGTTGGAGCGGAGCGGTGTAGGCATTGCTGCACCACAAGTCTATATTTCAAGGCGGGTGATTATTGTGGCTTCACGGCCAAATTTACGTTATCCCGATGCACCAGAAATGGACGCCGTGGTGATGGTCAATCCTGAAATTTTAGCATTTTCGCAAGCAACGACCTCAGGTGAAGAAGGCTGTTTAAGTGTGCCGAATGAACGCGGTCAGGCACAGCGTGCGCAAAGTATTAAGGTGCTGTATCACACTTTGACTGGTGAAGTAATGGAAAGCACTTTTGAAGGTTTTCCTGCGCGCATAGTGCAGCATGAAATCGACCATCTAAATGGTATTTTATTTGTCGATCGCCTAAGTGCTTAGTCGCGAGTGTCATTTTATTCATCTTTATATTTAAACTGTTGCGGGGGCTGTCCCAAATGACGTTTAAACATGGTACTAAACGCACTCGGATTGCTATAACCAAGAGATCTTGCAATCTGCGCGACAGATTCACCACTGGCAATTTTACTTAAGGCATGGGCAATATGCATTTGCTGAACCCATGCGCGATAAGACAGCCCCGTTTCCTTTTGAAACATGCGCATCAAGGTTCTGGAGCTGGTGCCAATTTCATCGGCCCATGTGCTTAAATCTTTTAACTGATCGGGCGTACTTAATAGTGCTTGGCAAATATTCATTAAGCGTTTGTCTTGTGGCCACGGAATTTGAATGGGCAACAGATTGGCTTTATGAATTTCATCAAAAATTAAAATCTGTAAAGATCGAGACAGTTCATCAGAGCTGATCAGCTCGGAAGGTGGAATGTGTTCTATCGCATTGAGCCGAATCAATAACTCATGCAATAACTTGCTGACCCGAATAATAAAACAATGTTGCCCCAGCAGTGCAGCTGCACCGGCCTGAACCAATGCAGTATTGAGTTTAACTCGGCTTAATGAAATCACACTGTGTTCAACATGGGTCGGAATCCATAGCGCACACATTGGTGGCACGATCCAAACGTGGTTTGGGGTGAACACTTGAATCATCCCTGTCGAAACATATAGAAACTGCGCCCGCGAATGGGTATGCGCAGGGGTAATCTCTCGATAGGTATGCTCAGAAGAAAGCCCAATCACCAATTCGGACAATTCGGTTTGAATCAGAGAATTTGGCATGTGTGGTTTAAAATTGTCAGTTATACAATGATTATTGGAAGATAGTCTTATGAATGACATTTTACAATCAATGCCTGATGAAAAATACATGGAGTTTGCGAGGTATGTCGTCTTCAATTCAAATGAAAGAGGGTATGGGCGAAGCTACGATCAATGAACAACCGCAAGGCATGATTATAAAAGTAGTGGGAGCGGTAGCGGTAGCGCATTTGCTCAATGACTTGATTCAAGCTGTTTTGCCAGCCATTTATCCGATGCTGAAAACCAATTTTTCCTTAAGCTTTGCGCAAGTCGGACTGATTTCATTGGTGTATCAAATTACGGCATCGCTACTGCAACCTTGGATCGGACTGTATACCGATAAACATCCGAAACCTTATCTGCTGCCACTCGGCATGGTGGTGACTTTTAGTGGCATTTTACTGTTGGCCTTTTCACCGAATTTTATCGTATTGCTCATGGCATCGGCATTGATTGGTGTGGGTTCCTCGACCTTTCACCCTGAAGCTTCACGTGTGGCGCGTATGGCTTCGGGTGGGCGTTTTGGTACAGCACAATCAACCTTTCAGGTTGGTGGTAATACAGGTACAGCCATTGGGCCTTTATTGGCCGCGCTGATTATTGTGCCTTTTGGACAGCACGCCGTGGCATGGTTGATTGTATTTGCCTTACTGGCGATTTGGGTGCTGTTCGGTGTCAGTCGTTGGAGCATCAGCCACAGTAAAAAACAGTTGGCAGCCAAGGCACAGCAAATTCAAAGCAAATTACATGGACGTCAATTGGTTATTGCGCTGTCGACCATTTGTGTGTTGATGTTTGCCAAATTTACCTATATTGCCAGTATTAGTAACTATTTCACTTTTTATTTAATGCACAAGTTTCACCTCAGTTTACAAAGTGCACAGTTACACCTATTTGCCTTTTTGGCAGCGGTGGCTTTAGGTACATTTGCTGGTGGGCCGATTGGAGACCGAATTGGGCGTAAAGCGGTGATTTGGGTGTCTTTTGTCGGCATGGCGCCGTTTGCTTTGATGATGCCACATGCCAATCTATTTTGGACGACCATCTTGTCAGTGATCATTGGCTTAGTCATGTCATCTGCCTTTGCAGCCATGGTGGTCTATGCACAAGAAGCCGTTCCTGGACGGGTTGGCATGATTGCAGGTTTGATGTTTGGTTTAATGTTTGGTGTAAGTGGTATTGCCGCAGCAGGTTTAGGATATTTGGCTGATGTCAAAGGCATTGAATGGGTGTTTGGCGTGTGTGCGTTATTGCCTTTACTCGGTTTAGCGACCTTCTTTTTACCGAAGACGCAAGTAAACTAACGAAATACGGCTGACCTTCAGTCTTAATCGCGCTATCTTATCAAACGAAGATGGCGCGATTGCATTTCGGCCTGACGATTATGATAGGTAACAACGGCATTGAATGTGTGTGCTTTGACTTTGGAGTATTGAAGTGATGACTGATCTGAATGATGTACTCAAATTTTCATTCGGCGTAGATCAACTTTCATTTGAAATGGATGGACAGCATATACAGCTGGACCAAGGTTTAAGCTTTATACAGTCAAAGAGTATGCGTCATGGGTTGCTGGATGAACTTGCGATTGAGTCGATGATTTATGTGATTGAAGAGCTTTTAGAATCCGTTCAAATGAAGTATGCCCAACCTAAGACTGCTGCGACTTCAGATGCGTTATTCCAAAAGGTTTTAACATTATCTTTTCCAGATCAGCAGCAAATTGATCGTGTGCAGCTTGAAAGTGTTTTTAATACCTTTGTTGAGCGTAGGGAATACTATGTGTCGAAGGTAGCCGATAACTGTCTTTTTAGTTTGGTTTATTTTATTGTTCTGCGGGAGATGATGCATCACTGGAATGTGGTGGAGATTCAATTAAAACAGCTTGATTTTGAATGATATTAAAAGCGTAAAAAGTAAGGAACAGTAGATAAAAGTAAGCCGATACCACCTAGCAATGCGTTACTTTCAATAAAGTAAGGGAAGATCATTAAAACTAGACCTATAGTTAAAAATATGGTCATTTTTTGCTTTTTGCCATATAGAAAATAGCCTAAGCCAATTGAGCTAAAGATCACACCGAGGAAAAGTTGGGTTGTGTTCATGGTGATGTTTCGTACATTGTTATTCTCTGGCAGTATTATGCCAAGATTCTTAAAAGAATATTTAAAAAAGAGCATCGTAATGCAACCTTACAATAAGAACTTAAAACAACCATCTCGTGATTTACGAAGTAACATGACTGATGTAGAACAATTGCTATGGCAAAGATTACGCCATAAACAAATTTTAGGATTACAGTTTTATCGGCAAAAGCCAATTCTTAATTTTATTGTAGATTTTTATTGTTCCGCTGCGAACCTCGTCATTGAATGTGATGGGGGACAACACTATACAGATGAGAGTTTAGAAGTAGATTGATGAAAAATTATAGTAATAAAACTTTAGAAAAAAATGTTTTTTTGATATATATGCAAAATAATTTAATAATTTTGAGGGATAAATGGTTAATTTAGCTATAGTTATTGGGTCAAGTGAATATTTGGATGTAAGTGATAATTTATCAACTGTAAAAAATGACTTTAGGCTAATTTCTAATATTCTTCGTCTAAGTGGAAAATATACAGAAATTCTTGATATTTTAGATAATAAGAATTCTTCTGAAGTTAAATCCCTAATTTCTACTTTTATTACTAAATATAAAGACATAGAAGTTAATGAGATTTTATTCTATTTTTCTGGACATGGTATTAGGAAAATGAATAGAGATACGGATGAGCTGTTTCTAAAATTATATAATACGACGGATGACAAAATTTTATCGAGTGCACTTTCAAACAGTGAGGTTGATGGCTACTTGAGAGAGTGTAACCCTAACTTAGCAGTCAAAATTTTAGACTGCTGTAATTCAGGAACACATTATTTAAAGGAATCTTCTAGTGTTTTATTAAAGCATGTTGAAAGTACAAAGTCTAAATTCAAAGATTTAATTTTTCTTTCTTCTTCAAGAGAAAATGAAGCCTCACATGCCCTAGAAGATTTCAGCTTTTTCACAAAAGCAATCGCATTATCAATTTTAGAAAATGAGATAAATACAGAAATATATTATAAAGATTTAATTTCATCTATTAATGATTTTTCAAATAGTACATTTTATCCAGAGCCGAGACTAATATTGCAAGGTGGATTTCTTCATCCATTTATTAAATATAATGCTGAAATTCTGAATTTTCTGACTGAACAAGAAAAAATAACCCCTTTTCATGTATTCGAAAATCAAGATGATATTTTGGATGAGAATCCTGAAGAAGATATATTTGGCTTATTGTCATTAAAAAAAATAATTTTAGAAAAAAGTAGTCATTATTTACCGAAAGATGAGATTCTTAATTATGTAAATAATGTCCAAACGGAGTTAATAAATACAGAAAATTATAAAGATATTACGGAGCTATTTGATGTTTCAGTGGAAAAAGATATAAATTTATATGATGAGGATTCTATAGGTACGTGGTTAAAAGAGAATGCAAATAAAGATTATTTTGCTCAACCATATTATGAACAAGAGTCATTTGTAACACAGGAATATGTTCCAGCACCTCAGAAGGTAAAAAAAGTTAAAAAACCATCACATTTAAATAATAATTTATTTCCAAGTAGATCATTCTTAAGTCTACTTGCTTCTGAATCCCAAGAATATGAGGAGGTTGAGCAAGTACTAAAATCAGTTACTAATCATAGATCTGTATTGAAAGGTTTTAGAACTACATGTTCATTAGTTATGGAAAATAATGAACAAATTAATACAAAAATTTTATTATCATTAAAGCCTAAAAATAACTATCTTTGTTTACGTGCATATAATGTATATTTGGTAATGTTATTTTCTGCGCAAGAAATTGCTACTTTTACTCAAATTATTACATTAAAAAGTTATGATTGGGATAAATATCAAAAAGTGAAATCTACAAAATGGTTTGTCAAAGAGAATTATTTTACAACATTATCTCCTGAAGATTATGCTCTACAGATAGTAGCTTCAATTAGAAAGAAATTAGAAGAGTCAATTAAAGATCATATTGCAAACTCGAAAGAAACGAATGAAATGACTTAAAAAATCCCCTCAATTGAGGGGATTTTTTATTCCCTCCTTTTTAAAGGAGGGTTAGGGAGGATTATAAATCAAGCAATCGAATCATCCAAATTCGGTGCTAACCAACGCTTCGCAACATCCAGAGACCAACCTTTACGTTTTGCATAATCCTCAAGCTGATCTTGAGAAATCTTGCCTACGTTAAAGTATTCACTTTCAGGGTGTGAATAATAGAACCCACTGACCGAAGATGGTGGCATCATGGCAAAGTGTTCAGTCAGCTTGGTTCCAATTTTTTCCTCAGAACCTAACCAGTTAAACAATACTGCTTTTTCAGAATGTTCAGGGCAAGCAGGGTAGCCTGGCGCAGGACGAATACCGACATACTTCTCTTTAATCAGCTCTTCATTATTCAGTGTTTCATCGGCTTTATAGCCCCAGAACTCTTTACGAATACGCTCGTGTAAATGCTCGGCAAAAGCTTCAGCAAAACGATCTGCCAATGACTGCACTAAAATTGCAGAGTAGTCATCACCTTTGGCTTTATATTCATTTGCCAACTCTTCCGCACCAAAAATCGATACGGTAAAGCCGCCTAAATAGTCTTGCTGAGTCGTTGTCGGCTTAATGTAGTCCGCCAATGACAAGTTTGGTTTGCCTGTCACTTTGTCAGACTGCTGACGTAGATGCTCAAAAGTATGCGTAACGGTTTGACCCGCTTCATCAAAGACGCTGACCGTATCTGCACCCGTACGTTGCGCAGGGTATAAACCAAACACCGCACGCGCATCGAAACGATTATTCTCGATAATGTCTTTCAACATCGCTTGCGCTTGATTGTACAAATCAGTCGCAGCTTCACCGACCACTTCATCTTCTAAGATTTTCGGGAATTTACCTGCCAAGCTCCAAGAAATGAAGAATGGCGTCCAGTCGAAATATTCAACCAGCGTTGCCAATGGGTAGTTGGTGATGACTTGAGTACCTAAAGCATTTGGTTTTGGTGGTACATAGTTGTCATCAATCTTAAAGCCATTTTCAACTGAATCTGCATAGCTTAACTTGGCTGCTTTCGGTTGCTTGTTGGCTAAACGCTCACGAATTTTGGCATATTCAGCACGATGCTCGGCAATAAAGTTGCCACGCATTTCTTTAGACAGTAGGGTAGTCGCTACACCCACGGCACGTGAAGCATCAGCCACATAAATCACCGCATCATTTGAATATTGCGGGTCAATTTTAACCGCGGTATGGGCTTTCGATGTGGTTGCACCACCAATCAGTAAAGGAATGGTAAAACCTTTACGCTGCATTTCTTTGGCCACAAACACCATTTCATCCAGCGATGGTGTGATCAAACCAGACAAACCGATGATGTCACATTTCTCATCAATCGCAGTTTGTAAGATTTTTTCCGCAGGAACCATCACACCTAAATCGACAATATCATAGCCATTACAGCCCAACACCACGCCCACAATATTTTTACCAATATCGTGTACATCGCCTTTTACGGTTGCCATCAAGACTTTACCTTTAGACTGGCTGCCTGTTTTTTCTGCTTCGATGTACGGATTCAGCCATGCTACAGCTTGCTTCATCACACGGGCAGATTTTACCACTTGTGGCAGGAACATTTTTCCTGAGCCGAATAGGTCACCGACCACGTTCATGCCGTCCATCAATGCGCCTTCAATCACATCAAGAGGGCGTTTGGCTTTTAAACGGGCTTCTTCGGTATCTTCATCAATATAAGTGGTAATCCCTTTAACCAGTGCATATTCAAGACGTTTCTCAACAGACTGATTACGCCATTCAAGGTTTTCAGCTTCTTTGGCTGCGCCACCATGACTACGATATTTTTCTGCAATTTCAAGTAATTTTTCAGTGGCTTCCTGTCCACTTTCCCCCTGATTTTGATTGAGGATAACGTCTTCAACCGCATCTTTCAGTTCTTTTGGAATATCGTCATAGATTGCCATTTGACCAGCATTGACAATACCCATGGTCATGCCTTGTTTGATAGCATAATAAAGGAACACAGAGTGAATCGCTTCACGCACAGGCTCATTGCCACGGAAAGAGAATGAAACGTTAGAGACACCGCCTGAAATCATGGCATGCGGTAAGTTCTGTTTGATCCAACCTGTCGCTTCAATAAAATCGACGCCGTAGTTATTGTGTTCTTCAATCCCCGTAGCAACTGCAAACACGTTCGGGTCAAAAATAATATCTTCAGCAGGGAAGCCCACTTCATTGACTAGAATATCATAAGAACGTTTACAGATTTCGCGCTTGCGTTCTGCGGTATCGGCCTGACCTGTTTCATCAAATGCCATGACAATAACCGCTGCACCATATTGTCGGCATAAACGGGCTTTTTCGACAAACTCATCATAACCCTCTTTAAGGGAAATTGAGTTCACCACAGGTTTACCCTGAACGCATTTCAAACCCGCTTCAATGATTTCCCATTTTGATGAGTCAATCATGATCGGCACACGTGAGATATCTGGTTCAGAAGCGACAAGGTTAAGGAAATGCACCATCGCATTTTGCGAATCGAGCATCCCTTCATCCATGTTAATGTCAATAATCTGTGCGCCAGCTTCAACCTGTTGCTGAGCGACTTCTAAAGCTTCGGCAAAGTTTTCTTCACGGATTAAACGCAGGAATTTTTTTGAACCTGTGACGTTGGTACGCTCACCGACATTGACAAATAAAGAGTCATCATAAATGTTAAATGGCTCTAAACCGCTGAGGCGGCAAGCAGGTCTGGTTTCAGGAATCTGGCGTGGTTTTATATCTTTTACTGCATTGTAAATGGCACGGATATGATCTGGTGTGGTACCACAACAACCACCTGTAATATTGATGAGACCACTTTCAGCAAATTCTTTTAAGAAAGCTGCGGTTTGCTCTGGCGTTTCATCATATTCACCAAAGGCATTCGGTAAACCAGCATTTGGATGCGCTGAAACAAAAGTATCCGCGACATCACTAATGGTTTTAACGTGTGGACGCATAGCGTCTGCACCCAAGGCACAGTTAAAACCAATCGACAATAAGTCACCATGACGTACTGAGTTCCAGAATGCTTCAGCCGTTTGACCTGTTAATGTACGACCAGATGCATCGGTAATGGTGCCCGAGATCATGAGTGGAAGTTCACGACCAAGTTGTTTGAACACTTCTTTTACTGCAAAAATCGCTGCTTTACAGTTCAGCGTATCAAATACCGTTTCAATCAGAAGAATATCGGCACCACCTTCGATGAGGGCATGTGTCGCCTCGATATAGTTTTCTTTGAGTTCATCAAAAGTAATGTTACGGAAAGCAGGGTCATTGACGTTTGGTGAAATGGAACAGGTACGGGAAGTAGGACCAAGTACACCTGCAACAAAACGTGGTTTATCTGGTGTTGAATATTTGTCACATGCCGCACGGGCTAGGCGCGCTGCTTCACGGTTAATCTCGGGAACGAGGTCTTCCATGTGATAGTCCGACATTGAAACACGTGTGCCGTTAAAGCTGTTGGTTTCAATGATGTCTGCACCTGCATCGAGGTAAGCTTCATGAATGCCTTGGATAATTTGTGGCTGCGTTAAAACCAGTAAGTCGTTGTTGCCTTTAAGGTCTGATGCCCAATCTGCAAAGCGTTCACCACGATAATCTTCTTCTTCGAGCTTGTGACGCTGAATCATGGTGCCCATTGCACCATCGATAATAAGGATGCGCTCGGCAAGAAGTGCTTTTAAGGTGGCAAGTGTAGACATTCAAAACTCACAAACAGGTTTTCAAAACGTGCAATATTTTAGCAGAAAAGCAGGTTGATTAATGCCTAATTCAAGTGGTATTGGCTATATGGCAAATAAAAAAGGCTGATTTAGCTTTAGTTTTCACGAAAGTGAAATATAGACCCGTTATGTTAATAGATCAGAATAAGTAGAGATGAAAGAATATTGATTGGAGCAGATTGTTACAGACAACACAGCCAAATGTAAGAAAATAATTCAGCGTAATCCGCACCGAAAAATTAAATTTTGAGCCAGCACAGTGCGTTCAAGGCTTATAGCTGATTTACTGCTGATCTAAAATAAGTCAGTTATGAAAAAATTGGCTTCATGTGACACGCATTTGTCATATAATTGTCACAATTAAATTGAACAATAGGGGATATTGATATCCTCTTTAGCCGTCTGCATGAATTCTAATATTCCTCCCGTCCAAGATCAGGTGCACGTGACACAGGTCAAGTCGACGAATGTGCACGTACCTACACCGAAATTTTTTATGCCGGTGTTTTTAACGGTCATTATTTCAACGCTAATTTATATTGGCTTTCAGCTTTCTGCTGACTTATCGCATGTTCCTGCACTGAATCTTTACTCTTTAATCCTTTTAGCGACGGCCTTGTTCATTGCTTTGGGTTTTGAGTTTGTAAATGGCTTTCACGACACTGCCAATGCGGTTGCAACGGTCATTTATACCAATGCACTGTCTGCACCTGTTGCGGTGATGTGGGCAGGTTTCTGTAACTTTCTTGGAGTTATGGTCGCAAGTGGTGCAGTTGCTTACGGTATTATTGCGCTGCTGCCCGTTGAGTTGATTATGAATGTCAGCTCAGGCGCAGGTTTTGCCATGGTGTTTGCCATGCTGATTGCTGCGATTTTGTGGAACTTGGGCACATGGTTCTTGGGTATTCCAGCATCAAGTTCACATACTTTGATTGGTTCAATCTTAGGTGTGGGCATCATGAACTACCTGATGCATTCGGGTAGCGGCGCTTCGGGTGTCGATATGGATCAGGTGATTAAAGTCGGTAAAGCTTTACTGTTTTCACCTATGATCGGTTTTGCTTTTGCAGCAGTGTTATTCTTATTGGTAAAAAAAATCTTTAAGAAACAAATGGAACTGTTCCAACCACCTGAAGGCAACAAACCACCACCGCCACTGATTCGTGCCATTTTGATTTTTACCTGTACAGGTGTGAGTTTTGCGCACGGTTCAAATGACGGTCAAAAAGGTATGGGGCTAATCATGCTGATTTTGATTGGTATTGTACCTTTGGCTTATTCTTTAAATAAGAATTTAGATTCACAGCACATTCAGTCATTTGCTCAACTTTCAGATCAAACTGCGGCTGTGATTTATCCGAATCATAACGATATTGCAGATGAAAAAGCCCGTACGGTAATCACGCAATATATTCAAACCAAAGAAATGACCCCAGAAGTCGTACCTGCTTTAGCCAGTTTGACAGATCATTTGGGTGAGCGTGTTGGCCATTATGGTGATCTCAAAGCTATTCCTGAAGCTGAAGTTTCTGCACTACGTAATGACATGTACTTAAGCACGACAGCATTCAAACGTTTGGATAAAGCGGATCAATTGCCAGCGATGTCGGAAGCGGGAAAAAAGACAGTAAAAGAATATCGTAGTAACCTTGATTCATTCTTACAGTACATCCCAACATGGGTGAAAGTGGCTGTGGCATTGGCTTTAGGTCTAGGTACGATGGTGGGCTGGAAGCGTATTGTCGTGACTGTAGGTGAGCGTATTGGTAAAAACCATATGACTTATGGTCAAGGTATGTCAGCAGAATTGGTGGCGATGACTACGATTGCAGCTGCTGATGGCTTTGGTATGCCCGTATCGACTACACACGTATTGAATTCTGCGGTAGCAGGGACCATGGTGGCAAACAAGTCAGGTCTAAACTTTGCAACAGTAAGAACCATTCTTTCGGCTTGGATCTTTACCTTGCCAGCCACGATCTGTTTATCAGGTGGTTTGTTCTGGTTATTCCTACAGTTCGTTTAATCTGATGTGTAAAAACTAATGATAAAAAAACGCTACCTAAGGTAGCGTTTTTTTAGCTCTGTATTTTATTGAAGCCAGTATTCAAGGCCTTACTTTTTGAACTTCGCCCAGACTTTGTCTAAAGGTAGTTTATCTGCGGCAAAGCCATAAAGTGCTGCAAAGGGCAGTGCAGTGCGTGCTAAATAAGCTACACGCCATAAGCCGCCGTGATTGGCACCGTGCATCATTAGTTCTAGAGGATGTTCAAGTTTGTTCTCTGGATTGGCTACAGAAGCAGGATTACGCAGATCATGGATCCATAAAGCCGCCATGATTGCATTGGTGGTTTCAGGCTTAAAGGCTTCAACATCAAACAAGCTTGCCCCATTAAATGCGGCTTTGAGCAATGGGTTTTTGGTGACAGAGTGGGTTGTAGTTGATGGCGCAATGTTTATGCTGACACGTTGACCTTCTGATCGAGCAAGCGTTGCACGCCACTGTTGAATACGCTTAGCCAATGCGTAGTTCGGTCCTTGCTCAATCACTAAACAGTCGGTGATGCCATAAGACTTCGTATTATCCGACTCGACGAGGTCATGTAGGTTTTTCTTAAAGAACAGTTGCCCACTGAGGGTTGAAATACTTTTACTGATCATCTGCTGAGTTTTAGAACGACCACTGAACTTTTGCTCAGATGCTTTAATGACTTCTTCAGGTACGGCATAGACATCGGTAGGTGTACACATATACATCAAACTGGTATCTGCTTTTTGCGCACTGACATATTGCATAATCGCATCCATTGCAACAGAAACACGGACATGCTTTTCACCATCCAAATACGCAATCGCGGCCAAATCTAACTGATGTGGGTTTTGTACCAACCATTGTGCAATTTCAGGCACTTGTGTCAGTAAGTTCGCACCAAGTTTTTCTTTAAGCACAGACACAGGTGTTTCCGCGCTCAAAGCTTCAACCGATGGGGCATATAACGTGGCATTGCCGTGTTGAATGGTGTCTAAAATTTTGCCCCATACATGGCTATTCGGTAAATCAACTGCCACAATATTGGCTTTCCATTGGGCTAACCATGTGAGTGGACCCGCTTCAGATGCCGCACCGAACAAAACCATAGTGCGGTCAGATAAATCAAACCATTCAGGATGTTCCACACAGGCAATCAATGCTTCAGCGTGACTGGGTTCAATCACACCTGCATCTAACCATGTTTGGATTTGTGCGAGTAAGGCATCACCCCTGAGTTGTTGGCCTTTATAAGGCACTGACCACTCAGGTGCAACATCACTTTCACCTTTGAGTTTGATGGTGTGTAGCGGTGTGGTTTTAAGTGACATTACATCTTTGAGTAGATGTTTTTGCCCATCCCGATAAAACTCAAACACATTATGTGCTTTGTTAAGTCCATCTTGTGCCATTTGAATCGGTGCAATTTGATTACGAATCCCAAATTCAACTAAGGATTTAAAATAGCGTGGATATTGTTTACGCCAGTTCTTTTCTGTAAGTGCAGTAACAGAGCTTTGGTGATCAACATTGGCTAAGGCCTCTGCAATAATCTCTTTCCCTGTACGTGAGGTACTAACTTTTTGTGTTTTCGGGTAAGTTGGAAATTGAAGACCATCTAAGGGATTGGACATGCAAGAAATCTCACTGGCATTTGCTATTTATATACAGTTGTAAACATTATCTATGCCAAATCAAATTACTGCTTGGCATTTCATGCCAAATTTATGTAAAAATATATGTAAAAAAAAGCCTTCTGAATAGAAGGCTTTTGAGTTTAGCAGCGACCTTTTTGGCCTGTCCTAGTGGGCAGAAATCGCTTTGGCCATGAGGATAATAAGAACGATCATCGACGATGATACTCCCTTCAGGAGTGTGTACCGCACAGGCTGTAAAACTGAGACTGATCATCAAGGTTGCCAATATAGACATTATTTTTATCGCAATTTCCTTGGTTTATAGTTGTTCTGATGTTTATTGTAAAAATCAGGACAACCCATTGCTGTAGAAAAATGTTACTGAGCCTATATGCGTATGGATGCAATCCATGTGCAATCTAGGCATTCGGCTTTAAATAGGTAACTGTGTTAATTTGTTCAGAAAATGCGGAATAAGACGCGGCTCTAAAATTAAGGTCATGATGACCCCATAAGCAGCTCCCCAAAGATGGGCGCTATGATTGATGTTGGAGTTGCCTTTTTTACCTGACCAGATGCTATATGCCACGTACAACACTGCAAAAATAATCGCAGGTACGGGAATAAAAAACACAAAAATCAGCTTCCAAGGCTCAAACAATACATAAGCGAATAGTACCGCTGAGACTGCACCAGAGGCGCCAAGGCTTGCCCAGCGCACATCATTCTTATGTTTTAAATAACTTGGTAAAATGGCGAAAATTAAACCACCCAAATAAAATAAAACGAAGCCTAAGCCATAGAAATATTGGCGGTAAAAACTTTCAATAATGCTGCCAAAGAAAAACAGGGTGAACATATTGAACAGGAGATGCATACCATCGGCATGAATAAAGCCATGGGTAATAAAACGATCGTATTGTCCACGTTGCATCGCAGGAGGCCAGAAAATCAGTCGGTTCATCACGTTCTGATTTGAAAATGCCACCATAGAAATAATCACCGTAATAATAATGATCGTAACTGTATGATTAAAAGGTAAATCCAACATTTCTGAGATGTTCTGCATATAACTATCTTGTGGTCATAATGCCATTAAATTGAGCGAAAAGATGAACTTTCACAATAAATCCGACAATTTTGGTTGATTTTTTTTAATTACCCCGCATCTTCAGTTAAAATAGCAACTTCAGCTTGAGGAAATGATTGTTATGTCGACTGAGAACAGCAGCACTGCAGTTACAGAGGAAATTCCAAACTTATTGATTACTCCGACTGCACAAGAGTATTTACGTGATTTATTAGAAAAACAAAATACACCGGGCATTGCTGTACGTGTATTTGTTGAAAATCCGGGTACACCACGTGCTGAATGTTGTATGGCATATAGTGCGCCTGAAGAAGTGATCCCAACCGATTACCGTCAAGATTATCCAGACTTTCCTGCGTATATCGACACACCGTCTATTCCATATTTATTAGATGCAGTGATTGATTACAACAAAGACCGTTTTGGTGGGCAGTTAACTTTCCGTGCACCAAATTCGAAAGTACCACGCGTAGGTCCTGATGCATCGATTGAAGAGCGTATTACGTATATTCTTCAGTCTGAAATTAACCCAGGCCTAGCAGGGCATGGTGGTAACTGTGCATTGGTTGAAGTTGTTGAAGATGAAGAGCATGGTTTAACGGCTGTATTAAAATTTGGTGGTGGTTGCCAAGGTTGTTCAGCAATTGATGTCACCTTGAAACAAGGTGTTGAAACGACTCTGCAACAGCACATTCCTGAGTTACGTCGTGTGATTGACCAGACGGATCATACACAGGCAGAAGGCGCGTACTTCAAATAATTTTAAACCATTTTAATAAATAACCTCCTTAAATTAGGGGGTTATATTTTATCTAAAGTTAAAATGT
Organism: Acinetobacter johnsonii; assembly: GCF_048551975.1. GTDB lineage: Bacteria > Pseudomonadota > Gammaproteobacteria > Pseudomonadales > Moraxellaceae > Acinetobacter > Acinetobacter johnsonii_A. The sequence continues at coordinate 41,892 of NZ_JBIMCF010000012.1, read as the reverse complement.
AATTGAGAATAATTATCAATATTTATTGCAATATGTTTATCATTTGTTAATATACCCTATGAAATTTACACAATTTCTCCTTTTTTTGTATTTGGGTGTATGCGTTATGGGTAAAAATCTAACGAGATCAACTTTGGCTTTGGCTGTTGTAGGAGCAATGAGTTCATTTGCTATGGCAAGTGAGACCGTGGAAATTGCAAAAGAAAAAGAAGCAACACAATTACAAACGATTGTTGTGACGGCAAGTGGTCAAGCGGTGGATGAAAAGTCCGCTCCAGCATCAATTAGTATAATTACAGCTGAAGAGATTCAGAAACAGCCCGTTTCTAGTCTTGCTGATGTTTTGAAGCGAGTTCCGGGTGTAAGTGGTGGGTTAAGTTCTAATGGAGCTGGATCAAAAATACAAATACGTGGTATGCCAGAAAACTACACTCTTATTTTGATTGATGGTAAACGTGTCGGTTCATCTCGAGATACAAACTATCGTGCCAATTTAGGACATCAGGATCTGAATTGGGTTAGACCAGAGATGATTGAGCGTATTGAAGTTGTACGCGGACCAATGTCTACTTTATATGGTTCTGATGCCATGGGGGGGGTAATTAATATTATTACTAAAAAGATTCCAGAAGAGTGGGGAGGATCATTTACTTTAAATCACACAATGCCAACCACGTCTTCTGATCGAGGAAAAACTATTCAATCTGGTTTAGTCGGTTACGGACCTTTGACTAGCCAATTAGGCATGCGAGCTACAGTTGGTATTACAGAGCAAGAAGCAGATCAAGGCTATCAAACGTCAGATAGAAGTAAGCCGGGTATAGCTGGTAGTCGAGCAACTGGACAGTCAGGTAGTCGAGATCAAAATGCTAATTTAAAGTTCGATTATACGCCAAGTGATATACATACCTTATCTTTGGAACTAGGGTATGGATTACAAGAAGATAATCCATCTACAAAAAAGCAGACGGTGAATGGTCAAGAGCAATCAGTGTTGTCGTGGGGCCCAACAGAGCTAGAACATCGTTCAGTTTCACTTTCACATGATGGTAAATGGAGTTTTGGTAATTCAAAATTAACTGCTTACTATAATGACTATGATCAAAGTCAACAGACAGATAGTGGTCCTACAACACAAAAATCAAAAGAAACAATTGTAGAAGGGAATATGAATATTCCATTTACATTAGGCGTTGAACATGTTGCAACTGTTGGTGGGCAATGGAAATCTGAAGAGTTGGTCAATACACAAAATATTGGACTTTCAATTCCTAGTTATGATGGTAAGGTATATGGCTCAGAACTGGAAGGGGATACTTGGGCGCTATTCGTTGAAGATAAAATTATATTTAATGATAAAGTGAATTTAACGCTTGGCAACCGTTTTGATAATCACGATAAATTTGGAACACATAATAGTCCCCGAGCATATTTAGTGGTTCAACCCAATGATGCTTGGACGGTTAAAGGTGGTGTAGCTCAAGGCTTTAGAGCTCCTTCTTTAAAAGAAAATACAGCTGGTGCGGCTACTCGCTCAGGTGGTTACGGTTGTACCTCATTGAAACCATTAGGTTATGTTTCTGGTGGATGTTATATGGCAGGTAATGCAGATCTCAAGCCAGAGGAAAGTATAAACTATGAAATTGGTGTGAATTTTGCTCAAAATGCATTAGATATGGGGTTAACATATTTCCATACCGATTTTAAAAATAAAATTGAATATCGTGCTTTAGGTGAAATTAATGGTGTGTGGTGGACGCAATATCAAAATGCTGAGAAGGCTCGTGTGCGTGGTTTAGAAGCTAGTGTTGTGCTACCGCTTTTACCTCAGTTAAATTGGACAACCAATGCTACGTATTACTTTGAATCAAAAAATTTAGTCACTGGGAAAAATTTATCGACAATTCCTGAATTATCTATTTATAGCGCCCTAAATTGGTTGCCACTTCATCCATTGTCAGTTGAACTTGCAGCGCAATATACTGGTGAACAGTATACAGCGAGCACAGCAGATACTGTAGTTATGCAAAAACCGCATACAGTATTTAATTTATCTGCAAATTATCAAGTAAGTGATGACGTTACAATTCGTGGTGGAATAAACAATTTATTTGATAAAAAGTTAGTAAATGCATCAAACGACTATTACCTAGATCGGCAAGAAGTATTTTTAGGACTAACTTATAACTTTTAATTATAAAAAGACCCGTTTATTCAACGGGTCTTTTTATTTAGGGGATTAAAATACTCTGTGCTTGGTCAGAATAATAAAACTGTTCTAAATAATAGCGTGCTCGATCACGTAAGTAATCAGAACGAATGAGCTCTTGAATAATAGGGTTCAACAAATCTTGAAGTTGATTTTGGACTAAGGCTTCGTCGATATTTAAGTCACGTAGGAGTAAATCAAAAGAACGTTCTTGGTTGCGAATGTACCAAGCATAAACACCATCATGTACCTGTTGCTGCAGATAGTCTGTTTGACGCATATGCTCCCAAATTTCGTGTCCCATAGCGACAGTTTGAGGCAAGTCCTGCACTTCAATATAATTTTTCAAAACTGATAAAGGCATATCTTTGATTTTGTGCCAGAGGTTAGCTTGAAAGTGATATAGCTTTTCATCATTAAAGTTTTGATTTAACACCTGTTCGCTCATTTGACTGAGTTTTAAGATGTTCTTTTGTAAATAATGCCCAATAGTGTCATTTAGGTTTGAGTCTGTGACGGTTTCCAGTACCGACTTGCCCATTTTCATAAAACTAGAAACACCCGGCACACGTTTGGTTATGACGGAGTTGTTTAAATAGTCTTGAATTGAGTGCTGAATGAGCTGAGTAATCATGGCTGAAAAAGCTGGGTTATTTACTACAGTTTTAATTAGACGCTGACGATGCCCACTTTTACTCGTGACATACTGCGCAATTTTATCGATGGTGAGTACAGGAATCACATCGGAAATTTTTGTTGATTCATTGATGGGATGTATTAAAACAAACTTGATGTGCTCAGCAATTTGTGAGATTAGATGATCGGTTGCAGGTGTGGCTAGGATTTGTTTTTGCAACAACGCATTGATGTCTTCAAAGCTCCACAGTTGCTGTAAAGTTTGTTTTCTAAACCATTGATAAAAGAGGGTGAATTCATTTTGTACGATACTTGCTTGCGAAAACTCATGATCTAAAAAATTAAGATGAGCTTCAATGAGCTGCTCAATCATCGGGTGTTTCTGCATACGTACTCAACAAAATTAATTTAGTGGAATCAGTTTATCAGCCAATGGATTTTTTAACTTTTGTGTTTTTGCAAGAAAAGGCAGGTAGTGCTGTGCAACGGCCTGTTCTGCCTCCAAAAGTGGCATATGACCAACATTGTTAAGGATGACAGGAGCTTCAGCATGTTTCAATAAGGATTTGAGTTCATTCGCCACTTCGACATTGATAATTTTGTCCTGCTTACCCCATAAAATGAGGGTAGGTGCTTCAATGTTACGGGTCACTCGGGCAAAAGAGTCGGTCGTATAAATGCGGTTCAAGGTCACCAATTGATCAATGACTTTGCTGTTTTTTTCAGCCTGAGTAATTAACTGTTTTTCTTGGGCGCGTTTTAAATAATAGGGCATTTTGATTGGGGTTTGCATGACACGTTGCATTACATCATCTAAATCGCCTGGCTTGCTCACGATCAAGTGCTTTAAATATTGCGGGTCTTTAGCATAGTTGGTGTTGGCGTTTTTATAAATCCCTGCACTGTTTAATAAAAACAAACTTTGCGTGTCAAAAGGGTATTGCGCGGCATATAGGGTTGCAATAGAACCACCGATAGAATGTCCTGCAACATTCAGCTTATCTTGTATATGAATGGCTTCAACAAAACGACGGAGTCGCTCTGTGACATTTGGCATAGAGAGATCAAAATCATCAGGGACTTTGGTGTCGCCATTAGTCGGAAGGTCAGGGATGACTACGTGGTAATAGGGGGTTAGAAACTGTGCCACACGGTTCCAATTGTCTCGATTTCCAGCAAAACCATGAATCAGCAAAATCGTTGGCTTATCAACTGCACCGCCTTCGTTATAGCTCCAAACAATATCATCCACTTTAAGTGTTTTGGTTTTTAAGCCGGCGGTGACTCGCTCTTGTAGCAGGTAGCTTTGTAAATTAAGTTTGTCTTTGATGATGGTATTTTCCACCGCATGACTGGCGAAAGAAAAAGACAATGCCCACGTCAGGATGCTGACTTTTAAACAGTATTTTAAGAGGGGTTTTGAGCGCATCATCATGGTTCATCCTTAAACGGAGATGAATGAAAAAACTGACCGAATAAGATAAAAATGCTCTGATTTTGAATAGTTTTTATGTTTATTTACAGGTCTGTTTGATTCTAATCGCTTTTATGCAAATGTCATTAATTATTTATTTGAAAGGATATACCGCATTTAGATAAAGTGTGAACTGGATATCTATTCTGCTGAGCTAAAATGCAAGTTCAAGAAAAATGAAAAAAATATGCAGCTATGTTTTTTGCAAGTGACAATCAATTTCTCTAAGATTAAACTATTGCGACTTAACAACAATCGGGTGGGAAAAGGAATGCTAACAGCTCAAGAAGCTTTAAGCCGTCTTAAACAGGGTAACCAACGTTTTGTAGCGGGCGAGACAACCCACCATAAGCAATTGTCTCACCATGAGCGGGCAGAAATGGCTGAAGATCAAAATCCATTTGCCATTGTACTGGGTTGCTCTGATTCACGCGTACCTGCTGAAATGGTGTTTGACCAAGGTTTGGGTGATTTGTTTGTCATTCGTGTTGCAGGCAACGTGGTTGCACCATCACAAGTTGGCAGCGTGGAGTTTGCGGCTGAGCGTTATGACTGTGCGGTAGTTGTGGTACTTGGCCATAGTCACTGCGGTGCGATTCAAGCTACGATTGATACTTTGATGAACCCAGATAGCCCACCGTCTGCAAACTTGATGTCGATCGTAAACCGTGTCCGTCCTTCGGTTGAAACCTTGATGCAAACTGAACTGAAACATGACTTATGCAAACTGTCTAAGCACGCGGTGCGTTCAAATGTATTTGCTTCTGTAAATCAGTTACGTCATGGCTCAGCTGTGCTTGAGAGTTTGATTGCCAAAGGCAAGTTACAAGTGGTTGGTGCTGAGTATTCACTTGAAAGTGGTGAAGTGGTTTTTTTTGACTTCTGATCAGTGAAGAAGATCAAATTAAAAGGCGCTTTATAAAGCGCCTTTTATATAGGGATAAGCTAAATTTAATAAAATAGACTGTGCTTTGGCGTTTGGGTGGACCAAATCTTTTTGCATCAAGCTTTTATTTCCCGCTACACCTTCTAAGAAAAAGGGCAGCAATTTCACTTTGTATTGTTGACTGACCACTTTGTAATTATTTTCAAATGCCTTGCTATAGGCTGTGCCATAGTTTGGTGGCATTTTCATTCCCAAGACAACCACAGTGGCATTGGCTTTTTGACTCTGTTGAATCAGTTGCGCTAAATTTTTTTGAATCATCAGAGGTGGTTGACCACGTAGTCCATCATTCCCGCCAAGCTCAATCACCACCACATTTGGCTTATGCGTTTGCAACAGTTTGGGTAAACGAGCCAAAGCTCCACTGGTAGTTTCACCACTCACACTGGCATTGACCACTTTGTGTTGTTTCGGATACTGTTGGTCTAACCGTTTTTGCAGTAAATTTACCCATGCTTGCTGTGGTTCTATGCCATAACCTGCACTAATGCTATCTCCTAAAACCATCACGGTTTTTGCAAAAACCCAAGTGGGGCTTAGGCACAGTGCAAGCAAAACCAAGTATGAACTGATACGTTTTTTGATTTTGCGATTTTTCACGAATATTTGCATATAGGGATGTTATGACCCAAGTTCATAGTGATGTAAGCATCATGCCACAAGTGATTATTTCTGCCCAGCAACTGACACAAAAGATTAAACTTCCGCAAAAAGAACTCACCATTTTCTCAGATTTGAGTCTGAGCATATTAGCAGGTGAACAAGTCGCAATTACAGGACGTTCAGGTTCAGGAAAGTCTACCTTATTGGGTATTTTGGCAACCTTAGATCAGGCTAGCGGTGGTGAGCTCATCGTTTGTGGTGAAAGTATTTCCAAGCTCAACGAAGAACAGCGTGCACAGGTGCGTTTAAAGCATATTGGATTTGTGTTTCAGTCCTTTCAACTGCTGCCACACCTGACTGCGGTTGAAAATGTGATGCTCCCGCTACGGCTTCATACATCATTTAACTTTTTAGAAGCTGAACGTCGCGCTTTGAGTTTATTGCAAAAAGTTGGATTAGAGCGACAGGCCACCCAAACACCGAAGGTGCTTTCGGGTGGGGAGCAGCAGCGCGTTGCAATTGCCCGTGCGCTGATTGCTGAGCCAAAAATTATCTTTGCCGATGAACCGACAGGAAACTTAGACAGTCAAACTGCGCGAGAAATTGAGCAACTATTGTTTCAGTTGAACCGTGAGTTGGGTACGACCCTCATTTTAGTGACGCATGACCATACGCTTGCAGAACAGTGCCAGCGCCATTTTGAATTACTCGATGGTCAGTTGATCGAACATCCTCGAACGGGAGGATGAAAATGAATTCTCTATTTCAGCCCTTACTGAGGCAAAGTTTTAAAAGTAGCGGTGTGTATTTATTGATTATTGCATTGATTCTCGCGATCAGTGCGACGACTGCGCTGAAGTTTAGTAATGAGCAAGTTCAAAATGCCGTAGCGCTGCAAGCCGCCGAGATGCTAGCAGGGGATTTGGTTTTAACGGACAGTCAAAAGCTCGATCCGAAATGGAAAGCGCAAGCGACAGCTCTCGATTTAAAACAATCAGAAGTCACTGTCTTTAGTTCGATGGCATATACCGATGATCAGTTTGTTATGGTCAATGTCAAAGCCATCGATCAAGCCTTCCCTCTGCGCGGAGAGTTACGTATTCAGCCTGCGGCGAAGCATATTGCTTCAGGTGAAGTGTGGTTGAGTCAACGTGCTATGGATTTGCTACGGGTTAAACTGGGCGATCAGCTGAATATTGCAGATGGTACTTTCAAGGTGACAGGCTTGATTGAACATGACTCCAATCAAGAGTTGGGCTTTTCAGGTTTCTCGCCAACGGTGATTATTTCTGAAGCGGATATTACCAAGACTAATGCCATACAAGTCGGTAGTCGTATTGACTATCGTCTACTGATGGCAGGTACCGCACAAAATACCCAGCAGTTTGAAGCAAATTTTAAGAAGCAAAATGTATCTTCTGAAGATGCCGGTGCGGCAGCTCAAAGTCCTAATGCGGAAGAACCACAAAACAGCTTACGCTTACGCAATGCCAGTGAGGGTAATACCCGCTTAATGAAACCAATTGCAAATTTGGACACTTTTTTGCAGTTAGCGAATATTTTAACGATTTTGCTGTGTGGAATTGCGATTGCTTTGACCAGTCAGCGCTTTGTACAACAAAACCAAGATCACATTGCGCTATTACGTTGTATGGGGGCTGGGAAGTCACAAATTCTCTGGGCTTATCTCAGCTTGTTGGGTGTGGTGTTTTTGCTTGCCATGCTGGTCGGGAGTGCCGTGGGTGTTGGGCTGGGGTATGGCTTGTTACAGTTGATGTTACAACTGATACCACACTTAAGTATTGCTTTTTCAGCGTGGGATATACTGTTCGGGCCGATTCCGATTGCCATGTTGACCAGTGCCGTAGTACTTCTGGGTTTTGTCTTACCGAGTTTTTGGGAACTGTTAAATACGCCGCCGATCCGAGTCATTCGCAGTCAAGAAAAATCAGTTTCGTCTATGTTTTGGATGTTACTTGCAGGCACGGCAAGTCTGGTATTATTTAGTATTGTTCTGACTGAAAACATGGTACTGACAGCCATGGTAATTGGTGCAATTATCATTCTATGTGCAGTGCTATACGTTATGGTCTGGCTGAGTTTGAAGTTCGTGCGCGGCTTGAAAAATGCGGTTTCTGCCTATGTTCGTACGCCTTACCTGACTGCATTTCAGATTACCGCTTTGGCTTTGGGACTTAGTTTAATTACGGTCTTAGCCGTATTACGAACTGATTTGTTAGAGCGTTGGCAGCAGCAAATTCCTGCGGGAACCCCGAATCAGTTTGTATATGGTTTACCGCCTTTTGACATGCCTGAGTTAAAAGCGAAAATTGAACAAAACCATTGGAACAGTACGCCGCTCTATCCGAATATTCGGGGCAGGTTGATTGCCAAAAATGGACAGCCTTTTGCTGCGGATTTGGTCAAGCAAAATAATTCCTTACGCCGCGAATTAAATCTGACACAAGCAGACCGTTATCCTAAAGATAATGTAATTGTCTCTGGCGCAGCAAAACTCACAGCAAAAGGACAAGTTTCGGTAGAAGCCAATACCGCAACAGAGCTTGGGATAAAAGTGGGGGATCAACTGACCTTTAGCTTACCAGAGGGTGTCATTCATGCCCAAGTGGCAAACCTACGAACTGTAGAATGGGAAAGTTTTAGCCCAAATTTCTTTTTTATTTTTGCGCCACAGACCATGGATGAAAATGCGGGCAGTTATTTGGGCAGTTTTTATGTACCCGAGTCTGACAAAGCGAAATTGGTCACCATTATTCAGCAATTTTCTAACACTGTCTTTATTGATGTCAGTTTAATTTTAGATGAAATTAAGCGCATTGTGACGGTGCTGGTGCAGATTGTCACGATCCTTGCGGTTTTGGTGAGTATTTCAGGTATTCTGGTTTTAATTGCTTGCCTGAACTTACTCATGGATGAGCGCAAACGTGAAGTGGCGCTATTACGTTCGTTTGGTGGTTCCAAGCAAAAACTCAGAAGGATGCTCAGTCTAGAAATTGGCTTTATTGGTTTTATGGCAGGTGTGGTTTCTTGTTTATTTGCTGAAGCAATAAGTGCGGTAGCATGTTATCGCATAGGCTTAGCCATTCAGCCACACTGGGAAATTTGGCTCATTTTACCACTGTTCATGACCTTACTCTGCGCGCTGATTGGGCGTTATCGCTTAAGTTATCTCAGTGATATTCCACCTTTACAAAGTTTGAGAGAGATCAATCAATTGTGATTGATCTCTTAGTACATTAAGTGTTGAATCTTAGAAATTGAGCTGTTGACGCATCATCATTAACACTTCTGACCATAAGGGTTGAATATAGACCACAAGGTTTTGGCAGTGTAAGTAAAACCAATACGAACCGCACGCCGCCAAAACAAGGCTCAGCGGCATAATCCAACGCTGCTGTGCCTTTTGGGAGAGATACCAAAGTGCCGCCAAAACAGCACCCATCAACATGCCGCCAATATGTGCGGCATTATTAATACCTGAAATCATAAAACCCATGGCTAAGTTGATACCCATCACGATGAGCAAAGTCTTTTTATCTAAAATAAAACGTTGCCGTGGGAGCATCGGCAGAAGGGATAGAACCGTCAGCGCTGCACCCAGCCCCATGACGGCACCTGAAGCCCCTGCACCGACACGAGGCAAGAGTTCAGGGTTTGCTAAACCCACACGAATTAGTTCATAACTGTCTTGAATGGCAATATAACCACTGAGCAAGCTACCCATGAGACCAGCAAGAACATATAGTGCAAGAAAATAGACACGTCCAAACATTTGCTCCAGCACACTGCCAAAAATATACAGCGCCCACATGTTCAACATGAGGTGAACCAAGCCAAAATGAAAGAACATACTGCTCAATAAACGCATTGGTTCAGCCAAGAAGGTGAGCGGTGCATAGTCTGCTCCCCAGCGTATGGCATCCGCCGTACTTGGATTGCTGACATCCATGCCATGCAGGACTTGCCAAAAAAACAACCCAGCATTGATGGTAATAATGAGGGCGGTAATCCACCATAAATGTACGTCAAATTTTGTTTTGATTTGCGGAGGTGTAAGCTCGGTCATGCCATTCTTGCTAAAATTTTGCTATATTTGCCCAAGCTTAGCATGAATAAAAATGATTTTTGGAGTAAGCCACTGGCATGAAAGCTTTTATTTTTCGTAGTTTGTTAGTCGCTGTCAGCTTCGTGCTTTTGGTACAGTTGTGGATTTTTGCAAGTCTAGCGTGGTGGCGTTACAAGCCAGTGGAAACCACCATGTTTATGCGGATTGATTATTGGTCTGAGCCATCTAAACCCATTCAACACGAATGGCGTGATTATGATGAGATCAGTGAGTACATGAAAAAAGCCATTGTTGCGGCTGAAGATGGCAAATTTATGCAACATCATGGTTTTGACTGGGATGGCATTCAAGCAGCGCTTGAGCGTAATAATGACACGGGTAAAGTGGTTGCGGGTGGTTCAACAATTTCTCAGCAATTGGCCAAAAACTTATTTTTATATAACAAGCGTTCATTCATTCGTAAAGGTCAAGAAGCTGTTGCAACTTGGATGATGGAACGGATGTGGAGCAAAGAACGCATCTTAGAGGTATATCTGAACTCGGTGGAATTTGGCGATAATATCTATGGCGTGGAAGCTGCAACCCAACACTATTTTGGTAAAAGTTCACGTAGCTTAAGCCGAGAGCAGGCGGTCTTTTTAGCGGCCATTTTGCCTAATCCGAAATACTACCAAGACCATCAAAATGACCGTAAGTTACAAAACCGCGAGCGCATGATTCGAAAGTATATGCGCTATAGCGATATCCCTTAATTTGATTGATCTGAAAAAGCCCAAATTTATGGGCTTTTTTTTATGAAATTGTCACAAAATTGAAGCATACTTATCATGATAAAACGCATTCAAATAATTAAAGGTTAGCTATGAATACGGCAGCAAGCACATCTCCGATACCACAACCTGCATACGCGTATAACGATCGCTATATTAACCGTGAGTTATCGATATTAGATTTCCATTTACGTGTATTGGAACAAGCCGTAGATCCTTTACATCCGTTGTTAGAACGGATGAATTTCTTACTGATTTTTTCACGTAACTTAGATGAGTTCTTTGAAATTCGTGTTGCAGGGGTTTTAGAGCAACTGAGTTTAGGCAATGAAAGCCGTAGCCCCGATGGCTTAACCCCGCGCCAAGTACTCGACCAAATTTCGCAGACTGCACATGCAGCGATAGAACGTCAGTACCGCATTCTGAATGAAGAAATTTTGCCAAAACTGCGTGAGGAAGACATTTGCTTCTTACGCCGTGGGGAACTGACACCTGCACAGTCTTCATGGGTGAAGAAATATTTCCAAGAACAGGTTGCACCTGTCTTAACACCGATTAGCCTTGACCCTGCGCATCCATTTCCGCGTTTAGTGAATAAAAGTCTCAACTTTATCGTGACTTTGGAAGGGAAAGACGCATTTGGTCGTCAGATTGATTTGGCCGTTGTTCCTGCACCGCGTTCATTGCCACGTGTGGTTCGTCTACCTGATGAGCTCACAGGTGGAAAAGAACATCATGTGATGCTTTCAGCGATTATCCATGAGCATGTTTCTGACTTGTTCCCAGGGATGACAGCAACAGGCTGTTATCAGTTCCGTGTCACACGGAATGCTGATTTAGCACTCAATGAAGATGTGGAAGACTTAGCCAAAGCACTGAAAGGTGAGTTAAGTTCACGTCGTTTTGGACGAGCAGTACGTTTGGAAGTTACACAAAACTGTCCAGAACATATTTATAACTACTTGCTAGATGAATTTGATCTGCATCAGGAGCAGTTGTATAAAGTCGAAGGACCTGTGAACTTGGCGCGTTTATTGTCCAATTTTAAACGTCCACATCTACGTTATGACGCGCATATTCCAGTTATTCCTAAAGTGTTGAAAAAGTCGGAAAGTATGTTTTCTGCCATGCAGAAACAGGACATTTTACTACATCATCCGTTTGAGTCTTTCGCACCTGTGATTAACTTGTTGCGTGAAGCGGCACGTGACCCACAAGTGTTGGCAATTAAGCAAACCCTATACCGCAGTGGTGCAGACTCTGAAATTGTACAAGTCCTAGCAGAAGCGGCGCGTAATGGAAAAGAAGTTACCGCAGTGATTGAGCTACGTGCGCGTTTTGATGAAGAGTCAAATATCGAAGTGGCAAATGTGCTACAAGAAGCGGGTGCAGTGGTTGTTTACGGCATTGTGGGCTATAAAACTCATGCCAAAATGATCCTTGTAGTACGCCGTGAAAATAATAAACTCGTTCGTTATGTGCACTTGGGAACGGGTAACTATCATGCGGGTAATGCACGTATTTATACCGATTATGGCTTGCTCACGACTGATAAAGAGTTGTGTGAAGATGTACACCGTATTTTCCAAGAATTGACAGGTATGGGGAAAATGGCGAAGCTGAAAAAGCTACTTCATGCGCCGTTTACGCTCCATGCACAATTGATCCACTTTATTGATGATGAAATTGCCAATGCCAAAGCGGGCAAGAAAGCACAAATTATTGTGAAAGTGAATGCACTAACCGAAGTGCAACTGATCAATAAGCTGTATGAGGCATCACAAGCAGGTGTACAAATTGATCTCATTATTCGTTCAATTTGTTGTCTACGCCCGGGCTTGCCAGGGCTTTCGGAAAACATTCGTGTACGTTCGATCGTGGGGCGTTTCTTAGAACATACGCGTGTTTTCTATTTTAGTAATAATGGCGATTCGCGTATTTATGGTTCGAGCGCCGACTGGATGGATCGAAATCTATTTAATCGTGTTGAGGCATGTTTCCCAATTGAAGATCCAGCTTTGAAAAAACGTATTTATCAGCAAGGGTTGTTGACCTATTTGCAGGATAATCAACAAGCTTGGTTACTACAAGGTGATGGAACTTGGCTTCGTGCGACGCCAGCTGAAGGCGAAACCGAGCATAATGCACAGCGTTATTTGCTAGATGTGATTAAATAATTTTGGGGGAGGCTTGGATCTAAAAAAGTTTCAGGCACAAAAAAAGGAGTCATGTTTGACTCCTTTTTTATGCACTAAAATAAGCTTAGTGTAGATCTTGAGTAATTTTTTGCAGGATTTGTAATAGCACATCAAATTCGCTTTGTAGCGGAGTGCTTTTACGTGTCACCAAAGCCAAGATACGACTTGGAGCAGCTTCAATTTGTTTGACCATTAAATCTGGATTCGCTTTAATCATATTGGTATGAATTGCGATTTCAGGTAATAAAGTAAAACCAAGATCAGCCGATACCATTTCCACAAGGGTCGGTAAAGAACTCGCTTTTAAACGATGGTCATTCTTACGCTCACCAATTGGGCAGACACTTAAAGTGTGGTCACGTAAGCAATGGCCTTCTTCAAGCAACATTAAACGCGAAAGGTCTAAGTCATCTAGCGATTTGGCTTGGCTTGCGATATCTGATTTATTGCAGACCAAAAACAAACTTTCTTTTGCGACTTCAACAACTTTTAAGCCACGTGTATCAAAAGGTAGAGCTAAAACGACCATGTCTAAATTGCCATGTTCGAGTTTTTCTACAATTTTCTCACTTTGCGCTTCGTGTAAATGTAGTTGAATTTTAGGGAGTTGCTTATGCACTTCATCTAACAATTGCGCCAGAATAAATGGCGCAATGGTTGGAATAACACCTAGATGTAAATCACCAGTTAAAGGCTCGCTCATTTCTCGGCTTAACCGCATCAGGTCTTGAGCATCTGCCAGTAGAACACGAGCACGAGCAACGACTTGCTCGCCTAGAGGAGTTAAGCGCACATTTTGGCGATCACGCTCTACAAGTACGCCACCGAGTAGGCGTTCAAGCTCCATAATCCCGCCCGACAAAGTCGATTGGGTTACAAATGAACGGCGTGCAGCTTCAGTAAAATGCAGCGTTTCTGACAGTGTAACGAGATATGACAGCTGTCTTAAGGATGGTAATGCAGCCATAGTGTCCTAATGATTATAATTTAAAGTGTTGTGCAAATAATTCGCTAAGATTTGGAATGAAGTGCGGTGGGATATCATGCCCCATTCCATCAATTAATTCAAATTTAGCACCCATAATTGCCTTTGCAACGGCCTTTCCGTGACTAGGCGGGAGTAAACGGTCTCGCGAACCGTGCACCACAAGGGTCGGTTGTTGAATCTGTTTGTCCAGTTGCAATAAAGAACCTGTACATAATATTGCTAAAAACTGTTGAAGTACACCCGCAGGGTAATAACTTCGGCGATATAATTTGCGAGAAGTCTGAATTGACTCGATTGGATTGTAATAATCAGGTGAGCCAATAAGCTTAAACACTTTCAAAGAATGGCTTACAATCGCTTCTTCATCGGTCGATTCAGGTCGACCAATTAGACTAAAGAGTTGCTTTGGAAAAGGCGGTGGCAGTAAAGGTTGGTTGTTACTGGTGAACATTAAGCCGAGCTTTTTGACTTTTTGTGGATGACGCGCTGCTAGAATTTGCCCAATCATACCGCCCATGGATGCGCCAAGCACATAGCTTTCATCTAAACCTAAACGGTCTAAGAGTAGTGCTACATCGTCAGCCATGTCATATAAGTCATACGGTGCCCCACGGTTATCTAAGCCTAGAGCAAAGCGCCCCATCAGTTTAAGTGTGTTTAAACGTGGTCCCTGATGTTTAATTTTTGAAGATAAACCAATATCACGGTTGTCAAAGCGAATAATACGAAAGCCTTGATCAATCAGTGATTTACAAAAAAAGTCAGGCCAAAATAGCAGTTGCGCTCCCAATCCCATAATTAAAACAATGGTGGGATGATGATCTTCGCCACCGATTTCAACATGGAGTTCAATGCCATTACCTAAGTCGACTTTGGTTTCGCGCATGAAGGAGGTATAGGGGGAAAGATTATATTGGAGTGCGCTATTCATTGTTGTCATCCTCACATAAAGGACATCTATTGTTATAAATGTCCTTTTATTTAAACCTTAAACCTGTGCAGGAATCAAGTCTGGAACCTGTTTTGTCAATGCTAAACGTTGTTTTCCAGCCGTCGCACCCAGTAGTACGAATCCACGAAGTGTACCCTGACTGTCTAGGGCTTTGGCAATCATGCCATCGTCTAACTCTTCTGTTTCCCAGTTTACGTCAATATCAATTGGTGCAGGTAAAACAGTCAATGGTGCAGCAGGGGTTTTTACTGCAACAGGCATAGCAGGGTAATGTACGGCGGTTTTTTCACCATTTAAGGTTTTTGCAAGTGCGCGAGCTTGTTGCATGATCGGCATAACATAAGGCAGTAGCAACCCGTTCACTTCTGCACAGTCACCTACGGCATAAATATGAGGCTGATTCGTTTCAAGTTGTGCGTTGGTTAAGATTCCGCGACTAGTTTGGATATCGGCATCCTTTGCAAGGGAAATGCTCGGTTGTAAGCCAATGGCAGATAGCACGACATCAGCCACTAAAGACTGACCGTTGGCTAAAGTTACAACATAGTCACCATTCTCAATTTTTGAAACTTTTTCAACTGTGGTGCCAAGCACAAAATGTATACCCGTTGCTTCAAGGTTCTCCTTAAACGCATTGGAAACATGTGCGGGTAATAGACGTCCCAATGGTTGATTGGCTAAGTCAATTACTGTGGTGTGATGACCTGTATGTTGTAAGTCGTTGGCAAATTCACAACCAATCAGACCTGCACCTAAAATCACGACACGCTTATCTGCACGCTTTTCAAGTTCAGTACGGAAAGTTTTGTAGTCATCTAAGTTATTGACCACTTGAATGTCTTCACTGCCATCACCAGCAATGGCAAGACGAATTGGATTTGCACCGACTGCTAAAACTAATTTTGTATAGGGCTGTGTAGATTCAATACCATCTTTGATTAAGGTCAACTGTTGTTGTTCTGCATGGATTTCTTTGACCCAAGTACGCGTGGCAATTTGCATTTTTAGTTGTGTTGCCATTTTCTCTGCATCACCCAAAGCAATCTGTTCAGGCGCTTTGTTGGAAACAAAGGCATTGGACAATGTTGGTTTGGCATAATTAGTCGCATCATCTGCACATAGCATAAGCAGCTCTTGTTCAGGGTTCAGCTTGCGAAATTCACGTGCTACAGCATAGCCTGCCATACCTGAGCCAATGATGACGATGGGATGCATAAGGTTCTCCAGAGATTATTTTAAAGACGTAAAAAAAGACCATGCTGCATGGTCTTTAACACTATGAATTAGATTTCAACCATTTCAAAATCGATTTTTGACACGCCGCAATCTGGGCAAGTCCAATCGTCAGGGATATCGTCCCATTTTGTTCCCGCCACAATGCCATCTTGTGGCCAACCTTCTGCTTCGTCATAAATCCATCCACAAACGATGCATTGATACTTCTTCATTTGACTCTCCAAAACGCTGAACAAGAAAGGGTTCAGCAAAATAATCCATTACGCAAGCTGCTATTCATCTGAGTTGTTAGCATACTTCGCTGATCTAAATTTTTACGCAGTTCTAATACGAATGTAAAGTAAATATCGGAGTTTAATGATTGAATCTATCTGCTAAAAGCGATGATCAGGACAAAACGTATCATTTAAAACCAGATCGTGTTTGGCAAAAGTGTGAAAGATATAGATGATTGCATGTCAAAAAGATGTGTTTCTTCAATCAGCTGGTCTTTTAAAATCGTTAAAATATAGACTAAGGTCGTGATGTAAATGCAGAATTAAATTGCTATTTTAACATTGAGTACATCTATACCTAATATTTATTAAATAAATGACTCAATTGAAAACAATAGCTTACACAAATATTTGGGTTATTCAGCCGGCTGTATGGCAAGTGATTGACTATTTTTTTGACAGATAACGCTGTAAAATTCATCTATTCCTTTTCAAATTTTATTGATCTCCTATGAACAACTTGTCTACAACGTTGTGGTCGCACATTCGTACGGTCCAAGATTTTCCAAAACCTGGGATTTGTTTCTTCGATTTAACACCATTGTTTATGAGCAATATTGAGCCTTTAACCGACGCGTTAATTGCAAGTATTCCTGCTGAACAGTTGGCGGAAGTAGACAGTTTTGTTGCTGTAGAAGCGCGTGGTTTTGTACTTGCGAGCTTATTGGCACAACGTTTAGGTAAAGGTTTATTGTTGGTGCGCAAAGCAGGCAAACTGCCACCACCGGTGGTGGGTGTGGGGTATAGTTTGGAATACGGTTTAGACCGTTTAGAAATGGCAGCCAATACGCCATCGCAAAAAGTGATTATTGTAGATGACGTTTTAGCGACAGGTGGGACATTAAAAGCGGTTAAACAGCTGGTGGCAAAATGTAACCATGAAGTACTCGGTGCCAGTATTTTTCTTGATTTGCCTGATTTGCATACTGACTTAGGTTTAAAGATTTGGTCAGTGTTAGATGACAAATCAAAACCAGAATCTGTTGCTGCATAAGCAGATTAAAAAGCCTTGGGACATCCCAAGGCTTTTTTATTTATATAAATATTGTTGTTCTAGATGTTCAATCAGTTGATTAATATTTTCAGGTTTAAGTAGTCGGTGATGCCCACCTTCAACCGCTTGAATCAACATATAATTTTCTAAAATTTCCTGTGCTGCGTACATATCGATTAATTCATCTCCCAGCTCTAAATATGCCACTTGTGGTACATTGTGGTCTAAGTCAGTATCATTAATGCTTGGGTAATCATCGCGAAAATCAGGTGCTAAGCGGGGGTTGGCAATCACACACGGAATTTGATGTAGCAGCGACATTTTCAATGCCCAATACGCGCCAATACAATGCCCAACAATAATCTCAGGTTTTATTTTTTCAATAATATCGTCGTAGAAACTGGCTACGGTAGAAAAATTGAGATAGCGATAATCGACATCAATACAAAATTTCTGCTTTGCATCAATGGCATGGAACTTAGTGGACTCGCGTGAGGAGTCTAATCCATGCAAAAACAAAATTTTAGATTCGCATCTGCTCATGATTTATCATTCAATTAAAAAAACTAAATTATTTTATGAGTGGAGAAAAGTTTACTTTTCCACGATTTATAGTGTCCATTGTAGAGGGATTAACATTGAAATGAAGTTAGCTTTTGGTCTAAGAAATAGGCAGACCTTTTATACGGTGGGCGTTTTAGCTCTGAAAAAAACAGGATGTTTACTTTTTTATAAACCGCGTGGTTTTTGATGATGCTCATTCGTCTGGAATTCTGCTATGCTATGCAACTTCCGTTTTTTAATACATATACGAGGCAGAGATGACGCAACAAAACGCTCAATCGACTTCTGAACAAGCCATTTCCGAAAACGATTTAATTGCACAGCGTCATGCCAAGTTAAAGCAGATTGAAGATCAAGCCAAACAAACGGGCACTAGCCCATGGCCAAACACCTTTAAACGTGAACATTATGCGCAAGACTTACAAGATCAATTTGCAGACAAAAGCAAAGAAGAAATTGAAGCAGCAGAGCATGTTTATGTGTCTGTAGCGGGTCGTGTGATGTTGAACCGCGGTTCATTCATCGTGATCCAAGATATGACGGGTCGTATCCAGTTATATGTGGCGCGTAAAGAATTAGCACCAGAAACTTTAGAAACCATTAAGAGCTTAGATCTTGGTGATATTATCGCGGTGAAAGGTTATATCGGTCGTTCAGGTAAAGGTGACCTTTATGTGCATATAGAACATTTTGAGCTTTTAACCAAGTCACTTCGTCCACTTCCAGATAAATTTCATGGTCTAAACGATACTGAAGTTAAATATCGCAAGCGTTATCTTGACCTGATTGTGAACGAAGAAACTCGGAAGACTTTTGAAATTCGTGCCAAAGTGGTTTCAGGCATTCGTGCGTTCTTAACTGAACAGCGCTTCATGGAAGTAGAAACACCGATGATGCATGTGATTCCAGGTGGAGCATCAGCGCGTCCATTTGAAACGCATCATAATGCTTTGGATATGCCACTTTTCTTACGTATCGCGCCTGAGCTTTACTTAAAGCGTTTGGTTGTTGGTGGTTTTGAGCGTGTATTTGAAATTAACCGTAACTTCCGTAACGAAGGTGTTTCGACGCGTCACAACCCAGAATTCACTATGATTGAATTCTATCAAGCTTATGCAGACTATAAAGACTTGATGGAACTTACCGAAAATATGCTTGAACGCTTAGCGCTCGATATCTTAGGTTCAACTGATGTGCCTTATGGTGAAGAAGTTTATAGCTTCAAAGGTCCATTCAAGAAAATTTCGATGTTTGATGCTATTCTTGCGCACAATCCACAGTTCACGCCTGAAAATGTCAATGACCGTGAATTCTTGGCAAAATTTGTGCAAGAAGAGCTGAAAGAACAGGTGAAACCAGGTTTTGGTTTGGGCAAACTTCAAACCATCGTATTTGAAGAAACTGTTGAAACTCAGCTACGTCAACCGACTTTCATTACAGAATATCCAGCTGAAACGTCGCCATTGGCACGTCGTAATGATCATAACCCACATATTACGGACCGTTTTGAGTTCTTTATTGGTGGTCGTGAACTTGCGAATGGTTTCTCCGAGTTGAATGACCCTATTGACCAAGCTGAACGTTTCCAAGCTCAGGTTTCAGAAAAAGATGCAGGTGATGATGAAGCAATGCACTACGATGCAGACTTTGTTGAAGCACTTGAGTACGGCTTGCCGCCGACAGCGGGTGAGGGTATTGGTATTGACCGTTTAGTTATGTTATTCGCTAATGCAGCAAGTATTCGTGATGTGATTTTGTTCCCACACATGCGTCATAAAAACTAAGTTGATATGAACATAAAAGCCCGCATTATTGCGGGTTTTTTATGTTTTACAGATTAATTTAGAAATAATTGGAATCCAAACTTTGGGTTATCATGTTGATATATACAATCAACAAGCTGTTCTGTATTGAGTGTTATTTTTAGTATTCTAGGTTGCGAGTTTGGTAAGTCATATACATAGAACCTAAATAAAACCGACTTTAGGTATTTGTAAATGTATTGCCAAGCAGAAACATAGATGAAAACTCGAAGCATGGAAGGGTGAACAGGCTGAATACTTTGAGTGAAGTTGATGTAATATTTGAGTTTATTTAGTGATATATGATCATTGAATAAAACTTATAGGACTTATCAATTTTGTTTTATATGAGGTTTTTGCATATAAATATAATAAAACAAGCAATAGTGTATATAACTAAATCTTTATAATGCATATATATATTTTTACATGTGTAATAAGTACACGATTTTTGTGAGTTGGTGCTGTCAATGTCATTAAATGAGGAAAGACTTACTCATCTTAAACAGCTTGAAGCTGAGAGTATTCATATTATCCGCGAAGTAGCTGCTGAGTTTGAAAACCCAGTGATGCTTTATTCTATTGGTAAAGATTCAGCAGTGATGCTGCATCTGGCGCTTAAAGCGTTCTATCCTGCCAAGCTTCCATTTCCGCTTCTGCATGTAGATACGGGCTGGAAATTTAAAGACATGATTGCTTTCCGCGACAACATGGCAAAAACCCATGGTTTTGATTTGATCGTACATCAAAACAAAGAAGGGAAAGATGCGGGCATTAACCCATTTGATCATGGTAGCTCAAAATATACCGATATCATGAAAACTCAAGGCTTAAAACAAGCGCTTGATAAATACGGTTTTGATGCGGCATTTGGTGGTGCGCGTCGTGATGAAGAAAAATCACGAGCGAAAGAACGTGTCTACTCATTCCGTGACTCGAAACACCGTTGGGACCCAAAAAACCAACGTCCTGAACTTTGGAATCTTTACAACGGTAAAGTGAACAAAGGTGAAAGTATTCGTGTGTTCCCACTATCAAACTGGACTGAGCTTGATATTTGGCAATACATCTACTTGGAAAGCATTCCATTGGTTCCACTTTATTTAGCTGCAGAACGTCCTGTGGTTGAGCGTAGTGGTACTTTGATTATGGTTGATGATGAACGTATGCCTTTAAAAGAAGGCGAAGTTCCACAAATGAAATCGGTACGCTTCCGTACACTTGGTTGTTACCCACTTACGGGTGCAGTGGAGTCAACGGCGAATACCTTACCTGAAATCATCCAAGAAATGTTGCTTGCAACCAGCTCTGAACGTCAAGGTCGTATGATTGACCATGATGAAGCGGGCTCGATGGAGAAGAAAAAGCAAGAAGGTTATTTCTAACTGTTGATAAATCTCTCCCAACCTCTCTTTTTCTAAGAGAGGAGAAAAGCCCTTCTTTTGTGAAGGGGAAAGTCTCCCTTAACAAAGGGAGATTTAGAGGGATTAAAGAGATTAAAAACCGATTTCTAAAGAATATGTGGAGTTTTGAGCAATGTCTCATCAATCAGAACTGATTAGCCAAGATATCTTGGGCTATCTAAAACAACATGAAAATAAAGACTTATTGCGTTTTCTGACTTGCGGTAACGTCGATGATGGTAAGTCAACTTTAATTGGCCGTTTGCTTTACGATTCAAAATTGATTTATGAAGATCAATTGCAAGCAGTAACTCGTGACTCTAAAAAAGTCGGTACGACAGGCGATGCACCTGACTTAGCACTCCTTGTCGATGGTCTACAAGCTGAGCGTGAACAGGGTATTACCATTGATGTTGCTTATCGTTATTTCTCAACTGAAAAACGTAAGTTCATCATTGCTGACACACCGGGACATGAGCAATACACGCGTAACATGGCAACGGGTGCGTCAACCTGTGATCTTGCGATTATCTTGATTGATGCGCGTTATGGTGTACAAACTCAGACGCGTCGTCATACTTATATTGCAAGCTTACTTGGCATTAAGAACATTATTGTTGCGATTAACAAAATGGACTTGGTTGAATTTTCTGAAGCGCGCTTCAATGAAATTCAGACAGAGTATGCAGGTTTTGTTGCACAACTCGGTGACCGTAAGCCAAACAACATTATCTTTACGCCTATTTCAGCATTGAATGGTGATAACGTTGTTAATAAATCACCAAATACGCCATGGTATACAGGCGAAACTTTGATGGGTACGCTTGAGTCTGTGGAAATTAACCGCAGTTCAGTGACCAACGATTTCCGTTTCCCTGTGCAATATGTCAATCGTCCAAACCTCGACTTCCGTGGTTTCTGCGGTACGGTTGCGCTAGGTGATGTATCAGTAGGTGATAAAATCTTGGCTTTACCATCGGGTAAGTCGTCGACGGTTAAAGAAATCGTTACTTATGATGGGAACTTAGAGCGTGCAATTGCAGGTCAAGCCATAACATTGACGCTGAATGACGAAATTGATATTTCGCGTGGTAACGTAATTGTGCGTGCGGATCAAGCGGCGCCAGAAATTTCGCGTTCGGTCAACGCCACTGTGGTTTGGATGGCAGATCAACCGCTGGTAATTGGTAAGTTGTATAACTTAAAAGTGGGTACGCAAACTGTTCCTGCTAAAGTCACTGCAATTAACTACCGTACCAATGTGAATACATTAGAAAAAGTACAAGTGGACAACCTTGAGCTTAACGCGATTGCCAATGTTACCGTTGAGTTTGATGCGCCTGTCGTATTTGATCGCTACCAAGACAGTCGTTATACAGGTTCGTTTATCTTCATCGACCGTTTAAATAACGTGACGATTGGTGCGGGTATGGTGGAAGAGTCTGTGGAATTGTCTGCTCATAGCAACCCTGTCACAGCGGAAGACCGTGCTGCACGTTTAGGTCAAAAACCTGCTGCGGTAACTGTATCTGTGAAAGCACTTGAAAATGCACAAGTACTTGAAAACTTGTTAATTCAACAAGGTGTGGTTGCGATTGCGAAAGCAGGTCTAACTGCTGATCAGGTTGCACTAGTACGTGAAACAGGTGTGGTTGTGGTGACTGACCTTGTCGACGGTACAGATGTCGCATTCACTCAAGATGCGATTGAAGAGCTAGCTGATAAAATTGTTGAATTGGTTCGTCTATAAGAGATTGAGCTGATTTGAAGGAACCCACCGTAAGGTGGGTTTTTTATTTCTATTTTAGATGGATAAATATTATTCAAATAAATAATGTGATATTTCAATAAAAATTCAGTGCTATAGAATGCCTCTTTTGTGGAGGGGGTATTATGAAAAAAATATTATTATTTATTGGTTTAACTTTAACTTTTGCTGCTGATGCTAAACAGGCTACGCAAAGTGATGAAGCGATTAAGCAAAAAATTATTCAACAATCGATACAAACGTATTCGGGAAATTGTCCTTGTCCTTACAATACTGCAAGAAATGGAAGTCGGTGTGGTAAACGTAGTGCTTACAATCGAGTCGGTGGTGCTGCGCCACTTTGTTATCCAGAAGACGTGAGTGATCGTATGGTCAAAGAATTTAAAGGGCGAGCGTAATTTAAGTTCGATTTACAAGGTTTGGAAAATGAAAGAAAACCTGTGGGGATACAGGTTTTCTATTTCGGTGAGGGATTAGATAAGCTTCAATTATTGAGATTGTTAATCGATTGGTTTTGTTAGGAAGTCTCATTATCTTTGTTTAAGCGCTTTTTCAGTTTATTCACGTAGCGTTTAAATGGCCACGTAAACTGCTTCACAAAACTGTTTGGAATTTTATAACCCACAGTGCCATATACACTGGCCAAATGATTAGGCATATAAATCGATTTAAAAATCACGTCATAAAGTGGAATAAAGGCTGCATAATTTTTATCAATCGCAGGCTTTTCGGAAGAATGATGCCAGTGATGAAATTCAGGTGTTGCGATCAGCCATCGTAGATAGGGAAAGCGGAAACGCACGTTTGAGTGAATAAAAATGGCATGGAAAGAAATAAAGACTAAATAAGCAAAGACCGCAGACGTATGAAAACCTAACAAGAAAATTGGCAAAGTTGCGATAAAACGGGTCATTAATACTTCAACAATGTGTAAGCGTGAAGAGGCTAGCCAGTCCATTTGTTCGGTTGAATGGTGAATGGCATGAAAGCGCCATAAAAAGTTCACTTCATGCATCGCACGGTGTAACCAATAGGTGGTGAAGTCCACCACAATCAATAACTCAATAAACTGTAACCAAATCGGTTGTGCCTGCACATACGGCACAATCGGGTTATTGGGAATGTGCGTGATCCAATACTGAATAGGCATGACCGTTAAAAACGTAAAAAGCTGAATTCCAATATGGCTAAACATGAAATATTTCATGTCTGTGACCCAGCCGACGCGCAGAATTTTCTGTTCAGTGTTCTTTGCAAAGAATCCTTCAAGCGGAATAAAGACTAAAGCAAGGATGATTAAAGTAATAACGAAATAATCAAAACCTGCATAAAAGGGTAGAGCAGGCAATGTCGGTGCTTTGATCAGCCCGCAGCCTAAGACAGCTGCTAAAATGGTGATACACAAACCATAAAAACCATATTTATTCTGTTTAATGATCGCACTATAGGTGCCAAAACCAGCACTGAGGACGATACTGAACAGTAAGCTATAGTAGAAAACATCATAGTGTTTGCTATACAACGGACGTAGTTCTGGCGTGGTGAGCACAGTGGGAAATAAAAAACATAAAGCAGCAAAAATGCCCAAAAGGCCTAAGGAAACAGAAAGAAATGCACTGATCTTGCCTTGCCCAGCATTGAGTTGTATGTTTTCAAATTTTTTTCTAAGTTGATCTGTCATTTTAATTTAATTCTGAATTTTAGGAGTTTTGTCAGAGTTCACTTGAGAGGGTGAGCATGCAAACAGAGGTTAAATTTTAGCGGTATTGCAACTGTTCAGCAATCTTATCTAAAAATATCAAGTAAGCCTTCACGTTTACCCATTTGATCTTAAATTCTGATGTTCTATTTCAGGATTTGAGGTTGCAATCATTAAAAAAATATTTAAGATATATCTTAATTGGTTAAGTTGTATCTTATGTATGTCTAAAACACAAAAAGTTGAATCTTTTACTGGTTTGGAAATAGCGCCAGTGTTACGTAAACAGCGCCTATTTGAAGCGGGTCAGATGAAACTTTTAGCCTTACATCTCATTTCATTTGCACCTAAATATGGCTATGACCTCATTAAAGAGGTGGGGGAAATTGTGGGAGGGGGCTATTGCCCAAGTGCAGGAACGATCTATCCAACCTTGAATTATTTGGAAGAGCGGCAGTTTGTTCAGGTCGCGTTAGATGATGCTGAACGCAAGCAATACTGTATAAAGGCCTTGGGTTTGAAGCATCTTGAGGTTCAGCATGCAAATGTGGAAAAGATTTTATCTCGTTTCGATACGCGTAAACAAATTCAAAATAATGAACAATATCTTGATATTAAACGCGCGATGGAAAATCTCAAATCTTCCCTAAAGCTTAAGATACAACACAGTGAGCTAAGTGCTGAACAAATTTGTATTATTGCAGAACAAATCGATCAAGCAGCAGTGAATATTGCACGTCTCTAGGAAAACAGAATGAAACAACATACTTATGAAGTCACACTCAAACACATTGCAGATGCTCAAGGCAACCCGTCGACCTATGCCGATACTTTGAGTTTCAACACTTATAACCACGACGATATTTTTAACGTGTTACAGGTGATTCAAAACAGTCAAATGCTGGATGATGAGGCAGCGAAATCATTTGTTGTTGGTTTAAAGCTCTTTAGTGAGGTGATGCTAGAGCATAAAAACCTTCCACTCTTTAAAGATTTTATGCCACATTTTGGGCAGTTTATGAAAGCTTTAAAACAAACCGTTAAAACGTAAAGCCAAAGCTAATTTTTATTTACTTAGGTTGATTATGTTCAACACGCTGCCAAAAATTCATATCAAACACTTAAATTGGTTAATGCCTTTGTTGCTTTCAGGTCTGATGAGTGGTTCTATTTCTGGTTTTAACTTACTGTTAAATAAAGGCCTAGTGCATAATTTCTTCCATCTTTGGCTCAAAAGCTGGAGCTTATCTTGGTTGATTGCATTTCCTCTGATTATGGTGTTTTTGCCTTTGTTTCGTAAATTTCTAATGCAGTTTGTGTCTTTGCCTGATCAGCCACACAATTGAATATCTGTTTTTTTCATCTAACCCTAATCGTTCTAAGTAATGTTTGAGAGGGATGTCGAGAGCAGTCACAGCTTGCTTTTTTTATCAATGATTAGTGCTATCGTGCAGCAAAATAGTCTTCAGGCTATACATAAGTACGGTGTTATTCATTTCAATTTATTTCTATGATCAAATAGGTCTATGAAACTTGAAAAATATCGTAAGAGTTAGGAATAAATCATGTCACAAACAACGATGCAACAGGTCATTATTACAGAGCCGGGTGGTGTGGATAAGCTGGCATATGAAACAGTGACTATCCCTGAAGCAAAAGCAGACGAGGTCTTGGTTAAGGTTCATGCGTTTGGTATTAACCGTCCAGATATTTTACAGCGTCAGGGTTTATATCCAATGCCGGCTGGGGTAACGCAAGTGCCAGGACTTGAGGTTGCAGGTGAGGTCGTTGCAATTGGAGCTGAAGTTACACAGTTTAAATTAGGCGATAAAGTTTGTGGTTTGACCAATGGTGGTGGTTATGCAGAGTATTGCGTGGTTCCACAAAGTCAAACTTTACATATTCCAGAAAATGTAAGCTTTGTGGAAGCGGCGGCTATTCCTGAAACTTTTTTCACGGTTTGGGCAAATGTGTTCCAAATGGGTAAAGCCAAAGCAGGGGAAGTGGTGTTGGTGCATGGCGGAACCAGTGGTATTGGCACCACGGCACTCATGCTATGTAAAGCATTGAGCATTAAAACCTTTGCAACTGTCGGCAGCGATGAAAAAGTACAAGCCATAGCGAATTTGACAGATGCCATCAATTATAAAACCCAAGACTTTGAACACGAGATCAATGAGAGAACGGAAAATGCTGGTGTTGATTTGATTTTAGATATGGTGGGTGCACCGTATTTGGAAAAGAATTTGAACTTGCTTCGCCGCGATGGACGTTTGGTTTATATTGCCTTTTTGGGTGGGGCAAAAGCCAAAGAGGTTAAGTTGGGACAAATTATGATGAAGCGCTTAACCATCACAGGTTCGACCATGCGTGCACGAAATACGGCTGAGAAGGCTGAGATTACACAAGGTTTACAAAATCATGTAGCACCGCTATGGGCCAAAGGTGAGTGCTTGCCAATGATTTATCAAACTTTTGATTTCGATCAGATTCAAGCAGCACATGCGTGCATGGATAAGGGTGAGCACGTGGGTAAAATTGTGGTAAAAATTTTGTAATATTTCTATAGTATAAAAAGTAGAGCTGACCTTGTGTCAGCTTTTTTTTGCCTAAAATTTTTCCAAAAAATAAAAATAATGTACTGAAAATAGAAAATAATTTAACAAATATTAAAAAAAAGATAACTATTCGACACAACCTGTCAAAACTGTGGTGTAAATTTGCAACTAAATTTAAACCTGACAAATTTACGTGGTTTTAAATGAAAAATAAAACAGAAAAGAGGGTTATCATGAAAATTTTATCGACATCATATACACATGCACATGGTTTCCGTGCGCTCAAGCGCTTGCATAAGGCGGTTATCTATAATAGTGTTTTACCTGATGAGATACATAAGCTGTATAAAGCCTTAATTCATTTTGAGCGTTATATAGAGCGTTTAGCGCATCAGCAAACTGTAGTAAAGAAGAAGAAATCTAACAAACATTGATTGTACAGCGAGGGTAATATGAAGCGTAAAGCTTCAACACATGAACGCCTTGCGGAGCGTTTAGCAAATATTTTGACTAAATTAAATACTGGGTATCAATTAGGGGTTGCAGAACTAGCACATGAATTTCAGGTGAGTACACGAACGATAGAGCGAGATTTTGATCGTCTCAATACGTATTTGCCTTTACTTCAAGACGAATATACCAAGAAGTACTTCTTAGATTCGGTTTATCTTGGACGCTTTAAGCTACAAGACATTCAAAACTTTGCTCAGCTTTCTGGGATCAGTGAGCTCTACCCATCTTTAGATATGTCTTTTCTACGTGGCCTGCTTGATGAGCGAGCGAATCAAGTGTTCTCTGCCAAAGGTTATTATTATGAAAATGCACAGCAATTTGCTGAACATTTTAAGGTTTTTGCGGGTGCGATTCATAAGCGTCAAAAAATCAGTTTTATTTATAATGATCGTTTGCGCCATGTAGACCCATATCGTTTAATTCATCATCAGGGAAGTTGGTATTTGGCTGCAGCTGTAGCTGATGAATTACGTGCTTATCGTTTAAGTAAAATAGATCAAGTCGTTCTACATGAGACGGAGCTTTTCGAGCACCATTTAGAGGTGTTAACCCAATTAGAACTGAGTGATGGGATTTGGTTTGCAAAGCATAAGCAAACCGTGAAAATATCGGTTCGGCCTGAAGTTGCCTTATATTTTAAGCAACGTCTGTTATTGCCAGAGCAAGAAATCGTATTAGAAGATGTATCGGGTGGCTTGTTAATTAACTGCCAAATTTGCCATGAAATGCAACTTTTACCTTTGGTGCGTTATTGGATTCCATACATTAAAATTATTGAGCCAGCTCATTTTCAAGAAAAATTAGAACAAGATCTGCAACATTATTTATTACCATCCTTATCGTGATAAACAAATGAAATATTACTTTTAAGAGAGTCAGTGAGCTCTCTTTTTTGTGCATTGGATTATGCTTTTTCTGTAGGCATAAAAAAACCAGCTTAACGCTGGATTCTTTATATGCACCATACTTAGAAGTATAAGAATGGTGCCCGAGGCCAGACTCGAACTGGCACGCTTTGTGGGCGGGGGATTTTAAATCCCCTGTGTCTACCGATTTCACCACTCGGGCTTTAACAAGATGGAGGCGGAGGTCGGAATCGAACCGGCGTCCACGGAGTTGCAGTCCGCTGCATGACCACTCTGCCACCCCGCCGCGTCTTGTTGATGCGTATATTAGCAAGCTCTGAAAAAAAAACAATAGTGCTTTCATTCGTATGCGCATAAAAACAGCATATAGCGAAAAATATTTAAAATTATCATGTATTATGTGCAAAATTGATTCATATCAACACTTGGAGATGTGCCGTGGCATTAGTTTTAGATGGTCGTGCATTGGCAAAACAAATTGAAGCTGACTTGTTAACTCGCGTTGAAGCGCTCAAAGCAAAATCAGGTCGTACCCCAATTCTTGCGACTATTTTGGTGGGTGACGATGGTGCATCTGCAACTTATGTACGTATGAAAGGAAATGCCTGCCGTCGTGTTGGTATGGACTCACTTAAAGTTGAACTGCCAAAAGAGACCACCACTGAACAATTGTTGGCTGAAATTGAAAAACTGAATGCAAATCCTGATGTTCACGGTATTTTGCTTCAACATCCAGTGCCTGAACAAATTGATGAGCGTGCATGTTTTGATGCAATTTCTCTTGCAAAAGATGTGGATGGCGTAACGTGTCTTGGTTTTGGTCGTATGGCTATGGGTGAGGCAGCATATGGTTCTGCGACACCTGCAGGTATTATGACTATTTTGCAAGAAAACAATATTGAAATTGCTGGAAAGCATGCTGTTGTTGTAGGACGTTCTGCAATTTTGGGTAAGCCAATGGCTGCGATGCTACTTCAAGCCAATGCGACCGTAACGATCTGCCACTCACGTACTCAGAACTTAGCTGACTTTGTGAAACAAGCCGATATTATCGTGGGTGCGGTTGGTAAGGCTGAATTGATTCAAAAAGATTGGATTAAACAAGGTGCAGTAGTTGTTGATGCTGGTTTCCATCCACGTGATGGTGGTGGTGTAGGCGACATTCAATTGGTTGGTATTGAAGAGGTGGCTTCTGCGTATACGCCAGTTCCAGGTGGCGTGGGCCCAATGACGATTACGACACTAATTCGTCAAACGGTTGAAGCAGCTGAGAAAGCTTTAGGTTAATTTGATTGATATGAGTCATGACGGAGTCTTTTCGTTGTCACTATTGATGTAAGTAGCTCGTATGTTACTTTTGTTTCGGCAAAAGTAACCAAAACCATTGCCATCTACATAACTCGACATATTTAATCGTTGATTTAATATGTCGCAGAAACATTAATTATTTAATGATGGTCTGCATCAAACAGCTGTAGATGGCATATCATGTATCAAATTATTGTTGTAAATTCTAATAAGTTTTCAAGGCTTATCTATGAGCTGTACTTTTCAATTTCCTCCAGCACCTAAACATTTGCTAAACGCCTTGCATGAAGTGATTCCACACTGTGAATTGCTTGCGCAACAGCTTCCTGAAACATCTATTTCTTTGTGGCTCATTCCTCCCGTATTTCCAACCGATAAACTGGATGATGAAATTATTCGCCGTATTTGGAATGAAACACCATATTGGATCTTTTGTTGGGCTTCAGGTCTAGCCATGGCGCAGTGGTTACTGGCAGAGCCTCATCATGTCAAAGATAAGGTGGTGTTGGATTTTGGCGCAGGTTCAGGTGTGGTGGCGATTGCAGCCAAAATGGCGGGCGCAAAACGTGTGATTTGTTGCGATATTGATGCAGTTAGTTTAGATGCTTGCCGTGCCAATGCAGAACTTAATAATGTAGAGCTAGAGTATTTGGATGACTTGTCTCAATCTGAACAGGTCGATGTTCTATTGGCTGCTGATGTTTTATATGATCAATGCAATCGTTTCTTTTTAGATGAATTTTTAAAGTTTGCATCTGAAGTTTGGGTGGCGGATAGTCGTGTTAAAAATTTTAGCCATCCGAAGTACATGAAGCTCGATGAGCGTAGTGCCACAACTTGGCCAGATCTAGATGAGTCACCAGAGTTTCGTAATGTGAGTTTTTATCGAACTTTAGAGACTCAAAAAGGATACTAAGCACTTTTTTATATCAGAAGGTATTAAGAGCAGGTATAGCGCACAACATGCAGTGTGCTTGGGCGTGCTTCAAGTGATTCGCGTGTTGCAAAGTTTTCACCTTGGTGTAAGTCAGGTGTATTGCTTAAGCCAAAAGTGGCACGAGTTTGACCAATTTGGCGTCCATATTGGGGAACATCTGCTGCAGTATTAGGAATGTCATTAATACTTAAAATCGCCAATTTATAATTCTTTTGTGAACCTAAAACTTTTTGGCAAGCACGTTGTAATTTATTTTCATCGAGTTGCTGGTTCTTACGAGCAGCAAGCGTATAAGCAAGGGTAGCGCTTGACGCTGATTGATGTTCAATTTGATAGCCAACATTGCCATTGTATTGGCGAGGCGTGCTTTGACATGCAGATACTACTAAAACGATACAGCTTAAGCCTAAAAGTTTATACGTATTTTTCATATCAAAAGTTCCTAAGATTATTCTTGTTCTTAGTATGCCATACGCGGGCGTAATTCACGATATTTCAATCAATCAAGTTTCGGCAAAAAATTGATCAAACATAAAAAATGCCTTCATTCGAGAAGGCATTTTTTATGTTTAGCTTCTTAACTTACGCACTTATTCTAAGTATCAATGATCTGTAATCATGCTGTGCTTTTTGGTGTCTTTCATAAAGATGTAAGTCAGTAGAGATAAGCCAATCATGAAGGTGATGTAGTAAAAGAAGTAGTTTTCATGTCCTGCATTTTTAAAGCTCAACGCCACAAGTTCTGCTGTACCACCAAAGATAGTATTGGCAATCGCATAAGGCAGGGCAACCCCTAGTGCACGAATATGTGCTGGAAAGAGCTCTGCTTTGACTACGGCATTAATCGCAGTATAACCTGTCACAATCACCATACCGCTCATACATAACATGAATGCGGTTGTTGGGCTGCTGGTTGAGCCTAAACCGTTGAAAATAGGAATTGTGAACAGCACACCCAATACACCAAAAGTGATCATAATTGGTTTACGACCAATTTTATCAGACAGTGCACCCACCACAGGTTGTAATAGCATGAAGACAAAGATTGCTGCTGTAGTGATCTCTGTTGCTGTGGTTTTCTCAAAACCTGAGGTGTTGACTAAGTATTTTTGTAAATACGTGGTAAAGGTGTTGAATGCCAGTGTTCCACCCGCAGTCAGCATAATCACAGTGAATGCTTGCTTTGGATATTTGGTAAATAAAGCAAGTGCGCTAGATTTTGGGCCACCATTTTTAGCTTGTTCCTGTGCATCTTTTGAGGATTGTGTTTCAACCAAGCCACGACGAATCCAGAACACCACAATGGCAAGTACAGCCCCAATGAAGAAGGGAATACGCCAGCCCCATTCAGATAACTGTGCTTCGCTCATGGTGCGTTGTAAAATGATCAATACACAAAGTGCCAAGAGCTGACCTGAAATAAGAGTCACATATTGAAAACTAGAGAAGAAACCACGATGGTTTTTGCCAGCCATTTCCGTTAAATAGGTTGCACTTGAACCGTACTCTCCACCTACACTTAAACCTTGCAATAAACGGGCAAAGAGCAATAAGGCAGGTGCGAGCATACCCACACTGGCATAGGTGGGTGCACAAGCAATAATCAAAGATCCCACACACATTAAAGAGACAGACAGGGTAAGACCTGATTTACGTCCTTTACGGTCTGCATAAATGCCCATGATCCACGCGCCAATAGGTCGCATCAGGAAGCCCAGTGCAAAGACGGCAGCAGCTTGTAAAAGTTTTACTGTGTCATCCCCTTCAGGGAAAAACTGTGGAGCGAAATATAAGGTAAATGCTGCATAGACATACCAGTCATACCATTCAACTAAGTTGCCAGCTGAACCACCGAGAATCGATTTTAAACGGGTCTTTTTATCGATGCTTACTGGAGCAGCTTGGGGAGATAGATCAGTCACAAAAATTTCCCAAAGAGACATTCGGAAAATACATCTTTTAACTTTTTAAGTAGAAAAAGTTAAAACAATATATTTTAAGATTAAACAAAAAATTCTGTTTCTTTATACGCCCCTTATTCTTGGACTTCATTCGACTTTAGTCTAAATATTGGTATGATTTATATGCGGTTAAGTTTTTCTAATGAATATCTTTATTTTAATGGGAAATTATCATTTTACTTATCTAAAACAAACCCTTGTGATTTTTCAGTGTGTGATTAGTCAATTAAAATACAAGAGGTTATAGTACTTTTTTATTTTATGGTGAATGTTGGTTTTTAGAAAGGAACGTTTTCTTTAGCTTGGAAATTAGGCGATTTTTCATTGAATAGTCAAAATTAAAATTAAATTGTAAAAATAGATGCGGTTATTAATTTATTTAGAGTAACGAATTTTTTCTGATTTGACTGGCTTCGGAATATGACAAGCTTGGATTTTGATGTTAAGTTTAGTTTAGCGTGAAGAACAAAAATAACACAATAACTCAACGAGAGAGGTGAATATGCAAGGCACAGATGCCATTTATGATATTGCCGTTGTGGGCGCGGGCATCAATGGGGTAGGCATTGCAAATGATGCTGTAGGGCGCGGTTTAAGTGTTTTCGTCTGCGAAAAAGATGATTTAGCCAGTCATACGTCTTCAGCCAGTAGCAAGCTCATCCATGGTGGATTGCGTTATCTCGAACAAAAACAATTTCGTTTGGTGCGTGAAGCGCTATTAGAGCGTGAAGTACTGTTAAAAAAAGCCCCACACTTGATCCATCCTATGCGTTTTATTATGCCGCATTTGCCTTATTTGCGCCCTGCATGGCTGATTCGTTCAGGCTTATTTATCTATGACTATTTGGCAAAACGAGAAACATTAGAGGGTTCAGAGCTTGTTCATTTTAATGTCGATAGCCCGTTAAAAGACACGATTAAACGTGGTTTCGAATATTCAGACTGTACTGTGGATGATACGCGTTTGGTGGTGGTTAATGCAATTCAAGCACATGAGTTGGGGGCTCAAATTCGAACACAAACGCGATGCGTTTCTGCGGTTCAGCAGGAGGGTGTGTGGTGTCTAACCTTAGAGCATCAAAAACAACACTATCAAATTAAAGCTCGAAGCTTAGTCAATGCAACGGGTGCATGGGTCACAGATTTTATTCAACAGCAAATGTCCAAAACCCCAAAGGCGGGTATTCGATTGGTTCAGGGCAGTCATATCATTGTGAAGCGTTTATACCCTGAACAGCATGCGTTTATTTTGCAAAATGACGATCAACGCATTGTGTTTGTGATTCCTTATTTAGATGAATACAGCCTGATTGGTACCACTGACGTAGAGTTTGAGGGTGATGCAAATTATGTCCACATTACCGAACAGGAAACGGCTTATTTGATTGATGTAATTAATGACCACTTCAAGCTTCAATTACAGCCAGAAGATGTAATTTCAAGCTTTGCAGGCGTAAGGGCGCTGTATGATGATGCAAGTGCACAAGCCTCTAAAGTGACACGTGATTATGTACTGGCGATGTCTAAACCTGTTGCGGATGAAGCGCCATTGTTATCTGTTTATGGTGGAAAGTTAACGACTTATCGCAAGTTGGCGGAAGCGGCTTTGCTACAGCTGAAACGTTATTTTCCACACATGAAAGCGGAATGGACGGCTGAGGAAAAACTCCCAGGTGCGGAAGGTTTTAGTTCAGTCGAGGTTTTATGTGCAGAGTTGATGCATGAAATCAAAGGGCTAGAGTCTCAAACAGCGCATCGTTGGGCAAATAGTTATGGTAGTCGAGTGTGGCATATGCTCGGTGAGAACAAAGATGTACAAACTTTAGGGCAGTCTTTTGGCCATGGTTTGTATCAGCAAGAAGTGGATTATTTGGTGAAACGTGAGTGGGCCATCAGTAGTGAAGATATTTTAAAACGACGGACTAAACTGTATTTAAAATTTGATGCACTAGAAACTCAAGCTTTAGACCTCTACTTGCAGGATTTACACCTACGTCGTCTGCAAGAGGATGCTGCATAGTATTGATTGTGTCAGGTTACAGTTGATCTCGTTCTATTACAAAAGCTGCTATCGCGGCTTTTTTAGATTTAAATTTCGATACCACCGAGCTGTTTACAGTCTACAGGTGTCTTCCATTTTACAGCCGTTCCCCAAACGACTGGGCGAACAATACGCCAAGGCCAAAAGTCAAATCGTTGGCTAGCATTGTAGTTAATGACGACGTTACCACCGACTTGATGTGCACTTTCAGCAAAACGCGGATAAAGTTCAACCACGCTGCCATAAGTGCCCTCAGCGACTTTGCGGAGCTTTTGATTTCAAAATTGAGTTGAATCAGGGGTGTCTTTGATTGCGCAAATATGAAGTTGTGGTTACTTCTGTGTAAGCCATGTTTATAGTCAAATTGTTATAAAAACAATACAACTAAATCAATGAATTATTTTTAGTTTTTTTAAAATAGTGTATGGGTAATAAAGTAGTTTGAATATTGCGTGATAAATTTTTGTTGAGTTATAAAGTTTTAAAATTATAAAGAGATTAAAAAAAAAGACCACTTACGCGGTCTTTTTTTTGCTTAATTTAAAGATTAAGCAGATTGCTTAACAGCATCTAAAAGTTCGTTTTGGCGAGCTTTAAGTGCAGCTGGTAGGCGTTCACCAAGTTTGTCGAATAGTTCAGTGTGGCTTTCAAGCTCTTTGATCCATTGATCTTTGTCTTGAGAAGTCACAAGGTCAAACTGGGCTTTAGTGAAGTCAGAACCTGTCCAGTTCAACTGTTCATACGTTGGAACTAAACCAATTGGTGTTTCAACTGCATCAGCACGGCCTTCACAACGGTCAATGATCCACTCAAGAACACGCATGTTTTGACCGAAACCAGGCCATACGAAGTTGCCTTCAGCGTCACGACGGAACCAGTTCACGTTATAGATACCAGGAAGCTTGTTACCTGCAGCAGCAGCTTTCTCGCCAACTTTCTCACCCATTTCTAACCAGTGAGTGAAGTAGTCAGCCATGTTGTAACCCGCAAATGGAAGCATTGCAAATGGGTCACGACGAACAATACCTTGTTGGCCAACAGCAGCAGCAGTTGTTTCAGAGCCCATAGTTGCAGCTTTGTAAACACCATCTACCCAGTCAAATGCTTCTGAAATTAGAGGCACTGTGTCCGCACGGCGACCACCAAAGATGAACGCTGAAATTGGAACACCTGCTGGATTTTCCCAGTCAGCATCAATAGAAGGACATTGACCTGCTGAAACAGTGAAGCGCGCATTTGGATGAGCCGCTTTTTCTGCGCCAGTGTGAGGTTGACCTTTCCAGTTAGTCAGGTTGGCAGGTGCTTCTTTAGTAAGACCTTCCCACCATACTTCACCGTTATCAGTTACCGCAACGTTGGTATAGATCACGTCTTTGTGAAGTGTAGCCATACAGTTCGGGTTGGTCTTGGTATTTGTACCAGGCGCTACACCGAAGAAGCCTGCTTCTGGGTTGATTGCGTATAAGCGACCGTCTTCACCTGGTTTGATCCAAGCAATATCGTCACCTACAGTTTCAATTTTCCAACCTTCGTAGCCTGCTGGTGGAATCAACATTGCGAAGTTTGTTTTACCACAAGCAGAAGGGAATGCCGCTGCGATGTAGTGTTTTTCACCTTGTGGATTAGTCACACCAAGGATCAACATGTGTTCTGCTAACCAACCTTGTTGACGACCCATAGAAGACGCAATACGTAAAGCTAAGCATTTTTTACCTAACAATGCGTTACCGCCGTAACCAGAACCGTAAGACCAGATTTCACGTGTTTCTGGGTAATGCACGATGTATTTTTCAGGGTTGCAAGGCCATGCAACATCTTTTTCGCCATCAGCAAGCGGCGCACCAACAGTATGTACGCAAGGAATAAATTCACCGTCTGTACCAAGAACGTCATAAACAGCTTTACCCATGCGAGCCATTTTAGACATGCTAACTGCTACATATGGAGAGTCAGTTAATTCGATGCCAATGTGCGCAATATGAGAACCTAATGGGCCCATAGAGAACGGTACTACATATAAAGTACGACCTGCCATTGAACCGTCAAACAAACCATTTAGACGAGCACGCATTTCAGCAGGCTCTTCCCAGTTGTTTGTTGCGCCAGCATCTTCTTGTTTTTCAGAGCAGATGTAAGTACGACCTTCAACACGAGCAACGTCAGAAGGATCAGAATTAGCAAGATAAGAACCAGGATGCGTTTCTTGGTTAAGCGCTTGCATTGTGCCGTTAGCGATCATCAAGTTGATATAACGTTGATATTCTTCTTCGCTGCCGTCACACCATTCAATTTTTGCTGGTTTTGTTAATTTTGCAATTTCTTCTACCCAGGCAATAAGCTTAGGGTGACGAACGAATTCTGGTGCGTTCACTTGGGTCATGGTGAGGCCTATCTCAAATATGTACACGTTTGTACAAAGTACAATCTCAGCAATAAAATTTACTGCAGAGATGAAAAGATGAAAAAAAAGTGGCTGTATTAAAGCATAATTTGATAAAAAAAATAAGACCAAAGGCGTATCTAAATTATGAACAGTTTGATGGAGTTTCTTTGTTTTAATTATTAAAAAACAATAGTTTATTTGGTTTTTTTGCTTTTATTTTGTGTATTTATTATATTTATGGGAGTTATTCACTTAAGATATTATTATTAAAATCATATGCTTAAATTTAATTTTTTATTGGGATTTATTATTGATTAAATAAATGGTACTCATTTGAATTTTACATAACAAAACTGTTAAGTGTTGAATATTTGGACAAAAATAGAGCAATTACTTCAAGTTTAGGTGCAAAATGTCAGAACAACTCAAACCTTTATCACTTATTTATAATAAAAAATCAGGTTTTCATGCTGCAAATAAAGATGAAGTGTATGAACAGTTGATAGCAGATTTGAGTACTGCGGGTTTTGAAATACAGTCATTTGAGTTAAGTGAGTGCATGAACTTTGATCAGATGATGCAAGAGATTTTACTACGCCATCGTCAAGCGGAAAATGTAGGGGTCGTGGTTGCTGCAGGTGGGGATGGTACTTTAAATGCAGTTGCATCTAAATTGATGGGAACGGATATTCCCATGGGGATCTTGCCTCTAGGTACCTTTAATTATGTTGCACGAGTGTTGAATATTCCGTTGGACCTATTAGATGCAGCCAAAGCCATTAGTGAAGGGCAACCACGTTCTGTGCATGTGGCACAGTTGAATCAACATATCTATCTGAACAATGCCAGTTTAGGGCTTTATCCTTTATTTATTCAAAAAAGAGAACAGTTTAATAAGCATTTTGGACGTTTTCCATTGCATGCGTATACCTCGGCATTGGATGTTCTCATCCGCGACCGTAAAGAATTAAAACTTGAAGTGGAAGTCGATGGACAGCGCTATCCAGTGAAAACGCCATTAATTTTCTTTGGCAATAATCAACTTCAACTGGCTGAAATGAAACTACGTATTGCCGAGGCGGCGGAAGCAGGCAAAGTGGCGGGCGTGGTAGTAGCAAAAAGTGATAAGCGGACTTTGTTCAAGACCTTATGGCAGCTGATTAAAGGTAATTTGGATCAGGCTTCCGATGTTTATAGCTTTGCAGCAGATGAAGTGATTGTTCATTCAAAGCGTAATAAGCTCACGGTTGCGGTAGATGGAGAAATTGTCACGATGACACCACCGCTGAAAATTACAGTACGTAAGCATGCGCTGAATATCATGGTTCCCTTATGATATTACATTTGTCAGATTTACACTTTGGGACCGAACGCGAAGCCTGTTTGCAGGCCATTCGTCAGTTATGTGAGGAACATTCTTTTGAAGCCGTAGTGGTCAGTGGGGACTTGACCCAGCGAGCCCGGTTTATTCAGTTTTATGCTTGTCGGCAGTTTTTAGACAGTTTAAAGCTGCCTTATTTGGTAGTGCCGGGGAATCATGATATTCCGCTGTACCATCTGTGGAATCGTTTTTTCAGCCCCTTTGCACGTTATCAACTTTTTTTTGGGGGAATGGAAAATACCTTAGAAACTGAACACTTTTATGTTATTGGGGTGAATAGTATTCGTCGGCGTTACCATACGCGAGGACATATTTCACTGAGCCAAATTCAAGAGATTGACCTGAAGTTGCAGCAAGCACCAGCGCACAAAATTAAACTGATCGCTGTGCATCAGCCTTTTTATACTCCACCAAACCATAGTCATGGTGTGAAAGACTGTCCGATGCTTGGTCGTATTGCATTGGAGCAATGGAGCCAACATGGTTTAAATGGACTTTTACATGGGCATTTACATCACGCTGCCGTTTATGATTTGAATCAGATTTATCAACTTGGGGTATCGCATCCAGTGTTGGATATTCATGCTGGAACGGCAACGTCTTATCGTTTACATGCGGGTTTGCCCAATAGCCTGAATATTATTTTGCCGAATGCTGATGTACAGCATTTGAGCTTTAACGCTGAAACAAATCACTTCGATCTGATGCAGCAAAATACGTCAGATTGAATTGAGTGTCTAAACTTTGATGAGGTTTGCTTAAAAAGAGCGCAAAAATATAAAAATATTTTGTGTTTGCCCTTGAAGCCCTTTTTTCCATCCCCACAAAAGTGTCATATCAAAATTTTGTTGATGACCTAGGAATAAGAAGTCATCTTCACATCGTAAACAATGGCATATTGAAAATGTCTATGGAGCAAGAAATGAGCAAAATTCGTCCTTTACATGACAACGTTGTGATTCGCCGCGTAGAAAAGGAAACTAAAACTGCAGGTGGTTTAATTTTGAGTACTTCTGCTGCTGAACAGCCAGCTCAAGGTGAAATCATTGCAGTAGGTAATGGCAAAATTACAGACAATGGCGTTCGTGCTTTAGATGTAAAAGTGGGCGACAATGTACTGTTTGGTGCATATGCAGGCACTAAAGTTAAAGTTGAAGGCGAAGAACTTCTTGTGATGAAAGAGTCTGATATTTTAGCGGTTCTTGAAGGTTAATTCAGAACGTTCATTTGCTGTTTAAGCAATACAATTGATTAAAATTTAAGAATATTTGGAGTTTAGTATGTCAGCTAAAGACGTAAAATTTGGTGATTCAGCTCGTTCTAAAATGATTGCAGGCGTAAACGTGCTTGCTGATGCTGTAAAAGTAACTTTAGGTCCTAAAGGCCGTAACGTTGTGATCGACCGTTCTTTCGGTGCGCCGCACATCACTAAAGATGGTGTAACGGTTGCGAAAGAAATTTCTCTAAAAGACAAATTTGAGAACATGGGCGCTCAATTGGTTCGTGAAGTATCTTCTAAAACCAATGACATCGCGGGTGACGGTACAACAACTGCAACAGTATTGGCTCAAGCAATTCTAAACGAAGGCATCAAGTCAGTGACTGCGGGCATGAACCCAATGGACTTGAAACGCGGTATTGACCTTGCTGTTAAAGCCTTAGTTGCTGAAATTAAAGCAACAGCAAAACCTGCTTCTGATACGAAAGCGATTGAACAAGTCGGTTCAATCTCTGCAAACTCTGACGAAACTGTAGGTAAACTCATTGCACAAGCAATGGAACGCGTAGGTAAAGAAGGCGTGATTACCGTTGAAGAAGGTTCAGGCTTTGAAGATGCTTTAGACGTTGTTGAAGGCATGCAGTTTGACCGTGGTTATATCAGCCCATACTTTGCAAACAAACAAGATACATTAACGGCTGAACTTGAAAATCCGTTTATCTTGCTTGTTGACAAAAAAATCAGCAACATCCGTGAATTAATTACTGTGTTAGAAGCTGTAGCTAAAACAGGTAAACCACTTTTAATCATTGCTGAAGATGTTGAAGGTGAAGCGTTAGCTACACTTGTTGTTAACAACATGCGCGGAATTATCAAAGTATGTGCGGTTAAAGCACCTGGTTTTGGTGACCGTCGTAAAGCAATGCTTCAAGATATCGCAATCTTGACGGGCGCGACTGTGATTTCTGAAGAAGTAGGCATGACTTTAGAGCAAGCTTCTCTTCAAGACTTAGGTACTGCACATAAAGTTACTGTGTCTAAAGAAAACACGGTGATTGTTGACGGTGCTGGTGATGCAGCTCAAATTGCTGAACGTGTGACTCAAATCCGCGCGCAAATTGAAGAATCATCGTCTGAATACGACAAAGAAAAACTTCAAGAACGTGTTGCTAAATTAGCTGGCGGTGTTGCAGTCATCAAAATTGGTGCAGCGACTGAAGTTGAAATGAAAGAGAAGAAAGACCGTGTAGACGATGCGCTTCATGCAACACGTGCTGCTGTTGAAGAAGGTGTGGTTGCTGGTGGTGGTGTTGCACTGGTACGTGCTGCAGCTGCGCTTGATGGCGTAAATGGTGCGAATGACGATCAAAATGTAGGTATTAACATTTTACGTCGTGCAATTGAAGCGCCACTTCGTCAAATCGTTGCGAATGCGGGTGATGAACCTTCAGTTGTGATCAATGCTGTGAAAAATGGCGAAGGTAACTTTGGTTATAACGCTGCAACTTCTGAGTATGGCGATATGCTAGAAATGGGTATTCTTGACCCTGCGAAAGTAACGCGTTCTGCACTTGAACATGCTGCATCTGTAGCAGGTTTAATGTTGACAACTGAGTGTATGATTACTGACGTTCCAGAAGACAAGCCTGCAATGCCTGATATGGGCGGCATGGGTGGTATGGGCGGAATGATGTAATCTGCCTATTCTGTGATTAATATTTTGTAATTTATATATTTATTCATAAAATTTTTATAAGTTACTCACAGTATTACTCACAAAATAATTTGTTGTAAAAAAGGTCGCTATTATAGCGACCTTTTTTATTCTAGCTTTTTCAAAGGGGCTTAAGATAAGTTCCTGAGCTTGTGATGCAAGCGAGTACATAACTATTCAGCCAAAAATTTTGGTGGTGTTTTAAAAAGTATGCTGACATTAAATGAAGCCATTATTGATGTAAAAGAAGGTTAAGTCGAAGGCTTTAAAATGGTTTTCAAGCTTTTTGGAGAAATTGCAACTTCTTCTATCGATGCCTTATTTTGCAATTATTACCTTCAATTCCTACAGTAAACAACTTACCAATACTTTGCTTGCAGTTTTTAAAAGCAGTGATGAAACTGTCC
>NZ_JBIMCF010000011.1:0-85633 GCF_048551975.1 Acinetobacter johnsonii | reverse complement strand
GCCTGAGCTTGTTTATAAGTAATTTGCCCTTTTTCTACTTCATGTACAACCATCATTTTAAAGGCGAAGCTATAATCACGTTGTGTACGCTTAACTCATTGTTCTCGTTCATGTTCCATAAAATAAGTCTCTTAAGGTGTAAACTTATTTCAGGACGGAACAATACATCCAATAAAAAAGCCAACATGACGTTGGCTTTTTTTATCTTTATTATTTTTTCTTCGCGTGGCTTGGATATTTACGCAACAGTTGCCACAGGCTAATCAACGCCAGTACCACAAAAAACACCAACGACCAGACAGGTAAAGACTGACCCAAGAAAGTCCAATCTACCAGTGCACATTCACCTGAACCTGTTAAAACTTGCTCAAACACAGCACGCAGCGGCAAAGTGTCTAACCAATAATCCAAGCCTGGGCCACAGCTCGGCACTTGATCAGGCGGTAAGCTCTGTAACCAAACGTGACGTGCTGCCACACCCGCCGACCATAAGATCGAGAGGCTACCTAAAAATGCATAAAAGCGTTTAAAACCATTCGATGCTGGGTTATGCAAAAAGGCAATCAGCGAAATAATCCCCAGTCCAATCAACCCCACACGTTGGAACACACAGAGTGGACATGGGTTTAACTGTAGCGGGCCATGCTCTAAATACAAGGCAAAGGCCATCCCAATGATACTGGCTAAAACCAAAACACCACTCACGAAGCGATAACTCCATTGCATGGTCAATCCTCTTAATTTTTTATCTAAATTGCGCGAGATACTGTTCAAAACTCATTTGACTGTCTTGCTCTAATTGCTGTTGTTGTTGCAGTGATTGCGTAGCTAAATCGTCAAAATAAGCCCATGTCTCTGCACTCAACTGATGACGCTCATAACTCGATGCATGTTGTGCAGCCATTTGGCTACCAAAGCCCCATGTCCCACCCGCTTCCAGAGTATCTTCGATCATCTGCGCCGACAAAGTATCATCAACTTCAGCGACTCTCTGTTGCATGACTGTCATCGCTTTACTATACAGTGTGGTGTCATAGCACTGATCTAACAGCACAACCAGTTCTTGCATCGCCTCTAAATGAGACTGACTCCATGCTTCAATCGGGAACGATTGCTCACCCACAGCAATTGCAGCATTCGGTGCACGACCACGATTGACCACTTCCGCTTGGTTTTTCTCGATTTGATCTTGCTCTGCAGGTAATAAATCTGGGCTATCCAGCAGTAAGCAATACAGCGCCAATACTTCTAAGAAACCTGCGGTATCTTCATTGATCCCAATTGGGCTATACGGGTTCACATCCACCGCACGCAGTTCCACATAACCTACACCACGATTGCTCAGCGCTTGTGATGGCGTTTCACCTGCTAGCGGCACTTGCTTTGGACGCACCAAACTGTAGTACTCATTTTCAATTTGCAATACATGATCATTAATTTGAATCGGTTCGCCCTGCGCATCATTGAGGCCTAAGCGACTAAACGGTGCATAAGCGGTTTTGACTGCCTTTTGTAGGCCTTCGAGATAACCGTCGATATTGTTGTAATGAATTCCGAGCTGCTTTTGTGCTGAGTTTTGATAACCAAAACGTCCCATGCGCAAAGCAGTCGCATACGGTAAATACAAGGTCCCGCGTAGCAATGGCAACAGATGATGTTCACGCCCTGTCATAAAACACTGGCAGACCGATGGGCTTGCTCCGACCAAAAACATCACCAACGGTGTGAGACGAATAAAATTGCGGATCAAACCAAAATAGCGGTGACTACGATAGTCTTGTGCAGATAAGGCTTTTAGTGCTTCATCTGTTTCATGTTGTTGTAATTGTTCAAACAGTTGATCTGGAAAAGACAAGTTATAGTGTAAACCTGAAATGGTTTGCATACGACGACCATAACGTACCCCTAAACCATGACGGTATAAGGTCTTGAACTTCCCGATATTTGAGCTGCCATATTGGGCTAAGCGAATTTTATCGTCATTGTCATCCAACATACATGGCATCGACAGCGGCCAGAGCTTTTCACCATTTTCCAAATGACGATGCGCCACGCTATGAATGTCTTTTAAATAATGCAACGCCTCGCTAATGCTAGGCTGTGGCGGCGTAATAAATTCTAATAAAGCTTCCGAATAATCCGTCGTGATATGCGGATGAGTCAGCGCAGAACCCAAAGCTTCGGGGTGGTCGGCTTGTGATAAAAAGCCATCACTTTGCATGCGCAAACTTTCACGCTCAATCCCGCGTAACATCCCTTGCAAAAGTGATGAATTGACCCAATTCGGTAACACAGCTTTAGATTTAGATGCGGGTTGACCCATTACAATCTCACTTTTTGGAAGAAACAATTACAACGACGAATAAAATAAAATCATCAGTTTATATCAGTA
This sequence comes from Acinetobacter johnsonii, assembly GCF_048551975.1. Classification (GTDB taxonomy): domain Bacteria; phylum Pseudomonadota; class Gammaproteobacteria; order Pseudomonadales; family Moraxellaceae; genus Acinetobacter; species Acinetobacter johnsonii_A. Next base: position 83,241 of record NZ_JBIMCF010000011.1, on the reverse strand, counting down.
TAACGTGATTTTAATTCGGCACATTACACCCAGTCCTATTTTCAAGTAAACCACCTGTTCTATTTTTTCGGAAAATATTTATCACAAAGTTACGCTATTAGACAGGTCAAAAGTGTGATTGTATTGAAGAATAAATGCTAAAGAATTGTAAACTTTATGAATTATCAAGAAATTTTAGATTTTTGGTTCGATCCCAAAAACCAAAACTGGTGGTTTAGACAAAATGATGCGTTCGATAAACTCATCGAAGAAAAATTTAAGACAATTCATCAACAAGCGGCGCATGCTGAGCTATGGTCTTGGCGCAGTAGTACTGAAGGGCGTTTGGCTGAAATTATTGTGCTCGACCAACTGTCGAGAAACCTGTATCGGAACAGTCCTTTGGCCTTTGCTCAAGATGCCTTGGCCTTAGCTTTGGCGCAAGAAGCCATCACGCTACAACTGGATGCAGCGCTGCCACCCATACAACGTAGTTTTTTATATATGCCCTTTATGCATAGTGAATCGAAACTTATTCATCAATATGCTTTAAAATTGTTCGAAGACTTAGGCAATCCGATTAACCTAGATTTTGAACAGCGTCACAAAGAGATTATCGATCGTTTTGGACGCTATCCACATCGGAACCAAGTCCTTGGCCGCAACTCAAGCCAAGAAGAACTGGATTTTTTGACTCAGCCCAACAGCCATTTTTAACTGTTCGGCTTCTCCCTGTGTGCTAAGGAGTCTATCTCATGAAGAAAATTTTAATCGCCTGTGCACTGGCGACGGGTCTGAGTTTAGTAGGCTGTGCCTCTACCCCCTCAAAGCCCTTAACCTTCGACCAGTTAGGTCGGTTTAGTAATACGCCATTAAACACCTCGACTTATCGCATCAGCTTCCAAGCTCGCCCAAATATGAGCTATGGCACGGCTGAAGAAATTACCCTAGTCAAAGCCGCGCAAACCACAGTGCAAAATGGTTATCGCTTTTTTAAAGTACTGAATGACCCGAGCAACCAAAACCAACCACCCCGACAAGCCGTGGTGTATTCAAACCCAATGCCTTACTACCCATATGGTTATTATTCTCGCCATCCAGCCTTTTGGCCTGATCCGTTCTACGATGTACCACGTGTAGTCGACATTGATCCTTTGCAAGTGTCATATAGCATTCAATGCTTTAAAGACCAAAAATCGGCACCAAGCGATGCCTTTGATGCCACGCTGATTTTAAAATCGCTGGGTGGAAAATACGGTTTGAGTCCAACCGGTGAAGTGCTCCCACCGCCTGAACCGAGCAGTCCAGCGTCGACCAGTAAATAAAGCATAGAGCCTGCCTATGAATGAACCTCAAGCCGTCCCATCGAGTCTGAAACGCAGTAAACGCTTTGCCACCACTGCCCTGCTCACAGCAGTGGTGACATGGCTGCTGCTGATGGTCGTTGCCAAGTTTGTCCCCACAGACAAAGTCTGGGTCATTCATATTTTAATGTTATCCGCAGAAGCAGGTGTAGTCGGCGGCTTGGCTGACTGGTATGCCATTACTGTGCTGTTCCGTAATCCCTTTGGGAAAATGCCAATTCCAAAGTTTTTACGCGATCACACCGAAATTATTCCCCGTAACAAAGACCGTATTGCAGAGTCTATGGGCCGCTTTGTACAAGAGAATTTTCTTTCTCCACAAGTGGTGGAAAAAAGCCTGCAAAGTATCGACCTGTCTTTGGCGGTTGGCCAATGGCTCGCCAATCCACAAAACAATCTGCAAGTCACCCAAGTCATTCAACAAACGGTGCCTAAAGTCTTTGAGTTTGTGGGCCAAGAACAAATCGGACGCTTTATCCAAAGTAACAGCGTGCAGTGGGTGCGTAACACTCAGGTCAATCATTTGGCCAGTGAAATGCTGCGTGCAGTGCTAGAAAATGATTTCCATCAAGATGTATTACAACGCGGACTCGACTTGGCACATGACTGGATGACCCAACATCCTGAACAAAGTCGTGAGTTAACCCGAACCTTGTTCAAAGAACTCGGAGTCTGGAAATTGGCCAAAGGGGCCAGTTGGATTGGCATCGATGTGCAGCAAAGAACTATCGACTCTCTCATTCAAAGAGTCGAGTCTATGTTGGCCGATCCTGAGCATCCGTGGCGTCAAAAGATTGAAGCGATAGGGCACGCGCTCATGCTCGAACTGGCAGACACCGACAGTAAAGCCAGCCAGCGTTTAAACCAAACCAAAGATGCCCTGCTAGATAGCCCACAAGTGCTGAATTTTATTAGCGGTGCAGTAGTCATTTTATGTGATGCCATTAAACAAGACCTACAAAAACCAGACTCTGGCATTGCTCAGAACATCCGTGTATCCATTCAACAAATTGGGGAAAACATCATCTCCAATCAAGCCGTCAGAGATTTGCTCAATCAACGCCTCAGCGGCATTGCAGTCAATCTCAGCGACCAATACAGCGAAAAAGTCATTCGTTTTATCAGTGAACGTATTCACGAATGGGACTCCAGTGTGATGATTGACAAGATCGAAAATGAAGTTGGTGGCGACTTGCATATGATTCGGGTCAATGGTGTGGTAGTCGGTACATTTATTGGCTTAGCACTGGGGATTATTCGCGCGGTAGTTGAACAGCTCTTATAAAAGCAATCCACAAAAATGCATGCTTTACCCCTGACCTACATGCAAAATTTGCATAAGTAAAAGGGGATGAATATGCTATTTTGGGCTGATATTTACACACTTTTAAGCATTCATGATTCAGTTGCCTTCATCTAAACTGCCTGCACAAGGCGTCACTATTTTCAGCACCATGACTGCCATGGCACAGCGCTTAAATGCCCTAAATCTATCTCAAGGTTTTCCAGACTTCGAAGGCCCCGCTGAACTGCTGGATGCTTTAGCACAGGCCACTCAAAGTGGTTTTAATCAGTATGCTCCGGGCGATGGGGTCTGGTTGTTACGCGAGCAACTGGCGCAGCAATTTGCACAACGCGATCAGATTCAGCTTGACCCGATGACTGAAATTACCATCACCCCAGGTGCAACTATTGGCCTTTTTGCTACCATTCAAGCCGTGGTTCATGCGGGCGATGAAGTCATCATTTTTGACCCCAGTTATGACAGCTATGCGCCAAGTGTGGCTTTGGTTGGGGGCAAAGCCATTCATGTTACGCTCCAGTGCCCGCATTTTTCAGTCGATTGGGAACAGGTCAGATCAGCCATAACGGCCAAAACTAAACTGATCATTATCAACACACCACATAACCCGAGTGGTGCCATTTGGAGCAAGCAAGATTGGTTGACGCTGATTGAACTGATTCGCGACACCAATATTTTAGTCCTGTCTGATGAAGTCTATGAACATCTGGTATTTGATGGCCAACGTCACTATTCCGCGCTGTCTTTTCCTGAACTGCGTGAGCGTAGTGTAGTGGTGGGTTCCTTTGGTAAAACCTTTCATGTGACGGGTTGGAAAACCGGCTACTGCGTCGCTACACCTGCGCTGATGCAACTGTTCCGTCAGGTCTATCAGTTTGCCAACTTCTGCGGAGTCACCCCAGTACAACTGGCTTTGGCCAATTATATGCAGCAACATCCTGAGCATATTCAAAACTTAGCGGGCTTTTATCAAGCAAAACGCGATCGTTTTATTGAGGGTTTAACTGGTTCACGCTTTCAATGGTTGCCTTCACAAGGCACTTACTTTCAAAATGTCGACTACAGCCACATTCGTCCCGATTTAAATGATGTTGAATTTTGCCGCTTTCTGGCAGAGCAGCATGGCATTGTTGGCATTCCTGTTTCGGTGTTTTATCAGCAGGCCCCAGAGGCTTTGCGCATGATTCGTTTTTGCTTTGCCAAGACCGATCAAACCTTGGCTCAGGCAGCTGAAATTTTGCAAAGCGTTTAAATCTTTTTTCAGCTTTGCTTTTGCACAAGAACCGACTTCGCTTACTGAAATACATCGGCTTTTCAACACTGAACTATGCTAGGGTAAGCCTTAGAAATGTAACAAAAATAACCTCAGGATGACTTATGTCAGCACACACCCCGTTGGTGCAACAGCAAAAGCTATGGAAAGCCTTTTTTATTTTCCTGATGCCTTTGATTGCCACCAATATTCTGCAAAATCTGTCGGGTACGATTAATACCATCTTTGTCGGACAGATGATGGGGGTGCAGGCGATTGCAGCGGTTGCAGTGTTCTTCCCCATCCTGTTTTGCTTAATGGCCTTCGTAATTGGACTATCAGCGGGGTCGACCGTCTTGGTTGGCCAAGCATGGGGCGCACAAAATATTGAAAAAGTCCGTGCGGTGGTCGGCTCCACTATTTTTATGACCCTCATTGGTGGCAGCTTTATTGCATTTTTAGGGGGGATTTTTGCGCGACCAATTTTATCGGCTTTGGGTATCGATGAAGACGTCATGCATCTCTCGTTACCTTATGTGCAATGGATGTTGGCAGGTAGCCCCCTCCTGTTTGTATATATTATTTATACCTCAATTTTACGCGGTGTCGGAGACAGTACGACACCTCTGATTGCTTCTGGCATGACCATCTTGATTGGGCTTTGTGTCACGCCAGTTCTGATTGCTGGTTATTTCGGCTTTCCCAAACTGGGGATTGTTGCGCCTGCCATTGCGACCATTTTAGGCTTTGTTTCCGTGCTGACCTTTTTATATTTCTATTTGAACTATAAACAGCACCCACTCAGACTCGATGCACAACTGCTACGTCATATTCGCTTTGACCGCCAGCTGAGTAAAATCATTCTGCGATTAGGGGTTCCAACAGGCATTCAAATGATCACCACCTCGGTTGCGGGCCTTGTGATTGTGGGCCTAGTCAACCGCCATGGGGCCGATGCGACCGCAGCCTATGGTGCGGTCAATCAGGTTCTGAATTATATTCAATTCCCCGCCCTGTCGATTGCCATTGCTGCATCGATTTTTGGTGCACAAGCCATTGGCGCAGGCAAATCCGAGTTATTGGCCAAAGTCACGCGTACCGCACTCGGCATGAACATTATCATTACAGGCTCTCTGGTGGTTTTGGCCTACCTCTTCTCCAAATACCTCATGGCACTGTTTATCACGGACCATGCGGTGGTTGAGCTGGGGCAGCAGCTGTTATTTATTGTGCTGTGGTCCATTTTATTCTTTGGTGCCAGTGCCATTTTTGCCTCCATTATGCGGGCCAGTGGTACGGTCACCATGCCCATGGTGATCAATATCGTTGCGATTATTGCGATTGAAGTGCCCTGTGCCTACTTATTTAGTGAATGGTGGGGACTGCAAGGTATTTGGTATGCTTATGCACTGGCTTTTGTCAGCTTATGCATTATGCAGGGGCTTTATTATCAATTTGTTTGGAAGAAAAAGACCATTGAAACGCTCATTTGAAGCTCAACGGATATTTAATAAAACAGTTTTTTGATCATGACACTCTTTAAAATTAAGCATAAAAAAACCCGCCAAGGCGGTTTTTTTACATCACGACATTAAGACTTTCTTTGGCTTAATTTGGTCGCAAAAGCCGTCACTTTTTGGTAGCCCGTTGGTAAGATGCGCTGAATCAAATCTAGCGTTTTCGCATCATTGCCAATCAATAAACGACGCTTGTCTTTTTGTACCGCCTCTAAAATTTGACGCGCTGCTTCTTCAGGTGGACAACGTAATAATTTATTAAAGGTTTGCGCAGACTTCTCAGGGTTCATCCCGATGCTACGCAAGCTGTCATTCACTTTGGCAGCATTGGCAATATTGGTTCGAATCCCACCCGGATGCACGCACAATGCGCTCACGCCAGAGTTTTCCATATCTAACTCTTGGCGTAATGACTCGGTAAAGCCACGCACCGCAAACTTAGTGGCATTGTAAGCAGATTGAGTCGGTTGAGCGGTTAGGCCAAATAGGCTGGAAATATTGATGATATGCCCATCGCCTGTTTTCTTGATATAAGGCAAAAACTCTTTGGTGCCATAGACCACACCCCAGAAATTAATCCCCACGATCCATTCCAGCTCTTCATAGGATGCACCTTCTACGGTTGAACCCAAAGCAACGCCAGCATTATTAAAAATCATATTTACAGAACCATGATTTTGTACGGTTTCTTCAGCCCACGCTTGCATCGCTAAGCGGTCTGAGACGTCTAATTTTTTCGTGGTGACACGTACATTGGTGCCTTGTAGCAGTTCAACTGTTTTCGCCAACCCTTGTTCATTGACATCACTCAATGACACATGACAGCCCGCCTTGACCAATAAAAGTGCCAATTGTTGGCCAATACCCGATCCTGCACCTGTAATTGCCGCAACTTTATTTTTAAAATTCTTCATGAGATTGTGGTTGTCCTTTATCTTTGTACATCGACTGTAGATGCTTTTTTTATAATTGACAATATCAATTGTCATAAATTTAATAGCCAAAAGTGTCAAGTCTATGAAAACCAGCTAGAGATTAAAGCCTACGCATAGGTAGAGTCGTGGTTTATTGCTAAACTATGCAAAACCTTGGCTTTAAAATAGGGCGATGAAATCTGATGACGGCATCTGAACCAGTACAACAAAACAGCGATAACAATAAAACCAAAGAAAGACAATTCAAGGGCTTATCGCTTTCTGAACGTAAACAGCTGCGTCGTGAAAAACTGATTGAAGCAGGAATTGAAGCCTACGGCACTCACGGCTTTTTTGCCGTGACGGTGAAAGATATTTGTAATGAAGCCAAGCTCACTGAACGTTATTTTTATGAGTCGTTTAAAAAAAGTGAGCAACTGTTTCAAACTATTTTTTTAAAGCTGATCGATGAGTTACAGCACAATGTCATGCAAGCCATCATGCAAGCCTCTTCAGATCCACATAAAATGATTGATGCTGGACTGCGTGCCCTGCTTACTACCTTAAAAGACAATCCCCGCATGGCGCGTATTATTTATATCGATGCGATGTTGGTGCAAGAATTACATAACCAAGCCACCATTCATGAAACCATGACCCGTTTTGACCGGATGATTCAAGCCTTTGTGATGCTGATGATGCCGCAAATTAACCGGTCCGAACGAGAAATTTCGCTGGTCGCCACAGGCCTCAATGGCTATGTCACACAAATTGCGATCCGTTGGGTGGTCAGTGGGTTTAAACAATCCTTTGAAGAAGTGTTAACCTCCAGCCGTATTGTGTTTATTTCACTCCTAGAAACCTTTTCAGACCCGAATGCACGGGCAAAATTGGATGTCTAAGACTTTTCACTTGGATGAGATCGGCATTTTCGAATGCAATTTAGATTAAACTTCCATTAATTTTGAATCCCAATATGACGATTTTTTGTCACATTTTTTTGCAAATTTCATCAATCGTCTGTTTTTTGCAATGATACTGTCATAATTAATCTTTGTAATAAGCCTGTCATAAAATTAAAACGGCCTGCCGTTACCTACAATAGGATATTGCGTTGTGAAAGATGACTACATTTTAATCGTCGATGATGAACTTCCCATTCGAGAAATGATTCACACCTCGTTGGATATGGCAGGCTTTCAATGCTTACAAGCAGAAGATGCAAAACAAGCCCACCAAATGATTGTGGATCAGCGTCCTGCTTTGATCTTGCTCGACTGGATGATGCCCGGTGGTGTCAGTGGTGTAGATTTATGTCGCCGTCTCAAGCGCGATGAAAATCTCTCTGAAATTCCAGTGATTATGCTCACGGCACGTGGTGAAGAAGACCATAAAGTACAAGGTCTGGACGCTGGTGCCGATGACTACATGACCAAACCGTTTTCGACCCGTGAATTGGTTTCACGCATTAAAGCCGTTTTACGCCGCGCTAATGCGCTCAGCGGTGAAAAATCAATTGATGCCAATGGCTTAATCTTAGACCCTGTCAGCCAACGGGTAAGCTTTGGCAATAATTTCCTCGACATGGGGCCCACTGAGTATCGTTTACTGGCCTTCTTCATGACTCATCCTGAACGTGCCTACACCCGTGCACAACTTCTTGACCAAGTCTGGGGCGGAAACGTGTATATTGAAGACCGTACCATTGACGTGCATATTCGCCGTTTACGTAAAGTGCTTGAGCCTTATGCGGCGGATCGCTTTGTGCAAACAGTTCGGGGTACAGGCTATCGATTCTCTACACGTGCGGATATCGCCCTAGGTTAGTTTTGTTTTATGTATGAACCCTACCCGGTTCCTGAACTTGCGCGCGAGCATAAAAAAACGCGATACAGCAGTTTATGGGGCTTTGCCAAACAGGACTTACGTCTCCTTGCCTTTTTCTTGCTGATTGCAAGCTTAATTGGCTTTGGCGTCGGTTATTTTTGGACGTGTATCGCGGTTGCCTTTGCAGTTTTTTTTATTCTGCAAATGCGCTCTTTGTATTTAGTCAATGACTGGATTTCCAATCGTCCCTACGAAGTTCCACCCAATCTGGGGGGCATTTGGGGGGCATTATTGTTCAATGTTTATCGGGCACAGCGCCAAGAACGGATTGTACAAGCGGAAATGGTTGGATTGATTGATCGGGTGCAGTCATCATTGGTCGCTTTGCAAGAAGCCGTGGTACTGATTGATGACATGCAACAAATTGAATGGTGGAACCCTGCCGCAGAACGGTTATTAGGCATCGAACAAAATGACCGTGGTCGTAATATTTTGACTTTATTACGCCAACCAAGTTTTATTGATTATTACAATAATATTGATGCTGCACCAGATGGCTTAAAAATGAAGTCATCCAGTTTTGATGAACATTATGTTCAAGTCAAAATGACTCGATTTGGGGGTGAAAGTCGTTTACTGGTCGCCTATGACGTGACCCGCATGCACAATCTCGAACAAATGCGTAAAGACTTTGTCGATAACATTTCACATGAACTACGCACACCGCTAACGGTACTCAGTGGTTATATTGAGACTTTTACCGACCAAGAAGACCTCAACCCACGTTGGAAGCGGGCCTTTGACCAAATGCAGGCACAGGCCAAACGCATGAATGCCTTGGTGAATGATTTGCTATTACTGTCACGCTTAGAAAATGACAAGCAAATTGCTAAAAATCAAATCATTGATATGCCGAGCTTAATGAACCAACTTTATGACGATGCACATGCCTATAATATTGATTATGGGCATACGCTCAATCTCGACATCGACAGTCATTGCGACTTGATCGGTTCAGATATGGAGTTGGCCAGTGCTTTTAGTAACCTGATTACCAATGCCATCAAATATACGCCGAAAGGCGGAACAGTGACCATGGGTTGGCATGACAATGGTGAACAGGCTTATTTTACTGTGGAAGATACTGGTATAGGCATTGATCCTAAGCACCTACCCCGTTTAACCGAACGCTTCTACCGTGTCGACAGTGCACGCAGCCGTCAAACGGGTGGCACAGGCTTAGGCCTCGCAATTGTGAAACACGTATTAATGCAGCACCAAGCACATTTAGAAATTGAATCCAAAGAAAATCAAGGCTCTATTTTTAAAGTGATATTTCCCAAAGAACGTACCTATAATCCTGAATAAACCTTTCTTCAGAAACATAAAAAAAGCACCGATATCGGTGCTTTTTTTGTCTCTCACCGTCCGTTTAACAAGGACGGTGACCGAGATTAAAGCGTGTGCCCCATCGCTTCACCCATCACCACAGTCGAGTTGGCTTTAAAGGCTGCATCCCACGTCATTTTGTCTTTTTCAAACAGTACCACAGCGGTTGAGCCTAAGTAAAAGCGCCCAAGTTCAGCACCTTTGTCCAAGAATAAATTATGCTGATTTAGTTCTAAACGACCAGTTGGCTTCACTTTTCCTGTTGCAACAGTTTCAATCCCCGCCACAATCATGGCGCCAACGAGAACTACGGCCATACGGCCGATTTCTGTATCAAATAAACAGACCATACGTTCATTGCGGGCAAACAAGCCTGGAATGTTTTCAGCAGTGGTTTGATTGACCGAGAACAATTCACCCGGCACATATAAGGTTTCCGTCAATGTACCTGCAAATGGCATATGCACACGGTGATAATCTTTAGGCGATAAATACACCGTTGCAAACTGACCATTTTTAAATGGTTCAGCCAACTGCGGATCTGCAATTAAATTATCAACGGTGAATTTTTGCCCTTTGGCTTGGAAAATATCACCTTCCACAATGGGACCCAACTGTGAAATTGCACCGTCCGCAGGCGATACAATACTGGTCGCATCGGTATCAATATCACGTACACCCTCTTTTAATGCACGGGTAAAAAACTCATTAAAAGATTTAAATTTCAGTGCATTGCTCTGCTCAGCAATCGACATATCAATGCCATACTGTGCTTTAAAAGCCGCGATGACTGCATTTTTCACAATCGGGTTTTCACTGGCTGCGACTCTGCCCACGACACGTGATAACTGATGTTGCGGTACAACACGTTGAGCTTGAATGAAAATTTGTTTTTTTAAGCGTGATGTGAGGCTCAAGACGGCATCTCTCCGGTAATGATAGGACTGTCGAGGCGGTTGCCCCATTCACTCCACGCACCGTCATACGCCTGAATATTCCAACCCAATAAACGACCTAAAATATAAGCCAGTCCTGAACGGTGATGTGACTGACAGTACACCACCACAGGTTCATTTAAGTTAAAACCCAATTGTTCTAAGCGTTGCTGCGTGCGTTCTAAAGGGTGCAATCTTAAATGATTTTCACGGTTAAGGGCAGTACTCCATTCAAAATGAAGTGCATTTGGAATGTGACCGCCGCGTCGCGCTGCAAGACGCAGGCCGGTATATTCGTCTTCTGTTCGGCAGTCCCAGAGTTGGACTTCGCTGTTTTGAACTTTCTCTAATAACTCAGCATATTCAATTCGATACTGCTGTATTTTGGCTTGATCGACCTGTACCAAGGCGCTGACAGGTTCAAACTGTCCCACTTCAGAAGTGGTTGGAAGTCCTGCTGCAAGCCATGCATGAATTCCACCATTGAGCAGACTGGTATTTTCAAAACCTAAGCAGTGTAAATTCCAAATCAAGCGTCCCGCCCAAGCGCCACCTTCATCATCATAAACCACCACATGATGCTCGGGTGAAATATTCAGATAACGAATTAGCTCTTGTAAACCTTCTACATCGGGAAGTAATCCCGTGGCTTGTTCGTCTTGGCGCACCAAAAATTTCGGCTTTAAATGCAAAGCATGTGGAATATGCAATTGGTCATAGACTGAAGCTCGACTTAAATCGACGATGCGTAATTTGTCATTACCTAAATGCGGAACCAACTGCTCTGCGTCTATCAACAAGCCAAAATCAAAGGCAGAATGTGTCATATTATTTCGTATGTTTTCAGATTATGCTTTGATCTTAGCACAACTCATTTTTACAATTATTCTGATTTTTTGCATTCTTTTAGCAGAATTATAGATCTCACTATTCACTAGTTTTTGAATACAACCATGCCAGAACGGATTCTGGCATGGTATATATTCTGGATTAATTGGCTTCTGTTTCAGCAATCTCAAAAACCTGACGTAAATACGCCAAAAAAGTATCGTTATCAGTCATGGTTTTGCCTGGACTGTCTGAGATTTTCGCAACCGACTGGCCATTACACTCGACCAATTTAAGCACAATATTTAATGGCGTTTGTCCCATATCATTGGTCAAATTGGTACCAATCCCGAAGCTGACTTGGAAACGGTCTTTGAAATAGTTGTGCAGGTCCCACGCTTTCTCTAAATTCAGTCCATCACTAAAGGTCAGCATTTTGGTTTTACTGTCAATTTTCAGCTTTTTATAGTGAGCATAGGCTTTATCGCCCCATTCATAAGGGTCGCCACTGTCATGACGCAAGCCATCGAATAGCTTGGCAAAGTACAAGTCAAAATCACGCAGGAATGCATCCATCCCCACCACATCCGTCAAAGCAATACCTAAATCACCACGGTACTCTTGTACCCACGTTTCCAGTGCTGATTTTTGAAAATTACGTAAACGTACATCTAGCGCTTGGAATGCTTGTAAGAATTCATGCGCCATGGTCCCAATCGGGGTTAGGCCCAATTGCTTCGCAATTAAGACATTACTGGTACCACGGAAAATATGTGGTGCAGCTTGATTAAACACCTCAATCACATGTTTTTGCCACGCCAAACTATAGCGGCGCCGTGTACCAAAGTCAGAAACTAAAAATGGGGGATCATTTGGCGTTTGCGATGTTTCATAGTGTTTTAATAAAGCCACTTTGGCCTGTAAGCGACGTTCGCCCTCAGCCATGACCTCATCCGTTCGAATACGGCGAAAATACAGCTCATTGACAATGGCAAGCACAAAGATTTCAAACATCATGGCTTGAACCATCGGCCCTTCAATTCGAATGTCTAAACGGCCTTGGTTATCGATACTGGCCACAATAAAACGGCGTTTGAGCTGAAACAGCTCTAAATAATCGACAAAATCACTTTTGATAAAGCGCAAACCACGCAGGTATTGCAGCTCATCGTCTTGAAAACGTAATTGGCAGAGCGAATCTAATTGGTGATTTAAATCATCAAGAATGTCGACTAAAGGATAAACAGTGTCATCCAAATTGCGACAACGGAACTGGTACACACTATGCGCTTGGGGAAACTTATGCAGAACCACCTGTAGCATCGTAAATTTGTACAGATCAGTATCTAATAAGGATTGGATGATGGCAGACATATCATTTTCGATTTTTAGCAACTTATTGCATTAAAGCACATTTTTTTAAACAGCATAGCCATGTTTTGGTAATTCAGTCTTGCTATTCGACCAATTACTCAGTACATCTCTTGTTTCTCTTGATTTAGGATCCAAGTGTTGAGGTCTTTGCTGAGATCGTTCTTGGATTATGTTCCTTTACTTAAACATTGCTATAGATATCAACGCAACGGTCTTGTTTTTTCAATCGATAACTCTACTGTGCTTCACTTGGTTTGCTACAATTTCAGTCTGCACAATCAAATAGTAGATAGAATCAGTCATGCGGGCCTTATTACAACGCGTTCTCGAAGCCAAAGTGGTGGTCGATGGTGAAACCAAAGGTGAAATTCAACACGGTATCTTGGTTTTCTTAGGTCTTGGGAAAGAAGACACTTTAGACAAAGGTAAAAAACTGATCGATAAAATTTTAAAATATCGTTTTTTTGACGACGAACAAGGCAAAATGGGCTGGAATGTCAGCCAAGCCGGTGGTGGAATTCTTCTAGTTTCTCAATTTACTTTGATGGCGCAAACCCAAAAAGGTTTACGTCCTGACTTTGGACCAGCAATGCCACCAAATGATGCTCAAGTCTTATACGAACAACTGGTTGAATATACTAAGACCCAGTTTGAGCATGTGCAAACCGGTATTTTTGCTGCCGACATGAAAGTACATTTGGTCAATGATGGACCCGTGACTTTCAATTTAGAAGTCGAATAAAAGCACTATGCATAAAAAAGCCCTCGATGGAGGGCTTTTTCAATTTCATCGCGCTTAATCTCCCTTTTATAAAGGAGCAGAAATCGAGACGTTGAAAAAATCTTTTTATTTACCGGTTTTTTCTTTCAAAAACGCGCGAGCGGCTTTAATTTTTGCTTTCACAGGCTTTGGTAGCTTTGGTGGAACCAATTTTGCAACTTGGTTGAACCAAACCAATAGACCAAAATCACCTTCCATTTTAATGCTGCCGTTTTGCATGCCCGTCATAAATGCGGTTGGGTCGCCTTTGATTAGAGTTTTCACACCCTGCTCACTGTCCGCAAACTGTAAAATAAAATCTGCTTTTTCAACATCACCTGAAACGGTATCAATCTGACCATTATTCACAATAATTTGGCGTGCCATACCTAAATCCGTACCAATTTGAATACGGAACTGACGTTCATGAACTAATTCAATAAATTTTGGACTTGTACGCGCCAGCTGTTTCATACGAAGTGCCAAACCAGTAACCATTAAATCCAGCGGATCCGTGCTGACATCAACCAATGGAAGTTTTACCACAGGAATTGAAGATAGTTTCATGACATGAAAGCCTATTGTAATTGTTGATAAATTGACTGTTTTCAATGCTACCACAAGTTACCATTTTTACCGCTAGGCTTTGTATAACAATCATGTAAGAACGTAAAAAAGATGCAAAGGGCATCTTCTTTTACGGTATGAGGCTATGACTTAGCGGCTAGAACACTGCTGTTGGTCATCTTCATATACAGGTGTATGTTCAATACAACGTCGCTGCGCTATTGCACGTTCTGCGCGACGGTCTTCACGTAGAAGTAACATCGTCACAATAAGCATCGCTGAAGTTAAAGCAGTTAAGTAGCTATAAGTGATCGGCATTTCAAACACTGCTTGCACACCTAGGCGAATGACTTCCAATATTCCCCAAAACGCCATACCTGCCACCATAAAACTCAACCAGCGACGATAAGGCGAAAAGAAAACAGCAATCAACGCAGCGGCGACTAAACTCAAGCCAACAATGGTTGCTAAATTCGCTGTTACCATAAAAACCTCCGTCTAAGATAAATTCAGGCGACTGATACACTGTGCTGAACTCATCCCCGATACCGTTTAAAATTAATGGATTGTGTAGCTTTCAAACTCTATGCATGCATTATGAGCAGTTTTGAGAAGAAAAAAAGGCTTGTATTTTTAGAATGCGACATACCTTGTCGCCATATTATATTGTCATTACATTTTTTTAGATTTGAACTTTTCCAAAACAAAGATGCGCTCGGTCTTGGCGTGTCATTACAAAATAAAACCCTTAATTTCAGCGGTTAAAATTATTTTTTTCGATTCTGTTGCTCGTTGTTTTTATCAACATTTTTCACTGACCGCTCATCGTTTTTCGCATAAATTTGCAACAAAAAAACGCAGCTCAAAGGCTGCGTTTTTTATAACAGGCACATGCTTTAAGCACGATTTAAATCTTTATCGTGCACACCCAATAAATACAACACACCATCTAAGCCGACACTTGAAATGGCTTGATTGGCGTTTTGTCTCACCAGCGGTTTCGCACGGAAAGCTACACCTAAGCCAGCAATCGACAGCATCGGTAAATCGTTCGCACCATCTCCAACTGCAATCGCCTGCTCAAGAGAAATGCCCATCTTATCCGCTAACTCACGTAATAATAATGCCTTACGTGCACCATCGACAATGTGACCTTTAACTTCGCCCGTCACCAACCCATTGTCAACGTCTAGGACATTGGCATGCACTTCATCAATGCCAAGTTTGGCTTGTAAATACTCAGCAAAGTACTGAAAACCACCCGACAAGATAGCCGTGCGGTAGCCCAACGCTTTTAAAGTCGAAATTAAGCGTTCAGCGCCTTCTGTAACGGTCAGACGTTCTGCAATTTTAGGTAGGACAGAAGCATCCATTCCTTTGAGCAGTGCGACACGTGCACGGAAGCTTTGTTGGAAATCCAGCTCACCCTGCATTGCACGTTCTGTGATTTCAGCGACTTGTGCGCCAACACCCGCTTCAATAGCTAACTCATCAATCACTTCTTGCTCGATTAAGGTCGAGTCCATGTCAAAACAAACCAAACGGCGGTTACGACGGTAGGCATTGTCTTCTTGTACCGCTACATCGACATTTAGTTCATGTGACAAACGTAAACAGGCTGCACGCATGGCTGCGGCATCCAGCATTTGACCACTTAAACCGAATTGAACACAGGCGCGTTTCGGTCCATCGACTTCGCCATTTAAGACTGGACGACCTGACAAACGGGTCACGGTTTCGATGTTGAAACCTTGGTTGGACACAATATTTGTAACTGCTTGTAAGTGAGACGCCTCAAGCTCTGGCGCCAAAGCCGTGACAATATAACGCGTTCTTCCACCTTCGCTCACCCACTGGTCGTATTCAGTTGTAGTGATTGGTTTAAAACGTACAGTTAAACCAATATCATGTGCTAAAATTAGAATTTCTTTCATCGCCAAAGCCGTTGCGGTTTGGTCATCTGAAGAAACAACTATACCCAAGGTCAATTGGTTATGAATAACTGCTTGTCCAACATCTAAAATTTGTAGTGAATGAGTGGACAATACCTGCATTAATCGAGTGAACTGATTCGGCTGGTCTGGTCCTAAAAATGAAATAAGAATGATTTCTCGCATGAATTGACTCGGGTCTGAGCTACGACTATTGTTAGAATCATAATCGAAATTGAATATATTTTCTTTGGAAGTTTACGTTGAATGCGCCTAGACAAGGGCTATTTGCTAGCCTATTAATTGTAAGTTTTGCTTTACATACCTTTTTATTGGTATTGGCAACAACTCATCAACTGAGTGAAAACCGTGCCAACCAAGGCCAACTGATGACCTCTCAATTGGTCACAGACAGTCTTGCAGAGCTGGAGCCTGCCAATACGGTTTCACTTGCGCTTTTGGTGGATCGCTATGCGACCAACCCAAGCGTAGCTTCCATTCGTATTTTGGATGCCAATAATCAAGTCCTAGCGACAGGCGGCCAAGTTCGAACTCGTGATGGCGAAGTGTTTGTCCGTGATGCGCTGCAAAATGAAAAGAAAGTGGGTAGTATTGAGATCACACTCATCAAACCAAGTATTGGTGAGATTTTACGGACTCAGTGGTTAGCGATTTTATTGTCCTTAGCGATTCATGGTTTACTGTGGTTAGCTTATCGTGCCATTGCGCGCCCAAGCCGTACCGAATATTTGGCACGGATCAATAATGAATCCCGCTTAAAACATGAAATTCAAGTTTTAACGCAAACGCTTGAACAAGAGAAACACCATACGGCAGTCGCGATTGCCCAAGCACAACAACAAATCAAAACCAGTGCGAAACCTAAAGAACAGAAACCAGTGATCGTGGATAATCATTCGGTTGCGCTCAATATTCAATTTTATGACCCGAAACAATTGATGGACTCAGTGAATAAAACCGTGTCGATTCCATACTTTAATTTGTGTCAAATTTTCCTCAATAAAAGCACAGAACTTTGTCTAAAACACTACAAACTCAACAGCTCCGACATCACTACAGTTCAATCCTTTAATGAGCATGGTGCTACCCTCAGCATGTCGACAGACACACCGAATGCAGTTCCATGTTTAATGATGATCAGCAGTGTGTTCCAACTGCTATCTGAGGTTTTGTATAAACGTTACCGCGAAGAAAAGCGCTTTGTTTTACAAACGCGTTGTGGCATTTCAACCGCAGTCGATGCAATGCAACTATCTGCAAATCAAGCGGCTGAGCGTTTGGTCCAACAGTTGTCTGCTAAAGAAAGTGCTATACATTTAAGCAACGAATTATTGAAACACATTTCTGAAAGTTACCAACTGGTGAATTTACCTAATCCAACTAATGTCTTGACCCGCCATGCCTTTATGGTCAATGGCATGGGTGCTGAGTCTGCAGAATTGGCACAAAGCTTAAGAACGGAAATTTTAAAAGCAAAACAATCTAAAGCCTCTTAATTACACCCAATCATAAAAAAGCCTGACCTGCGTCAGGCTTTTTTATGGCAACTGTTAAATTTTGAGTTGCTTCTGCGCAATTAAATGTTGCTGCGCACTATACCTTTGCTCTGGATCAGTACAGGCCACTTTAAGCCAATGACCATCGGCTTGTAGCTCCCAAGCATTCAAACAATCATTTAAGTAACTGATTAATCCGTCTTTATAAATCTGCTTTTTCAGAGTGCGATCTAATATTGGAAAGCAGGTTTCAACACGCGAAAATAAATTACGTCCCATCCAGTCTGCGCTGGCACAGTACAGCTTTTTCTCACCGCCATGCTCAAAACAATACACGCGGGTATGTTCCAGAAAACGGCCCACAATCGAACGCACACGAATATTCTCAGACATCCCTTGGACCTGTGGAATCAAACAACAGATCGAACGGATAATCAGATCGACCTGTACCCCCGCTTGTGACGCACGATACAGTGCAGCAATTAACTGAGGCTCTGTCAAAGCATTGACTTTGATGATGATACGCGCCTTTTGACCGACTTGCGCAAACTGAATTTCTTGCTCAATCAGTTTTAAAAGTTCACTGTGTAACGTAAAAGGCGCATGTAACAACGCCTTCAACTTGGCCATTTTGCCCATCCCCGTCAGTTCTTGGAACATACGGTGTACATCTTCACAAATATCAGGTTGTGTGGTCATCAACCCATAATCGGTATACATACGGGCATTACCCGCATGATAATTGCCTGTGCCCAGATGGGCATAACGGACCAACTGAGCATTTTCACGGCGTACGATCAAAATCATTTTGGCATGGGTTTTATAACCAACAATCCCATACACCACCACCGCTCCAGCTTCTTGCAAAATATTGGCCACGGTAATGTTCGACTCTTCATCAAAACGCGCACGCAACTCAATCACGGCTGTGACTTCCTTGCCATTTCGTGCTGCTTCTGCCAAGACCTGTACAATTTCTGAGTCAGGCCCACTGCGGTAGAGCGTTTGTTTAATCGCCAGCACATTTGGGTCTTTCGCGGCTTCTTTTAATAAGCCAATTACAGGCTGAAAAGAATCAAACGGATGATGCAACAATACATCCTGTGCTTTTAAAGTATCAAAAGTAGTTTTTTGTTTACGCAAAACTTTGGGAATGACTGGAATAAACACTGGATGCTTTAATTCAGGTCGGTCACAACTGGTACTGAGACGTGAAAGATTGATCGGCCCATCAATGCGATAAAGTTCCTGCTCAGTTAAATCAAACTCCTTGAGCAAATAATCAATCACCGCTTCGGGGCAGTCATCTTCAATTTCTAAACGCACCGCGCGACCAAAACGGCGTGAAGACAGCTCATCTTTGAGTGCAACCGCCAAATCATCGACATCTTCCGATAAAATCAGATCGGCATTACGCGTCACACGAAAAGCATAACAGCCCGTGGCTTTCATCCCTGGAAACAGATCACTGATGTGCTGCTGAATCATTGCGGTTAAAAAAATCTGCGTGTCGATATTGCCTGCCACGTTTTTCGGCATCTGAATTAAACGCGGTAATGAGCGCGGTGCAGGGACAATCGCCATTTCAATGCTTCGTCCAAAAGCATCCTTACCTTGTAAACTCACAATGAAATTCAGACTTTTATTCACGAGACGAGGAAAAGGATGGGAAGGATCTAAGCTAATTGGGGTTAAAACAGGTTGGATTTCTTTGGCAAAATATTCTGCAATCCACGTTTTATGTTTTTCTAAGATGTCTTGGAACTGAATGAATTGAATACCGTGAGCCTGTAACTCGGGTAAAATCGAATGATTGAGCGTTTCAAATTGTTTTTGAACCGCAGTATGAATAGATTGAGACAGGTCTTGTAATACTACGTCTGTGGGGAGCGCATCAGGGGTTCTGGCAATGGCATTCATATCACGTTGTTTCATCAAACCCGCAATACGAATCTCAAAAAACTCATCCAAATTACGTGAAAAAATAATTAAAAAATTTAAGCGTTCTAGCACAGGCAAACTCAAATCTAATGCTTGTGCTAAAACCCGCTGATGAAACTCAAATAACGATAGCTCTCGGTTGAAATACGTCGCCGATGAATGCTGAAAATTATCCATACCCTCTCAATGCTGTTTAAAACAGTCTGTTATGAAGTGTTTGGCAGGGATGTTAGGCAGTCTTTATGACAGTTTAGTTACAATCACAGCCCAAATAGAAAGTTCATTCTGACTTTATGCTTAAAGCTTGAACAGCGTACAGTATTTAAACCGACATCTGTTCTTTTCTACTTTTTTTCTTGGCTGTAGCGTCTGCTTTCGCGGCCCAATAGCTGGCTAATATTGGCCCTGAAATGTTATGCCACAAACTAAAGATCGCGCTAGGTACAGCCGTAATTGGTGAAGCGGCAAAATGCACAGCAGCCAAAGCCACGCCTAGTCCTGAGTTTTGCATCCCGACCTCAATCGAAACCGCTTTACAGTCGGCATGTGGCAAGTGAAACATTCGTGCAGCTGCAAAGCCAAGTAAATAACCAATCGCGTTATGTAATGCCACCACAGCTAAAATCAATAAGCCTGATTCTAAAATTTGTGCTTTTGAGCCGCCAATAATCGCCGCCACAATCAGTACAATCGCCACTACAGAAATTAAGGGCATCACCGAAATATAGCTTTCAACTTTCTGTTTCAGCACGGCACGTACCACCAGCCCTAAAATAATCGGGAACAGAACCACCTGTAAAATTGAACTCAGCATCGACCATGCATTAATTTCAATCCATTGGCTGGCCAACAAATAGAAAATCGCGGGAGTCAGAACGGGTGCCAATAAGGTCGATACCGTGGTACATGCGACAGACAAAGCCGTATTGCCTTTCGCCATATAAGTAATCACATTGGATGCAGTGCCACCCGGACAGCAACCTACCAAAATCACCCCGATCGCAATTTCAGTCGGCAAGCGAAATAATAAGCACAGCAGATAAGCCACGCTTGGCATCACCACAAACTGAGCTGCCACCCCAATTGCAACCGCTTTAGGACTTTGCATCACACCTTTAAAATCTTCCAGTGTCATGGTCATGCCCATACCAAACATGATCAGCCCTAACATCCACGTGATATAAGCTTTCAACCAGACAAAAGTTTCAGGGCTTAGGAGCGCAATGCCTGCAAATAACACCACCCACAGAGCAAACGTTTTTTGAATCCAAGCGGTAAATTTAAAAAAAGTGCCCATGACCTTCCCCTACTGCATGTTTTTATAATATCGATATTAGTGATTGAGGTGAACCGATTGGTTCGGTGCATCAGTTCACGGCATATTGTTCCACAATATCTTTGCAATAAAGACGTTTCACACCATGGGCCAGCATTTCTTGCCATGCATGTTGTAAAGAACCGTGTAAATCAATGCCTTTGGTCGCATCGGCAATCACATAGGTTTGAAAGCCGAGTTTACAGGCATCTATTGCCGTCCATGCCACACAAAAGTCAGTTGCAATCCCAACAATAAACACTGTATCAATCCCACGTTCTCTTAAATAACCTGCGAGTCCCGTCTGGGTCTTATGATCGGCTTCTAAAAAAGCAGAATAACTATCAATGTGCGCATGACATCCTTTACGAATGATCAACTGCGCTTTGGCAAGATCGAGATCGGGATGCAATTCCGCATCCTGTGTGCCTTGTACGCAGTGACGTGGCCAGAGTACTTGTGTGCCGTAGTCCAATTCAATGGTTTGAAAGGCCTGTTGATCGGGATGATTGTCTGCAAAAGAAACGTGATTTTCAGGATGCCAATCTTGAGTGAGTACAATAGTGTCAAAATAAGCGCCCAACTGATTAATTTTAGGAATGATTTGATCTGATCCTGCTACCGCTAAATTTCCACCAGGCGTAAAACCATTTTGTACATCCACCACAATCAATGCCATATTCTTCTGCATTCTTCTCTGTCCTTTTTGTTCTGTGCTCGAAGGCCAAGCTTAGCTTAATTTATAAAACAGTATTCATCCTCGCGGGGCAAAATTAAATGACCACAGCCTTGAGTGCAATGGATATTGCGGCAAATTGAAGCGAAGATAGAAGATAGAACAAAATGCTGGACATTGATCTATAAAGTTAAAAGGACATGTCATCGCTGTTTAGAGAAATTGTGTAAGCGTTAAAAGTGCTTCAATCCTGAACTTTATATCCAGATATTCAGTTTGATCAACTTCTAATGCTCGATTGAGATGAAGAGATCCTTTCTTGAAATGCGTTAATCCATGGCCATAGGTGATGTAAAACGCCCTTTTCAGATACAAAATGAAAAGCATTTCTTTATACACCATTTAAACAAGCTGTATTTTTGTAGTGAAAGATAAAGTTTTTATACACTTTGACTAAAGCATATTGTTCTTCATGTTGTGTTCGTTCATAATTTGCATAAGCATTATTCAATGTATCAGCGCGTTGAAAATGCTATAAATTAAAATACGTACCCATCCAATCTTATGTTTTTCTACCCCAACTGGATGGACAAATAGGATATTTTTTTAAAATGACTCAGCAAGCACAGACCATCCAAGGCTCAATTGTCGCAATCGTCACCCCTATGTTTGAAGATGGCAGTGTAGATTGGAAGGGTCTAGAGAAGCTAGTTGAGTGGCACATCGCACAAGGCACAAATAGCATTGTTGCTGTCGGTACAACGGGTGAAGCGTCTACTCTAAGCATGAAAGAGCATACACAAGTGATTAAAGAAATCATTCGTGTCGCGAACAAACGCATCCCTATTATTGCGGGGACTGGCGCGAATTCAACGCGTGAAGCCATCGAGTTGACTAAAGAAGCTAAAGAACTCGGTGCAGATGCTGCTCTTCTGGTTACCCCTTATTATAATAAACCGACCCAAGAAGGCTTATATCAACACTATAAAGCGATTGCCGAAGCAGTTGATCTTCCTCAAATCCTTTATAATGTTCCGGGTCGTACTGGCGTTGACCTGGCAAATGAAACCGTCTTTCGTTTGGCAGATATCCCACAAATTGTAGGCATTAAAGATGCCACAGGTGATGTACCTCGTGGTCAAGCCCTGCTCGAAGGCCTTGCTGGCAAAGACATGATTGTTTATTCAGGTGATGATGCAACAGCTTATCAACTGATTCTGTCGGGAGCAAAAGGCAATATTTCTGTGACTGCAAACATTGCACCAAAAGAAATGAGCGATGTTTGCGCGGCAGCACTGGCAGGCGAAGCTGAAAAAGCAGAAAACCTAAATACCCAAGTTGCAAATTTACACGAAATTCTATTTTGCGAATCAAACCCAATTCCTGTGAAATGGGCACTTCATGAAATGGAGTTAATTGAAACGGGTATTCGTTTACCATTAACACCACTTGCAGAACAATATCGCACACCGCTCCGTGAAGCACTCACAAAAGCGGGTGTCATTCAATAAAGAGCACATTAATATGCAATTACGTTTAGGTCTTACCCTCGCACTTTCAGTCGTCAGTTTAGCGGGTTGTAGTTCTCTTGCAGTCAATAACGGTAGTTTGGACTATAAAGAAACAGCAAGCTTGGAACCTCTTAAATACCCTGAAGGCTCAATGGTTCGACCTGCAACGCCGTTGTATCCAGCTCCAACGGTTGAGGCACTTGCTTTAGAAAACGCACCAGTACTTGAAAACAAACGTGGTAACCGTTTCGCAATGCCTCGCCCAGAATCGGCTCAAATTACCAACCAAACAGAATCAACTGAAACCGTAGCTGTAGCCGTAGGTCGCCCTCAATTGATTATTGACGGAAATAAGAATCCGCTGCTCAAAATTGAGGGAAATTCTGCTACAATTTGGCAATATACGCTTGCCACCCTCAGCAGCCTCAACCATCAAATCGTTGGTCAAAGCAAAAATGGTTATGAAGCAACCATTAAAATCGATCAACAGATCTATGTGTTAAGACTGACCGCGGTCGGCAGCAGCAATAACCTCGCTGTGTTCAATGCCGATAACAGTTTTGCAGCGCCTGAAAAAGCCACAGAATTGTTAACCCAGATTTACCAAAATTGGCCAGCCTAGTCGTACTAGGCATTTTTTTTTGAAAAAGGTTCCCTCATGTTAAAACAAACCTTGCTCTATACTGGTAAAGCGAAATCTGTCTATGAAACAGACAGTGCAGACCACCTGATTTTAGTCTTTCGTGACGATGCTTCGGCATTCAATGGTGAAAAGATCGAACAACTAGATCGAAAAGGTAAGGTGAACAACCGTTTTAACGCCTTTATCATGGATAAATTGGCTGCGGCTGGGATTGAGACTCACTTTGAAAAACTTCTTTCACCAACAGAAGTTTTAGTGAAAAAACTCAGCATGATCCCTGTTGAATGTGTGATTCGTAACTATGCAGCAGGTTCTTTATGCCGTCGCTTAGGTGTAGAAGAAGGCAAGGAATTAACCCCGCCGACTTTCGAATTATTCTTCAAAGATGATGCGCTTGGTGACCCAATGGTCAATGAGTCTCAAGCGATTGCTTTAGGTTGGGCAACTGCTGAGCAACTTGAGCAAATGAAAGTCCTCACTTACCAAGTGAACGAAGTGCTTAAAAACTTATTTGACCAAGGTGGCATGCTACTTGTGGACTTCAAACTTGAGTTTGGTGTATTCCACGACCGTATTGTTCTTGGTGATGAGTTCTCTCCCGACGGTTGTCGTCTATGGGACAAAGAAACCAAGAAAAAACTCGACAAAGACCGTTTCCGTCAAGGTTTAGGCGGTGTGGTTGAAGCTTATGAAGAAGTTGCTGCACGTTTAGGTATCGACCTTTCTGATATCTAATCAGTTACAGATTCAAGAAAACCGAGCTTAAACGCTCGGTTTTTTTATTCTTCACATTTTAGATCAATGCCTTGTTATAACTGCAATACAAGCCTTTATTTTCTTTCTAATAGCCTTCTATATGACATAAATATTAAAGTTTCATGAAATTTTATTTATTTTTTTGTAAAATAGTCATTTCAATCACATGAAATGTCGCATTTCTAATGATGCTTTTCTTGTATATCTCCTGATAGAAGGCCCTATGATTTATCAATTAGATGAACTGCAATGTATCGGACAAGGCTGTTCAAAAATGGTGTTTCAGCATCCTGAGGATGAAAACAAAATCATCAAAGTCATGAATCCAAATCGAGTGGATGAAGATGGTGGCTGGAAAGGACATGGCAAACTTAAACGTAGAATGTCGCAAGGCGTTTATCGCCAATTCCGCCGTGAATTATTGCAATATCTACAGCTATGTAAAAATCATTATAAAAATAATATCTTTAGCTTTCCTGTCGAAATGCCTTATGGTTTTGTGAAAACTTCTGTAGGCTTGGGTTTTGTGACTGAAAAAATTGTCTGCCCAAGTAGTGAAGGTATGACTTTATTTGAGTTATGCAAATCACATCAATTTGAGGAAAAACACGCCAAAGCTCTAGATGACTTTTTTCAGCTTTGCTGCGACTTACACATTATCTTCGGTGAGGTAAACATCGCAGGGATTATGTATACAGAGCAGCGAAATAATAAGCCCGAATTTGTCTTGGTCGATGGTATGGGTGAGAAATTATTTATTCCAATTCGAGCCATGAGCAAAAGAATTAATGCTCATAATGTACGAAAAACTGAGCGAAAAATTCGCGCCCAGATGCAGCAAATGCTGAACTTAAAAGATGAGCTTCTTCCTCTAAACTAATACCACTCCTTTAAGTTGCGTCACTCAAAAAACCGAGCTTAAACGCTCGGTTTTTTGTTTTCAGCTCCACAGCTATTGCAGTACTTCAGTTTATTTGTGAGCTATTCAACACTGAAAAATAGTCTTGTAAAACACTGAGCCACTGTTAAAAAATCATCAATTCTGTACGCCATAGCGCACAAGACTTCAGGTATATTTCAGCTATGTCTCACCTTCATTTTTTCATATGATAAAAACATATGAACAGGACGTTCTCAGATAAAAATTATTTCAACCGAAAAAATACCCTTATTTTCTCATCTCTCATGGCGACAAGATCCATCGATCCCCTAAGAGCAGAAAGCTGGTATAGATGTTGCTTTTATTCAAAAGTACTCAGTGGGTAAGTTCTATCTTCGTCTTATTTCCTAGATTTGATTTTTTATGGATGGCTATATTTAAAATGAAAAACTGGCAAAAAAAATTACTACTTTCCACTACATTCGTAGCCGTAGCACTAAGCAGTACTGTCCAAGCAAAAGAATGGAAAACCATTCGTTTTGGCACAGAATCTGCGTATGCGCCTTTTGAATATAAAACACCAGACAATAAGCTGGTCGGTTTTGACATCGACTTGGGCAATGCCATTTGTGCCAAATTAAAAGCTAAATGTGTCTGGGTAGAAAACTCCTTTGATGGGATGATTCCTGCACTCAAAGCGAAGAAATTTGATGGCATCTTGTCTTCAATGACGGTCACTACGGATCGCGCAAAACAAATCGCGTTTAGTAATAAAATTTACAACACGCCTACTCGCATGGTTGCAAAGAAAGGCTCTCCTTTACTCCCTACTCCTGCATCCCTAAAAGGCAAACGTGTGGGTGTACAACAAGGTACGATTCAAGAAGGCTATGCAAAAGCCTATTGGGCGCCTAAAGGTGTGAATGTGGTTCCTTATCCAAACCAAGACGTGCTTTACCAAGACATGGTTTCTGGGCGTCTAGATGCAACATTACAAGATGCGATTATGGTCGATGCTGGTTTCCTAAAATCGGCGAAAGGTAAAGGCTTTGCTTTTGCAGGCAATAATGTTGTCGATGCCAAAACACTTGGTGTAGGCGCTGCAATCGGCTTGCGTAAAGAAGATGTCGATCTTAAAAAGAATATTGATAAAGCGTTAGCTGAAATTATTGCCGACGGCACCTATAAGAAACTCGAGAAAAAATACTTCTCCTTCAGCATTTATTAATTTATAGCGTGTCGGTTCAACACCGACACTCTTTATATACTGCTGATTTATAAAATATTATATTTTTACTCGGAGAAACTGAGTATGTTTCTGTCTGGCTATGGTCCCGTATTACTCAGTGGCACTTGGATGACCATACAGCTTGCTTTGTTATCACTGCTACTTTCGATCATTATTGGATTGTTTGGAGCAAGTGCCAAACTCTCTCGTATTCAAATCTTACGTCATATTGCAACCCTCTATACCACGCTCATTCGTAGTGTTCCTGATCTGGTGATCATGTTGTTGTTGTTCTATAGCCTGCAACTTGGATTGAACTCTATTACCGAATCGATCCATATGGAGCAAATTGACATCAACCCCTTTGTGGCAGGGGTGATTACTTTAGCCTTTATTTATGGGGCCTATTTTACGGAAACCTTCCGTGGCGCATTTCAAGCCGTCCCCAAAGGTCAACTTGAAGCTGCATATGCTTATGGCATGACCCCATTTCAAGTCTTCAGGCGTATCCTCTTTCCACAAATGATGCGCTTTGCCTTACCTGGGATTGGTAACAACTGGCAAGTCCTCATCAAAGCTACTGCCTTGGTGTCCTTAATTGGTTTAACCGACATCGTCAAAATTACCCAAGATGCAGGTCGAAGCAGCATGCAAGTGTTCTATTTCAGTATTGTTGCAGCCGTCATTTATCTGGCCATCACCACCCTTTCGAATTTGATTCTCATGTGGTTGGAACGTCGTTATTCTGCTGGTGTGAAAAAGGGACAACTATGATTGAAATTATTCAACAATACTGGCAGTCCTATCTGTGGACCGATGGTTTTCAAATGACTGGGGTCGCCATGACCGCATGGCTACTGGTCTTATCGATTGCGATTGGTTTTGTTCTGGCTGTGCCTTTGTCAATTGCTCGAGTTTCTGAGCATGCTTTTGTACGTGGACCTGTTTGGTTTTTTACCTATATTTTCCGTGGTACGCCCTTATATGTGCAGCTACTGATTATTTATACCGGGATTTATAGTCTCGAATTTGTGCATGCCCATGAACGGCTCGATGAGTTTTTTAGAGAAGGGCTTAATTGCACCATTTTAGCGTTTGCACTCAATACAGCAGCTTATACCACTGAAATTTTTGCAGGGGCGATACGTTCGATTCCCTACGGCGAAATCGAGGCAGCAAAAGCCTTTGGAATGTCGCCTTGGAAACGCTATACCCGTATTATTATTCCCTCGATGCTACGCCGAGCATTGCCGTTTTATGGCAATGAAGTCATTTTGATGCTGCATGCAACCACCATTGCCTTCACTGCAACCGTGCCTGATATTCTCAAAATTGCACGAGATGTCAATGCTGCCACTTATGCCACGTTTGATGCCTTTGGCATTGCCGCTGTGCTGTATGCCTGTCTGGCATTTATCCTCATTTGGATCTTTCGTAAATTGGAACAACGCTGGTTGGCGTTTTTAAAACCATCGAATCATTAGGAGAAACAATGGAAAATTCAGCAAAACTGGTGATTCGAGATCTTTGTAAAAGTTTTGGTGATCATGAAGTCTTAAAAGGGGTTTCACTTGAGGCACATGCAGGTGATGTGATTAGTATTATTGGTTCCTCGGGTTCAGGTAAAAGCACCTTTCTTCGCTGCATCAATTTTCTAGAGCAACCGAGCCAGGGCAGCATTCAGCTCAATGGTGAACAGTTAGAGACTACTTTAGATAAAAATGGCAATCTCAAAGCGACAAACCCCAAACAACTGCAAAAAATGCGCACCCAACTGATGATGGTCTTTCAACATTTCAATTTATGGTCGCATATGACGGTATTAGAAAATATTATTGAAGGACCCATTCATGTCTTGGGGCTAAAGCGGAGTGAGGCGGAAGAGCGTGCACGAAAATATTTAAGGAAAGTGGGGCTCTCAGAAAGTGTCGAAAAAAAATATCCGTCTTTTTTGTCAGGAGGACAGCAACAGCGTGTTGCAATTGCCCGTGCCTTAGCAATGGAGCCGGAAGTGATGTTGTTTGATGAGCCGACCAGTGCTCTAGACCCTGAACTGGTGGGTGAGGTGTTGAAAGTGATGCAAAGTTTGGCTGAAGAAGGCCGAACCATGATTGTTGTCACCCATGAAATGGGCTTCGCACGCCATGTGTCCAATCATGTCATTTTCTTAGATCAAGGCAAAATTGAAGAACAAGGTGATCCAAAAGAAGTTTTAATTCATCCCAAAAGTGAACGCCTGCAACAGTTTTTAGAGGGTAACTTTAAATAATTGAATAGCCTTCAAGAGCGTGATGCAGCAATGATTCAACATTCAATGCTCTGTTGAAAAGATAAAGCGCCTCGTTTGATCTGATCCCTCGAAACTATATGCATTCAGATAAAAAACCGAGCAGTTTCGCTCGGTTTTTTTACCTTTCCACCTAAGCATTTATAGATTGGTGTATCGATTTTTAGTGGTATCCATCACTAAAAAACTGGTGATCGAGCTAATGGATGGAATCGTTCTTAAAACATCAGTATGAAACTTTTTATAAGACTTGATGTCTGCCACTTCAACCCTGAGCAAATACTGAACCGAGCCTGTAATGGTATGACACTCTGTGACTTCATCCGTGTTTAGTCCCGGCATTCCATGTGTCGAGGTTTGGGCTGTCGGTGGTCTTTTCTTACGCAAATATCTGATGAAACCACGCTTTGCCTTGAGCTTTAACATCACGATGGCAATCGCCTTATTGGTAGCTGTGTTACCTGCCGCATTAAAATTGATAAATACGCACATCGGAACATAAAAACGCTACAGTGCTTAGAGAAAATAGCGGTTCATGCTATGTGACTAAATCCTAAGCCCCAAAACAAAAAGCCTGATTTATTTATCAGGCTTTTTTATTACTGCTGCTGTTGCTGTTCTTGTTGCCAACGGCGTTGCTGTAAACGCTCACCCTCAACCTCACGCTTATTGCGTGCCGACTCATACAGTTTGGTTCCTTTGAGCTCAGGGGGTAAATATTCTTGCATCACAAAATGCTCTGGATAGTTGTGCGGATACAAGTAGTCGACGCCATAGCCCTGCTCTTTCATCAACTTGGTCGGAGCATTTCTTAAATGCAGCGGCACAGGTAAATTCGCTGTTTTCTCGGCTAAGTCCAATGCTTTGTTGATGGCAAGATAAGTACTGTTACTTTTGGCACTGGTCGCCAAATACACTGCACACTGTCCAAGAATAATTCGACACTCTGGCATGCCCACCGCTTGAACGGAACGGAAGCATTCTCCAGCAAGCAGCAGTGCATTGGGGTTTGAGTTACCAATGTCCTCAGAGGCAGCAATCAACATCCGACGGGCAATAAAAACAGGATCTTCACCACCTTTGAGCATGCGTGCCATCCAATATAACGTGGCATCAGGATCACTCCCTCGAATTGACTTAATAAAAGCTGACACTAAATCATAGTGCTGCTCACCCGATTTGTCATAACGGGCGATATTTTGCTGTGCAACTTTGACCACCATTGCATTGGTCACGATATTTTCAACGTCAGGCTCGAAGGTGCCCGCAATGAGTTCAATTAAATTCAAGGCTTTGCGGGCATCCCCTGCGGCAAACTGCACCAGTGCTTCAAATTCTTCGATCTGAATGTAACGCTCTTTTAAAAACTTATCGTTCTTAATCGCTTGCAGTAATAAAGTTTGAATCGCATCGGCATCAAGCGCATTTAAGGTATAGACCTGACAACGCGACAACAATGCACTGTTGACTTCAAAAGAAGGATTTTCGGTGGTGGCACCAATGAGGGTAATTTTGCCTTTCTCCACGGCATTGAGTAAGGCATCTTGCTGCGATTTGTTAAAACGATGAATTTCATCAATAAAAACCACAGGTGGCATTAAATCTCCGCCATCAGCAATGATCTCACGGAGCTCTTTAACCCCCGTATTGAGTGCAGATAGACTGATAAAAGGTCGATCAATCGCTTGCGCCAACAATAACGCAATCGTGGTTTTACCCACGCCTGGCGGGCCCCAAAAAATGATCGATGGCAAATGCCCTTGATCGATCATTTGGCGGAGCGGTGCCTGCTCACCCAATAAGTGATCCTGCCCAATAATTTCAGATAAATCACGCGGGCGTAAACGTTCAGGCAGTGGAATATTGCTATCAGACATAGGGCTAGGACTTATCATGCGTTCATCGAATGCTTATGTTATGGCAAATTAAGGCGAATGACACAAGCTTTTCATGCAATTTGATTGTGCTTTTATCGACTAGCGAACCCAACGCACAATATAGCCTTCGATGTCGTCATCCTGAATCTCTTCTTCAGAAATACAGCGTCCTGCAGCAGACTTTTTCGCTTTCAGAATACTTTGCCGTGAACCCGTGTTCAGATAGTGCCATCTGGGCAAATTTTTACCTTCATGCAGACGACGGTAAGCACAGCTCGATGGTAACCAATGAATCGTGTCTAAAAGTTCGGGCGTAAGCTGGATACAGTCGGGCACATGCTGCTTGCGGTTCGGATAATCCCGACAACTGGCTGTTTCACAGTCCAGCAGTTTACAAGCCACTTTGGTATAGGCGACTTCTTGGCTTTCTTCATCTTCAAGTTTCACCAAACAGCACAGACCACAACCATCACATAACGCTTCCCACTCCGCTGAGCGTAGCTCAGTGAGCATATAATGCTTCCAAAACTCTGGTCTTAATTCGTTGGACATAACCACTGCCAATAAAACTGAATGCACTATTATAACCTATAGTCACATGGCTTTC
The DNA here is from genome assembly GCF_048551975.1 of Acinetobacter johnsonii. GTDB lineage: Bacteria > Pseudomonadota > Gammaproteobacteria > Pseudomonadales > Moraxellaceae > Acinetobacter > Acinetobacter johnsonii_A. Next base: position 52,063 of record NZ_JBIMCF010000011.1, on the reverse strand, counting down.
AGAGCTATCTAAAGTGTCAATATTTACATCATATTCATAAACTTAAAATACAAACATAAAATACAAACAGAACATTTTTTAAACAAAAGCAACACAGTGTGTCCGGACCTTTTTTCTATACTAATAGAGTAATAAATAAAAACATCTATGGAGAAAAATTATGTTTCGTTGGGCGATTATCTTTGCAGTGATTGCACTGATTGCAAGTTTACTTGGTTTTGGCGGTGTAGCAGGTTTATCCAAAGACTTTGCCATTATTTTATTAGTGATTGCTGTGATTCTTGCGATTGTCGGATTTTTATCCCGTGGCAAAGTCTAAAGCACATTACGCTTAATCACTAAAAAGAAGGATTCAGATCCTTCTTTTTTATATGTGCCTTTAAAAATAATTTCTCACACTTCTCATGTACATTGGAATATTTTTCAAATCCTTGTAAAAGTTTTTATGCTTTAATCAGAACAGATCATCTATCAGGATTTAAGCATGACAATCAGTATTCAAACTCGAGAAATTCAATATAACGCAGCCGATGGACAACGCTTAGTCGGTTATTTTGCATCACCAAGCGCTCAAACACCACATGCAGGTATCATCGTTGCACCCGAATGGTGGGGCCGAAATGAATATACTGAACAACGTGCTCGCGAACTGGCTGAACACGGTTATGCCGCACTAGCGATTGATATGTACGGCGACAAAAATGTCACCACAGATGCGAAACAAGCCTATGAATGGATGATGCAAACATTTGCCGATGTAGACACCATCGTCAACCGTGCACAAGCAGGTTTAGATACGCTTGCAGCCCAGCCTGAAGTGAATCCCACTCAACTGGCGGCGATTGGTTTTTGTTATGGCGGTAAAGTGGTTTTAGACTTAGCTCGCTCAGGTGCACCACTAAAAGCAGTGGCGACTTTCCACGCAACATTGGCACCCAAAGCCCCTGCGGTCGAAGGTCAAATTCAGGGTGAAATTTTAGTTTTACATGGTGAGTTAGACAGCATGGTCACTTTGGATGATGTTGCCAGCTTCCGTGAAGAAATGCATGCGGCAAAAGTGGACCATGAAGTGATCATTTTTGAAGATGCGAAGCACGGTTTTAGTAACCCATTGGCCGATGAGCGTGCCAAAGCCAATGGTGTAGACTTGGGCTATAACCCAGAAGCAGAAAGACAAGGGCTAGATGCAATGTATGACTTGCTAGAACGCAATCTCAGTGCTTAACTAGAGCTGAGAATTCAACTATTTGATTTTTCAGATCCAACAGGATACATAATTAGATTTTAGAGGAGATAACAATGACTGAGACCCACTGCCAATATTGTAATTTTGATGAATATGACGTGCTTGATAAAAATGACTTTGGGGTGATTTTGCCCGAACCCAATGCATTGTCTAAAGGTCACTGTGTCATTATCCCTCTACGTCATGTGAGCTCATTTTTTGACATTACCGACAAAGAACGTAAAAGCTTAATGTCTTTACTGGAACTGGCACGTAATGAACTCCAATTACGTCATCAACCTTCAGGCTTTCATATTGGTTTTAATGACGGTGAAATATTTGGGAATGTGTCTGAACACTTACATATCCATATTATTCCACGCTACAAAGACCAAGAGCTAAAACTTGATGCACGTTGGGGCATGACGAAAGACTAAATTTTTTAGGTTTTAAATGGCGCGTAAGCGCCATTTTTTATGCGCAAAAAATCAGGCTCAGAAAAGACATTCAGTTATACTAAGCCGAATTTCTTGCTTGTGCCTCAGATGTCTCCTTTCTCTTTTTCAGATGCGTTACTGACTTGGTTCGATGTTCATGGTCGACATGATCTGCCATGGCAAGTCGCCGATGATCCCTACAAAGTTTGGGTGTCTGAAATTATGCTGCAACAGACCCAAGTCAAAACCGTGCTGCAATACTTCGAGCGTTTTATCGAACGCTTCCCAACAGTTGACGCCTTAGGGACAGCATCATGGGATGAGGTCGCACCTTACTGGGCAGGTCTGGGCTACTATGCCCGTGCACGTAATCTACATAAAGCCGCAGGGGTTGTAGCACGTCAAGGACACTTTCCTCAAACGTTAGAGGATTGGATTGAACTACCAGGTATTGGTCCATCAACTGCAGGGGCGCTGATGTCTTTGGGTTTACGTAAGTACGGCGTCATTATGGATGGGAACGTGAAACGTGTGCTCGCGCGTTTTTTTGCCATTGAGGATGATCTAAGCAAACCTGTGCATGAACGCAGTATGTGGCAACTAGCCACTGAACTCTGTCCAACTGAACGTAACCACGACTATACCCAAGCCATCATGGATTTGGGGGCAACCGTCTGTACCCCTAAAAAACCGCTGTGTTTATACTGCCCAATGCAGCAACACTGTAAGGCTCATGCACAAGGGCTAGAAACTGAACTGCCTTTTAAAAAACCCAAGAAAGCTGTGCCTGTGAAGTCAGCCCAAGTTTTGGTACTGCGTCATCACAATCAATGGCTGTGGCAACAGCGTCCCAATAGTGGACTGTGGGGAGGTTTATGGTGTTTACCTATTTTTGAAAATCGTGATGAACTTACGCAACTGTGCCAAAGTCTAGGACTGAAACAAGTCTCGCAACACGCTGAAATTTCGCATAGTTTCACCCATTTCACTTGGCAACTGGAAGCACTTTGCTTTGAAGTGGATGCCGATCAACTCGAACATTTAAGTATAGAGTTGGCCAGCACATGGCTAGACATACAAAATGTCACAGAAATGGGCATCCCAACCGCGATGAAAAAATTGATCTCGGCAATTCAACTGTGACATAGTTGGGTGATCAATTGGGTTCACCCTGAGACTTTAAAATTAGATCACTGAAATAATAAAGGATTGTTCGTGCGTAATTGTTTGCCCCGCCTTTCTGCGCTTGCCAGTTTATGTTTTGTGATTCTGTTACTCGCAGCTTGCCGTACTACGCCGCCTGCGCCGAGTGGAAGCCATTTACCCGCCTCACAAGTCCAACAACTGAAAAACATGCGTTTAGCTAAACAGCTGCCTGTACCCGTTCAAGGCATTAAACGCAATGTCCTCACAGATACTTGGGGAGCGTCACGCAGTAGCGGACGGACGCATGAAGGCATCGACATTTTGGCTCCACGTGGAACAAAAGTTTTTTCTGCCACAGAAGGGCTCGTCGCAGACTTACGCAATAACAATTTGGGTGGTAAAGTGGTTTGGATTATGGGACCAGCAGGCACTTGGCATTACTATGCTCATCTTGATGACCATAAACGTGGCTTAAGTGTGGGCGACTATGTCAAAAAAGGCGACCTGATCGGCTATGTCGGCAATACAGGCAATGCACGGCACACCGCCCCACATTTGCATTATGGACTTTATTTACAAGGTAAAGGCCGTGGTGCAGTAAATCCCTATCCTTATTTACGTTAACTTTAGGAATTTTTCATGTCAGAAGCGTTGATCAACCGTCTGGTCGAATTTGCTGAATCAGGCAATCAACAAAAAATCATCTTGGCTGGACAAAACCACCAAGGTTGGATCATGGAAATTACCGAAGATGCACTTTTAATCAGCACTGGATTTGCTGAAAAAACAGGAAAAGATGTCTGGATTAACTTTTCCGACCTCGAACACGCACAATTGTTTTATTGGGACAATCAACACGACCAATGGGCACCTTTTACCCTATAAAAAGATCAGGAGCATGTTCATGACCACTCAACGCTGCGGATGGTGCTCCTCAGACCCACTTTACATCGACTACCATGATCATGAGTGGGGTAAACCACTACATGATGAAAAGCAATTATTTACAATGCTCTGCCTCGAAGGTCAACAAGCGGGGCTTTCATGGATTACTGTCCTGAAAAAGCGTGAACATTATCATCGCCAGTTTTTTCAATATTCCATTGAACAGATTGCGGCTTTAAGTGATATAGACTTAGCCGAAAAAGTCCAAGATATCGGCTTAATTCGCCATATCGGGAAGCTGACTGCCATTCGTGACAATGCGATTGCATGGCAAGCCCTAAAGCAACAAGGCATTAACCCCGTTGAGTGGCTCTGGAACTTTGTCGAGCAACACGCAATTAACAATGATGTCCCGGACTACCGCACAGCACCTGCACAGACATCTCAAAGCCAAAATATGTCTAAAACCCTAAAAAAACAGGGCTTTAAATTTGTCGGACCCACTACCTGCTATGCCTTTATGCAAGCGGTTGGTATGGTCAACGACCATGAAAATAACTGTCATTTTAAATAAAAGTACATTAAAAAACCGGAAAATAAGGATATAGAATATGACGGATAATACCATTCGTGCCTATGCGGCAATGCAAGCAGGCGCAGCGCTACAACCCTATCAATTCGATGCGGGTGAACTGCAACCCCATCAGGTCGAAGTCCAAGTCGAATATTGTGGACTGTGCCATTCCGATGTTTCAGTCATTAACAATGAATGGAACTCTTCGGTCTACCCCGTTGTCGCTGGTCATGAAATTATTGGCACCATCAGTCGCTTAGGCTCCGAAGCCAAAGGGCTTAAACTTGGACAGCGCGTCGGTATAGGCTGGACAGCAGAAAGCTGCCAACACTGTGACCCCTGTGTGTCGGGCCAACAAGTGCTCTGTACAGGTGGACCGATAGCAACCATCGTCGGTCATGCAGGTGGCTTTGCCGACAAAGTTCGCGCAGGTTGGCAGTGGATTATTCCTTTACCTGAAGAGCTGGATCCTGAGTCAGCGGGTCCTTTATTGTGTGGCGGTATTACCGTTTTTGATCCGATTCTAAAACACCAAATTCAAGCCATTCACCATGTTGGTGTGATTGGCATTGGCGGTTTAGGGCATATGGCTATTAAGTTACTTCGAGGATGGGGCTGTGAAATTACGGCGTTTACCTCGAACCTCGACAAAATGGAAGAACTCAAGGCTATGGGTGCAGATCATGTGGTGAATAGCCGTGATGTGGATGCGCTTAAAACCCAGCGAGGCAAATTCGATCTATTGCTCAGTACGGTGAATGTCACGCTCAATTGGCCTGCCTATATCAGTACACTGGCAGCGAATGGCACGATCCATCTGCTAGGCTTACCTCTAGAGCCCATCAAGTTAAATGCAGGTAGTCTGATTGGTGGAGCAAAATCTATCACGGGTTCACCCACTGGCTCACCTGCGGCATTACGTCAGCTACTCAAATTCGCTGCACGTAAAAACATTGCGCCACAAATTGAACTTTATCCTATGTCACAGTTGAATGAAGCACTGGAACGGTTACATTCTGGAAAAGCCCGTTATCGGATCGTTCTCAAAGCTGATTTTTAATCCATAAGCGCTTCAAAAGAGGCGCTTTTTTATACCGCTTGTTTGACCAACGTCGAACTGCTGAGTTGCGCTTTCACCCAATCGGCCAACAAAGTGACTGCCGCGTGAATATCTGTTGAAATTTCATGACCAGCATTGAGGCGGATACAGTTTTTATAACGCTGCCCTTCACCAAAGACTTCACCCGGCACTATATTGATGCCGTGCTGCTGAGCAAAATAGTACATATCCAAACCATCGATACACTCGGGTAGCTGTAACCACAGTGCATAGCCGCCTAAGGGCTGGTTGATACGTAACGCAACTCCGTTAAAGGCATGCTGAATCATGTGTCGGTATTGCTCAACTTGCTGTTTCAAAATCGGCTTTAACTGCTGTAAATGCTCCCGATAAGCACGACTATAAATGAGATCGGCCAGTGCCAACTGCAAGGGTGTATTCACTGTGATATTTTGCATCAGTAACGTAGCCTTCAAATGTGCTAAGCGCTGCGGAATGCAGAACCAACCTACCCGATACGCAGTTGAAAGTGACTTGGAAACCGAACCACAGAAAATCACATAACCCTGCTGATCCCAATACTTAATCGGCAGCGGACGACTTGAGCTGAAACTACATTCACCATAAATATCATCCTCAATTACATAACATTGATAGCGCGCTGCCAGTTGTGTAATTTTTTCTTTTTCTGCATTACTTAAACAAAACCCCAATGGATTTTGATAATTGGCCGTGAGTAAGCACGCTTTTGCGCCTGAACTTTGCATGACCTGCTCTAAACGTTCAAGATCAAAGCCTTGAGTATCGGCTGGAATTTCAATAATTTTTCGTTTTAACCCCGCCAACATTTGCAACTGACCATTAAAATTCGGGGTCGGCACAATCACGCTGTCGCCTTCCTTGCTGAGGTGTTGAATCATCACCGACAACGCAGGCATACAGCCATTACTGATGTAGATATCATCCTGCGAAATATAGAAGCCATCTTCAGCCCAATGCTCAGACAAGGCCTGCCGCAAGCGAATATGACCTTGCTTATCGCTATATAAAAAGTCTTCAGGTTGGCTGTGTTTTAAGGCACGTTGAATGGAACGGCGGAGTGCTTCTACAGGCACATGTTTTGGCGAAAGCTGAATTGCTCCCAAATGGATGAGACGGCTATTAATGGAAGACTGTTGAATTTCCAACTGTAGCTCTAAATTAGAAATATCACGGGCTTGAGACTGAAAATCAGGATGCTGTGGTACGGGAATAGATGGGCTGGTATTTTTCTGATAACTGACAAAATAGCCTGACTTATTTTTCACATGAATATACCCCTGCGACTCGAGTAGCTCATAACAGCTCTTGGCGGTATTCAAGCTGACCTTTTGTAAGTTAGCAAACTGGCGTAACGACAACAGCTTTTGCCCTGCGGGTAATTCAGCATTTCGAATTTTTTCAAGCAACTGTGCAGCCAAGCTTTGATACTGGAATGCCATTCATCTGTACCCATTTTTCTAATTTTTATGTATCTGTATCCATTATGCCAACAGAATTATGCTTCTGTCATTCTTTCACAACCATAAATAGGCACTTTTATGAAAAAAATAATCATATCTCTGTTTTGCTTATTAAGCTTATCGGCTTGCCAACCGCCACATGTTTCACAGCAGGTACAACAGCAGCATTTTGTTTGTAAAGCCCTGATTGAAGGCTTTCTGAAAACGCAGAATTTAACTGATTATCAGTTTTTAAGTTTAGCACCGAGCTTAACTGAAACCTCGACTCAACGAACTTATCAATATCGGTTGAACAATGAACGTGAAATACAGATGAACTTGCCCCGCCAGAAAAATTTACAGTTCCAATGTGACCAAAGCAGTGCTGAAAACTTCAAGATCTCGCTCGCTGATGAAGGACATGCCATGCTCAGTTTAATCCAGTTAGACCTGCCTAAGGCTTCAACCTTAGAGCTGCTGAACGTTTATCAACAGCCTTAAGTTTTAAAACATAAAAAAGCCTGCATTGCAGGCTTCTTCGTGTTTGGATTTAACGCAAGGCAGTCGGTAAGTGGGCAGGTGTCCCCTCTTGTTCCAACAATTGATTTTTCATTTTTTGCAGCATTTGATAGGGTTGTTGTTGCACAAACATATTTACAAACTTCAGTGGTATCGACCCCTCAGGGTTAGCATAACCCGAGGTCGAAACTTTGACTTTATTTGATCCCAGTTTCTGAAAGGTCCAATCGCCCTCATAATGATTTAGGCGCACATAATCTTGATTTTTAAGGATGTTTTTATCAATCGCTTTATTTTTAATGCTAATGATGCCCTGACTGTCCTTGATCATTTTCCCCTGCACCACCAAGTCGCGGTCTTTTAAAGGAAAAGGAAAATCGAGCACCATATACAGCTGAAACTCGCCTTTTTTATCATCGCGCGACAAGACTTTTGCACTGCCCATATACGGCACCCATTTCACCGCATGGTCAACATCTAAGATCAGTGACACTGCTTTTTCAATCGGTACATCAAACGTGGTTTCGGCCTTATATAACAAGACTGGGTTTTGCGCATTTTGATAGGTCCAAACTTTAATATTATTTTTATGAATACTGAGTTTGGCTTGATCCATAGGTTTGGCCTGTGCTGTCGTCATCACGGCAACAACACAAGCCCTATACATGACTTTTTTCATTCTATTCTTCGTCTTATTTTAGTTTTTTATCTTGTTTTTATGGCGAATGAAGCAGGTTTTTAAACTTGAATGTCGTTAAAACCCAGTACATCTTTCATGTCATATTTACGTGCTTCACGTCCTACCACCCAAGCCGCAGCACGTACCGCACCCGAAGCAAAGTTCATCCGGTTGGTCGCTTTATGAGTAATTTCAACACGCTCACCATCAGCAATAAACATCGCCGTATGTTCACCGACAATGTCGCCGCCACGAATGGTTTGGAAACCAATACTTTGACGCTCACGAGGTCCTGTATGACCTTCACGGCAATACACTGCATCAGTTTTCAAGTCACGCCCTAAAGCACCCGCAATAGCCTCACCCATCATCAACGCTGTGCCTGATGGTGCATCGACTTTATGACGGTGATGCGCTTCAATCACTTCAATATCCACTGTGTCGCCAAAGACTTTAGACGCCAATTCCAATAGCTTAATCGAAACATTGACCCCCACAGAATAGTTGGCTGCATAGACCACAGGAGTCTGTGTCGCCGAATCATCCAAATAGGCTTTTTGTTCGTCATTCAAGCCCGTGGTGCCAATGACAATGGCCACCCCAGCTTCACGACAAATTTTTAAATGCTGAACGGTCGCTACTGGTGCAGTGAAATCAATGATCACATCACAATCTTTCACTATCGCTTCCAGACTACCCACCACCTTCACGCCGAGGCTGCCAATACCTGCAAGCTCACCTGCATCTGTACCAACCAGTGAGCTTTCAGGGCGTTCCACTGCCGCAGCCAGTTGATAGCCTGCTTCGTGTACCGCTTGAATAAGGATGCGACCCATACGGCCGCCGGCACCTAAGACACCAATGCATGGAGCTGCTGACATAACATATTCCTAATCTAGCTTCAAAATTGCTCTTACTATAGCAAAACTGATTGCCCAGACTAAGGTTTGTTGGCCATTTTCATCGAAAAAATCGCTTTATTTTCAAACATGATTTCGCAAGCTTTTCACAAATTTGCAATCAATCTTACGCAGACTAGGTTCGCGTTTAAAAACAACTTTAAAATGAGGAAAATAGAATGAAAGCAAAGGTACTTTTTCTAGCGATGGCATTTGGGGGCAGTTGGGCACAAGTTCAGGCTGAACCCGCTGTTCAAGCGGGCGACACCTTAGAAAGTTTGTCACAGGTAAAGATCACCACCAGCACACATCCCAAAGCACAGGCCGAGCAACAAGTACCAACTGCTGCACCTATGGCTGAAGAAATGGTGTCGGTTGAAGAGATCGATCAACCTGAGCTGCCAACAGAAGCGCAATAACATAAAAAAAGCGGGAAAATCTTCCCGCTCTTTTCAACACCAATTCAGACGTGCCGTATTCAATTAATCAAACAGTCGGTCAAAGAAAGACTTCTTCTTCGGTGAAGATTTGTGATCATCTCCATCCAAGGTCTCTTGTAACTCTTTCAACAATTCACGTTGACGTGCTGTTAAGTTGACTGGCGTTTCAATCACGATACGGCAGAGTAAGTCACCTTGCATGCTGGTGCGTACAGGTTTAACCCCTTTGCCACGTAAACGGAACATTTTACCCGTTTGTGTGCCTTCAGGAATTTTCAAACTCACACGACCTTCGAGTGTCGGGATTTCAATTTCTTTACCCAAAGCAGCATCGGCAATGCTCACAGGGACATCCATATACAGGTCTGCACCATCACGTTGGAAGACTTCGTGCTCACGTACTACTACTTCTACGTACAAGTCGCCTGACTGACCATCACGAATCGCTTCGCCTTTACCCGTTAAACGAACGCGATCACCGTTGTCGACGCCCGCAGGAATCGTCACTTCTAAGGTTTGTTGACGGTCTTTAACGCCTGAACCATGACAGGTGTTACATGGGTTTTTAATGATCTTGCCCTGACCACGACAAGTGCTACAAGTCTGCTGCACAGAGAAGAAACCTTGCTGCATGCGAACCTGACCTGCACCATGACAAGTTTTACAGGTTTCAACATCATTCGGATTTTTAGAGCCTTTACCGTCACAAGTTTCACACGGCGCTGGTGCGGTAAAAGTAATGGTTTTTTTCACCCCTCTTACTGCTTCTTCCAACGTCAGTTCCATCACATAACGTAAGTCAGAACCACGACGTGCACGCTGTTGACCACGACCGCCGCCGCCGCCAAATGCACCACCGAAAATGTCACCGAATTGACTGAAAATGTCTTCTGCGCTGAAACCACCACCGAAGCCGCCTCCCCCGCCCATACCACCTTCAAAGGCTTGATGCCCCATACGGTCATACATGCTGCGCTTTTCGCTATCCGATAAAATTTCATAAGCTTCAGCCGCTTCTTTAAACTTCTCTTCAGCTTCAGCATTGTCAGGGTTGCGGTCCGGATGATATTTCATCGCCAACTTACGGTAGGCTTTTTTAATTTCATCATCACTAGCGGTTTTAGCAACACCTAAAACCTCATAATAATCACGTTTAGCCATGTCTGGCGATGCTCCTCACGGAATTTATTTAATACTCAACTGTGGTCTGAAATTGGGTTCAAACCAAGTTTTACAAGGGGTTGTTTGAAAAAAAATCAGTAGAATTAGAAAACTGCTTTATTTTTCAAAAATTTAGAAAGGCCTTTAAACCATGCATTTAGAAGGAAGAGAAATGCAATACAGCTAAAAACCACACCTGCAACCGTGCATCCAGTCACCCATAATGCGCTGTCCCAAGTGAAGAAAATAAGAGGAATAAACCACAACGCTGCAAATAACGCCAAAATGCTATAAATTACGATATTACGCATGACCCAAAGTGCTTGCGCTTGTAACCACACTTCGGCATGATCAATTTGCGTGACTTTTCGGGCATACCAGTAGGAAAATGCGCCGCTAATCACAGTAAACAAAGCTAAAAACATGAAGACATAAGAAATCGCGATAGAGCGGCGATACTTGGTTACATTGTCTTGCATCATGCGTTTAACCCCATTTGCCACATCGTTTATTTTTTAATGTGTAGCAAAAACTGCTTTATAAAAATGCCATAAATTTCAGGTGCTACTATATTGAAATTTTCAACGTTTCGCACCTGATATTGGCATAAATTTACAGCTTATGGCTAATTTTTTTTACTTTAAACCACTGCGCATACAAGGCCGGTAAAAAGAACAGGGTTAATAGCGTCGCCACAATCAATCCACCCATGATCGCAACGGCCATAGGTCCAAAGAAAATACTTCTAGACAATGGGATCATCGCCAGAACTGCTGCCAATGCCGTCAGCACAATTGGACGACAACGTCGCACCGTCGCATCGATGATCGCATCCCATGATTCATGCCCTGCTTGAATATCTTGCTCAATCTGATCAATCAAGATCAGCGAGTTACGCATGATCATGCCCGACAAGGCAATAGTGCCCAACATCGCAACAAAGCCAAAAGGTTTGTTGAATAGTAGCAAGAACAACACTACGCCGATCAAACCTAAAGGTGCAGTGAGCAAGACAATCGTAGCACGAGACATACTGCGCAGTTGAATCATCAGCAAAGTCATGACCACGGCCAAGAACAAAGGCATGCCCGCTGCAACCGATTTACCCCCACGTGCAGACTCTTCCACTGTGCCGCCGACTTCAACCAAATAACCATTCGGCAGTTCCGCACGCAGCCGATTCATCTGTTCGGCCATTTCATCCACCACAGTGGCTGGCTGTAACTTGGTCCGAATATCTGCACGTACCGTAATAGTCGGTAGGCGGTTACGATGCCAAATCAAACCTTCTTCGAAGCTATACTCAATTTTTGCAATTTGTGCCAACGGTACTGTTCCGCCATTTGAAGTTGGAACGGCAAGACTCGCCAGTGATGCTACTTCAACCCGCTCGGCTTGATCACCGCGTAAACGGATTTCAATCAGCTCACGTTTCTCACGGTACTGGTTAATGGCGGCACCCGAAATTGAGCTGTTCAAGAAATTAGCCAAATCTAAACTCGATACCCCCATTTGGCGGGCACGGTCTTGGTCAATCTCTAAATTGATCATCTTGCTTGGTTCACCCCAGTCCAAATGCACATTGGTGGTGTTAGGATTAGCACTTAGCATCGCCGCGACTTTATCCGCCCAAGCACGCACTTGGGTTAGGTCTTCACCCGACACGCGATATTGAAGTGGATAACCGACAGGGGGACCGTTTTCAAGTAAAGAGACGCGAGTACGCACATCGGGCAATAACTGACGGATTTGGGTGTCTAAGGATTTACGAATTTCATTGCGATCATCTAGTGAAGAAGCCAAGACCACAAACTGTGCAAAGCTGGCCTGTGGTAGCTGCTGATCGAGCGGTAAATAAAAGCGCGGCGAGCCTGTGCCAACATATGCCACATAATTATCTATGCCTTCTTGCTTCGACAGGAACTGTTCAACTTTTTTCACCGCATTTTCAGTTGCCGTTAAAGATGCACCTTCTTCAAGCTTTAAGTCGACCAAAATTTCGGCACGATTCGAGGGTGGGAAAAACTGCTGCGGTACTAACTTAAACATCAACACCGAGAGCACAAAAATAGCAACCGTCGTCGCAATGACCGTTTTACGATAGGTCACACACAGATCGACCCAACGGCGAAAACCTTGATAGAACTTGGTTTGATAAGGATCATGATGCTCACCTGCATGATGCACCATCGGCTGAGGTTCTGGCTGTTTGCGCAAACGTGCCCACAGACGGCTATACCACGGCGCTTTTTGAATCAGCTCTTTATTAAAATCGGGCAGGAGTTTGTCACCCAAATAAGGCACAAAAAGCACCGCTGCAAACCATGACACAATTAAGGCAATGGTCACCACTTGGAAAATAGAGCGAGTGTATTCACCTGTACTTGACGCTGCTGTAGCAATTGGTAAAAAGCCCGCAGCTGTAATCAAGGTTCCCGTCAACATTGGGAAAGCCGTCGTTCGCCACGCATGCCCTGCTGCTTGTAGTCGACTGTAGCCTTGCTCCATTTTGATCGCCATCATTTCCACGGCAATAATGGCGTCATCGACCAAGAGGCCCAGCGCTAAAATGAGCGCACCCAAAGAAATTTTATGTAGACCGACATCAAAAATATTCATGCCTGCAAAGGTCATGGCCAAGACCAGTGGAATGGAAAATGCCACCACCAGTCCAGTCCGGAAACCCAGTGAGAAGAAGCTAACCAGCAAGACAATAATCACCGCTTCAGCCAAGACTTTCATGAACTCGTTGACACTACGCTTCACCGCAACAGGCTGATCTGAAACTTTTTTCAGCTCCATACCTAAAGGCAAAGTTTTTTGTAGCTTGGAAAACTCGGTTTCTAAGTTTTTACCCAAAGCCAAGATGTCGCCACCTTTACGCATCGACACCGCAATGCCAATGCCATTTTCCCCCATAAAGCGCATACGGGGTTGAGCAGGCTCACTAAAGCCACGATAGACATCAGCCACATCGCTCAGTTGGATGGTTTTTCCATTCACCAATAAAGGCATACGTTGCAGTTCTTCAACGCTCTTAATTTGCCCTGTAACTCGGAGTTGAATACGATCCGACTCTGTTTCAAAAAAGCCTGCACTGGCCATGGTATTTTGCTGTTGCAGGGCTTGTTGCACCGCTGTCAGAGGGATGCCTAGCTGCGCCGACTTGGTGTTGGAGATTTCAATCCAAATCTTTTGATCTTGCAACCCAACCAGGTTGACCTTGGCGACATCTTTGACGCGTTGCAGTTGTAACTGTAGACGGTCGGCATATTCTTTCATCACCGCATAATCAAAATCTTTACCCGTCAGCACATAAATGTTGCCGAAAGTATCGCCAAACTCATCATTAAAGAATGGTCCTTGTACCCCATTGGGCAGCTGATGTTTGATGTCTCCAACCTTCTTGCGTACGTCATACCACACATCCGGTATCTCACTGGAGCGCATGGCATCTCGTGCCACAAAAGTCACCATCGACTCGCCGGGTCTGGAGTAGGCCATAATGCGCTCATTCTTACCCGTGGTCATCAGCTCTTTTTCAATACGGTCGGTCACCTGTTCAGACACCTCACGCGCCGTTGCACCCGGCCAATAGGTCTGTACCACCATCACTTTAAAGGTAAAAGGTGGGTCTTCGCTTTGTGCAAGTTTGGAATAAGACACCACACCTACGATGCCCAGTAACAACATCAAATAAAGGACCAAGCCCTTATTCTTTAAGGCCCATTCCGACAGGTTATAGTTCATGCTTAACTCCCTGTCGCAATCTTGACCGTTTTATTGTCACGGCTAATTGGTTGAATTTTTTGTTTTTCACGCAGTAAATGCACCCCACCCACCACGACATAGTCCTTTGGCTGTAAACCTGAACGAATGGTAACGCTGTCTCGACCATACTCCCCCACACTGACAGGGACTTTACGAATGCTGTTATCAGCATTCACCACCCAGACATAAGCATTTTTACCTGCAGCGGAAACACTGGCTAACGGTACACTCAACACATTGCTTTCAGTTGAACTGAAAAACACCCGAGCACTCTGTCCCAGTTGAATCGTATTTTGTCCTTCACGCAAAGCCACTTTGACACTAAAAGTACGTGACTGATCTGCGGCAGGCGAAATTTCACGGACGTAGGCAGCAAAACGTTCATCGGGTTTCGACCACAAGATGACGATTGCATCCTGTCCAACTTTAATCTGAGCAATGGCTTGTTCAGGCACACCAATCACCACCTCACGATCACCTGAAATGGCCAGTTGAAATGCGGGTTGCCCTGCTGAAATCACCTGTCCAATTTCAATATTACGCTCGGTAATCACGCCGTTTTTATTGGCGATCAGTTGGTTATAACTGGTTTGGTTTTGCGTAACGTTATAATTGGCTTGTGCTTGTTTCAAGCTCGATAGTGCAGCTTTATATTGATTTTCAACGCTGTCGTACTGTGAACGACTCACTGCATTACTCGGTAACAATTGCTTAAATCGATTGAGTTCATCCTGCGCATTTTTTTCAGCCGCTTGAGCACTTTCTAACTGTGCTTTGGCTGCATTTAATTGTAGCTGGGCATCTTGCACATCTAAGCGCGCTAAAACTTGTCCGACTTTGACTTGGTCTCCCACATCGACCAGACGCTCCATGACTTGTCCCCCAACCCGAAAAGACAGTGCCGTTTGTTGGCGGGCTTGTACTTCGCCTGCATAGCTTTTTTGTTCTAGATGTGTGGTATTCGGCTGGCTCACCATTACCAAAGGCACCGACTCTGGTTCGGTCGTGTCTTTGCTACATCCCCACAAGGTGATACTACACACCACCATCATACTTGCCACAAGGGTCTGAATTTTGCTCATGAAGTCTGCTCTTCTTCCATAACCACCAATTAATCAGGCACAATATCCAGACTTAATTTGGTTATTTTTTAATTAATATACTACATAGTACACTAATTAAAGATATGCTCAGATGTAAATGACTTTTTGAACTTTTTTTAGGAAAATGTGTGCAAACTTCAGCAGGACGTCCCAAGGATTTAGAAAAACGGCAACGTATTTTGGAGGTGGCACGTCAGTTGTTTTTACAACATGGCTACCACGGCTCCAGCATGGACCATATTGCCAAGGAAGCGCACGTCACCAAACTCACGGTGTATAACCATTTTCAAGACAAAGCCAATCTGTTCAGTTGTGCGATTGAGGAAACCTGTGAAAAGCTGATGCTGGGTCGTTCATTTCAATTGCAACGTGCCGAAGACTTTGTGCCCATGCTCGAACAGATTTGTGCGCTATCGATGCATATTATTAACCTGCCTGAGGCCATCAAGCTGGAGCACCTACTATTACAGCTGGCCGCTGAACAAAACCCATTGCTAGAGAACTTCTATAAAGCCTCCCACCTCAAAATGCGGGCGATTTGGGAACAGTTCTTTGCCCAAGCTCAAGCCTTAGGCGTGCTTCAGTTTGAACAGGTCAATGAGGTCATCACCTTATTAATGTCTTTACTGTTTGGATATCGCCACCAAGAAATGTTGTTGGGAATGAATGAAGTGCCAAATGCCGAACAACGCAAGCAACTGATTCAAGAAGCCATTGCGATTTTTTTATTAAAATACCCCTTACAAAAACCTTAAGACTCGGTTAATTAAATTTATATTTTTTATAATTAATTCAAATGCTTGCAATTAAAAAATCTCTTTACTTTAAAACAATCGCTTGCCCTAAGTTGTTCATTTGATTCTAAAATCAGCAATTAATCCCCTACTTTTGTCTGCCCCTACTTGGATTGTCATCGAATCGGGGTATAGTCAAATTAAGAACAACGAGGGAATAATAATCATGATTCAACAAATTGATGCTCCACTACGTGAAGATGTCCGATTACTCGGCAACCTATTGGGTGAAACCCTCAAGGAGCATGCAGGACAAGATTTGTTTAATCAGGTCGAGCAAATTCGGGCCTTATCCAAAGGGGCGCGGGATGGTCAAGTTGAAGCCGAAAAGCAGCTGGAACAATTGTTTTTCAGCCTTGAAGACGATGAAATTCTGCCGCTGACACGTGCCTTTACCCACTTTTTGAACTTTGCCAATATTGCGGAGCAATACCATGTGGTCCGTAGCCGTCGTCAAAGTGAATTTGATGAGACCGCACCCTCTCCAAATCCGCTCGACCACCTCTTTGCTAAATTTAAAAATAACGACATTTCAACCGATACGCTGTTCCAGCAAATCTGTGATTTAACTATTGAACTGGTTCTGACCGCTCACCCCACTGAAGTCAGCCGCCGTACCCTGATCCAAAAATATGATGGTATTAACGATGCCTTATTTAAAATGGATCAGCAAAAACTAACCCCTCGTGAACGTCAGACAGTTCTTGAAGACTTAAAACAACTGATCTGTTCGGCGTGGCAGACCGATGAAATTCGTCAACACCGTCCAACCCCAGTCGATGAAGCAAAATGGGGGTTCACTACCATTGAGCAAACCTTATGGAATGCCGTACCGAAGTTCATGCGTGAACTAGACGACATGGTGATTGAACACTGTGGCCAACGTCTGCCTTTACATGTAGCTCCTGTTCGTTTCGCTTCATGGATGGGTGGTGACCGTGACGGCAACCCGAATGTGACTCACAATATTACTCAAGAAGTCCTGTGGCTATCGCGTTGGAAAGCGGCTGATCTTTACTTACGTGACATTGAAGACTTGCGTTGGGAACTGTCGATTCAAAGCTGTAGCGATGAACTGCGCCAAGCCTTGGGCCAAGATCATCCTGAACCGTACCGTGAATATTTACGCGATACCCGCGAACGGCTAAAAGCTACGCGCCATTGGCTCGCAGAAAAACTGCGCGGTGCCGATGCCGATGACAGCTTGGTGATTAAAGCCAAAGATGAACTGTTACAGCCTTTACTGCTGTGCTATCGCTCTTTGATTGCCAGCAACCTGCCTGAGATTGCCAATGGCAAATTGCTAGACTTTATCCATCGAGTGAACTGTTTCGGGATTGAACTGCTAAAACTGGATATTCGCCAAGAGTCAGGCCGTCATCGCCAAGCGATTTCAGCCATTACTGAATATTTGGGTCTGGGGAATTTTGAAACGTGGACCGAACAAGCACGTCAAAACTTCTTATTGCAAGAGCTACAAAGCAAACGTCCACTGTTGCCCAAACATTTAAATGAACCTGTGCAAAGTTTAATTGAGCAACCCGAAGTACAAGAAGTGTTTGCCACCATGCGTACTTTGGCAGCGCAGCCTCAAGAAAGTTTAGGTGCCTACATTATTTCGATGGCTGAATATCCAAGTGATGTGCTGGCGGTACTGCTTTTGCAAAAAGAAGCAGGCATCCAACATCCACTACGTGTGGTGCCATTGTTTGAAACATTGAAAGACTTAGATGGCGCGGCAGCCACCATGAATACCCTATTCAATATGCATTGGTATAAACAGCATATTCAGGGCAAACATGAAGTGATGATTGGCTACTCAGACTCGGCAAAAGATGCAGGTTTTATGTCAGCCAATTGGGCACAGTACCGTGCACAAGAAGAATTAACCGCGATTGCAAAAACGCATGGCGTACAACTGACCCTCTTTCATGGTCGTGGCGGTTCCATCAGCCGTGGCGGTGCACCAACGCAACAAGCCCTGTTTTCACAACCACCGGGCTCGATTTCAGGTGCAATCCGAGTCACTGAACAAGGTGAAATGATTCGCTTCAAGTTTGGTCTAGAAGGCATTGCGCTGCAAAACTTAGAGATTTACACCGCTGCCACTTTAGAAGCCACTTTACTGCCACCGCCCGTCCCAAAACCTGAGTGGCGCGAATTAATGCACAGCATGACCGATTTGTCGGTACAAGTGTATCGTCAGACTGTGCGAGAAAACCCGCACTTCGTAAAGTACTTACGTACAGTCACGCCAGAGCTTGAACTGCAAATGTTACCACTTGGCTCACGCCCTGCAAAACGTAAAGTCACTGGCGGCATTGAGTCCCTACGTGCCATTCCTTGGGTATTTGCATGGACCCAGATTCGTTTGATGCTACCCGCTTGGTTGGGTACAGGCGCGGCAATTAACCAAGTGATTGATCAAGGACATAAGACTACCTTAGATGAAATGCTGGTGGCCTGGCCGTATTTCCAAACCCTGATTGATATGTTGGAAATGGTGCTCTCAAAGTCTGATGCTCATGTGGCGCTGTATTATGAGTCGCACCTGACTGATGATGAGGACTTGAAAGTGCTCGGTGAACATCTGCGTCAGCGCTTAAAGTATGCAGTGCAAACCCTGTTAGCGCTTAAAGGTGAGTCTAAACTCCTCAGCAGTAACGAAGTTTTAGATCAGTCGATGAGAGTGCGCAAACCGTATTTATTGCCGCTGCATTTACTCCAAGCAGAGTTAATGAAACGTCGCCGCCGTTATCTAGAAGAGCGTCAGGAAACAAATACACCTGTAGATCATGCACTTATGGTGAGTATCGCAGGCATTGCAGCGGGTCTTCGTAACACAGGATAAAGTTTTAATCCCGCTCCATTTAAAGCACATCACTATGATGTGCTTTTTTATTGAACGCATAGTCAAACCTTTTATAATTTTTTTATCAATCCAATCATAAATATTTATGAATAAGCGATTGGCTAAATTTACCAATTAAACCTTGATTTATCATTGTTTTTGAAAATATAAATTTTTACCATGCGGTAAAAAGCTCTGAAAAGTCATAAGATTAGTTTGAACAATTTTTTGTATCACTGATTAAATCTTCTAAAAAACAAGAGTATGATGTGCACAATTTATCTTTAGAGTGCTCAAAAAATGTCCAATTGGTTTCCCAAATGGCGCTCGTACGAAGGCAATATCGATGCACGTCCTGTTGGCACAAGTGAATATCTCCCTGCTTCACAAAGTGCAATTTTAGGTGTGCAGCATGCCTTTGCCATGTTTGGAGCAACGGTTCTTGCACCTTTCTTGATGGGCTTCGATCCCAACCTTGCCATTTTAATGTCAGGGATTTGTACCATCTTGTTCTTTATTATGACGGGTGGACGTGTTCCAAGTTATTTAGGTTCAAGTTTTGCCTTTATTGGGGTCGTGATTGCAGCAACGGGCTATACCGCATCGGGCACAGGCGCACTCAATCCAAATTTAGCTATGGCGGGCGGTGGTATTATTGCCTGCGGCGTGCTCTATACCTTGTTTGGTTTTATGGTCATGGCAACGGGCACCAAGTGGATTGAAAAACTGATGCCACCTGTGGTGACAGGTGCTGTGGTGATGATTATTGGTCTCAACCTTGCTCCAGTAACGGTCAAAGGCGTTGCGGGCAATTCCTTTAATATGTGGATGGCACTGGTTACCGTATTATGTATGGGCTCGATTGCCGTCTTTACTCGTGGTTTATTACAACGTCTCTTATTATTAATTGGTTTGTTACTGTCTTACTTGGTCTATTTCATCGTGACCAATGTTATGGGCTATGGCACAGCGATTAATTTTGCCCCGATTCAACAAGCTGCTTGGTTTGGTTTACCGACTTTTCATGCGCCTGAATTTAATACCAATGCCATGATGATCATTGCACCAATTGCGTTAATTTTGGTGGCAGAAAACCTCGGTCACATTAAAGCCGTGAGTGCGATGACTGGTGAAAACCTTGATCCGCACATTGGTAAAGCGTTTGTTGCCGATGGTGTCGCAACGACATTAGCGGGCGGTGTAGGCGCTCCAGGCATGACCACCTATGGTGAAAATATTGGGGTCATGGCAGTCACACGAGTTTACTCGACCATCATTTTTGCCATTGCAGGTGTGTTTGCCATTTTCTTAGGTCTATCTCCGAAGTTTGGTGCCATCATCCATACCATTCCGACCGCGATTTTAACCGGTGCGTCGATTGTGGTGTTTGGTTTGATCACCATCGCAGGTGCAAAAATCTGGATTGAAAACAAAGTCGATTTTTCACAGAACAAAAACCTGATGGTCGCTGCAGTCACCATCATTTTAGGTACAGGTGATTTTGCCTTACAAATTGGCAACTTTAACTTGGGTGGTATTGGTACTGCTACGTTTGCAGCATTGTTCTTAAACTGGTTCTTCAGCTTAGGACGAAAAGATTAATCTGCCTGATATATTAATTATCCATTATTGATCGCAGCCTTCGGGCTGCTTTTTTTGGTCTAATGCTCTGACTCCTATTACACCTAAAGGGATGTCTCAAAACACAAAAAGGACTAAGATAAAGCAACATTTTCCGCTTTGACCCTGCCATGCGCCTTGATTTTTTTGATCTGCAATTGTTTATCAATATCCTGAGTACAGGCAGTCTAACCAAAGGTGCAGAACGTTCCGCCATTTCTTTACAGGCCGCCAGTGAACGGATTAAAAAATTAGAACAGCATTTTGAAGTCAGTTTATTTACCCGCCATGCAACCGGGGTAAAAGCGACCCTTGCTGGACAAACCTTTGCAGAACATGCGCAGTACTTGCTGCAACAACAGCAACAATTACAACAGGCTATGCTGCCCTTTGCGCACAGTGCAACGAGTAACATTATATTGTGGTGCAACTCATCGGCGCAGAGTGAGTACTTACCGAATTTATTGCCGCAGTATTTAATGGAAAATCCAAAGATTCATATTGAATTAAAGGAAGCCGAAACCAATGACATTATTCAGGCTCTCAGTACAGGTACGGCGCAGTTGGGACTGATCTCTGGTTTTTTTGATGCAGGGCAGCTTGAAACTCAAGAGTTTGCTGAAGACCCGTTGGTACTGATCTGCCCAAGCCAACATCCACTTGCAACTGCAGCTCAACTAGAACTGGGTGAATTATTGCAACATCCGTTTGTGGGCCTCATGCAATATCACTCCTTACAACAGTCAATAGAAGCGCAAGCCAAACGCTTAGGCTGTGACATCCACTATCGTCTACGGGTGCCGAACTTTGCTGCAATCGCCCAAGTCGTTGCCAATGGCGTCGGCATTGCGATTATTCCCAAACGGGCAGCACTGCGTTTAAAAGCACAGTATGATTTTCAGCAGGTTGAACTCTTAGGCAAATGGGCCAACCGCAAGTTGCTATTAGCAGCACGGTGTTTTGATCAGCTCCCCGCAGATTATCAACGCTTTAGTCAATTCCTCTTGAGCCAACATGACCAACTCATTGCGCATTAAAGCCAGCCCAGTTGATGTAAAACCATATAACTGCCAAATAAGACTAGGCCCACAAAGAACACCTTACGAAAGGCTTGCTCAGGGATGCGATAGCGAATTTTAGTGCCCAACCACATTCCGAGCAATGCAGGCAGCAGTGCGATCAACGACAGTTGATAGTCAATTGGAGTGTCTTCAACAGGATTTAGATGTAAATACACGGCAAGACATAAAGTTGAAACGGTAAAGGCAAGGCCGAGCGATTGTACCAAATCATCCCGTTTCAAATGCAAGGACTGCAAATACGGCACCACGGGAATCACCACCACTCCTGTCGCCACCGTCAAAGCACCGCCCAAATAGCCCATGATCGGTGATAAATATTTTTCATACGGAGCTAAGTGGGGCATGTTTTTGGCAAACAAACCATATAGACCATAAATGGCCAGCATCCCGCCCAACAGCGCTTCACTTTGAAATTCGCCATGTCCGAGCGTAGGAAAAACACTCCAAACTGAACCAATGATCATGCCCACCAGCAACGGCCAAAAGCGCTGTACCAGTCGCAGTACGCGCCCTTCTGCAAACAATTGCCAAAAGTTCGTGACCATGGAAGGGATAATCAGCAAAGTTGCCGCTTGAAATGGGCTAATCACCAAAGATAAAAGTCCCATCGACACGGCGGGCAAACCCAGACCAATGGTGCCCTTAATCATGCCTGCGACAGCAAAAACAAAAATAACAAAAGCAAGCATGACGCTTCTCTCTAAACACTTAGCGCCATGCTATAAAATTTAAATGTGGGCTCATATCATTGTTTTTAGAAGTAAGCCTCAACCAAAGATTGAGGCTTACTGGGAAGAATGGACTGGACTCAACTGTTATTGAATCCAGATGTGATGCAGTGCGATTCTGCTTAGTATTTGAAATTTAGGCTGAAGCGGAAAGTACGTGGATCGCCCCAATTGACCAATTGCGCATTTGGTGTGGTTCCGACTAAATACTCTTTATCAAACAGGTTTTTTACACTGAACTTTGCACCCCAATTTTTCGCTTCATAGCCTACACTGACGTCATACAGCGTATAGCTCGATAGTGGCACATAAGAAGTCCCACGTTGTGCTGTACGCTCGCCTTGATAATTCACAATGGCACCAATATTCCAGCCCAGTTGCTCATCCGCAAAAAAGTATTGGGTTGATAAAGAGGCTGCATTTTTAGGCACATGGTTAATTCGTTTGCCGATATCACTGCTGGTGGTACTTTCTGTCGTTTCCGCAGTAGGAATATAACTATAGGTTGCGGTCAAGTTCCATTGATCCGTCAACGCAGCGGATAACTCAGTCTCAAAACCTTTTGTTTTTTGTTCACCGATTTGCACAGAATAACCGAGGGTAGAATCCGACTCAGTCACGTTCTGACGGGTTAAATCATAATAAGCCACATAACCTTGCAGTCTTTGATTCAGCCCTTGGAACTTAACACCAACCTCAAACTGCTCTCCCTCTTCAGGGTCCAATAGTATTCCGCCAGCGCCAGTGTCGCTCACAGGAAAGAATGAGGTTGCATAACTCAAGTAAGGGGCAAACATATCATTGATTTGATACATCAAGGATGCATTACCCGTAAAAGCATTATCTGAATTTTTGGTCGTTGTATTCGTTAAAATATTATCAATTTCAACTTGCGTCCAATCATGACGACCCGATAAGCCTAAGATCCAATGATCATCAATTTTAAAATTATTACGCAGATATACGCCCATATATTGGGTATCTGTAATTTGATGCGATTTGGTCGTGGTCGCCTTTGCGATAGGCATATAGATCGGGTTATCCGCATCAAATGAAGTCTTCACTTTATCACTTTGACGTTCGTAATCACTGCGTTCATGCATCATGTCCAAACCGACCATCAAATCATATTGGGTTTTGCCCAAATCGAAATGACGCGACAGATTATGATCTAATGCAAAATTCACATCATCTTTAATCTGCCTTTCGACATTCCTAGAGATTTTCGGTAAAGAAGCGCCACTAGCTGCCAATACAGGATTATTATCTGCATCGGTTGTAGTGACTGCAAAATTTTGCTTAAAGGTCCAGCCATTATCAAAATAATGTGCATAGTTCGAACCTAAGCGCAAAACATCAACCGTATTGCTTAAATTCGGCGCGCCAAAAAATAAGGTCTGTGAATAGTTTTTATAAGCACCATTACTATAAGGAATCCCTTGCTGACGAATAAAATCACGATGTTGATAGCTCGCTATCACAGACAACTCATCTTTTTCGCCTAAATCAAAATTATAAGAGGGCGCAATATAATAATTTTTATAATAAACATAATCGGTTGGATCATCTTGGTCAGAGGCATGACCCACCACACGAAACGCCCCTTTTTCGCTGACATTTGGTGCATAGTTAATGTCAAATGTTCCATCAATCAAAGCATTACTACCATAGCTTACACTGCCACGATAAGAAGTCTTTGCCTCAGGACGTTTGGTGGTTAAGTTAACTAAGCCGCCCGGCAAGGCAAAGCCAAAACCAGTCGATGTCGGCCCTTTGACAACCTCAATAGACCGTAAACCACTGATGTCTTCTGAACGTAGGGCATTATCAGAAGTTTGAATACGCAAGCCATCGACATAGGTTTGTGCGCTGGAAACCTGACCACGGATAATAAAGTCATCCCAACCACGGCGACCATACTGTCCTGCGGTGACCCCCGCTACACCCTGCAAGGCTTCTGACAGTGTTTTTGGTTGTTTCTGTTCGAGTTGTTTTTCACTAATCACGCTGATTGATTGCGCAGTTTCAAACAGCGTTGCATCTGAACGCAAAACAGCTGATGCAGTTTTTGCTGCGTATGCTTTTTCATCTGCATCTTGGGCTTCAAATTGCAGAGTCGGTAAAACTTGGGATGATGCTGTTTCCTGTGTCTCGCCCTGAGCAAACGCTGCTGTAGTCATCACGGCCAGAATGGATAAGCTCAAAGAAGAAATATGAAAACGCATAACATCAATCAACATACAGAAAGAATGCCAATTATAATCATTTTCATTTGGAAGCCTATTTATTAATAAAATTTAACAATGAATTTAATTGTTAAACCTCATTAACATTATTAATAAGCACTTCAATGACTCAGCCTTCGCCTTCATCCACAGGGTCAGTTTTATATTGATCTTCCAGCACATTACTGAAAATACTTTCAATCATCCAGACGCGATACAGACTATTAAAGACATAGCTCTGCCCATCCACACGCAGTTCAATCACGGGGAAGTCAGGCTGGGACTTCATTTCACAGAGCATGTCATTTTCTTGAAGCTTGGCCTCTACATCTTCGGTGATCAATGCTGCAATTTCCAATTCTTGCATCAGTTGATCAAAATGCGATTTAAAGGATAAATCTTTGCCTTGGGTCCAAACGGCTTTCAAAATCCGATACATGGCATCAACGCGCTGCTCTTCAGGCACGCTATAAAATAACTGCGCCATCGCCAAAGTGGCTGCTTGCGTCGGACGGCAAAACGGTGTGAATTTGATTTCTGTCCGTTTGGATAAACGCGTTGCCAAACTCCAGTCAAACCCGTCTCGACCGTGATAACTGAGCGGGTAGACATTGAGCTGAATATTATAATAATCGGCCAGTTCTTCTTTAATATAAGCCAATAACAACCATGAAATTGGATCTTCCAGCGCAACGTATAGATCTAACTCTGGATCGAGCGCCTGAATTTCATTTAACTCTTCAGCATCACTAATCAAATGCTCACGCCAATCAATATGATTGATCAAAAAAATGGGGTTATCGGTAAATAGTTTTTGTTGTTTTAAACGGCGCGTTAAACGCAGCAGATCATCGACGGCATGATACTGACGGTCACCGAGCTGGAAGTAACTAGCCAGTACCGCATCATCATTAAAAATACGTTCTGGAAATTGTTGCTCTTGATGGTGACGGCTGGCCATCGCATATAAGGTGCGCAGCTTACCTTCTTGTTTTTGCCATAGCATGTGAAACACATCTTCCAGCAAATACAAAAAGTCCTGCCCACGCAGCGGCGTATGCCGCAAGATGGTTTCCGCTTGGCTCAGCGCCTCTGGACTGGGTTGTTCTGGCGTTTCGTGAAAACTAAAACGGTGCTGGCGCGACAGAATTTTGGCATCATTTAAACAATAAGTTTGCCACTCCAAAGCCGACATTTGATTCGGCGGTTCTGCAGCCTGACTGGAAATGACCACCTTCAATGGCTTCAGTTCGTCCGCTAAAATTTCTTCAATTTGTGGTAACTGCTGAACCGCTAAATAGCTATATACATCGTCGAGGCGTAAATGAATACTCAAGCCTTGTTCTGTAGATACGACCGTTTGACGAATCGGTTTTTGGTAAAACCAACGCGATCGAATCGGATCGAACCATCGACGCAACAGTGACATGAGCAAAGCCTCTAAATTAAACCCTTGAAAGTACTACAAGGGTTTATATCAATTCACAGCAAAATGATCAATTAGACATCTAAATTTAGATCAGTTACCGCGCCTTTTTCCGCACCAGTGGTCAGTTTTGCAAACTTGGCCAAAGCCCCATAACGATAATTCGGTTGCGGTTTCACCCACGCGGCTTGACGCGCTGCGATCTCTTCTGCCGAAACATGCCACGTCATTTCGCGGGTTTCTGCATTGATTGAGATTTTATCGCCATTTTGCACTAAACCAATTGGCCCACCTTCATAGGCTTCTGGGGTCACATGACCAATGACAAAACCATGACTGCCACCAGAGAAACGACCATCAGTGATCAGCGCCACAGATTTACCCAAACCTTTACCAATAATCGCTGAGGTCGGTTTCAGCATTTCTGGCATGCCCGGTCCACCTTTAGGCCCTTCACCACGAATCACCACCACTTCACCCGCTTGAACTTCGCCATCTAAGATGCCACGCATCGCACCGATTTCACCTTCAAAGACACGCGCTGGCCCTTCGAAATACAAACCTTCTTTGCCCGTGATTTTAGCCACAGCACCTGTTGGAGACAGGTTACCTTTAAGCACTACCAAGTGAGAGTCTTTTTTAATTGGTGCATCGAACGGTAAAATAATCTGCTGACCTGCTGGATAGTCTTCAACTTCAGCCAAATTTTCCGCCAAGGTCTTTCCAGTGACCGTTAAACATGAACCATCGAGCATGCCAGCATCCAACATGCGCTTCATCAACGGTTGAATGCCCCCAATCGCGATCAACTCAGACATTAAATATTTGCCAGATGGGCGCACATCGGCTACCACGGGAATCTCTTGCCCAATACGGACAAAATCATCCAAACTCAGTTCAACCCCAGCAGTATGTGCCATCGCCAGTAAGTGCAGCACCCCATTGGTCGAACCGCCCAAGGCAATCAGCACTTTAATTGAGTTTTCAAATGCGGCTTTGGTCATAATGTCGCGCGGCTTCAGGTCTAAGCGCAGCAAATTCATCACCGCTTCACCTGCTTTTTGGCAGTCGATCCGTTTGTCATCCGAAACCGCTTCTTGTGCAGAGGAACCCGGCAAACTCATGCCCAAGGCTTCAATCGCAGAGGCCATCGAGTTTGCAGTGTACATGCCACCACAGGAACCCGGCCCTGGCAGCGCCACTTCTTCAATCTGTTTAACTTGAATGGCACTGATTTCACCTTTGGCGTGCTGACCCACAGCTTCAAAGACTGAAATCATATCGGTATGCCCTGCACCCGGCTTAATGGTACCGCCATAGACAAACAAACCCGGACGGTTTAAACGCGCTAAGCCCATGATGCAACCCGGCATATTTTTGTCACAACCACCAATCGCAATCACCCCATCATAGGCCTGACAGCCCACCACGGCTTCAATCGAATCGGCAATAATTTCACGGCTCAGCAATGAATACTTCATGCCTTCGGTGCCGTTAGAAATGCCATCTGAAATGGTGATGGTGTTAAAAATAATGCCTTTGCCGCCAGCTTGATTGACCCCTTTTTCGGCCTCACTTGCCAGTTCATTAATATGCATATTACACGGCGTGACATTGGCCCAAGTAGATGCAATACCGACAAAGGGACGAGTAAAGTCTGAATCTTTAAAGCCTGTTGCACGCATCATGGAACGTGCGGGCGCATTTTCAATCCCTTCATAAACAGGAGCTGAATGTTCGCGGATATTGTCTTTACTCATTGTATTTGTCCTTAGCGGTGGCTGAGTATTGCTCTACAGTCTTGGCAATTTTTTCTGTTTTTATTGTATAGAAAGCAGGCTAGACATAAAAGTACAATGAGACTTTTGAGTCAATCCCCATCAAGCTCTTCACGGTCTTAACCTATTGACCTTGAATCCATCAGGTTGTCTGATACACGGAAACGTCGTCCGCAACCTGCGTAGCCGATTCAATGGGCGGTTTTTTTCAAGGCATTCTTTTAGATGCAGAAAATAAACAGGTTTTGCTGACGACCAATGGTTTTGCCTACTTTTGCCGAAACAAAAGTAGGTCGAACCGAAGGTTATCAACTGCAATTTGAGAAATCTATTTAAGACTCCATTGTGCTGAACCAATGACTTTTAAATAAAAAGCACCCGAAATGGAGTGCTTTTTTTAATCAGTCAAACACTACAGCTTAAATTTCACGTACCGCACCTTTAGACGCACTCGTGGTATGCATCGCATAGGCTTTTAAAGCTTTAGACACTTTACGTGGACGCTGTTCAGCAGGTTGCCAGCCTTTGGCTTCTTGCACTTCACGGCGCGCAGCCATGGTTGCTTCATCCACGGCCAAGTGAATGCTACGGTTTGGAATATCGATCTCGATACGGTCGCCATCTTCCACTAAACCAATCGCACCACCTTCAGCCGCTTCAGGAGACACGTGACCAATCGATAGACCTGATGAACCACCCGAGAAACGACCATCAGTGAGTAAAGCGCAATCCTTACCAAGCCCTTTCGATTTTAAGTAACTGGTTGGATACAACATTTCTTGCATACCCGGACCACCACGCGGACCTTCGTAGCGAATCACCACCACATCACCAGCAGTGATTTTTCCACCTAGAATCGCCTCTACCGCTGCATCTTGGCTTTCAAACACACGTGCGGTGCCGTTGAATTTCAAGATAGAGTCATCCACACCAGCTGTTTTCACAATACAGCCTTCTAGTGCGATGTTCCCGTACAGCACAGCCAAACCACCATCTTGAGAGAAGGCATGCGCAGCATTACGAATCACGCCATTGTCACGGTCACCATCTAATCGTGAGTAGTAACGGTCTTGTGAAAATGCGGTTTGCGTTGGTACACCACCCGGTGCTGAACGGAAGAATTGATACACTTCTTCGTCTTCAGTACGGATGATGTCCCATTTATCTAAAGCGTCTTTTAAGGTTTTTTCATGCACAGTGGGTACAGACGTATCCAGCAACCCAGCACGATCCAATTCCCCCAAGATCGACATGATGCCACCTGCACGGTGTACATCTTCCATGTGCACGTCTTGTTTTGCAGGTGCAACTTTACACAGCACAGGCACTTTACGTGACAAACGGTCAATGTCAGTCATGGTAAAATCAACTTCTGCTTCATTGGCAGCAGCCAATAAGTGAAGAACGGTATTGGTTGACCCCCCCATTGAAATATCAAGGGTCATGGCATTTTCAAAGGCTGCTTTGGTCGCGATAGAACGTGGAAGAATGCTGTAATCGTTTTGTTCGTAATGACGTTTGGTAATTTCAACAATCAACTGACCAGCACGCTCGAATAGTTTTTTACGATTCGCATGGGTCGCTAAGGTTGAACCATTGCCCGGAAGCGATAGTCCCAAAGCTTCGGTTAAACAGTTCATTGAGTTTGCAGTAAACATGCCTGAACATGAACCACAGGTTGGACAAGCTGAACGTTCGTATTCAGCCACTTCTTCATCAGTGAAGCTGTCATCTGCTGCGACAATCATGGCATCGACAAGATCAATTGCGTGCTCATTACCACGGATTTTCACTTTACCCGCTTCCATCGGCCCACCAGAGACGAACACCACAGGAATGTTCAGACGCATAGACGCCATCAACATGCCCGGGGTAATTTTGTCACAGTTTGAAATACAGACCATCGCATCAGCACAGTGCGCATTGACCATGTATTCCACCGAGTCCGCAATCAAGTCACGTGAAGGCAATGAATACAGCATGCCATCGTGTCCCATCGCGATCCCATCATCGACCGCAATGGTATTAAATTCTTTAGCTACGCCGCCTGCCGCCTCAATTTGACGTGCCACAAGTTGACCTAAGTCTTTTAAATGAACGTGACCCGGTACAAATTGAGTGAATGAGTTGACTACCGCAATAATCGGCTTACCAAAGTCTTCGTCTTTCATCCCCGTTGCGCGCCATAAGCCACGCGCACCCGCCATGTTTCTTCCGTGTGTTGATGTTTTTGAACGATAGTCAGGCATTGTACTTTTCCAACATAGTTGTGCTTGAGATGAATGTCCACATTCACTCTGGCTAAAATCTGAGTTCTGAGAGTGTCAAACTGTCAAAAATTTAAACATAGCATATTCGCATTCTGCGTAAATCTCGTTTTTAGGCATCTCGACCTAAATTACCGAAGGCAGTAAGTTTGCGAGCTACATTTTAACCGATAAGCTGACATTCAATTGCATATGGAAACTACTATAACCCGTTCAATCGCCTTGCAATACAAAACTTCTATGAATAATTTTTAAATTTTGCATGAGTTTTATTTATATGAAATACAAATTTTGAGCGATATGCGATCAAGGATCCTTGCGCTTTTCTTTGAATAAAACTCTCGCACATCATTCAGTTAGAACCGCTCTATCAGCTTTTTATGCAGGATAAATCTGTAGCTGCTCGAGTTTTGCTATAATTGTTTTAATCTTCTCCTTTTTTCCGAGTATTTCTTGAAAATCATCTTTGCAGGCACGCCCGAATTTGCGGCTGTGGCATTAGACGCTCTCCTAAAAACAGAACACGAAATTGTAGCCGTCTATACGCAACCTGACCGTAAAGCAGGTCGTGGGCAGAAACTTACCGCTTCAGCCGTGAAGCAGTTGGCTTTAGCACATGATATTCCTGTCTATCAACCACTGCATTTTAAGTCTTCAACCGAAGAAGGTCTGGCTGCTCAAGCTGAACTCAAGGCCTTAAATGCAGATGTGATGGTGGTGGCGGCTTATGGCCTGATCTTGCCGCAAGTGGTTTTGGATACGCCTAAATATGGCTGTTTGAACATTCACGGTTCACTGTTGCCCCGCTGGCGGGGTGCAGCGCCTATTCAACGCGCAATTTCTACTGGAGATACCGAAACTGGGGTCACCATTATGAAAATGGCCGCAGGTTTGGATACGGGCGATATGATGTATAAAACCTACTGCCCGATTGAAGCTACAGATACCTCTGCAAGTTTGCATGACAAATTGGCACAACAAGGGGCCGAGGCGACGGTCAAAGTTTTAGCTTCTGAAAGCGTATTGCAGCACTATTTAGACAACCGCGAAGTGCAAGATGAAGCTTTGACAGTCTATGCACACAAACTCTCTAAGGCTGAAGCGCAAATTGATTGGACTTCAACAGCGGTGCAAATCGACCGTAATATTCGTGCATTTAACCCATGGCCTGTCGCATTTATCGCACTGGATGAAAGCAATAATCTGCGCGTTTGGGGTTCGATGTTGTCTCAAGAAAATGCCCAAGCTCAAGCTGCAGGCACCATTTTAGCCATTGATAAACACGGTGTTCATGTGGCTTGTGGCGATGAACACGCGGTGTGTTTAAGCTCTCTGCAATGGCCGGGTGGTAAACCCCTAAATGCCGTACAAATTTTACAAACCCAAAAACTGAATATTGGACAAATTTTATAATGAAACAATCTCCCCACGCCTCAGGTAAGACTCTAAACTTACGTGCTCAGGTTGTTAAAACGTTATTGGCTGTCCAAAATGGTCAATCACTGGCATCGGTGCTTCAGCAACACATGGCGATTGTGTCTGACAAAGACCGTGCCTTGTACCATGAATTAGTTCTTGGCTGCTTACGTCAATGGCATGCACTTAAACAAGTGACTTTACCGTTGTTGACTAAGCCACTGGAAAACCAAGTCGTTGAAACCTGTTTATATGTAGGTTTATACCAATTGCTATGTACCCGCGTTGCAGCGCATGCCGCGATTTCTGAAACGGTAGAAGCAGCCAAACAATTGGGGATGGAAAGCTTAAGTGGTGTGGTGAATGCCATTTTACGCCGTGCAACACGTGAAACAGAACAATTCTACGATGTTTTGGAACAAGCCTCGAATCTGCCAAGTTGGTTATCAAAACGTTTGAAAAAAGACTGGGGCGAGCAACTGGCTGAAATCAGCTATGAGCTGAAACAAGTTGCACCCTTAACCTTGCGCGTAAACACCTTACAAGTCAGCCGTGACGAATATCTTGAAATTTTAGAAGATGAAGGCATTGAAGCCCATGCCTGTGAACTTTCAAATGTTGGCATTGTGCTGGATGACAGTCTGCATATCCCAAGCCTACCAGGTTTTGAAGTAGGTGGTTTTTCAGTACAAGATGAACATGCGCAACTCTGTGCAACATTGTTACCTGACTTAAATGGCAAATTCGTAATTGATGCCTGTGCAGCACCTGGCGGCAAGACAGCGCATATTTTAGAGATGTATCAGCCGAAAAAACTGATTGCGCTCGACCAAGATGAAAAACGCTTAAAACGTGTCTCTGAAAACTTAGAGCGTTTGGCTTTAAATGAAAAGTATGTCGACATTATCGCTGCCGATGCGGTGAAATGGACCTCGCCTGAGCTTGCAGATTGTATCGTACTGGATGCACCTTGCTCTGCCATTGGGGTAATCCGTCGCCATCCCGATATCCGTTTACTGCGTCAGTCAGGGGATATTGCCAAAACAGTACAGCTGCAAAAGCAGATTCTTGAAAATATGTGGCAACAGCTAAAAGTGGGTGGCACATTGTTATACATCACCTGCTCAATTTTAAAAGCCGAGAATGAACAGCAGATGGTCGACTTCTTTGCTGAACATACGGATGCGAAAGAAATTAAAATTGATGCCGATTGGGGCGTTGAGCAGATTCATGGTCGCCAACTACTCCCACAAGTAGGGCGTGGCGATGGTTTTTATTATTGTCGCATGGAAAAGATTTAAAAATAAAAGGAGCTGAAAGGCTCCTTTTTGTCATGAATGGAAATTAGAAAATAAATCTTGATGATCCCTGTTATCAAACCCCAAAATTAAACATTCATAAAAAAAACCGAGTGAATTTTACTCGGTTTTTTATTTAAAATTGAGGTCAGATTACAAGACCCTATGGCTGCAGACGAATTCCAAAATACAGACTCTTTTGCTGGTTCGGTAACAGCTCGGTGAAAATGGTTGAGACACTTTTACCTTGAGGGGTAACTTTTTCTCCAGACTCTTTCATAGGGAGCACATTATTCGAATTCCACGGTGTGGTGTACGCTGGGTACATATCGCTAACTTCAACATTGGTTAAAGGATGCTCCCCCATATTTTTCACCAAAATACGGTAGACAATACAATCATTACGACCAATTTGCGTGCTTCCAATTTGATACGCTGCATTCACCACTTGTAAAGCAGACATATCCGTACATCCCGTCTGTTTGAACTGTGTTTTATGTAAGGTGATTTGATTAATACCAATCGTGACCAAATCTTTGTTTGAGATTGGGCTTAAACTCAAACTTTGATTGGTATTGTCTGGTGTCGCAATCAACTCGACTTGACTCGTCAAACCATTCACAGCACTGGTGGGTGCTTCCACTTTGACCAAAATAGCTTTTTGTTCACCCACTTGTAACTGATAACGATCCGAATCTTTCACCATCACATCACCCCCATCTAAAAGACCATCACCATTTTGGTCAATAAATAAAGTGTATAAAAATCCATCATTCGGTTTGAGCAGATTAACACTGAGCTTAATGCCACTTTCAGTCACACGGCCCTGATTAGTTAAGCGATGTGCAAAGACAAAGGTTCCGCCTGTCCGAATCTGTGCTTGCTGATCATTCACTAAAATCAATTGACGCTGTTGCGCCTGTAGTGAACTGACCGCATCTAAAATAACATCACCAAAACCCGTTTGTACCGATTCAATAGCAAACCAAATGTTGGTGCTATTACTTGCTGAGGGTAATACGCTTACCACAGCACAAACCTGAGCTGTGGTTTTGGCAGAAATATTAAGTTGGCTAATACTCTGCCCTGTCATTCCAGCTTTACATTGCTCAGTGGTCAATGGATAAAACTCAACTCTAAGCCCTGAGGTAAATGGGTTAATGCCACTTTGTACTAAAGTTGAATAATCGGTGTTATTTAATGTCGGCTCAACAGATGTTCTAGACGCATATAACTTATAGTCTTGTGCAAAAGCACTGTCATTTTGAATATTTAAAGGAAAATAAACTTTCGCCGTGCTGTCTGCAGACTTGGTGAGTAAAGCAGCACCTGTTCGTCCACCTTGCGCAATATTAAAGATGCCCACACCTGTTTCTGTCGTAGGCGCATTCGCTTTGTTATTGGACAAATCACTCTTGCCGATAATCGGCTTTTGAACTGTCGAGATATTATTGGTTGGCTCAAAGTCAGACATCGCTGTGGTTTCAATGGTGGCTGTATTTACCGTCTGCCCATTGGTTGATGTGTCCGTATCTGTCACCAGTAGGTTCTTAATGGTGAATCGATACTTAGCCTTAGCAGGAATATCACCAAGGCTTAGGCCCGTACCCGCAGTATTGGAGAAGATTGCTGTGAGTGCGTTGGCATCCGTCCACTGCGTTGGACATGCTTTACTGGTTCCGTCTGTTAAGTCTTCACACATCAGAGTGGTCTGATTACTGCCAGTGGTTGTTATACGTTGTAAATTTTTAAAACTATCGCGTAAAAACACACTATCGGCTTGAACAGTAGTTTTATTTTCAACATCTAACGTATAAGAAACCAAACGATCTTTTATGGTCAGCGAATCGCTGGTCAGTGCTTTCACCACTGAAAGGTCAACATCATCTTCTTGAATTTTTAAATCAAACTTGATATCTGCCTGACTGCTACCACAAGAGCTCAAAGAGGTTGCTATGGCTTTACTCGTAGGATCCAGAGCAAAAGAAAAGGGAACGGTGATGTCTGCATTGACGGTGGTATTGCCTAAAATACCAATCACCAAACCGTTGACCTGTACGCCTTTGGTATAGTCTAAAGCACTATTGTAAACAGGCGTATAATTAAAAGTAATGGAGTTTGGGTTAGATGTATTTAAACCATCTGCGGTCGTTAGCTTGGTTAATGTACCATCCGCAGCTTGTTTATATAATACATAATTAACTCCATAAACCGCTTTAACACCACTATAGTTAGGAGGATATTCAACTTTAAAGTTAAGCACAGGCATATCCGAAGCGCTTAAAATCTGCCCGACGATATTAAAAGGCACAGACTGTTTTTTGCCCGTCGTACTATCATTGCCTTCATAATATTTATTTGAGCTTGCGCTAAATTCAACCGCAGGTTTTAAACCAATTTTGACATCATCCAAAAGGTTACCAAGAGTAGCACCATTGGTTGCTCTAAAAATAAAGGAATAAATCCCCCCCGATTCAGCCACTAGACTACCAACAGTCGCAGTTCCTGATCGAGTTGCCCAGCGACCTGATTCTGAACGTGTGACCGAACTTGTCGTGATTGACTGTAATGGCGTGACCACATAGGTTGCATTTCCAGCAACTTGATCAGCCACAGTCCCAATTAAAAACTCTGCGGTTTCTGTGACATTAGATTGTCTAGCAGCATGCTTAAATGACCAAGTAAAAGACTCACCTCTAAATAAACACACTTTTTGATAAAGTGCCGAAGGTTCTTCAGCATTCAGCTCGGCATATTGATCATTTGAAGCATTGGGTAAAGTACCTGCATCTGCATACCCAGCTCCACGCCATATTTCAATAATACGCCCCAGATTTCCCCAGTAGCGATGTGTCGTTCGCCATCCTGGTATTAAATCCTGTGATACCTGTCTATTAAGTTCTGTTTGTTGAGGCTGAGAAAAATCCAAATTGACAAAACTACGCTGAATTTGAACTTGATTGGCACTTGCAGCAACGTCAGCTGCAGCTACGGTTTGCAAAGTAGAAGTCACACATAATAAAGCAAGCAAAACACGAGTGAAATAATGCTTTTTCATTTTTGATTTCCTTCACTGCTGCGGCTACTCGGAACTTGAATTTGAGCGGTATTTAAAAGTGGCCAATATTGCGCATTCACACCCTGACAGCCGTGTCCATTCAGTTGCAGCAACGAGGGTAGGTCAAATGCATCAGAGGGTATCATTACCACATAAGGCAACTGCTGTTGGACTTGAAAAATCGTACGTTCTGCTGCTTGAAAGTGCTCGCGAGCATGGCGCCAGCCCAGTTCACAGTATTCAGCTGCTGCCCACACGAGAGTGACCTCGGCTTTCGCCAAACGCTCTGGGGCAACATGGATCGCACCCAGCCCCTTTAAATACTCTAACTGAACCCAAAGATCACGGCGCATGACCTGTGCCATACTTAAAACAGGGGTGGTGAGGGATAATTGAGCAGGCTGATTGAATCCATCTACTAAAATTTGAGCCTGCTGAAGTGCTTCCTGCCCTGCACTGCTTAGTCCTTGTACTGAAATTTCACTCTTCGCATAGCTCAACCACATTTTGGCTTTATAGGCATGATAGCGAAGTAATGGATCTGTCCCATGCAACTCAGCCTCGACCTGCTGAGCCAATTGTTGAACATGTGGGACTGAGTTGATTGATTGTTCTGCCATCGCACTCGATAGGCCATTGAACATGAACAAACCGACGACGATACCCTTCAAGGTCTTTGGCATCTTATCGCCCTCCTTGAGGTTCTAAGGCTGGGTTCATCATGCCATTACGGCGACCAAACAGGTCTTCATCAAACTTAAATCTAAAGCGTAAATATGCACCTTCACCTGTTGAGCTAGTATTGGCGAGCTCGGCGTCTTGATAGCCCATAAAATTATAGCCGGCAGATACCCAAAGATTCGTTGCCAATAAATACCCAATCTCAACACCTGCTAAGTAACGGGTACCAGCGCCTTGATTCGCCCACAATACTCCTGTTTGCAGACTCATATCCCAGCGTTCATTGAGGTTATAAATCATGCGACCACTGAGTAACTGGGTTAATGCATCACTTTCAACACGATCTTCATCAAACACTGACCATTTTGCTGCATACTGCCCAGACCATGTGAACTGGCGCTCAGGATGATAATTGACATGGGTTGATGTGACATATGCTTCTCGTTGAAAGGCTGCTTCTAAATCTGTTTCGTTATTTTCATAGAAGTATTCAACTTTTGATAAAACATCTAATTTATTTTGATCAAAATCACGCCACGCCAAACCCAATTGGAAACGGTTACGTAAGTGATCGCCCTGATCTATACCTTTGTTATCAATAAAGTTCAGGGTATTTTTAGTCAAAAAAGTCACATCATTCGAGAGCTTACGTGCATAACCAATCGTATTGATCAGGGTATCAGAGTCATCCGAACGACGCCCTTCTAAACGTGTTGTCGCTTTCCAGTTTTCATTGGCTAAATATTCAATTCCAATACTGGCAGCAGTCGAATCACTATTATTCTCCGTATCGGCAGATAAGCTCTTAATTTTCTCAAAACTACCACTCAAATAAACTTTTGATTGTACTTCCCAACGGTTTTTTAAACCAATCGCGGCTTCAGCCTCACGATTACTCATACCATCTGCAACACGATATTCACTAAAAACTGAGCCATCTTTCATATAGTTACTGCTGATACCAACTACAGTACTATTGGTCTCTTCAGTACTATTCATCGAGTAAAGGCCATCTATCGAAGAAATCAATTCATGGTGTGCGTAAAGTTCTGTATTCGCAGCAACCTGTACGCGGCCACCAATGGTCAGTACTTTTTTCTCAGCATCTGCTAGGTCTTGTTCATACTCGGTAAATACGCTTGCCCCTTTCCAAGGCAATTGTCCCGTAAATTTAATACGACCAGTAGTGCCGTTATAGGCATCAGTATGATCAGTGGCAAGTGTTGCACCGGCTTGGCTTTCATCATAAAGACGAACACCCAACTCCACAGCAAGCAATTTAAAAAAGTTGCGTTCTAAACTCGCAGATAATCCTGTGCGCACGCCTTGGTTCACCTGATCTTCCGTGCGAATCGCTTCAAGCCGTGCTAAACCGACGTGCGCAACCTGTGATGTCGCCTTAATTCCACTTTCCATGCGACCAGCACTGATGGTTGCCGCATCATTTTGAAAACCACGATCAGCTTGCTGATGATAGGCACGTAAATTATTGGTTCCCTTTGAATATTCAAATTCAATTCGTGCTGCATTGCCCTGCTGTTCAGCCGAAGAATCGGTTTGTCCTATTTGTGTCACTTGATCATCAGCAGAACTGGTATTTTCTGATTGCGCTACCTCAGCAATGAGCTTGCCATATTCCCCGACCTTCAAGACCGCATTCAAACTTGAAATCTGTTCCTTTTGCAGCGGATCATTACTCCGCACAAAAGAGCCGCCTATTTTTAAATGGCTTGGAAATACATAACTGAAGCTTAAGCCAGCAACTTCGTATTCTTCACCAATTTCATCAGCTTCAACTGTAATACGGATATAGTTCGGATTTAAGTCACTATCGACACTCGCCACTGCTTCTTTTAAATAGATACTATTACTATAGGTATCAATTTCATAATCCACAAAACGCGTTAACACTTGTCGATTGATAATCAGACCCGGATTGTTACGGTCTCGCGTCAAGACTTCAACTTTCTCACTATTTTCTAAAATCAGATCATTTGAAATCGCACCTAAACTATAAGGTCCTGTAATCCCCATAGCACGGTTTTCTGTCACCACTTGGCGTGATTTGGTTTGAGCACCAAAAGCGGACACTTGGAATTTGTCACCTTCATGCCCCAATTTGACACCTGTCAATGAACGGTTATATTGGCCTAAAGAAAGACCTTCATCTCGTTCAGTACGCGTGACATAGTCACCATACATAGCATAAGAACGGCCTTTGTCTAAACGAACATACAACTTACTGGTCGACTGAGCATCAAAACCTTTGGCTGCAGCATCACCATAAACTGGATAATATTCATCTGGCTGAATATCACGGAATAAACGCTGTTTTGAACTCTTATCTGAATCATAAGCAAGCGTCAGTAAATAATCCCCTTTGACTTTACCTTTTAAATAAACAGCAGCACGCCCATTAACGGTGGTGTCATCGCCCAAATCTGCAATTTCTTTCAGTTCATCTTCAAAGCCGTCATTGCTCGTTACACTATGCAATTTTTCACGGTCAAAATGATTAAAATTGATGCTACCTTCAATTAAACCTACTGCAATCAGTGGACGTAAGTCTGCTGTAAATTGAATATCGAGTTCTTGTTGAATTAAACCGCTACTAACCGTTAAAGTACCACGTCCCGGCATATTGGGCGCGAGTATTGGGATAATCAACTCACCATTTTCAATAAATGTTTGCAGCCCCGATTCATTTGGGTTGGCATCCGCTAAATCAATCACACCAATATCACTTGCAACAGTGATTGGAGTTCGAGTCAGAACGGAAACACCCTGTTCATCTTTGATCTTTACCGCAATACTCAAAACATCTTGACCATTCGCTACAGCTGACGCAACTGGTTGTTGTAACTCTAAATGATGTGCTTGCCCCGGTACAATGACCTGTAAAGTTTGAGCTTCACGGACATTTCCCATCAGATCCAACTGCTCAACTAAAAGGGTATTGGAACCTGTTTCTAAAGGTACACCGACATATTCCAAACCTTGCTTTTGCTGCTCCGCCAATATCGCACGCTTACCAATATGTTTGTCATCAATGATTTTTCCATTCACTGACAGACGTTGTGTTGCACCCGCAGTGCCTTGTAACTGAATGGTGATTTGATTGAACTTCAGCAATTGCCCTTCGTTCAAGTTTAAAATACGCAAAGCATTGTTATCCGCACGGCGTAAATATTCTTCTAAACTCACCACTCCCGGTTGAATTGGTTCTAAACTCAAGTCTTGTGATTTAGACTTAGTCACATATCCATTTTTACCGAGTAAGCAGTCTTGTTCACCCTCTGTAGCCAAACAACCCGTTGTCTGATCTGAACGTGTGCTTTTTTCAATAAAAGTTGGGGCATCTATTGATAACTGTTTATTAATGGCCTTTTCAAGGTTGAAATTACTTTGATTCACCTTTTCTTGACGCTGTTTGACTGCATCAAGTAATGGTGCAGAACATTGCTCTGCATCATTGGCAATTGCAAAATCCGCACGATGTAATTCACCACGTTTTACATCAACAAAAAGGCTCGATGGATCTCCCGCGTTTCGATTAGACTGAATAATCACTTCAGCACCAGCAGGTAAGGTCGTGCGGTCTAATTTTAAAACGTGAGTCTTCGGCGATACGCCATAAAAATCGTACTTACCTTCTCGATCCGTAATGATATAACTGCCATCTTCCATAAAGAGGCGAATACCCGGCACCCCCAACTCACCCTGATCTTGCATGCCGTTACGGTTACAGTCGGTATAGACCTTACCCACTACAAATGCATCAGAGCTAAAAACACCCGACTTTACTTTGACTTTTGCTTGCGCTTCATTTGAACTTAGACCATCAGCATCCACCGCTTTCGCACGATTGATGCCGTCACCATTTAAAGCATTCGGCCCAATTTGAACACGGTACTCAATTTTCGTACTCTTATTCACTGCTAAGTCACCCAAACCTAAGCTCAGGTACGGTCCTTTTCCACCTTTAGGATCGGCCACAGGTTGACCATTAACACGCATTGTATTGGCGACATAGCTAAACCCACGAGGCAAAGTATCTTGTAGCTGTACGTCTGCAGCAACGACATCACCTTGATTCGTCACCGTAATGCTATAACTGGTAAAATCGCCCAATTCAACCGAAGAGTCTCGCGCAGTCTTTTGAACCATCAGCCCTGTTTTTGAAAGTACGGGGTCAATTGGAATATCAATACTGAGTGCAGGACTATTTTCTGTCAGGGTGAAAGTCCCCCCGTACGACCATTCTGCATGGACATCCTTGCCATTAAAGGAATCAATCGGATAAACAACTTGATCACT
Organism: Acinetobacter johnsonii; assembly: GCF_048551975.1. GTDB lineage: Bacteria > Pseudomonadota > Gammaproteobacteria > Pseudomonadales > Moraxellaceae > Acinetobacter > Acinetobacter johnsonii_A. Next base: position 11,142 of record NZ_JBIMCF010000011.1, on the reverse strand, counting down.
AGCAAATGTATATTGCTGTCCTGAAATAGTCGACGTATCGACTAAAAGTTTATAACTGCCGCCCTTTACCAATGGTGAAACAAATTCACCCGATGCAGATGTTACTTGTTGCGTTGGAAATGGTTTTAATTCACCTGTATTACGATCAATTTCAAACGCTTCATTCTCTGCTACAGGCCTTCCAAATTCATTGACCAGCGTAACTGTTGCACCTGCAACAGGCTTTCCTGTTTTTGCATCAAAAACAATACCATAAGGATCTATTGAAACCTGAGTTTCAACATTATCCAGCTTTAAAGTTGATGCTCCATTTGCATCTAGGCAGTCCGTTAAACGGATCTGCGCTTGATCACGTTTTACGGTTTGTAAAATTTGATCAGCTAAGTTTTTATTTGTACTTTCTTCCGTTGCCAAATCAAACTGAAAAATACCTGTATTTTCACCACTTTCAACGGCATTGATATAAACCACGTCACCCGTTAATCGTGAGCTAATTTGCACGCGAATTTGATCACTTATGAAACGGTTGGCATTACAAATCGCGGCATTGGTTTTAATATAAAGCGGCTCATTCACTTTGCCCGTGTAAAGGCTGTGCGAAAAATCCGAAGTGGTACTTTCAATGATGGACTGCCCCAAAATTTGGGTTTTCACTTGATTTGAAAGTGTTTTCTTATGGGTAATATTCGACAAACCATGTAAAACATAAGCTTCATTTAAAAGTGTGGTATAGCTTAAGTTAGGGTTGGTTTTAACTGTTAAACGTATCGTACTTTTTTGTTGTGACTTAAAAATATCGGTAAACCCGACAACTGCATAACCCACCTTAGTTTTATTGGCAGGTAAACCACGCGTATATTCACCTTCTGCTAAACGATATAAAAGTTGAGCGTTTTGGTTTTTTTCAAGGACCTCTACGCTTTCAAAAACCGTATTGGCTGGAAGAGGATCTTCAACAATCACCAAAGATTCAGTTTGACCATCAACTTTTACTTGTGTTGGTAATACAGGTAAAAGCGCAGCATTCGATACATTTAAAGTGTACTGAATGGTCTGGGATTGCTGATTACTTTGTAAAATGGTTTGATCAACCGATTTTTCTATTTTTAATTTAGGCTGAATGACCTGTACAGGATTCTTCGCGACATCCTGAATATCAGGTTGTTCACGCATATGTGCCGTTAATGGCAAATCAACAAATGCCTGATCAGCTGTTTGTGTCGACGTATCAGCCACAATCCATAAGTGGACATTTTGATTGGGCTGTAACAGTAGACCATTGGTGATGAGGATTTCTGAAACATCAAAAACACCATCATCATTGGCATCTAAATACACTTTGATATTGGATAAATCAGCATTCGGAAGCGTTGTAAAATCAATCCAAGCTTCTGTATTACTCAGGTTCGCCAGTGAATTTAACCAAATCACCTTTGACCCAGCTTCGACCTGTTTTAACGTATCCGCACGTAACTGTACGCCATAAAACTCACTTACAGTGACGTTGACAGGGTTGGATTGGGTTTTTAACAGGAGTTGTCCACCATTTTCATCACTGATGGCATATGATGCATAAGCAATGTTTTGAATGGTTTCACCAGCCATCGGCATTGCTGCATAGCTTTGCTGTACACACAACAAAGCAGAAGCCAACGCCGAATATGATAGTGCATCCATTTTAAATGATGTCGTTTTTTTTACTGACATAACCCCAAACCCACAAAAAATACAGCAAAAAAACCGCTTCCCTTTTTAAAAAGAAACTAAAGGAAGCGGTTTATTTAAATTATTGGTCGACTTTTACGCCAAACTCCAATGTTGCTGATGCTGATGGTGTAAGCGTACCTACCGTATATTTCAATTCCTTGCTACCCGTTGTTGGTGCCGCAGTAGTAGGTTTCGCAGAGTTCGGCTGATATGTGGTGTAACTTGGAACCATATCCGAAATCACCACATTGGTTGCATTCACATTACCATCATTACTCGCTGTCACACGGTAATACACACATTGACCTGGCTTAGCTTCAATATTCGTACTATAGTAAGTAGTTGGTGCTGAACATTTTTCTGATAAGGCCTGCATTTTTGTTAAACGTACCTGACCTAAGTTAATCGTGGTCAAATCGGTTACAGAAACATTCGCTGGCGTGTTTGTCCCTGTCGGCTTAAAGGTTACGACTGTCGTATCCGTCACACCAGCTGTTGCAATCGCAGGAGCTTCTACTTTAACAATAATGTTAATCGACTCATTCTGAGATAAGCCAGCAACGGTATTTGTAGTTCCAGCAGTTGTCGTATTTGCTAAAAGTGTTGCTAAAGAAGCACTACGAGCAGCTTCCGTATCCCCTGTAATTAATTCATTGGTGTCAGCTTTACCATTGTTATTCAAATCCACATAAACAGACGTATTCGCACCTGACAGTGTAGATGACCAATTCACATCAATAAGATACCCGCTCACACCCTCTGTTACGTTGCCAGAGTTTGTTAAAACATGCACGTATTCAACCGTACCGCCTGGTGCAACTTGACCTTGACGATCAGGCGTAAAGCTGAGCCCACGCTTCTCTGCAACCTTGACCTCATAGGTAATATTATCTGACGTAGTTGTTGACGGTGAGACAATATTCACTTGAATATTTTTAGTGTCACCAGCTGGTGTACCTGCTGGCGGTGTCACCGTTACACAGAAACTTTTTGCGGCGCCAGCTGCGATGTTGCCAGAGTTTGTCACTTTAGTAGTTGTACAGTTACCACTACCATCTTTTTCAAAGATTTCTACTGTCCAACCAGCAGGCACATTCGGTACAGTAATCGTGTAATTATCAGCAACATTACCTGTGTTTTTAATGGTTGCATCAAAAGTTACAGGAACCGCAGGTGGTGTGATTTTACTTTCAACGGGTGCCGTTGTTCCCGCACCAGTACCATTTTCTGTAGTTGCATCTGGTTTATTCACCAAATCCACTGAGTTTCCAATGACGGGACCAGTAGATAACTTTAAAGTGTCTTTCACTTGATTTGTGATAGAAGTGCTTTCTAAAGTAAATGAATACCCTGAAGTATGAGCAGATGAACTTGGTAAAGTCACACGTACAACAAATTGTACTTTTTCACCAGGTTGGATTGGTCCAGAGTCCACAATACCATCACCATTAGTATCGGTAACGGGTGTCGCCCCATCTGCTTTTAAAATTTCAACAATGGTTCCCGTAGGCAAAGCAACCGTACCCGCAAATACAGCTAATGCTGCACGATTCACTGTTAGGTTGTAGCTGTCGACACGATCACCGCTATTGTGTACTACAACTTTATCGCCATCTGCTGTGCTTTGACCAAACACCACAGGAATACCAACCTTTGAACCCACTAATTGGATTTTGTCATCACCACTACCAGCAGCTGTGTCAGTATCGGTAAAAGCACTTGCAGCCGTATCGTTCAATGCGCCCTTATAGGTTCCAACCACAGGTACTTTCGACTCATTCGAAGGCGTAGTTCCTGTTGGTGTGGTTGTTGGCGGTGTCGTTGGTAAGTCAGTTATGGTATATGGTGTCCCATTTTTCCCATCTGGATCGACATATGCCGTGTTATTCACGCTATTCAGTGCTGAAGATTGAACCGTAACTTTAAACTTCAATGTACCCGTGGTATTGGCAGCTAAACTTGCAATATTAAATAAGAACCGTTTATTAGTCGTATCATATTGATAGTTATCAGTATCTGTAGACGCATCAGTTAAGTCAGTTGAGCTACCACTATATTTTGCTGAATTTGGCTTATAAGTCACATTGGCTGGCAAAACGTCAAAAATCGCAACATTGGTTGCTGCTGCATTACCAGTATTTTTAAATGTTAAGGTGTATTCAATTTCTTCACCTGCTTTTGCAGTACTAATACTTGCAGCTTTCGTAATCGTGACCACAGCTCCACTGGTGATGGTGACTGTATCTGTGTTACTGATCGAACTTGTCGTATATAAGCTTGCTTTTGCTGCAGAGGCGGTTGCAGTCAATTCGAGTTTGTCAAACTGACCAGTCGTTGCAGTCGATGGAGTAGTTGCTACCACGACTAGGCCAACATCTTCACCAGCTTGTAATTCAATCGTTTTGCCTGACGCATTTAAATTCACTGCGTCATCAGGTACGCCATCTTTATTCTTGTCGATATAAACAGCGAACTTATCTGAGGCGAAGTCAAAGGTCGACCCAGAAGCATGATTATCCAAATCTGCAAGTGAAATGGTAAATGTATCGGTACCATTACCTGTATTGGTCAAAATATGCGACATGGTGGCTTGACCATTCGGCACGGTCGTTATTGAACGATCTTGAACCAAGGTAAAACTACCCACTTGTGCAACAACAGTTTTAACTTCATTTGAGGTAACAGTACGTGTTGTCCCAGTATTATCTGTATACGATGCAGTCGCAACGTTACTAATATTGGTTCCAGCAACAGGTGTTGCAGCCATTGCTTGGCTACTCACAAACACTACCCCACTCATCACTGCAAGTGATGCAGCAATTTTACTTAATTGAAAGTTATGTTTCATAAAAGAATCCATAAAAGCGATTGATTTGAAGCGAAAATTATTCAGCCGCGTTTACACGTACTTGTGCTGCAACAGTAATTTTTTGTTTAGGTTTTAATTCATCCACCTGCCACTGCAAGGCGCGGTATTCACTCAAAGGCACATTCACTTTTTTCCCGTTTTCAACACGAGTTAATGGAGCTTTTGCAAAATGCACACTGTCTGTAGAAGCATAGGTATTTTTCGGCGTATTTTTTCCGGTGTAGCTAACATAAGCAGGAAGTGGCAAATTCAACTTCAAGGCTTTCAAGCTAGTGTTGGATTGATTGCTATACGTCACCTGATACTCAAGCACCTGATTTGGTTTAACCTGATCGGTGTTTTTCAACTCTTTCTGGGTATTTTTATCAACATTAACTTGAAAAACTTTCATCTGCGCAGATAAAGGGTTTTCATTTGCATACACCATGGACGACATGCCCATCGCCAATACAAGTGTTGTAAGCAAACCAAAATTTTTATTTTTCATCACTACCTCAATCATGCCAAGTATCAAATGCTGTACACAAAGACAATAAAATGGAATCAAATATCAATTTTAGTGTCACATGTCACACTAATTTTTGATTTTTGTTACTTGTTTTGCAGTTACCCAAATTTACAGTGTTTTTACACAAAATCAATATTGGGGTAAAAATAGCGCAAAATGAACATAAAATAAGCAAAAAATTGAGCGCAAGGTAAGACGACTCGTAGGTGATGGCCTACAAATATACAAAGCAAGAAATCTATTAGAAGAATTAAACAATGAACAATAAAAAATCTATTAAAACAATAAAATTCAAATACTTAATTAGATAAAATCTGTATAAAAAATGCTTTAAACAGGCTCAAACACATAGCCATAAAAACTAAAAAATATTACACTTTTTAATCTACTAATACAGTCAATAAAAACATAATTAAAGTGATACAAGTCACACTTCAACCCTATACCAGTCCGCCTAAAATCTTCCTTTTTAAACTAATTGAGTAAGATCACGATGACTCATCTAACTGCAAAATCTATATCTTCGAAAGAAAAACTATCAACATAAACATATGATATCAAAAAGATTATAAATATAATTCTGACCTAAATCAGGTACAGATACTCTATTTACTCACTAAATTTGGGCGGTTCGAAACTCAAAATGGATACATTTAAGCAATCTTCAAGAAAATATGACTCTTGGGTCTAAATAATGCTGTTTGAATATCGAAATAAATCAAGATCGATTATGTTTCATGCTGAATAATGCTCAGTAGAGTAATGATCGTGTAGTGACCATAAACAATAAGGCACTCTTAACTGTTCATACTTCTTCTAAAAAAGCCTGACAAGACTTCTTGGCTGAAGCTGTCACATTTTTACTTGAACTTGTTAAAAGTCCATAAAAAACCGAGTGACATTCACTCGGTTTTTTTATCATTCACTGATTACAAATGAAATCAATGAATTGCCTTTCTCATCCAATATTACAACGTATGCTGGTCTTTCACTTCTTCAAGAACCTCATCGAGTTCTTCAGGGTTTTTCATCAAGTGTAAAATAGACAACACAAGTCCACCCCATAAAAATACCATTGAAATGATCATCATCACGATTGCCGAAGTATTCATTTATGCTCTCCTAGCGATCTTTCATTTTACTGAGTACGATTGCAACGACACCACAGAAAATCACGCTGCCCCATCCGAATACACCTTGTAAACTCATACTATAACTATCGTAACCGTTTTTCACTAAGTTAAATACGGTCATGCTCAAGGTCGTTAATAAGATCAAGGAGGTGATTACCGTTAACGTGAAATCCCAGCCTTTGCCCAATTGAACAGTAGAAATACGGTTTACATGGTCACGAAGCTCACGTAAAGCAGCACGCTTAAACCAAGCCACACTGATAATCGATAATAATGCACCACCGATAATCCCTATGTTATTGATAAAGTGATCCACGATATCTACCAGTTTAATCGCATTCACACTTGAGAATAAGATCACTGAAACTAGTGCACTACCACCACCAATAATGGTAACTGCTTTTTTACGGCCCCATTTTAACTTATCTTGCATCGCTGCAATTGGTACTTCCAAGATACTTACCATGGAAGAAATACCGGCAACAAATAATGATGAAAAGAACAATAGACCGAATAAATCAGCACCCGCACCTAAACTTGAAATGATTTTCGGGAAAGCAATAAATGCCAGACCGATACCACCACTCACCACATCTTGAACTTCTTTTCCTGCGGTATGCGCCATAAAGCCTAATGCAGCAAAAATACCAATACCCGCCAAGATTTCAGTTGAAGCATTGGCAAAACCAACGATTAAACCTGAGCCTGTCAAATTGGTCTTTGGCTTTAAGTAAGATGCATAAGTCACCATGATCCCGAAACCCACAGAAAGCGAAAAGAAGGTATGACCATACGCCGCCAACCACACTTTATAGTCCATCATCGCAGACCAGTTCGGTGTAAAGAATGCATTTAAGCCTTCTGCTGCACCGGGTAAACGAAGTGATTGCACCACTAAAATGGTAAATAAAACAAATAACAAAGGCATGAAAATCTTATTCGATAATTCAACACCTTTTTTAACCCCACCAAACAGAATAATTAAGGTCAGTGCCCAAATTCCTACGATTGGCCAAAATAAATGGCTTACAAACTGTAAATCGAAACCTGTTGCTTTCGAAGTTTGTAAGTAGGTATTAAAGAAGAAACTTTCAGGGTCACTGCCCCAAGCCTGACCAATCGAGAAGTAAACATAGCTTCCCGCCCACGTCAGTACGCTGGCATAGTACAAACCAATGATGATACACACACAGACTTGCCACCAACCCAGCGTTTCACCGCCTTTAAACAAAGCCCGATAGGCTTTAGGTGGTGACCCCGAACTACGGTGTCCCGTTGCATAATCTAAAAATAACAGCGGTAAACCAGCGGTAATTAACGCCAATAAATAAGGAATAAGAAAGGCGCCGCCACCATTTTCATAGGCAACATAAGGGAAACGCCAAATATTACCTAAACCTACAGCCGAACCTACAGCTGCAATAATAAAACCAGATCGTGATGTCCAGTTTTCACGAGTTCCTGACATAAAACACCTAAACCTAGGTCCCTTTTAATTGCTTTTTATTTGGTTATATCGCAACAAAAAAGAACCATTTAATATTAATCTTGAGTGTTTGATTTAGCTTCGACCTTTTGGGTGCAAGGTTCTAAATGACAAACAGAGGAGTTTTCACAAAACCTTGGTTAAAGTGTGTCGATTAAACTTCCCTTTTATATGATTCAACAATACTCACTTTTATAAAAATATTCTGTAATTTCTGCTTCAAATATTCCATTTTTATAATGTGTACTGATTCAACCGTTCAATTAATCAGCTTATTTATTGTACAAAATTAGTTATAAATTAACAAACTTTTTGGAATGATTTATTGCACCTATCTTCCTGCATAAAATTTGAAGATCATGCATCGATACTCAACCTACTGAAAAAATCAATCTAAAGGACGCTAAAGCTATCAATCTCCCGTATAAAAACATTACTTTTCACATTTTTATTAAAATATTCACTCCTTCAGAAAACATTACCCATATTTCTGATGAACATCACATGCATGAATACAGCTTTTAATCTTGTTGTGTATTGATCGCGCAGTCGTATTTACAGTAATGCTCTCTATTTAACAGAGAAACCACCAAAGCCAGTCATTGCGTAGAACATCATCAGTTTCACTAGACCAATCCAGTATTCATCAGCCTATTTAAACGATACAAATTTAAAGCAGTAAGCAAAAATTATATAAGCTATTCACTTTTGTCAGCTTAGGCTTACAAATAGCGTGGTTAAAATGCTGTATCAACAAAAGTCGCCGCCATGTATATTTAAATCATCAGGAAACAGGATGTTTCCCAAACTTAAAACAACAATAATCAGTTTGAGCATCAGGATGTGAGATATGACAGGAGTTCTATCTAAACACTGAAATACAAAGAAACCTCGACAGGATGTCGGGGTTTCTTTTTATCTATATTTCCACAGTTAAAGCTGAATATAAGTCCGAAATCCTCGACTTGCATAGTACGAAGCAGCACCATTATGATAGGTAAACGTACGACCATAGCGCTGATCACAAAAGATTGCCCCGCCTTGCTGACGTAATTCAGTGGGAGGTTCAACCCAACTGGATGTTTTTAAGTCGAAATTAAAAATCTACTGTAAGGCATAATACTGTTGTTCTGTCATTAAGCTTAAGTCATAAGCCTGTACCCAATCTAGCACTGTATTTTCAGGCGGATGATCCTTGCGACTCAATAGTGCCTCTCGGTCATAACACATGCTTCGTCGCCCTTTTGCGGACTCAATTGAACAATCAAAAAAATACACATCTTATGTATTCGGTAAAGCCACGACATCGGGCTCACCACCACTTATTTCCATTTGTTGTAACGCATATAGTTTTTCAGGAGCCTGCAAAAGTTGTTCTCGGACAAATGCCCAACTAATTTGCATATGACGTTCAGTATGCTATTGAAACCGTTGTCCTAAGGTATTGAATAAATGTTTAGTTTGCTCAGGTTCGAGTTTTTTCTGCTGCTTAATCATTGTTATTGTACTGCCCTATTTAATGCTACCTTTAGCATAGCACTCTCCTTCAAACACGACCAAATATCACCCAACGGTACACCCATTTTGCAAAAATAAAGGCCCTCAAAATGAGAGCCTTTTATCTTTTTGAGATTTGATTAAGAAGATGCTTTGATTGAACTCGAAACTTTCACCTGAGTTTTAACTGCTTCTTCAGCACTATTTAAACGGATAAAAGAAACCGCTATCGCAGCAAGCACCGCAGGAATCGCCACAGCAATAAAATTCAACTTATGTGGTAATTCCATGCCCAACAATACACCAATGACAATTGGCCCCACGATTGCACCCACACGGCCAATCCCTGATGCCCAACCCAACCCGGTTGAACGAACAGCCAATGGATAATATTGCGCCACATAACTATATAGCAAAATACTACAACCAATCGAAGCCGCTCCTGCAAGTGCAACCAATAAATAAATTACAGGTTGTGGTGAATTAAAGCCTAAACCCACCAGTGCAAATGCCCCGACAGTCAACATGCTAATAATGACAGGTTTCAAGTGGAATCGATCCGCGAGCACACCACCACCAGCAGTGCCGATCACCGCGCCAATATTTAAAGAAAGGAGGAACATTAAACTGCTGCCCATCGAATAACCCGCAGCCATCATCAGTTTTGGTAACCAGCTTCCTAAGGCATAAACCATCAATAAGCACATGAAGAAGCAGCACCAAAATAAAACTGTACCCATACCACGACCATTTTTAAACAAGGCAGCGACAGATGCATCAGGGACTTTAGCTTCATTCAGCACTAGAACAGTATCTGAAGTTACAGTCTCTTCAGGTACCAGACGTTGAATAATGCTGCGTGCCTTTTCTGTTTGCTGGTCTTTCACTAAAAAAGTGACTGATTCAGGTAAGAATTTCCATAAAATAGGAATAAACAGTAATGGAATACCAGCAATGAAAAACATGATCTTCCAGCCAAAAGTTGGCGTAAACGCAACACCTAGTAGTGCTGCCATAATCCCACCCATCGCATAACCACTAAACATCGCGGTCACCAGAGTACTACGAAACTTCTGCGGGGCATATTCCGAAGTTAAAGCAACCAAGTTCGGTAATACACCACCAATTCCAAGACCAGCGATAAAGCGTAAAATTCCAAATTCAGTCGGGTTTGAAGCAAAGCCACCCGCAAAAGTAAATCCACTGAACAAAGTGACACAGATAATAATGACTTTTTTACGGCCAATTTTATCGGCCAGCATCCCAAATAACATTGCACCAAACATCATGCCTACTAAGGCAGTACTGGCTAACATTCCCGCTTGAACGGCCGTCATACCCCACTCTTTCATTAAGAGCGGTAAAGCCACACCGTTAATTGCTAAATCATAACCGTCAAACAAGACGACGAATAAGCACCACAAAACAACCGTTAAATGAAAAGGCTTAAACTTAGCCTGATCGATTACAGCATTTACATTCATTGTTGTCGCTGTCATTTTTCCCTCACCTCCAATTGTGAGCTTTATTATAAAAAGTGAATACAAATTCACTTTTATATAAAATGAATCATAATTCAGTTTTTGTCTATAAATAAAACAATTGAAACGTCTTTTTTTGAGAAAAATAGACTAAAGTTGTATGAAAATAATGCAAATCAATTTGCACTTCTTTGGATTCTTTGATAAATGATAGATGTTTCGCATAATTTTAATTTATATAAATCTACTTTTACATAATTTAGCGTGTATTCTCCGCTCTAATTCTCTTCTTTCCCCCATTCATAATTCTTTATTTATATTATTTCCCCTTATTTTCATCATAAAAAAATCCCCCTCTGCATTAAGCGGAGGGGGATTTAGAATTAATGAGCTGGCGATGACTTACTCTCACATGGATAACTCCACACTACCATCAGCGCTAAGAGGTTTCACTTCTGAGT
>NZ_JBIMCF010000010.1:0-103333 GCF_048551975.1 Acinetobacter johnsonii | reverse complement strand
GCTATAATCACGTTGTGTACGTTTAACTCGTTGTTCTCGTGCATGTTCCATAAAATAAGTCTCTTAAGGTGTAAACTTATTTCAGGACGGGACAAAGTACTATTAAAAAAAGCCGATGCATATACATCGGCTTTTTTCACTTTATCGGTAAATTTACAGATTTAGTTTTGACTTAGATCGCTTCAAGTGCAGCGTTCAAAGTCTCACTTGGACGCATTACAGCATTTACTTTAGCTGTATCTACAGCATAGTAGCCACCGATGTCAGCAGCTTGACCTTGAACTTGAGCAAGTTCAGCAATGATCTTGCCTTCGTTTTCAGCAAGCGCTTTCGCAAGTGGAGCAAACTTCGCTTTCAACTCAACATCTTCATCTTGTGCAGTAAGCGCTTCAGCCCAGAACTTCGCTAAATAGAAGTGGCTGCCACGGTTATCTAACTCGCCAGTACGACGTGATGGAGACTTGTCGTTATCAAGTAATTTACCAGTGGCTTGGTCTAAAGTCTTCGCAAGAAGTTTCGCCTGAGCGTTATCTTCTTTAATGCCTAGCTCTTCTAAAGAAACAGCAAGCGCCAAGAACTCACCTAAAGAATCCCAACGTAAGTGGTTTTCTTCGACAAGCTGTTGTACGTGTTTAGGCGCTGAACCACCCGCACCAGTCTCGTACATACCACCGCCCGCCATTAACGGAACGATAGACAACATTTTCGCTGAAGTACCCAATTCCATAATTGGGAACAAGTCAGTCAGGTAGTCACGTAGGATGTTACCCGTTACAGAAATCGTATCTAGGCCACGCGCTACACGTTCAAGTGTATAACGCATTGCACGTACTTGAGACATGATCTGAATGTCTAAACCAGCCGTGTCGTGGTCTTTCAAGTATTTTTGTACTTTCTTGATCACTTCATTTTCGTGCGGACGGTATGGGTCTAACCAGAAGATTGCTGGCATACCCGAGTTACGAGCACGGTTTACTGCAAGTTTTACCCAATCTTGAATAGGTGCATCTTTCACCTGACACATACGCCAGATGTCACCCTCTTCCACGTTCTGAGACATCAACACTTCGCCAGTTTCTAAGTCAGTGATGTTTGCAACACCCGCTTCAGGAATTTCGAAAGTCTTGTCGTGTGAACCGTATTCTTCAGCTTTTTGCGCCATCAAACCAACGTTCGGCACTGTACCCATCGTACGTGGGTCAAAGTTACCATTCCACTTACAGAAATTAATCATTTCTTGGTAGATACGTGCGAAAGTTGACTCAGGCATGACTGCTTTACAGTCATAAGGTTTGCCGTCAGCGCCCCACATTTTACCGCCACCACGAATCATTGCAGGCATTGAAGCATCTACAATTACGTCGTTTGGTGAATGGAAGTTTGTGATGCCTTTCGCCGAATCAACCATTGCAAGTGCAGGACGGTGTTCTTGGCAAGCATGTAAGTCTTCGATGATTTCTTCACGTAAAGATGTCGGTAAAGTTGCAATCTTCTCGTAAAGACCAGCCATACCGTTGTTTACGTTAATGCCTAGCTCATCGAACAATTTAGCGTGTTTTTCAAAAGCATCTTTGTAGTAAATTTTCACACAGTGACCGAAAACAATCGGGTGTGAAACTTTCATCATGGTTGCTTTCACGTGTAAAGAGAACAAAATGCCCGCTTCTTTACAATCATCAAGTTCTTTTTCATAGAAATCGCAAAGCGCTTTCTTGCTCATGAACATTGAGTCGATGATTTCGCCGTCTTGAAGCACAACTCTTGGCTTAAGAACGATGGTTTCACCAGACTTTGTCACGAGTTCCATTTTCACATTACGTGCACGGTCTAAAGTCATTGATTTTTCACCATGGTAGAAGTCACCTTCATCCATGTGAGAAACGTGAGTTTGAGACCATTGCTTCCACTCGCTCATAGAGTGCGGGTGTTTTTTCGCATAGTTCTTAACAGCAGCAGGCGCACGACGGTCAGAGTTACCTTCACGTAATACTGGGTTCACTGCTGAACCAAGACATTTACCATAGCGTGCTTTAAGCGCTTTTTCGTCTTCAGTAGTAGGGTTTTCTGGGTAATCAGGAATCGCGTAGCCTTTTGATTGAAGCTCTTTGATACATGCTGTTAACTGAGCAACAGAGGCACTAATATTCGGGAGTTTGATGATATTAGTATCTGGATCTTGGGTAAGACGACCTAGTTCTGCAAGATTGTCTGGGACTTTTTGCTCTTCTTTTAGGTATTCAGAGAATTCTGCGAGAACACGTGCCGCAACAGAGATATCAGTTTTAACGATCTCTACACCAGCAGGTTTAGTAAAGGTCTCAATGATCGGCAGTAGCGAATAAGTCGCTAGCAATGGCGCCTCGTCGGTCAGTGTGTAAATGATGGTTGACTTTCCACCAGCCATATATAGCCCCTTGCGTTAGATTGAGTTTTTTAGGGTGATGAGCTTCTGGCTCAATCCCTGCGAACCGATGTGCTTGAATAAAACCCTGAAAGTATCGTCCCTCAGGGCTTTACAGTCAACGTAATATCCAGTGATAACGACATTTCGCCAGAAAATACCACTACAGCCTTCGTTTTTCAAAATCACGCCTTTCCACAAGGCTTTATCTCTTGCTTAGAAAATATACAATTTTTTTAGCGACATGTGTTATTGACCTCATTTAAGCCACAACAACAGATATTTTTCATATAATACAGTCTTCAAATCGTTTTACAGTCTTGTAGCCCTACATGCATAAGCATGACTTTTCTCAGCGCTAAATTTAAATCGGCAGAGCCATTCAACATGCTGCAGCTTAAATATTGATAGATAAACCCTCTATGCGTACTCCTCAATTTTTACATTTTTAAACCTATGTTTTTTATAGGGTTGGTTAAACTGAATCTTTTTTCTGCAACAGTCAGGGGCAATTCAATGCTAAAAATGCTGCTTCCGCTCATTGGACTTGGTTTTTCTTCTTGGTGTTTTGCTCAAAATCCATTGAGCGTACATGTGCTGAATTTGGAAAATGGTCTCCCTTCTACCAATGTCAAAGTGACACTTGAAGCCCAACAAAATGATAAATGGACAGAAATCAGCTCAAGCATGACCGATGACCAAGGCCGAATCAATGATTTATATCCCAAAGATACAGCCTTACAAAAAGGTGTATACAAAGTTACCTTTAAAACGGGTGATTGGTTTCGCCAAAAAAATCAGCGCTCATTCTTTCCTGAAGTGCCCGTGGTATTCATAATTGATGGTTCATTGGATCATTACCATATTCCTCTATTAATTAGCCGATATGGCTATTCCACTTATCGTGGTAGTTAATGCACATAAATAAGCGCATAAAAAACCGATGCCTAAGCATCGGTTTTTGTCTGTACAGAATCAAATAAAGTAGCTTAGGGACTAAGCCTTGAACCACTTCTCTGCTTTCGCTTGATCTTCGACTTTCAATTCAACTTCGGTCAGTGCTGAACCAGCAGCTTTTACATCAAAGCTCAGCAACTCATCACGGCGGAATGCCAGAATGCTATAGGTATCGTCTTGCTTGGCATATTTTTCTACCAATTTCACCGTTGCTTTGAGACCATCAATCGCAATGATCACATCATGGGCAGAAAGGCCAGCTTGAGCCGCAGCGCCATCACGACGTGCGCTTTGCACCAATACACCTTCTGGCTTATCTACAAGCTTTAAACCTAACGGTAATGACTTGTCATTTTTCAGGCTATAACTTAAACCAAATTCAGGGAAAAGTTGATCCAGCGGCAACTCATCTGTGGTGTTAATGAGGTGATTGACTTGCTCAATCCAGTTATCACCCGTCAGCTCATTACACAACTCAACAATCCTACGCTCATGTACTTGTATGCCCTTTTGCGCATTTTCATAAAGTTTACGCATAAGTGCATCTAGACTTGAACCACGTAAGCGCAAACCTAAGTCTAAGCATAGGGCAACCAAACAGCCTTTATTGTAATAGCTGGTGCCTGCATTGTTCGAGTTTTCATCCTGACGGTAAAATTTCACCCATGCATCAAAGCTAGACTCAGACACAGACTGAACAAAACGACCCGGATTTTGCAAATAGCGATCAATCTGAGTTTTGAGCAGTTTGATATATGAGGCTTGGGAAATAACACCACTACGCAGCAAAATCAGGTCATCATAATAAGACGTGAAACCTTCAAAAATCCAAAGCAAAGAGGTATAGCCTTCTTTGTTGAGATCATAATTGATAAAGTTTTCAGGACGAATGAATTTGACCAACCATGAGTGGAAATATTCATGGCTACATAAACCTAAGAAACGTTGATAGTCTTCAGACGGCTCTTCAGGCTCGTTAGCTCTTGGTAAGTCTTCGCGTGGACTAATCAAGCTGGTTGAATTTTGATGCTCCAAACCACCATAACTATTTGCTGTTGCCATCGTCATAAAGGTGTAGTTTGAAAATGGCGCTGAACCGAACATTGAAATTTCTGTTGCACAGATTTTTTCAATGTCTTGCTGCATACGTGCAGCATTCATGGCATGTTTACCTGACACCACAAACTCGTGCGGAATACCATTAGCTTCAAAACCAAAACGCGTCTGTTCGGCCAACTCAAATGGTGCATCAATCAGCTCGGCATAGTTTTTGGCTTTTAAAGTAAAACGACCTTTAACGAGGCTTTTTGAAGTCATACCAGTAGCCAATTGGAAGTGTTTCAGCTCATCAGGAAGGAACAGTTCAACTTCAACTGCTTTGTCTTCTTGACCCTCCAAACCTAAGCAAGCACATGCGGGGTTTACATATAAACGGGTTTGATCTACATACGCACCGCGCACCGACAGATCATAGGCATAGACATCATACTCAACCGTAATCAGTTCATGGTCAGTATTAAAAAGACGCCATTTATTCTTTTCAAATTTTTGAATTTCTAACAAACGCCCTTCTTCATCATAAGCACGAACCGATTCTATATGCTTTGAAAACTCGCGAATGAGGTAACTACCCGGAATCCAAGTCGGTAATGAAAGTACCTGTGTTGGGTCTGCTACAAAACGTAAAGTCACGTGTATAAGGTGCTGACGATAATCGTCAAATTCGATCTGATAGTGCAACATAATGGGCGATACAAAATAAAATGAAATGAGTTATAACTTAGCTTAGCATTATTTACGCCAGTTTTGCGTCACAGTCACATTTGTCTGCATTTTTGACTGGTCATTAAGGAAAAAAAGGCATAGCATTTGCAGCTGTTTTAGGTTTAAAAGTCACGGAATGGCTTGGTTAGGGAATTTCATTGAAAGCTGTCATCTACTTCATCGCTACACTCTTCGCCTTATGTTCAAGTTTCACTCAAGCGGCATTGCTTAATATTGCTCCTGAAACAGTTGAAGCTCAAGCTTGGACAGTTTTTGACAGCCAATCGGGGCAAGTCATTGCAGAGCATAATAGTCATGTTCAACGTGCACCCGCTTCGCTCACCAAAATGATGGTGGCGTATATTGCACTCAAAGAAATCAATAAAGGAAAGCTCAATAAGAGCGAAATTCTTACCGCAACACCTGTGGTCAGTACGGTGATGTGGGATGAGTCCCAAATGTACTTAAAACAAGGCGAACAGATTTCGGTGGATCAGCTTCTAGCGGGTTTAGTGGTCATGTCGGCCAATGATGCAGCGGTGACTTTGGCAGAACGTATTTCTGGTGATATTCCTCACTTTGTGGCACGAATGAACCAAGAAGCCAAAGCGCTGGGAATGACTGAAACTCATTTTCAAAACCCTGCGGGTATCACCATGCCAGAGCACTATTCGACTGCACATGATTTAGCGCTCTTAGGCCAAGCCTTGGTGAATGAAACGCCAGACTATTTATACTATTCAAAACAACAAAGTTTTAGCTATAACCAACGCTTTCACCGTGCAACCAATGTTCTGTTAAAACAAGACCCGACAGTAGATGGCTTAAAAACAGGTTATACCAAAGCAGCAGGATACAATTTAGCTCTGACGGCAAACCGCCCGACCATGAATCTAAATAATACAAACCGTCGTTTGGTGGTCATCGTTTTGGGCACAGAAAGCGCAGCAAAGCGTGCTGAAGTTGCACACAACCTCATGAATTTGTCTTATACCTATACTCGCAATGAAGTTGCATTAAAAGATAAGCAAATTATCGCTGAACTGCCTGTCGTCAAATCCACATTGAAAATGTTCAAAGTGGAAAGTAAGCAACCGAAAATTGTGACCACATCGTTGTACGATCAACCGTATGCCATTGACTTACATGCCTTCGACCAGACCAACCAACGCATTATGCTTAATACAGGCAATGGCACTATTCAACGCATTGATCCATTAGAGTCTACAAAAACGCATTTCAACATTGAAGTGTTGCAAAACAAGCTGACCGCTCCGCTGGCTGAAGTCATGCAACTGGCAAAAGTTCAGGTTTATCAAAACAATCAGCTCATTCAAACGTTTACCATTGAAGAAGATGTACAAATTGAAGAAGCCAATATTTTCCAGCGTCTAATGTTTTGGTTCAAAAGCTTGTTTCCATTTTTATCAAGCGATGAACCTAAAGTAAAAACCTATACACTCGGTTAAGTTCGAGCAGTATCCCGAGTTTTATACTTTATGTAAATTGTAAGACAATCTAATTATCAATAAATCAAGAAGATGGCATATTCAATGCCATCTTCTTTTTTAATAATAAATAGGTTGCTTCATATGGTTATACAAACAGAACAAGTGCCACACCATATTGTTATTATTGGCGGTGGTGCTGGCGGTCTAGAGTTAGCAACGCAACTCGGTGACAGCTTCGCAAAATCCAAGTGGGTTAAAATTACCCTCGTCGATCAAAACCTCACCCACATCTGGAAACCCTTACTCCACGAAATTGCGGCAGGTACACTCAACCCAAGTGTTGAAGAAATTAATTATTTTGCACATGCTTCTAAGCATCACTATGAGTTTGTTTTGGGTCGTTTTGTCGGGTTAGATCAAGAACATAAACAAGTAAAACTTGAAGCACGCCAATATGCCAAACAAAGCACTGAAACCACACAGTTTGAACTCAACTATCACACCTTAGTCCTAGCCGTCGGTTCGACCTCTAACGACTTTGCGACCGAAGGCGCTAAACATTACTGCCACTTCCTCGACAGTCGTCAGCAAGCTGAAATTTTCCAGCAAGACCTTCTACATTTGTATTTGGATGCACAAAACCGCCCCGAAACACGCGCACTCAATATTGCTATTATTGGTGCAGGTGCCACAGGT
Organism: Acinetobacter johnsonii; assembly: GCF_048551975.1. Lineage (GTDB taxonomy): Bacteria > Pseudomonadota > Gammaproteobacteria > Pseudomonadales > Moraxellaceae > Acinetobacter > Acinetobacter johnsonii_A. The sequence goes on along the minus strand of NZ_JBIMCF010000010.1, from coordinate 96,064 downwards.
GTTGAGCTTGCAGCCGAATTAATCCATGCGAAAAGTACCTTTTTTAAATACGGTCTCAATAAAATTGACCCAAACAAAGTCAAAGTGACCTTGATTGAGGCAGCGGATCGTATTCTTCCCACCCTATCCACCAAAATGGCCACGCACACACATACTCAATTGGAAAAGCTTGGCGTTGAAGTCCTCACCCATCACCGTGTTGCCAAGTTAGACAAAGACCATGTCTATTTTGCCGACGGCTCACACATCGATGCCGATCTAAAAGTTTGGGCAGCGGGCATCAAAGCACCTTTCGTTTTAAATGCGCTTGAAGGCTTTGAAAAAGATGCGATTGGACGTCTTAAAGTCTATGCAACTTTGCAAACCCGTTCCGACCCCGACATTTTTGCTTTTGGCGATTGTGCTCATTGCCAGCCCGAGGCCGATGAACCAGTCCTTGGCCCACGCGCTCAAGTGGCGAGCCAACAAGCTGCCTTTTTGGTTCGTGCGCTTAAAGCACGCATTCGTGGTCAGTCTTTGCCGATGTTTAAATTTTCTGACAAAGGTTCTTTGGTTTCCCTCAGTCAATATAAAGCTGTGGGCGAGCTACTGGGCCAAGTTAATGTGCAAGGCGTGCTGGCAAAAACCATGTATGTTTCTTTATATCGCCTTCATCAGGCCACCTTACATGGCTATAGCCAAGCTGGGTTAATGACCGCAAAAGACCTGATGAATAAAAAAGTCGGTCCGAAAATAAAATTACATTGAAATCTGAAAATGCGTCCCCACTAATAAAAAAACGCCATAAAAACGTGGAAAATGCAGTTTTTTTGCTAAATTTAGTCTACAAAAGCTGCTTTTCACTTTATGATATACCCCTTAAATTCTAAATGAATGGACGAAAAACATGACTGCTATCGCAAATGATCACGTGGTTTCTTTCAACTACAAATTGACTAACGCTGAAGGCGAAACGCTAGACCAATCACAAGGTGAACCACTTGCATATTTGCACGGCGCAGGTAACATCATCCCAGGTTTAGAAAATGCATTGCTAGGCAAAACTGTAGGTGAAAAATTCACTGTTACTGTTCCTGCTGCTGAAGGTTATGGCGAATACAATCCTGAACTCGTTCAAGAAGTTCCAGCGCAAATGTTCCAAGGCGTAGACAACATCCAAGCGGGTATGCAGTTCCAAGCTCAAACTGATGATGGCGTTCAAATCGTAACTGTAAAAGCAGTTGAAGGCGAAAACGTAATTGTTGATGCGAACTTCCCACTTGCTGGTCAAGACTTAACTTTCGAAGTTGAAATCGTAGAAATCCGCGATGCAACTGAAGACGAATTACAGCACGGCCATGCACACGGTGCTGGTGGTCACCACCACTAAGATTTAACATCTTAGAAAAAAGGGCGAAAGTTTAACTTTCGCCCTTTTTTATTTTGAATACTTAGTCATTCGCGACGTATTTGAAAATCTGTAAAGGTTTGCTGTTTTGAAACCAATTCTACGATGACCACATCCGTGACTACCGCATGAGTTGGCCCGACTTTAGCATGATTCACCAGTTCGGCAACCATACCATCATTTCCAAAAAGCAACGCTTCAACTGCACCTGAAGCCAGATTCTGTACATAACCCTTTAAACCTAAAGCAACAGCATATTGTGCAAACCAGCGTCGATATCCAACACCCTGAACTTTTCCCGATATGGTCAGTTTTACTGCTTTCATACTGTATGCTCTCGGTTCACGACCTTATAAATAGCCTGACTCATTTGCTGTGCTTGTAAACCACGCTCACCTTGTTGAGCCAAAAGATCGCCTGCTTGGGCATGTAAGGTCACAATTTGATGTAACGCAATGTCATCTTTCAACTGTGCTTTTAAACTGGCAATCATGCCTGCCAATACATCTCCCATACCACCTGTACCCATCCCTGGATTACCTGCGGTACAAATCCAAAGTTGCGTATCTAAAATCAAGCTTCCTGAACCTTTCAGCACCCATTGTCCTGCATATTTTTTTTGTAAAGCATAAATAGCTGCAATGCGGTCAGACTCCACCGCTGAGGTACTGATACCGAGCAAAGTCGCTGCCTCGCCAGGATGCGGTGTTGCGTAGATCTGCTCACCGAGTTTTACAGGTCTTGAGGCTAAGAACCATAAAGCATCCGCATCCAACACCACCTGTAAAGCACTGGTCTGAATGAGTGGAAACCATGCATCAAACTGCTGCTGAGCCCACGAGTCTCTCCCCAAGCCCATACCAAAACTGACTGCATCCACATGTGCCACCAACGCTTCACGCTCTTGGAGCGACATTTGGTTAATATCGCGCAGCATAATATTGGGTGCACGGGCTAAAATCGCAGTATGGTGTTTTGCATCACATACCACCGTCACCTTGCCTGCACCAGCATGAAAGGCAGCTTCTGCAGCTAACATCACCGCACCACCCATCTGCGCATGCCCCCCAATCACCAGTACATGACCATAACTTCCTTTATGTCCAAAGGCTTGACGTGGTACAAGTTGCACATACTGTGGAGCAAGTGAAGCTAAAGGTTTTAAAGCACTGTCTACAGGAAGTAGCGAAATAAGTTCAACAACTCCTGCATAAGCTTTACCCTGCCCAGTAAATAAACCCGCCTTTAAGCCCAGAGCCGTAAAGGTATAATCGGCGACAACTGCACAAGGTAAAGCTTGCCCCGTGTTGGCCTGCAAACCACTTGGAATATCAACCGCAATTTTTAAACTTGTTTGTCTATTGATCTGCTGAATCACTGTCTGCCAGTCTGAACTGAGTTCACGGTTTAACCCAATGCCAAACAAAGCATCAATATAGGCATCATATGAATGTTGAAAAGCAAAACCGCTATGAATCATTATCCCATGTTGCACAGCTGCTGCATGTGCTTGTTGCAGTGAAGTAGACTCTCCCAAAGCTGCTGCATAAATTTCAACATCATAGCCTTGCGCGGCTAGATACGATGCAATCAAGTAACCATCACCTGCATTGTTGCCTTGACCACAACACACCGCAACGCTTTTGATCTGCTGCTGTTTAAGCCTAGGCAGCATATGTTCAGTTGTTGCCCATGCGACTTGTTGCATCAGCCCATAAGCACTATTTTGCTGCGCGAACCAACGTCCTTCCCATGCTTGAATCTCACTGCTGTGGTACACTTGCTGATGCATGATTTTTCCTTTGTTCTTGGTTATGACAACATCCACATCTTCCTCAAAAATCCCTGTAGATCAATATGATCCAGAGCAGCTTAAGGCTTGGATTAAAGCTGAAGCACTGGCTTTAGGATTTTCTGATTGTGTCATCGCCAAACCAGATGCTCAAGCTGAATTGCCGCGTTTTAAAAAATATTTAGAACTTGGTTATCATGGTGACATGCATTTTCTTGCTGAAAACTTAGAAAAACGCGCAGATCCAACACTGCTTGTTCCGGGCACCAAAAGTATTATTTGTGTGCGTATGGATTATTTGGTAGCCGTTCCTGAACCACGTCTTGTGCCTTTTGCACCAAATAGCGCCATCATTGCGCGTTATGCACGCGGACGTGACTATCACAAAGTCATGCGTGGGCGTTTAAAGACCCTTTCTCAGAAAATCAAAGCCAAAGTTGGCGATTTTGAATCTCGCCCCTTTGCAGACTCAGCACCCATTTTTGAAAAATCATTGGCTGAAAATGCGGGCATGGGCTGGGTCGGTAAACACACCTTACTCATTCATAAAACATCAGGCTCATTTTTTGTTTTGGGTGAGCTCTTTACCTCTTTAGAGCTACCTTTTGACCAAGCCACCACCAAACACTGTGGTTCATGTAGCGCTTGTATTGATATTTGTCCGACCCAAGCCATTGTTGAGCCTTATTTATTAGATGCACGTAAATGCATTGCCTATTTAACTATTGAGTTTCAAGGCATTATTCCTGAAGAACTACGCCGCGGTATTGGTAACCGTGTGTTTGGTTGCGATGACTGCCAGCTCATTTGCCCGTGGAATAGCTTTGCCAAAACCACACCAATTGATGATTTTAACCCGCGTCATGGCTTGGATGACATTCAACTAATTGACCTTTGGCAATGGGATGAAAACACCTTTATGACAAATACAGAAGGGAGTCCCCTACGTCGTACAGGCTACCAAAGCTTTATGCGTAACGTCGCGATTGGTTTAGGTAATGCACCATTTTCAGATGAAATATTGCAGCAATTACAAGCTTCTCGCCCAGAGCTAAACGATATTGTGCAAGTCCATATTGACTGGGCCATCCAAGAGCAACTGATGAAAAAGCACTAAAACTTGCTTCAAACAGACTCAATCAATAAAAGTTCAATCAAATAGCCATTTGCTTGCATAATTTTATTTATTTTATCTATTTAGCTGCATTTTCAGTGTAACTCAAAATCCAAATAAATAGAATTTTGCGGCCAAATTTCCGAAAAAACGCTCAACTTTGCAACTATTTTTACAATCTCATAAAAAGATAAAATTAAAAACATAATCGGGAGATACTATTAAAACTGAGCAATAATGCCTTTTAAGTTGGCACGTTAAATGTATGATGTATACAAGTTAGAATTAAAAATGGATCGCCATTATGAACCTACGCAATGATTGGACGCGTGAAGAAATCGAAGCTTTGTATGATCAGCCCTTTCTTGATCTCGTCTTTCAAGCGCAGACCGTACATCGCCAACATTTCCAAGCCAACACCATTCAAGTCAGTACTTTACTGTCGATTAAAACAGGAAAATGTCCTGAAGACTGTAAGTACTGTTCTCAGTCAGCACGTTATGACTCAAAACTTGAAGCCGAAAAGCGAATTGCTGTAGACAAAGTTATTTCAGAAGCCAAAGAAGCTTTAGCCTCAGGCTCATCTCGTTTTTGCATGGGCGCAGCTTGGCGTAACCCACATGAACGTGACATGCCTTATGTACTAGAAATGGTTAAAGAGGTAAAAGCACTTGGTTTAGAGACTTGCATGACTTTAGGAATGCTGAATGAGTCTCAAGCTGGGCGTTTAAAAGATGCAGGTTTAGATTATTACAACCATAACCTCGACACTTCACGCGAGTATTATTCACATATTATTAGTACACGTACCTTTGACGACCGTTTAAATACCTTAGAATATGTCCGTCAAGCAGGCATGAAAGTGTGTAGCGGTGGTATAGTGGGTCTAGGTGAAAAGAAAGAAGACCGTATTGGTTTATTGCAAGAACTTGCAACGATGCCAATTCACCCAGAATCTGTGCCAATCAACATGTTGGTTCCAATTGAAGGCACGCCACTGGCAGATGTTGAAAAACTCGATGTGACGGAATGGATTCGTACCATTGCTGTTGCGCGCATTATCATGCCGCACAGCTATATCCGCCTATCTGCAGGTCGTGAAGCACTTTCCGACTCAGACCAAGCACTTGCATTTATGGCGGGTGCAAATTCGTTGTTCTCAGGTGAGAAACTACTGACCACGCCAAATGCAGGCGAAGGTAAAGATCGTCAACTGTTCACCAAATTAGGTTTAGTGGCAGAAAAGCCAAAACCAACAGTGGCAGACCTTAGCCTAGATGCCATGGCAAGCTAATTCCCAAGATTTGCTAAACACAAAAAAGCCCCTTATTCAGTATGGGGCTTTTTTAATGTCTATATATTTAACCTTCAGGCTATTTAACGTTCGGGCGACTGAGCAAAATTATGTGCCGTAATTAAAATACCATAACTGGCATTCAGATAATCACCTTGGAAGATCTCATCTTCACCATTGGCATGGCGTACGGTTAAGGTTTGTCGAATCGCGTCATAGTGAAAAGAATCAAAACACTCTTGATGCTGACACAGCCAGCTTAAGGTATCACTCAAATTATCATCAACAATATAAGTCTGTGCTTGAAAATTTTTAGTCATCATTGGAATACGCTAACAATGTTATGTGGCTATTGTAAGCCGTTCTGCGTCAATTCAGTCGAACTAAGCCATAAAAAAATACAGGCATTAAAAAGTGAGCCTACGCTCACTTTTCCTTAAGATGATTAGTCGGTTTTAGAATCACCGCACTTTCGGCATTCCATATGCTCCCCTATTTCAGTCATTTGTTCATATTCATAAACGTGGATGCAAAATAATTTTTTAAACAACTGAAGCATTTTTAACTCCTGTAAATGATTTTTTAAAAATTCGCTTCTTAAAATAGGTATATCTTCCTGAAATACCCACAACTCATATCTCATGAGCTATACACAGTTTTAAACATACTTTTTATAAATTTCAAGTGCCTTTTGTCGAATAACAACATAAAGTGATAAATGGTCATTTACTTTTTTAAATGATGCTTTTTATTTACTTGCCGTTCTACCTCACATCGCTGTTACAAATGGGGCTGAGAATGAAACAATGCTTGATTTAAATTTGGATCAAGCTAGGATAAAAATACAATCAATGCTTAAAACAGATGTTTCGAGCAACCAATAAAGAATTTGATAAAAAAGCAACGATAAGGATATTTATACATGCTTGGACGTATGATGTTTCAACCGCTATTAATTAGCAATCTTATTGATCACGCAGAACGCTACCATGCCGATACAGCCATTATTTCTAAAAATACAGACGGAAGTATTACTGAAACCAACTGGGCCAAAGTCGCAGCCAACTCTAAGCGATTTGCCAATGTACTCAAAGGCTTAGGACTTTCACAAAGTGACCGTGTGGCGACCATCGCATGGAACAATCATCGGCACCTAGAATCTTGGTATGCGATCTCTGGCAGTGGCTATATTTGCCATACCATCAACCCACGTTTATTTCCAGAACAACTGATTTTTATTATCAATGATGCCCAAGACCGTGTGGTGTTATTTGATAAAACCTTTGCGCCACTTATTGCTGCAGTAAAAGCACATTTACCCCATGTAGAGCACTTTATCTGCTTAGATGCCGCAGATGATGCTATTACAGAAAAAATTGCCGATGTGAAATTTTATGATGACTTGGTCAGTAAAGAGTCTGAACAGTTTACATGGCCAAGCTTTGATGAACAAACTGCAAGCTCTTTGTGCTATACCTCAGGCACAACGGGAAATCCAAAAGGTGTGCTATATAGCCACCGCTCTACCATTTTGCATAGTTTTGCCATCAGCCTACCCGATTCTCTTAATTTGTCTGCAAATGACATCATGTTACCCGTAGTGCCAATGTTCCATGTTAATGCTTGGGGTACACCTTATGCAGCAGCTATGGTCGGTTGTACGGTTGTATTGCCAGGGCCAGGCTTAGATGGGCCAAGTTTAGTGAATATGATTGACACATATAAAGTCACTGTGGCTTTGGGTGTACCCACCATTTGGCAAGGTTTACTGGCAGCAGCCAAACAAACAGGCAGCCAACTGGCAAGTATGAATCGTAACGTTGTCGGGGGTTCTGCATGTCCACCATCCATGTTAGCAGCCTTTAAAAATGACTATAACTGTGACACCATCCATGCATGGGGCATGACCGAAACCAGCCCACTCGGTTCTGCCAACCAGCTTAAAGCCAAACATCAACAGCTTTCTGAACAAGAGCGTTTCCAGCTGCGACTTTCTCAAGGCCGTCCGCCTTTTGGCGTGGATTTACGTCTTACCGATGAAGAAAAAGGCAGCCATGAAATTGCCCGCGATGGTGAGCAGATTGGAAATCTACAAATTAAGGGCCACTGGATTATTGACAGTTACTTTGGTAAAGATGTCTCTGCACTCACGACCGATGGCTGGTTTGACACAGGTGATATTGCAACCTTAGATGAAGATGGCTTCTTATGCATCAGTGACCGCTCTAAAGATTTAATTAAGTCTGGCGGCGAATGGATTTCATCAGTTGAACTTGAAAACCTTGCGATGGGACATTCAGATATTCTTATGGCAGCCGTTATTGCGGCCGAACATCCAAAATGGGATGAGCGTCCTATTGTCATCGCTGTGAAGAAACCCGATAGCACGGTCACTGAACAAGGTGTCTTAGACTACTATACGGACAAAATTGCGAAATGGCAGATCCCTGACCGTGTGATTTTTGTCGACAGCATTCCACTGAGTGGTACGGGTAAAATGCTAAAACGTGAACTCCGCGCCCAATATGGTCAAGTACTACTAGAACAAAATCCTGTTTAACGTTGTTGAGAATAAAAGCCTGATCATATGGTCAGGCTTTTATTTATGTTCGGATAATTTAAATACCATCAATACAATTTATTTAAAAGCACATCCAATAAAGACGCTTTAAACACCTCACCATGCTTTAGATTTGGATAGATTAAAAATTTAGACTCTATGCCCTGTTGATCGAATATAGACAAAATTTCTCTATTTTTATTGATGCCATTTGCATCAAAATTAGCGCTTTGCTGTGTTCCAGTATGTGTTAAAAGATCACCTTCCATCAGCCATACATGTTTTTGTGGCTCTTTGACTAATTTTACGGCTCTAATTTTTTGCATCATGCGCTCATCAGCCCAAGAAAGTGATGGACTTGCAGCAAAGAAATAGCTGAAATAACGACCATCGAGCAAGCTATCCAGCACAAAAAGCCCTCCATAGGAATGCCCCCATAACGCTCTTTTTTGCGCATCCAGCTTTACATTCTGCTCAACCCAAGGGGCGATATCCTTCAAAATTACATTTCTAAAATCAGCACTCCCCCCGCTCATCCGCTCTGGATTTCTTGGGTCTTGGGCTGGTTTTCCCGTTAATAAGTCTGCTGGAGTATAGTCAAGTGAACGAAAAGCTGTGGCAAATGGCAAATTGGTTTTATAACCAATGGCAACCAATACAGGGGAATCATTTGCATACAAAGACTTGAGTATTTCTTCATTCAGATGGGACATCACAGCGTTTCCATCCAGCATAAAGACCGATGCATACGCGTTCTGCGTCTTCTGTACTGTCTTTGGAATACCTAACCAAACGCGATAAGTTTTATTTTGATCTGTAGTTGCAAATTCTTTGACTTTAAAGCTGTAATAAGCCGAGCCGATTTCTGCAATATTGGCAGGTAAAGATTTCATTTCAGGTTTCGCATAAGCACTTAAGCTAGTACCCAAGATCAACAACGAACCAAAAATTCGCAAAAGCACAGTAGTAAAAATCTTTCTATAAAGATGAGTCATTTTTCGTATACACAGCCATGAGATACTGAAGCTTAGCATACAATAATAGTTATCATTATCAATTAAATAATTCTTAATCATCTCTCTTTATGGTATAGGCAACGTTTTCTTTGACCACACACTCTGAAAGATGATTTTTCCTTTTTATACGTATTCAACAAGTCTAGCAAATACCGTTCCAGCTTTTTTATCCATAAAAAAGCCACCGCACTATGAAAGTGCAATGACTCTATCGACACAATCAAAAGACTTAAAGCTTTTTCCATGTCATATTGCTCAAACCTTTCCCATCTTTTGCTGAGGCTTGTACCTTCATCTGATCTTTACCTGCATTGAGCAGCGCAGTATTGATGTTATACACACGGCCATCTTGAGGATTCAACCATTGACCTTTTACGAATTTTTGACCTGTTGCATCCCCCACTAAGCCATTCAGCACTTGCATACCAAAAATCGGTTTATCCTTAAGCCCACCCTGACACTTACTGCATACATCAATCACACGCGCTCCAGCCAAAGGATAGTACTTGGTCACCACTGCGCTATATTGTGATGTTTTAGAATTCTTACGAATCACAATATCTGAAATATAATATCCTGTCCGATCATCAATCACTTTCCATGTTCCAATAAGCGGGTCAAATGGCATGGCGAAAGCAGAATGAGACAACCCCAAAAACAGTGCTGATACACACAAAAACTTATGTTTCATAAAATAAATTACAATAAAAAATGAAGAAATAAACGGTCGCGATTATAGCAATTTTATTCTTTTTATTATCTATTATTTCATTAAAATTAAATATTTATATAAATTAATCCGTGAGAAAAATCAACAAAAAATTGCATATAAAAAAAGCCTCCCAAGAGGCTTTTTTTATAATGTATCAGAACTTCATATTAAGCCGCTGAACGCTCCTCAATCGGTACTACTTTACGCAGCTCAGGCCCAGTATAGTCCGCACTTGGGCGAATAATACGGTTGTCTGCACGTTGTTCCATCACATGCGCTGCCCAACCTGTCACACGGCTCATCACGAAGATTGGTGTGAATAATTTGGTCGCAATACCCATGAAGTGGTATGCCGATGCATGGAAGAAGTCTGCGTTACAAAATAATTTCTTTTCACGCCACATCACTTCTTCACAACGGACTGAAACTGGGTACAGTACCGTGTCACCGACATCTTTGGCTAAGCGCTCTGACCAAATTTTGATGATGCCATTACGTGGATCATTGTCTTTGTAGATTGCATGACCAAAGCCCATGATCTTTTCTTTACGTTCCAATTTGCCCAGCATTTCTCGCTCAGCCTCTTCAGGTGACGTCCAGTTTTCAATCATTTCCATCGCTGCTTCGTTTGCTCCACCATGTAGTGGACCACGCAGTGAACCAATTGCACCGGTAATGCATGAATGCATATCAGATAAGGTAGAAGCGCATACACGTGCAGTGAAAGTCGATGCGTTGAATTCATGCTCTGCATAGAGGATCAGTGAGACATTCATCACTTGTTCATGCAGTTCATTTGGTTTTTCACCACGTAGTAGGTGTAGGAATTGAGCACCGATTGAATCGTCATCGGTATTCTCTTCAATACGTACGCCATCATGACTAAAACGGTACCAGTAGCAAATGATCGCTGGAAGCGTTGCGAGAATGCGGTCTGCAACATCTTGTTGCTGTTCAAATGACTGTTCGGTTTCTAGGTTACCTAGCATTGAAACGCCTGTGCGCATCACATCCATAGGGTGTGAATCCGCAGGAATACGCTCTAGCACTTCTTTCAGTGCTTGTGGCAAGGTACGTAAAGATTTCAATTTTGCTTTATAAGCAGCCAATTGCTCTGAAGTCGGCAATTCACCAAAGAAAATCAGGTATGCAACTTCTTCAAACTGGCAGTTTTCAGCCAAGTCTTGAACGTCATAACCACGGTAGGTTAAACCTGCCCCGCTTTTGCCTACGGTTGATAGTGCTGTCTTTCCTGCGACTTGTCCGCGCAATCCTGCGCCTGTGAGGACTTTTCCTTCAGCCATTTTTAATTCTCCTGTTTAAACAGCTTGTCTAATGTGTTTTCAAAGGTGTGGTAATCCAGAAATTCGTAGAGTTCTTTGCGCTGTTGCATTTTGTCGAGGACGTTGACTTGGGTTCCGTCGTTACGGATGGCATGCATGACTTCAAGTGCTGCCTTTTGCATGGCACGTGTCGGTGACAGTGGGTACAGCACCATCGAGATGCCTTGTTCTGCCAGTTGTTCTTTGGTGTAATATGGGGTATCGCCAAATTCGGTAATGTTCGCCAGTACAGGGACACCGACTGCATCACAGACGGTTTTGTACATGGTAATGTCAGTCATTGCTTCAGCAAAGATCGCATCGGCACCGGCTTCTACACAAGCACAAGCACGGTCAATCACCGCTTGTAGACCTTCTTTTTGTAGGGCATCGGTACGTGCCATCACCACAAAGTTTGTATCGGTTTTAGCATCAACTGCGGCTTTTACGCGGTCGACCATTTCTTGTTGGGTGACGATTTCTTTATTTGGGCGGTGGCCACAACGTTTTTGGGCCACTTGGTCTTCGATGTGCACTGCGGCTGCACCTGCGGCAATCATTTGTTTCACAGTGCGGGCAATGTTAAATGCCCCACCCCAACCGGTGTCGATATCGACCAGTAACGGGGTATCTACACGTTCGGTAATGCGGCGTACATCTTCCAAAACATTATCCAGACTGGTCATGCCTAAGTCAGGCAATCCATAAGAGTAGTTGGCTACACCAGCACCCGAAAGGTAGATGGCCTTGTAGCCCACCTGTTTCGCCATCATTGCTGCATAAGCATTGACTGTACCGATAATTTGTAATGGTTTTTCCACTTCTAGTGCTTGTCTAAATCTTAAGCCTGCAGATTTTTGTTCTGTCATCGTCCTTTCCACGGCATTTACTTTAATTTTCGAGTTTTGAGTATAGCCATAATGACTGAATTGGCTATGACATTTTAGAATGAAAACTCTAAAACTTTAGTCCCATGGTTCACGCTTTTATTGTGTAATTTTCTTCCACGCACTGAGGTTTAGTGATAAACAGATAAGCCTCAAAACAACAATGTGTACATATTTTTGCTATGATAGCAACTAGAGATCTACATTTATTAGGCTGTTGTTAGTTATATGCACGACTCAGTTCAACTAGAACCCCTTACACGTGACATACCTCACACAAAACGAGGTCATGAACGCTGTCTTGCATTTTTATTAAGTGCAAACGAGTTGTTTTTGCAACATGGCTACGATGCTGTTTCACTTGATGATATTGTCAATCATGCGGGTGGTTCAAAAGCATCCATTTACAAATATTTTGGCAATAAAGACGGTCTTTTTACGGCAATTTGCGACTACCGTCGTGAGCTGTTTTTTAAAGATATTTGTATGCCTTTTGATTTCGCTAAGGACAATTTGCGCGTTTATTTAATACAAACCATTTTAAATATTCAAACGCATCTTGCACTTCCAGAAAATGCTTCTTTTTTAAGACTCATTATGGAACAAGTACAGCGTAATCCGCAGTTGGCCTTTCATATTCACAAACAAGGACCTAAACATATTGAAGATGCCGTGGCTTGCATTTTAAGCAAAGCAGATGAAATAGGCATTATTCGATGTGAACATCCAAATTATTCTGCCCAGCTTTTTTTTGGCATTGTGCGCGAGTTAGAGTGGCGAGTACTCATGAACATCTATGTTGAAGAAAATGAACAAGAAAATCTAGAATATGTTCATTATTGTGTAGATCGTTTCTTAGCAGGTCATCAAAAAGTCTAGTTTTTTTGCAATTTCCTTTGCATATAGTATATTAATCGACTCTCTTTTTTCTTTTCACCAACCAACAACTAATTGTTGTTCTATACCTATTTCGGTTTTCAGCAATTATTGTGGAGTAACAATGGCTCTACGTCACTTTCTTACCTTACGCGATTTATCTACTTTAGAACTGAACCAAGTTGTGCAACGCGGTATCGAACTAAAGCGTAAACAGCACAACAGCGAAGTCTTCCAACCGTTTGTTGGTAAAGTCATGGGTATGATTTTTGAAAAATCGAGCACCCGTACCCGTGTATCGTTCGAAGCAGGCATGAGCCAGTTTGGTGGCAGTGCAATTTTCCTCTCTCCACGAGACACCCAATTGGGCCGTGGTGAACCGATTGAAGATTCAGCACGCGTGATTTCAAGCATGTTGGATATTGTGATGATCCGTACTTTTGGACATGACATTGTAGAACGCTTTGCTTCTTACTCTAAAGTTCCTGTTATCAATGCTTTAACTGACGATCACCACCCTTGCCAACTCCTTGCAGACATGCAAACCTATGTGGAACACCGTGGTTCAATTGAAGGTAAAACTGTGGCATGGATTGGTGATGGCAACAACATGTGTAATTCATATATCGAAGCTGCGCATATGTGGGGCTTTAAGTTAAAAATTGCTGCGCCTAAAGGTTATGAACCCAAAGTAGAATTTTTAAATGAATTTGCGCATTGTGCTGAACTAGTTAACTCAGCTGAAGATGCTGCCGTAAATGCAGACCTTATCGTGACCGATGTATGGGCAAGCATGGGCCAAGAAGAAGAGCAAAAAATTCGTGAAGCTGCGTTTGCAGACTATCAAGTAAATGAACGTCTTATGGATCTTGCTCATCCTGATTGTTTATTTATGCATTGTTTACCAGCACATCGCGGCGAAGAAATTTCCGAAAAGATGCTCGACCATAAAAATTCCGTGGTTTGGGATGAGGCTGAAAACCGCTTACATGCACAAAAAGCATTGATTGAGTTTTTAATCAATGAAAATACCAAGAAAGATTAATTAATTTTCCCAACGAAAAGCACCTAAGGGTGCTTTTTTTATACTGGCAAAGCTATAATCAGAACATAATTTTTATAAGCGACACTTTCCATGCATTTCAAAAAAACTGGCCTGTGCCTTGCTACAATCCTAAGCTCTACTTTTTTTCAGGTTCAAGCCTCAGAATTTGATGACTACTTACAGTCCAAACAAATTATTGATGCAAATTTTAAAATTAAACAGCCTGAAACTCTGAACGAGATTTTAACTGTATTAACCGCAGAAGACTCACGAACTCTCCCAATTGAAATTGATAACAACACCATCATTGAACAATTTAATTTATATGCAGACCATACCGAGCTTAAAGGCTTGATCATTACCCCTGATTTTGCGCAGTTTGAACAGGATTTGGGTGCGAAAGAAGTTCAAAAAGTGATTAAAAAGAATGTTGTGCAAAACTGCAATATTTTCTTCGAGCATCAATATCAACGTCATAACCCCTACATTGTAAAATTACAGCTCAGCTCTGAGAAAAATAGCTATGATTTAGAATTAAAGCAAAAAGATTGTGGTATCAAATAGTACCTTTCTAGCGATTGGTTCTCTACTTTAGCGAACCAATCCTTGCGGTTGTAAGATAATCATGGCCGCACCAATTAATACCACTGCCCCACCCATTATGTCCCAACGGGATAAATAAACTTGATCGACATAACGCAACCATAGCAATGCGGTAAAAATATAAATGCCACCATAAGCTGCATAAATTCGCCCCGATGCCGCAGGATGTAAAGTCAATAACCAGACAAAAAAAGCTAAGGCTAAAACAGTTGGCAACCATAACCACTGTGATTTTCCCTGATTTAAAATCAAATAAGGAAAATAACAACCCAATATTTCCATCACTGCTGTTATAAAAAACAAAAGTACGGTACTGGCAATTTTTGTGATCTGAATATCCATAAGTGACTTTACTTAAAAGAGGAATACACAAAAAATAACCCATGTTCAACATGGGCTATTTTCATTCATGATGCAATATAAAAATTAAGCAGGTTCAGCAGTTTGATCTTCAAAGACTTCAAGTTTCAAACCAACCGCTTTACCATTCTCTTTCTTAACAGAAACAGCGACATTTCCACCCTGTTCAGCTAATTCACCGAATAAAATCATTTCTGCCAATGGCTTTTTCAAGTGTTCCTGAATCAGGCGTTGCATTGGACGGGCGCCCATCAGACGATCATATCCATGCTCAGCCATCCATTCACGCGCATCTTGATCAACCTCAAGAATCACTTTTTTATCATCCAATTGAGCTTGTAATTCAGTCAAGAACTTATCTACTACATTTTCAATCACGGTAGTAGGTAGAGACTTAAATTGAATCACACCATCTAAACGGTTACGGAATTCTGGCGAGAAGGCTTTTTTCATTGCTTCCTGGTTATCATTACTGTTGTCTTGATCCATGAAACCAATGCTGACTCGTGAAATACTTTCCGCACCAATATTGGTAGTCAGTACTAAAATCACATTACGGAAATCTGACGTACGACCATTATTGTCTGTCAATGAGCCATGATCCATAATTTGCAGCAATAAGTTAAATACGTCAGGATGTGCTTTTTCAATCTCATCTAGCAACAACACACAATGCGGGTTTTTATGAATCGCATCGGTAAGTAAGCCACCCTGATCAAAACCGACATAACCCGGAGGCGCGCCAATTAAACGTGAAACTGCATGACGCTCCATATACTCAGACATATCAAAGCGTACTAATTCCACACCTAACAATTTTGCCAACTGCTTGGTAACTTCAGTTTTACCCACGCCTGTAGGGCCAGCAAATACAAAACTACCCACTGGTTTGTCTGGTGTTTTTAAGCCAGCGCGTGACAGTTTAATTGCAGATGCCAAAGCTTCAATGGCTTCATCTTGCCCAAACACTACGCGTTTTAAATCACGCTCTAAATGTTCAAGTACGCTCTTGTCATCTTTCGATACTGTTTTTGGTGGAATACGTGCAATTTTAGAGACGATATCTTCAATGTTTTCCACTGTGATTAAAGTATCATCTTGCTCAGCTCTTAAACGGCGCTGCGCACCCGCTTCATCAATCACATCAATGGCTTTGTCTGGCAAGAAACGGTCATTAATAAATTTAGCCGATAGCTCTACCGCAGACACCAATGCTTTATCGTCATATTTCACATGGTGAAATTCTTCAAATTTCGATCTTAGTCCACGTAAAATATCAATTGTTTCAGAAATTGAAGGCTCATTGACATCAATCTTTTGGAAACGGCGTGAAAGTGCATGGTCTTTTTCAAATACCTGACGATACTCTTGAAAAGTGGTCGAGCCAATGCAGCGCAAAGTACCATTTGCCAATGCAGGTTTAATTAAATTCGATGCATCCATAGTGCTGCCCATGCTTGAGCCTGCACCAATAATCATGTGTATTTCATCGATAAATAAAATGGCATCAGGTTTCTTTTTTAAGGCATTTAATAGTTGTTTTAAACGCTTTTCAAAGTCACCACGGTATTTCGTACCCGCGACCAATGCACCGATATCCAAACTATACACTTCAGCATTTGCCAATGGTTTCGGTGCTTTACCATTAACAATGAGCCAAGCTAAGCCTTCAGCAATCGATGTTTTACCGACACCAGGATCACCGACCAATAATGGGTTATTTTTACGACGACGGCATAGAATTTGTGCTGCACGCTCAATTTCTTTTTCACGACCAATTAAAGGATCCGTTTTACCCTTTTGTGCCTCAATATTTAAGTTGCTTGTATACAGCTCTAAAGGGCCTGCGTTGCTTGAACTAGCAGATTCACCATCGAGATCTTCAATTTCTTCTTCCACTTGCACTTCGTCTTTACGTGTGCCGTGTGCCAAGTATTGTGTCAGTGTTAAACGGTTAATTTGATGACGTTTCAAGAGGTAGACTGCAAAAGAGTCACGTTCAGAGTACATCGCCACTAAAATATCTGCGCCTTCAACTGTACGATCACCACCACTTGATTGCACATGGAAAATTGCACGTTGTAAAATACGGTCAAAACTTTCAGTTGGATGCGGAGCTTGGTCACTGTTTTCGCCCAGTTTAGGGGTGTGCTGCTCTACATATTCTTCAAGCTCTTTGCGAAGCACAATAATATCTGCACCACAGGCTTTCAATGCATTTACGGCCGAATCATTATCGAGTAAAGCCAATAATAAATGTTCAACGGTTAGGAATTCATGTCTCTTTTGTCGAGCCATACTAACAGCCAAACGTAAGGATACTTCTAATTGACGACTGAGCATGGAACCCCCTTAATCTTTCGGCTCAATCTGACAAAGTAAAGGATGACCTTGAGACCGAGCGTAATTATTGACTTGGTTTGCTTTTGTTTCCGCGATGTCTCTCGGGTAAACGCCTGCAACACCTTTTCCTTCATAATGTACAGTTAGCATTACTTGAGTGGCTTGGTCAAGATTCAAAGCAAAGTATTGTTGTAAAATTTCAATAACAAAGTCCATTGGGGTGTAGTCATCGTTCATTAAAACGACAGCATAGAGTGGCGGGCGCTTAAGTTCTGGTGGCGCAGTTTGGACAGCGACATCCCCATTTTCTTCTTCATGCGGTTCATCATTGCTCAAGCGCGGGCTGATATGCCAATCGACATAGCCAGATTCATGAAAAGACTGCTTGATTTCATTTAAACACGTTGAACGCTTAGAGATACCCATAAACTTACAATTCACAATTATTGTGCATTCGCCTCAGCCTGAGGAATTTCAGAGACAAATGCTGATTGACTTTCTACGGCTTCACCACGTGACCAACTAAAGCGTCGTGTCACTGGTGTGCTACCTGTTAAACGGACTTCGATAAACTGTGGCGTAAAGCCTTTAGGCATCGTCCAACGCCCTGTTAAACGCTCATAGTTTTCAAAGTTAAAGTTTTTGTCTTCTAGAGGTACAACTAAAACCTCAGTACCACGAATGAGTCGAAGTTCAACGGTACCTGAAGCTGCACGTTTAGATGGACTAACTTGAACCAAGTCAAGTTGATATTCAAATGCATTTTCAGGCAAAGGTTTAATGGCAATATGCTGCACAGCCAGTGGAATACCACCGCGTTGACGCAAAACCTCACGATAAATCACAGCTGTGGTTTCAGATTGCGCTTGTTGATCCAGAGCTTTTTGCAATGACAAATACAGCTCATTTGAATTGGTTACAGCAACGTCACGCTCCTGAACAGCAGCATTATAGTTTTTATTTAAAGCATCCAAACTGGTCTTTTGCTTTTGTACCACTTCAACCAGTTGCTCAGCATCTGCATCAAAACCTACCACCGTTAACCCCTGACGATGTCCAACGGTATAGCCCAATAGTCCACTTGCAACCATCAATATTGCAGCACCAATTGCCAAGGGCTTATTGGTCTTTAAAAACGACTTTGCAGGTTCAGGCTGTTGTGACGTCATATTTGTGTCAGTGTTCGGCATCGTCATCTCTTATTTTGATTCAATTCAAAACACACATTTAAATCGAAATCTAAATGTGTGTGAAGTTTTAAAACGTTTTTTATGGTAATAAACCAATTCCTTCTAGGCCTGCAGTTTCAGCAAACCCAAACATTAAGTTCATGTTTTGAACGGCCTGACCTGCTGCCCCTTTAACTAAATTGTCTTGTACAGAAATGACCACCAACTTTTTCGGTTGTGGTTTATACAGCGCAATACGTAGTTGATTTGCACCCCGCACAGAACGTGTCTCTGGTGAACTTCCCGCAGGCATCACATCGACAAAAGCTTCATTGGCATAAAACTGTTCATATAAACTTTGCACATCAGCAGCTTCACCCGCATCGGTTAAGTCCACATAAATCGTGCTCAGCATGCCACGAATCATTGGCACCAAATGCGGAACAAACAAAATGTGGTTAAACACCTCTTTTAAGCCTGAAATATTTTCCAACGCTTCCACAATTTCAGGATGATGACGGTGACCTGCAACGCCATAGGCTTTAAAATTATCAGCATTTTCAGAATAGATCATACCAAGGCTGGTTTTACGGCCTGCACCAGACACACCGGATTTTGCATCAATAATAATACTTTCAGGTTTAACTAATGTGTCATTTTGCTTAAATAACGGCGCTAAACCCAGTTGTACTGTGGTTGGATAACAACCAGGATTACCAATGACATTGGCTTGTTTAATCTGCTCACGATTTAATTCAGACAAACCATAAACCGAGTCTTTCAACAGTTCAGGACACGCATGCTGCATACCATACCATTTTTCAAACTGTTCTAAGTTTTGTAAACGGAAGTCTGCGGCAAGGTCAATCACTTTAGTATTTGCAGCCACAAACTCTTCGGCATGCTTCATGGCAACGCCATGCGGTGTCGCAAAGAACACCACATCACATTTTTTCAGTTCATCAATATTCAAATCTGAATATTTAAGTTCGGTATGTCCACGTAGGCTTGGGAACATATCATCTACACGGCGACCGTCTTCTGTACGCGATGTTAGTACGCTTACTTGGACATTTGGGTGTCGTAGTAAGAGACGCAACAATTCAACGCCTGTATAACCTGTACCACCGACAATACCAACTGAAATCACGTGTATTACCTCAAACTTAAACTGTCCATTTCGTAACTGCCTAGTATGACAGGAAGTTTCTGCTTTCTAAACTGTTTTACTTAGAATTTCTGCGTTTTTAGTGCTATCGACAACTAATGAGGCACATCCAATATACTCTGTGCTGGCTCAAAACCAATCTGATTTCGTCCCGCATGTTTCGCCTGATATAACAATTGATCGGCAGCATGTATGGAGTATTTTAAGTTGGGTTGATGTACCGCAGCCAGTCCAAAACTTGCTGTCACGGCAATATTTTTTGAGGATAATCGTACATCGGCAATACCTAAACGAATACGATTAGCAATATTATAAGCCAGCGTGGGGTCATCAATTTGCAATAAGACAATGAACTCTTCCCCGCCAAAACGCCCCACTATAGCTGAATACTTAATTTATTATCACACCTAAAACCATAGGAAATGAGGTTTTACAGATGTTTCCATGTGCTAGTGTTTTTAGAATTAGCTATAAGTCATGATCACGGACGTTTTGCCCAATAATTTCACCGACTTGTTGTAAAATTTGATCACCCACCAAATGCCCATAGGTGTCATTAATTTTCATAAAATGATCAATATCACACATGAGCAAGAAATAAGGCTGTTTAGAGAGTTGATGCAACTTTCGTTTAGCGGCTTCGTTAAAGCCTCGTCGATTGAATAAATGCGTTAGCGGATCTCTTAGTCGCTCATCATTGAGTTGATGGATAATATCGCGCACCAAGGTTCCGAGCAGCACTATTGCAAACCACATACTTAAGATAATGCTCGCAGCAAGCATCATCAGCCACCAGACTGAGTTTGCTAGCATGTCTGCTTCAATATTTCTTAAAAAGAGAAAAATAATGATTCCGCGAACAAAGGTATACAGCACAATAAACAAGTAGGAAAAGTCGACTATTTTATTGAGCAAATCAATCCCTTGATAATGTTTAAACATTGAACACAAAATCAAAGACTCAACCAATGCAATTGAAATGTTCAGAATCAGCATTCTGATCCACAGTTGATCATCTACGTAGGAATAATAACTGAGTGAAAGTAAAGCCATCACGACCAAGGCAAGACACCAATATGGACGTGCATTGGCATTCTTTCTTAAGCCCATGGCATAAGCGCTGGCCCATGCACCAAACAAATACATACTGCCTAAAATGGGTGCCGACAAAGCCAACTGCTTATTCGACATAAAACTTTGTGCCGCCACAGAAAACGAAGGCACAATATATCCAAGCCCGAGCCACAATAAATATGAGGGGGCTCTAAAAACAAAATGACATATTGAAAGTAAGCTTCCCATTAAAATCAGGCAAGCTGGAACGATTAATATAAGATAGTGGATATCTGTAAAATTCACATTTGAGGTCTTTGGACTGAAATTGAGGAATGTTTACCTTAGATCATGAAGTTTAGAGCATTTTTTGACTCACGCTCAATCAATCAGAAGAAAATATTTTAACATTCTGCACGTAAAATTAACTTTAAACGCTTGCCCACCAATACGGCAATGCGGTTGTTTTTAAGGTTTTTCGATGCTGTTGAAAAGCGGCATCATATTTAGCAACTTCCGCCCAGAAACGTGCACTATGATCAAAATGTTGCGTATGTGCGAGTTCATGCACACAGACATAACGGGTAATGGCTTCAGGAAACAACACTAAAGCACTGTTAAGCATGATGTCGTGTTTTGCAGTACAACTCCCCCAGCGTGTTTTGGGCTGACGAATTGAACATTGTGCAAATTTTAAACCAGTTTCACGACTAATCTGTTGCAAATAAACAGGCAAGTGCTGTTTGGCATATGCAATTACAAAAGATTTTAAATAACTTTCAGGCTGACGGTCACTGATCCAAAGCTGGTGATTATCCTCATCCCAAATATATGCATTTTTTTGTGTTTTATAGCTCACCGTTAAAGCATTTTGACGATTAAATAACCGCAACTCTAAGGGAAGGGTTCGGTTTATCTGTACCAAACTGGCTTGTTGCTTCTGCCAAGTTTCAACTATCCACTGTTCAGATTGATTTAAAAAATCCTGAATTTGCCGTTTGCTACAAAACTTAGGCACGGTTAAACGAATTTGAGTCGGTTCAATACGAAGTCGTAACCGGGTCGCACGTGCATGATGGGTGATTTGAATTTCTGGTAGGTCTGCTAAGGTCATTAATATTATTCTTTTATTGAATCATCCTCCCCGGCCCTCCTTTTGAAAGGAGGGAGAAAAACATAAGATAAAAATGTTTTTGCTTTTAGCCCCTCTTTTTCAAAGAAGGGCTTAGGGAAGATATTTAAAATTAAACAGCGGTACGTTCTTCAATCCCGCTGTCTGTTGCAACAACTGCCACATCTGCTTTATTGATTGCAAAAATACCATTACACACCACACCTGGAATGTCGTTAATGGTTTTTTCAAGCTCAAGCGCATTTAAGATATTTAAGTTATAAACGTCTAAAATCACGTTACCGTTATCCGTGACCACACCTTCTCGGTAAGCAGGATCACCACCAAGCGCTACAATTTTACGTGCCACAGCTGAACGAGCCATTGGAATCACTTCAATCGGAAGTGGGAAGTCACGCCCCAATTGATCAACCCACTTAGAGTCATCAACGATACAAACAAATTTTCTCGCAATTGAAGCCACGATTTTCTCGCGAGTAAGTGCAGCCCCACCACCTTTGATCATATGCATATGACGGTCAATTTCGTCTGCACCATCTACATAGGCATCTAAACCGCCTACAGAGTTCATATCAACCACTTCAATGCCTAATTTCTTTAAGCGCTCAGCCGTTGCTTCTGAACTTGCCACAGCCGCTTCAAGCTGAAGTTCTGGTAAAAGTTCAATTAAGAAATTCACGGTGCTGCCTGTACCTACCCCTAATATGCCACCTTTAGGTAAGTGCTTTAAGGCAGCTTTTGCAGCAGCTTGCTTTTTTTCATCTTGGGTAGCATACAGACTCATAATTTGGCTCAACTATTTTTTGACATTTGTTGCTGATTTTACAGCCCAAATGTACAGGGGTTTGTTACAATGATCCTCTATTTTAAACTGTTAAATGGGAAATTAACATGCTGTCTCGTTTGGTTCGACAAATATTACAAGCAACAGTCTACGATGTTGCAATCGAAACTCCACTCGAAGCGGCACCTCGAATTAGTGAGAAACTCAATAACAACATTCGTTTTAAACGTGAAGACTTACAACCCGTCTTTTCATTTAAGCTACGCGGTGCCTATAACCGCATTAGCCAACTTCCTAGAGCTCAACTTGAGCGTGGCGTGATTACTGCATCTGCTGGTAACCATGCCCAAGGCGTAGCACTGTCAGGTAAAAAACTCGGGATTCGTGCCATTATTGTGATGCCGAAAACCACCCCTGATATTAAAGTTCAGGCAGTCAAACGCTTAGGTGGTGAAGTAGTTCTCCACGGCGACTCTTTTGATGTTGCAAACAAATATGCAATTCAACGTGCCGCAGAAGACGGTATGAGCTTTATCCCACCCTATGACGATGAACTGGTCATGGCAGGTCAAGGTACGATTGGCAATGAAATTTTGCGTCAATGGCGCGATGTAGACTACGTTTTCGTCGCTGTTGGCGGCGGCGGTTTAATTGCTGGTGTAGCAGCCTACTTAGGCGATGTTGCACCACATGTCAAAGTCATTCCTGTTGAATATGACGAATCTGCTTGTTTAAAAGCCGCATTTGAAGCTGGTGAACGTGTTGTACTTCCTCAAGTCGGTCTATTTGCTGATGGCACAGCTGTGGCGCAGATTGGTGAAAAACCATTTGAAGTAATTCAACTACAAAAGTCGGATAACTCAGGTCCGATCGTTGAGCGTGAAGTGGTTTTAGTCAATACCGATGAAATTTGTGCTGCAATTAAAGACACCTATGATGAATGTCGTAGCATCGTTGAACCATCAGGTGCAATGGCCTTGGCAGGGATTAAAAAATATGTTGAAAAACACGAGCTGATTGGGCAAAACATCGTCTCAATTGTATGTGGTGCAAACATGAACTTTGACCGTTTACGTTATATTGCAGAACGTACCGAATTGGGTGAACGCAAAGAAGCTATTTTTGCTGTGACAATTCCAGAGAAAAAAGGTTCATTCCTGAATTTCTGCCGAGCGCTACAGGGTCGTAATATCACCGAGTTTAACTACCGTGCGAGCGATGCCAGTGCAGCGCAAGTCTTTGTCGGGATTAGCTTAAAAGGCGGTGAAAAAGAGCGTCACGATATTTTTGAAGCACTCAAAACTCAGTTCGATGTCGATGACTTGTCTGATGATGAAGTGGCAAAACTGCATATTCGCTACCTGATTGGTGGTCATGCAGACCTTGAAAATGAACGTTTGTTCCGTGTTGAGTTCCCTGAACGTCCAGGCGCACTGTTAATGTTCCTCGAGCGCCTTGGCCCTACGCATAACATTACCCTATTCCACTACCGTAACCATGGTGCGGCGGAAGGTCGTGTCCTTGTTGGTTTAGAAGCAAGTGATGCGAAACAAAACCCAGATGGTTTGATTGAAACATTAGAAAGTATTTCGTATCCATATGAAGAAATTACCAATAACCTAGGTTATCAACGTTTCTTAAAATAAAAGATTCAATACATACATAAAACCGCCCTTCAAGGCGGTTTTATTCTATGAGCTGCATCGGCTCTTCATCACCAAATGTGTGGTTATACGTAACAATAATTCTATCGATCAGCTCATCATTATGCGGTACTAACAGCCAATAGGGATTTTCCCGCTCAATAACCAGTAAACTGAGTTCATAAGGCTCAATAAAAATTTTAATGTGGTTAAAAATAACATCAAAACTAAATTCAAAATCATAACCATGCATGTCTGAGGTTTCTTCTTCCTCACTGTCATACATTTGATAAAAAGACGCCATATCATCATTAATTTGGTTTTTCAGCTCATCTAAGTCAATACCCAACTGTTGGAGTCGATGGCATTCATCAATACCATTTTGTTGAAAATCATCGAGTTCTATTTTTTGAATGTTTGAATAATAGCTATTCAACCAACGTACAAAGTGCTCGAACTCATCTTGTTCTTCTGGAATTGCGGTATCATTCAATTCTGGAAACGCGAACCTCAGGGATTCATACAGTGTTTTCCGCATTTATATACTCCTTTGGATGAGTGATATATTGGTATAAGGCAAAGCGCGGTTGATCGAAAATAGCGTGTCTGTATAAAGATGACATCTTGTGAAATTTGGCACAACATTTGTTAACAATCGACGTATAAAAAAATTTAAAGGAAAGATGACATGGCACAATTTGCAGTGATTGGTTTAGGAAGCTTTGGAGCCACAGTTGCAACTCAACTCATTGAACTGGGACATGATGTCATTGGTATCGATAGTGAAAAAAAATATGTTGAAAATATTTCTGAGCGGGTGACCCATGCTGTCATCGCCGACGCAACAGATGAGCATGTCCTCGATGAGTTAAATATTAAAAACTGCGATGCCGTGGTGGTCGCAATTGGTGAAAATATTGAAGCCAGTATTTTATGTGTCCTGCACCTCAAAAATATTGGGGTTGAAAAAATTTGGGTCAAAGCCAAATCAAAGTCGCACCATATGATTTTAAGCCATTTAGGGATCAGTAAAATTATTCACCCTGAAGAGGACATGGGCGTGCGGATTGCGCAGTCTTTATGCTACCCCATGGTCAGTCGTTATATGGCACTTGAAGATAACCACTATATTGTCAAAATTGAAATTGATGAAAAACTACAAGGGACTCGCTTCCGCCAACTAATGGATCAAGCACCTGATTTGAAAACATTACTCCATAAACGTGGCAAAGACATTTTGTACAGCATTGACCCCAATTTAATTTTACAAGTGGGTGATATTCTTGTTGTTGAAGGTTTAGTTGAAACATTACGTCGTCTTTCAGCACGGTTCAAATCATGAAAAAAGTCAAAGAATGGCAAACCCCAAAAAACAGCACCATTAATTTAAGCCCGCCCAGCCTGCTGGCTTTGGGTTTTTTGAGCTTTATTATTATTGGAACTCTATTATTAAAGTTACCCATTTCACATCACGGTGAACTCAGTTGGATTCACTCTTTGTTCACCGCCAGCTCAGCAGTCACCATTACTGGACTCTCTGTGGTGAATGTCGGTGAAACTTTTACCGTAACAGGTAAAATCATCATTATGCTGCTGATTCAAATTGGTGGCTTAGGCTTTATGACTTTCGCAATTTTAGCCGCACTGAGTCTGTCGACCAAACTCGGTTTAAAGCAACAAATCATGGCGCAAGAGACCATTGGTCAAACCAGCTTATCCAAAGTATCCTTCACCATTAAAGGGGTACTGCTGTATTCCTTATTTTTTGAGGCGATCGGCACGGTTATTTTGACCATTGCATGGTTAGAAGATTACAACTTCAATCAAGCTCTGTTTTATGCGGCTTTTTATAGTGTATCTGCATTTAACAATGGTGGCTTTTCACTGTTTCCCAACAGTCTAATGAGCTTCTCGGGCCAGTATCTCATTACCTTTACCATCAGTATGCTATACATCATTGGTGGGACAGGTTTTGTGGTGTTAATGGACATTAAACGCAGCAAACGTTGGAAAGGCTTAAGTACCAATAGCAAACTGATTTTATCCACCATTGCAGGCTTGAACCTGATTGCTTTTGTTCTTTTATGGGCAATTGAATCGAACAATCCCCTCACTTTAGCGCCAATGAGCTTAGGTGACCAAGCTTTAAATGCATGGTTCCATGCCACCGTACCTCGTTCATCGGGTTTTAACAGCCTTGATTTAGCACAAATGAAAGATGCCTCGACCCTCGTGACCATGTTACTGATGTTCATTGGGGGCGGCTCGATGAGCACCGCAGGCGGGATTAAAGTAGGTACTTTTATTATTGTTTTACTTAGTGTAATTAGTTTTCTTCGACGTGAAGATGAAACTCGTGTGTTCAATCACTCTGTTTCTCAAAAAACCTCTTTTAAGGCAATGGCTGTTGTCTCTATTACTTCGGCACTTATTTTCTTAGGCATCTTTAGTTTATCTTTAATCGAACCTAATCATCAGTTTATGGATTTGTTATTTGAAGCCATTTCCGCTGCTTGTACTGTCGGTTTGTCACGCGGCATCACGGGTGAACTTCAACCTGCAAGTTTATTTATTCTGATGCTCTTGATGTTTGCAGGTCGTTTAGGTCCTTTAACACTAGCCTACCTGATTGCGACGCCAAAAAAGAGCCGTTTAAAACATCCAACTGCCGATATTCAAATTGGTTAAAACACTTAACACTTAACACTTAAACATAAAAAAACCACGTATCAAACGTGGTATTTTTATGTCTCTAAATTAGTACCAATTCATTAAGGACACACCCAAGCCGACATAAGTCGCTCGGTGGTTATAATCAATTAAGCTTTCGCCATAACCATCAAACAACTGGAAATGGCCACGCAATTTCCCTGAAATAGGAAAAGCCCAGTCAAACTGTGCAGCACCGCGCGAGTCATCGCCACCTTTTAAACTATGGCGTAGCATGAGTGAAAAATCATGTTCATTCCAACGGTAGAATGCTGTTAAATCACCCCGTCCGACATAATCCTTAATATCAGGGTTATTATCATCACCTGCATCTTCGTCTAGACGGTACCAAGGGCGCAGCATGAGCGCAAAGTTGTCTCTTTCAAAACCCACATTCAACATGATACGGTTCCAACTACGCGACAGCGGATCGGAACGACCATTAGACTGGTGGTTGAAAGTTAATCCTAATAAGCGCCCATTTAAACCCAACAGTTCATAATTGGTACGGA
Source organism: Acinetobacter johnsonii (assembly GCF_048551975.1). Taxonomy (GTDB): domain Bacteria; phylum Pseudomonadota; class Gammaproteobacteria; order Pseudomonadales; family Moraxellaceae; genus Acinetobacter; species Acinetobacter johnsonii_A. The sequence goes on along the minus strand of NZ_JBIMCF010000010.1, from coordinate 68,583 downwards.
AAACCAAACTGGCTTCAGGCTCATAGTTGGTTTCACGGAACGGACGTGATTCTTCACCGTTATACACCTGCCAACGAGAAGACTGGGTATACCCCAACCAAACATCGCCATTGTCTCCAAATAGGTTTTCAACAGCTTTAGTTTTTAAAGACAGTTGAAATTTCGCTTCCATTGACTTTAGGTTCTGATCTTCATCTACCGTATTGGTCGGATTTGGACTTTGTGGATATTCATTTTTATCTGTCGTCCAAAAACCAGGCATTAAATACACAGGTTGATAAGCACGAATATTCCAAGTCCCTAATTTACTTTCGGGTGAAAGCTCCCAACGGCTATCCATTAAAGATAAATTTGGGGATATTTTAGGACCTTCAGAAGCGAAAACAGAGCTCACACCTTGTGCAATCTTCCCTGTGATATTTTCAGGTTCTGGCGCAATTTCCATGGCTGCACGTTGCTCAGAAACAATGCGTGGCTTTACTGCTTCAGGAATTTTGAATAATGCATCATAACAAGCCAAACGGTCTGCATTCGATGCTAATGCAACACATGCCTCGGCTGTTGCAGGAGTTGCAGGTACTTCGGAAATTTGTGCATGTGTTTTAGCGACACCCAAAGTACTGAGCACAGTTATGCTCAGTACTAAAGTTGAACGCTCAAATGATTTGAACGCCATACGACCCTCTTATTGTTTTACTGAACTTGTTGAATACTAAAACCTAACTCAATTAAAGTATCACGCTTCGCCATAGGTGCAACCACGGCTTTCGTTGGTTTTTGTTCAAGCAAGTATTGTACCGCCACACGTTGCAAATCCTCTAAACTCACAGCCAAAAGACGGCTACGTAACTGCTTACGGAAGGCTGGTGTACGTGCATGTAAAAGTGCATAACATGCCGTAATCGCTTCACCCGCTGGTGAACCTGGTTTGTCCATACCCGCAATCAAACCTAAAATTGCTTCTTCAAGCTGATGTGGTTTTTGCTCAGTATTGAGTAACCATTGCACACTGGCTTCAAAGTCATTAAAAGTTTCAGCCAAACGCGGATCACGGTAGCTATAGAAGCGGAATGAACATGCATTGCCGTCATAACTTGCACCACCACCATAAGCCCCACCTTTTTCACGAATTGCACTGTGTAAGAAACCATTACGCAAGTACGCTGCCAGTACCATTAGCGGTGCAGCATCTGGATGTGACACCTCAACAGCTTGATAAGCCGATGAACAGAATTGAACATTGGCTTGAATTAACCACGCCTCATCTGCATCGGTATCGATCTGCTCAGTAGCTTTTAAAGTCACAATTTGCTCTGGAATGGCTAACTTGTCCCACACATTTTGAACTTCTTCAACCAAGCGGTCTGACTGATGTTCTTCACACACCAGTAAGAACTGTTTTGGCGCTTGTAAAAGTTTTAAATGAATCGCTTTTAATTCATTGATCAAATCATCATAAGCTGCTGCATCTTTTTCAATACGGCTGACTAAATCGCCTAACCAGTTTAATGCACCCAAGCCTGTGTTGTGATAATCACGTTTTGCCAAAGCACTGTGGTTACGTCCTGCAATTTGCATGGCATAACTGTGTCCTGAACCTGACAGACGAGATGCCCAACGCGTTTTACGTTGTTGCAATAACTCAACAATGCGATCTTTTTCATCAAAACGCAGCTCTTCAAATGCCAACTTCAACAAAGCAATACTGTCAAAATTACTCACCAACGATTTTGTGGTCAGCGTTAACCATGCACTGATTTGATTTTTGTCATTCACTTGAGAACGTAAAGAGGCGCCCATCCCTAAACCACCACTCACCGCAGTTTGTAGTTGTTGTAGTTCAAGATAGTCATACTGACCTGCACCAACTTCACCCATCAAAATGGACAGCAAGTTAAAGTAAGGTGACTGCACTACATCTTGCGGAATCTGAATCAGTACTTGGTTGTAGTAAATACCGTTCGTACCTGCATGATAAAGATTCAACGGATAATCGATACGATTTGAGATAATCTCGCGCAACTGCCCTTGTACAATTTGCAGTTCAGCAGGCACATCTTCCAAGCCCACTTTCGGCAAAAGATTAAGGTCATCTGGGGTATCTTGACGGACTTTAAGTGCTTCAGTTTGTGCTTCAATTTCTGCTTTTTCAGCGTTTGTTAGCTGCGCACCAATTTCGGCTAAACGTGCTTTTTCTGCCGCTGCTTCCACTGCAGACTTATTAGCATCAGGCACCAAAGTCATTTGTACACGGTGTGGGTTATCAATCAAATAAGTTTTGATTAAGTTTGACAACCACATTGGATCTTTCAGTTCTTCTTTCACCGCAGCAATCGCTGAGTCCACATCCCATACAGTGACTGGGTCGCTGTGGTGAATCGCACTGCCCAAACCATTTAAAATCAGGCTTAGACCGTAAGGCATGCCATCACCATTGATTTCACGTTGGTGCAATTCAATTTGATGTAAAATCGCATCCACCATGTTTTGATCGACAGGTTTTGAAGCGACGTCTTCTAAAACCTTAAACACACCTGCTTTAAACTCTGACGCATGCTCAGGGTTTGAACCTTGTACACCACAGTAGAATGTCATTTCATAGTTAGAGTCATCTACACCTATAATCGGGCCAGTAGACTGTGCATAACCACAGGTCTCAAGGTAATGACGTAATGGAGAAGCCGAATCTTCTAACAATACACCTTCGACAAGGCGCATACCTAAGCGTAGTTTGATCTCACTGGCTTTAGGCAATAACCACGAAATAATGTGATAAGTTTTGTCTTTTAAATCTTCTGCATCTACCGCATAGGTTTCAGTCACTTCTAGCGGCGCAGTCAGACGGCGCTCTTCTTTAGAAAAGAGCGTTTCACCTTTTGAAAACTTGGCTAAGGCTAAAGTTTCAAACTGTTCTTGTAGATTGTAAGCAGGCTCATTACCAAAGGTCATGAAAACTGCGTTACTTGGGTGATAATGTGACTTGTAGAAATCCACCAACTCAGGGTAAGTCAAGTCTGGAATATCTTTAGGGTCGCCACCTGAGTTGTAGTGATAAGTGGTTTCAGGGAATAAATGATGCGCTAACTGATGATACAACTGGTCTGAAGGCGAACTCATTGCCCCTTTCATTTCGTTGAAAACTACACCTTTATAAACAGGCTCACCGTTTTCAAACTCAATGCGGATTCCTTCTTGGGCAAAATCCAGCGGATTCAAATTGGCTGCAAAAGCCGCATCTAAATATACTTCGAGTAAATTTTGGAAATCTTTTTTATTCTGAGTCGCAAATGGATACGCTGTCCAGTCCGCCGCAGTAAAGGCGTTCATAAAAGTATTCAGTGAGCGACGAATCATTAAAAAGAACGGATCACGAACAGGAAATTTTTCCGAACCACACAATGCTGTGTGCTCTAAAATATGCGCTTCGCCTTTTGAATCCATAGGTTGGGTGCGAAATGCAACTAAGAATACATTTTCATCATGATTGGTGGCCAAATGATAATGCACTGCCCCAGTGACTTTATGTTTATATTCAGACACTAAAATGTCTAAAGCTTCAACATGGTGTTGACGTACCAACTGAAACGCAGGATGTACAGTTTGTGAAATGGTTTCAGTGACATCTACAGTCATGTGATCTCCTAACAATAATTAATACACTGCCTGCATTATAGCTTTAGTTGTCAAAAGATTTCACGCTGAAAACCGGAGTAATTTGCTGGAAATTTGAAAAGCATCTCACTGCTTTCCAAATTTCAGTCTTTTTAAGGGAAGCGTTCTCAAAAGTAAAACTAGATGAGATATTTAAAATAATTATAGTTCGGATGATTTTCCACAAAAACATAGTTTTGCTTCTGATAGAAACTGGCTGCGGACAAATCCGCGGTATTTAAACACAGCGCAGAAAAGTTCGGACGTGCACATTTTTCTAAATGCGCCAACAACTGACGACCCACACCACTCTTACGGTATTTAGGATGTACATAAAAACGGCGTACGCGCCCAATACGCGCCTCGATTTCATTTTCACCCCATTGCTGATTTAAACCGCCACAGGCAATCAATTGGTCTTGATCGTAGGCCAATAACAACACTTCACCCTTTTGATCAAAACGATTTTTTCCGCTTTGATATTCTTCGATCAAGCGGGTCAACGGTTCATATCCTTCTTTTGCTGCAAGTTGTGCCAAAGCTTGTATTTGAGGAGGTAATTGTTCTGCCGCTTGAATTAAAATTTCCATCTAAACTTCCTTGAATATGAGCAAAGCCATTTCACTACATTTGCCACGTAAATAAAATGAATTTTCCTCAACAAACTACAGCAATCTTGAGCATTGGTGTAAAATGTCGCTTTATTTTCAATACGTGACGAAAAAAGACATGGCAACTGTTGATCTTTTTGCAATTGGTAATGCACTAATCGACCAAGAATTTAAAGTCTCTGACGACTTCCTTATTCAACAACATTTGCAAAAAGGCACTATGCAGTTAACTGATGGTGAAACACAAGCAGATCTTTATAAAAAATTAAAAGAAACACAGATCTATAAAGGTCAAGCTTCAGGTGGTTCAGCAGCCAACACCACCGTTGCCTTTAGTGCCTTGGGTGGTTCAGCATTTTATGCATGCCGCGTGGGTAATGATGAGCTAGGGCAAACTTACCTCAACGGTTTGCGCGAAGCAGGCATTAAAAACACTGAAAAATCAATCAGTGAAGGCGTAACAGGCACGTGTATGGTTTTAGTCAGTGAAGACTCTGAACGTACTATGCATACCTATTTAGGTATTACAGCCGAGTTAACTGAACAACAGATTGACTTTGAACCCTTAAAAACAGCGAAATGGCTCTATATCGAAGGTTATCTCTCTACCAGCGATAGCGCACGTGTAGCTGTTAAGCAGGCTCGTGAAATTGCCAAAGCCCATAGTGTTAAAATTGCATTAACCCTATCTGACCCTTCGATGGTGCAATATGCGCGTCATGGTCTAAACGAAATGATTGCAGATGGTGTGGACTTATTGTTCTGTAACCAACAAGAAGCCATGATGTACACTGAAACTGAAACAGTTGAGGCGGCTTTAGCAAAACTTAAAACACTGAGCCAGCATGTGGTTATTACTCTTTCCGCTGAAGGTGCACTTATTTCAAATGCACAGGAAACATTTAGTGTTGCAGGCCGTAAAGTACACGCTATCGATGCCAATGGCGCAGGCGATGCCTTTGCTGGTGCCTTCCTTTATGCAGTGAATGCGGGCTTAGGCTTACATACAGCTGCGCAACTTGCAATTTTGATTTCGAGTGAAGTGGTGTCACAGTTTGGCCCTCGTTTGGCTGTGGCAAATTACGCTGAATTGTTCCAACAACTGCAAAAGGAATGTGCATGATGCAAAAAATTTGCATGACAGAAGACATCCCAGAACGCGAAGCGCGCTCTTTTGAAACACCTAAAGGGGATACGATTTTTATCACCCAACGTGACGGTGCCTTCTTTGCGTACCAAAACATTTGCCCGCATTTGCAAGTTGAACTTGAATTTTTGGAAAATCAGTTTTTAGACCGCGACCAAGAATTTATTGAATGCTCGACCCATGGTGCATTGTTCATGGTTGAAACAGGTGAATGCATTTCTGGCCCATGCCAAGGCGAAGCACTTGAAAAAGTAGCAATTACCGTGCATTCTGACGGTGGGATTTATCTCACAGAAGAATAATGAAATTGGACGTTCACCATGTATGAGTTGCTACATCACCCTGACTTGATGCTCTTTCATTTCAGCTTATTGACTTTAGTCATACTCAGCATGGTGGAAACCTTAGGCTACTTTTTTAAATCCCGCCCAAGTCATTTCATCAAAAGGCTCTCCCCGCAAAAACTGACTGAATCTCCACTGCTGGACGTTAAGTTTTCTAAAGTGCTGATTGTGGTTTTTCTCTTACTTAATTTTAGTGTTGCAGGTTATTTCCTTCAGTTCTGCATCTATGCCAAAGAACAAGCCTTTACTTCGGCTTACTATCTAATCTTGCCTGCGCTAATTATTGCAATTTTCTTTACCGTTTTTATGATTCACTGTTTGGATCAAGTTATTAAACCCAGACCAGATAAAAAGCAAACCAACTTACTGGGTCGTCTGGCGACCATCTCCAGCGGGAATGCACGCCCCGGTTTTTCTGCTCAAGCTCGCGTTCGCGATGAATACGGTCAACTACACTATGTACAAGTTGAGCCTGAGTTTGGTGAGCTTGAGTTTCAGTCACAAATTATTCTCATTCGTTTAAAAAAATCGCATTACATAGCAAAAAAAATTTCAAAATCCAATCAACTTTTTAGTGGTGAAAATACGCGCTAAACAAGCACTCAATCTGACCTCGTTTCAACACTGTACGTCTTTATGAGCAAGTTTAACCTTTGCCATGGCCTTACTACCCTACCAAGATATTGATACAGCGTCAGCCTCCAAAAACGCCTCTCAACGCGCTGTTTAAATCGAACCCTCTCCTCATCTTCTTGTTCAATCTTTAAAAAGCAATCTTTCATTCATAATCCAGCTTTCTCCAATTTAAAAACATTTGCGCAAAAATTAAGCTCAGAATGATTAATTCGATTTTCAATTCCTAATTTACTTGTGATGTATGCGACAGATCAAATCATCCATGATGCATATCCGTTAAAATCCATCATTTAAAAACCCTATTAATTTTACTATCTTGAGACGAATTAACAATAAAATAACGATGAACGCTAAATATAAGCATTTTAGTCGGATTTAAAATAAATATATATAAGTGTTTTAGTCAGGTATTTAAATATAAACATAAGTAATTTGGTCAACTTTAAAATACAAAAATATTAGTTTATTTTTCATCACATCATTATTTTAAGTACATGTATTTAAACAAATTAATAATATATTTTTTATTTAAGTTTAAAGACTATTTATCTTTTGTATGTTTTTGTTTAATAATATAAAGCAAGTTAAAAAATAGGCTTTGTGAAATGAGCTTAGTCCCCAAAAATCTCAATCAAAAAGTCACCAGAGAGATTATGGCCATTTTAATCATTAAGGTGATTATTTTAATGGTCATTAAGAACATCTGGTTTGACGCCCCGACTATCCCTAAAAATTTTGACAATCAAGTTGCTGAGCGTATTGCAGGCAATCCATCCCCAATCAAGGAGACACGTTGATGATATCTGAAAGCGTGGTCGATCTTTCGCGGTTCCAGTTCGCTATGACCGCGATGTATCACTTTATTTTTGTTCCACTTACACTGGGACTTGCCTTTATTCTTGCCATTATGGAAACCACCTATGTGATTTCAGGTAAAGAAATTTATAAAGACATGACCAAGTTTTGGGGGAAACTCTTCGGTATTAACTTCGCTTTAGGGGTCACTACTGGCTTAACTATGGAGTTCCAGTTCGGCACGAACTGGGCATATTACTCACACTATGTGGGGGATATTTTCGGTGCTCCATTAGCCATTGAAGGATTAATGGCATTCTTCTTAGAATCGACATTCATCGGTCTTTTCTTCTTTGGATGGGATCGCTTATCCAAAGTGCAGCACTTATGTGTGACATGGCTGGTTGCACTCGGTTCTAATATGTCTGCCTTATGGATTTTGGTTGCAAATGGTTGGATGCAAAACCCTGTCGGTTCTGCATTTAACTATGAAACCATGCGCATGGAACTGGTAGATTTTGGTGCTCTCATTTTTAACCCAGTTGCACAGGTAAAATTTGTACATACTGTATCTGCGGGTTATGTGACAGGCGCTATTTTCGTCCTTGCTATTTCAAGCTACTACTTACTGAAAAAACGCGATATTCCGTTTGCGCGTCGTTCATTTGCCATTGCCGCAATTTTTGGTTTAGCTTCAACACTTTCAGTGATTTTACTGGGCGATGAGTCAGGTTATGAACTGGGTGATGTTCAAAAAACTAAACTCGCGGCCATTGAAGCAGAATGGGATACTCACCCTGCACCTGCACCCTTTACTTTGTTTGGTATTCCAAATAAAGAAACCATGACTACAGATTATGCAGTGAAAATTCCATATGTGATGGGTCTTATTGCAACACGTTCTTTAGACAAAGAAGTGACTGGTATTAAAGATTTGATCGTACAACACGAAGATCGTATTCGTAACGGTATGGTGGCTTACTCACAACTGGAAAAACTACGCGCGGGTGATACTTCTCCAGAGCTAAAAGCTGCCTTTGCTGAAACTCAAAAAGACTTGGGCTATGGCTTACTGCTGAAAAAATACACACCAAATGTAGTTGATGCATCTGAAGATCAAATTAAATCTGCTGCGAAAGACACGATTCCACACGTACCAAGCTTATTCTGGGCATTCCGTGCCATGGTTGTATCTGGTTTCCTTATGCTGTTGTTATTTGCTCTAGCAACCTTTGCTGTGGCAAAACGCAATGCAGAAAACAAACCATGGTTACTGAAGTTCGCACTATTCGCTCTACCTCTGCCATGGATTGCTGCACAAACAGGTTGGTATGTTGCTGAAGTAGGTCGTCAGCCGTGGACGATTGGTGAAGTTCTACCTACGCACTTGTCAGCATCAAGCTTAAGCACAGGTGATGTATGGGGTTCTATCGCTGCTTTAGCTGCGTTCTATACCGTTCTTTTGATTATTGAAATGTATTTAATGATCAAATTCTCACGTCTTGGTCCAAGTTCGCTTCACACTGGTAAATACCATTTTGAAAAACTTGAAGCAGCTCGTAATGAGGAGACTCAAGCATGATCGAATATGAATTACTCAAAATCATTTGGTGGGTTTTAGTCGGCGTCTTGCTGATTGGCTTTGCCCTCACCGATGGCTTCGATATGGGCTCTATGGCAATCATGCCATTTGTGGGCAAAACAGATGAAGAACGCCGTGCGGCTATCAACACCATTGCTCCGCACTGGGACGGTAACCAAGTTTGGTTCATTACTGCTGGCGGTGCATTGTTTGCCGCATGGCCAATGGTTTATGCAACAGCATTCTCAGGCATGTACTGGGCGCTACTGTTGGTACTGTTTGCCCTATTCTTACGGCCAGTAGGTTTTGACTACCGCTCTAAACTACAAAATACCAAATGGCGTACGTCATGGGACTGGGGTTTAGCCGTGGGTGGTGCTGTGCCTGCACTCGTCTTCGGTGTGGCGTTTGGGAACATGTTCTTAGGCGTGCCGTTTAGTTTAGATGAAACTGTTCGTTCAACTTATACAGGGAGCTTCTTTGCCCTGCTCAATCCATTTGCTTTAGTCTGCGGCTTAGTTAGCTTATCAATGCTGTGCGCACACGGCGGTGCATGGCTCATGCTTCGTACCGATGGTGACTTACGCAGACGCTCAGCTCAAGCAACCAAACTCATGGGCATTGTTTACCTCATCTGTTTCCTAGGGGCTGGTGCTTGGTTGTACTTTGGTGGAATCGAAGGTTATACCTTAGTCACTCCATTTGACACCAACGGTGTTGCTAACCCATTGGCAAAAGAAGTGTTGACCAATGCCAACCATGGCTGGATGAACAACTACTCGACTTACCCAATTACTATGATTGCGCCTATCGCAGGTATCTTAGGTGGTTTAATTGTGGTGCTTGCAGCAAGCAAGAACAAAGCAGGCTTTAGCTTCTTGGGTTCAAGTCTAGCAGTCGTAGGTGCAATTTTAACTGCTGGTTTTGCGCTGTTCCCATTCTTAATGCCATCAAGCATTCAACCTGTTGCAAGCTTGACCATGTGGGATGCGGTTTCAAGTAAAACAACGTTAACTGTAATGACAGTTGCGGCATGTATCTTTGTCCCACTCATTTTGTGCTATACCACTTGGTGTTACTACAAAATGTGGGGTGTTATTACCAACACACACATTAAAGAGAATTCACACAGCCTTTACTAAGGCTGTGTCTAAGGAGATCAAGTTATGTGGTATTTTGCATGGATTCTCGGCATTTTGATGGCTTGCTTTGCAGGTGTACTCAGTGCTCTGTATATCGAACATCATCAAGACCTTGATGAGGAATAAACCATGACAGACGTTGCTATGGAAAACCAAACTGTAGATAAAAAGCCGAACAAATTTGCGATGCTAATTTCCTGCCTATTGGCCTTTCCACTTGCAGCGGTGTTGTTAGTGCATCCTGCTGCTATGTTGGATGACAATGGTCACTATAGCCATAGTGCACTGATGTATATCATGATTGGTATCTCAGGTGGCTTTATCCACGGCGTCGGGTTTGTACCACGCCACTGGATTTGGAAATGGCTATTTAGCCCGTTTCTATCGTGGCCACTGATGATCTGGGGTTATTACACTTGGTTCTTCAGTTAAATAAAAAAGCCCTCATTGACTGAGGGCTTTTTTATGGTCCGCTATTCGTGGATTCTACATTTCAGCCATGACACCAATAATGCCATTAATAATCATATCTACCGCAATAGTCCCAATCAGTAAGGCCGACAGTCGCCCGACAATGTCCACATAACGATCAATATATTTGGCGTGTTTATAGCGCAAATGATCATGCGCAAATTTCATTAAAATCATCAACACGCAGGTCAACGCCAAAGTCAGAAAAATAATCATGGCTGCACCGCCAATTGGTAGGGATATACCGGTCACCACCGCCGCACTGATGGTTCCTGGACCAATCATAAAAGGCATCGCAATGGTTCCTGCCAAATGCTCAGGCGCACCACGCATTTCACCAATGGTATCTGCCCCTTGAAACACGTAACGATAACCAATCACCAAGAAGATCAGACCACCAAATATTTGAAAGGCTTCAAAGCGTACATTTAAATATTTACTAAAAATCGCTTCTCCGCCCCATGCGAACAGCATAAATACTATAAAAGCAATAAGACAGCCCTGAACCAAGGCCTTATTAAATACTTTAGCTTCGGAGTTCCGAATCATGCCAATCATATAAATACTCATTAAAAACGGATTCAGCAATGAGAAAAACAAAGCAAAAGCATGTAAATATGAGGTCAACATGGTTCCTCCTAATTATCCTTGAGGGTCTGGAAATAAGGGACGATTCCCTGGACTGATTCGATTGATATGTAAGAAGGTCATGTGGCGTTCATAACGATCCAGCACATCATTAATCACTTGTTCTTTGGTATAACCAACAAGGTCGTTGCCTTGAGAACCTTCATACAAATAAGTTTCAAGACGGTAGTAGAAGCGTTTACCTAGTTTGCCACGCTCACTAAAGGTCGGCGCGATATAACGTACTGGCCAAATTTGATAGACAAAGTTTTGTTCTTCTTCCAAATGGATCATCAAATCTAAATGATACAGATTTAGATCTTCTTCTAGCGCACTTTCTTGAACACTGATGTCGATACCCCGTTTTTGCATTTCCTCTGCAACCGCCATCACTGCGGGTCGACAAATGTCATCGAGCATACGCCGAGTATCGGTTGTTCCTGGATGATGCATGACTCGGGACAAACGCTTTTTCCAGTTGAGGATGTCGACATTACCCACCACGGGTGCGGCATTTAAACTACTACTAGCTTGTCGATAGTCTTCTAAACGCAATGACTTATACAAACCTGCCATGACCAAGAACATGACAAAACTAAACGGCAACCCCATAATGATGGTGGCATTTTGCAGCGCAGTAATCCCATTAGTCATCAACATAGCAAGGGTCAGTAAACCAATCGCTACAGCCCAAAATACGCTCAACCATCGCGGTGCATCATGATCAACATTGGTAAATTGAGTGGTGAAATTACCCAACACCAGTGCACCAGAGTCCGCCGAGGTCACATAAAAGAGTAAGCCAGTAATTGTGGCTACACCTGCAATAAATGGAAACCATGGATACTGAGCCAGCAAGTCATAAAAACCATGCGCAGGATTTGCAATCACACTCTGTGCGAGGGCTAAATTACCATCAAAAATCACACTATGTAGTGCACTATTTCCAAATATTGATAGCCACGTGAGTGTGAAAAACAGAGGAATAATGAGCGTTCCACTAACAAACTCACGAATGGTTCGACCACGTGAAATCCGTGCTAAAAACAAACCTACAAATGGTGACCAAGCCACCCACCATGCCCAAAAGAACAATGTCCAACTGTTCATCCATTCTTTCGGTTGTTGAAAGGCAAAGCTTTCCAAAGTCATACTTGGAAAACGGTTAATGTAGTCTCCAATATTTTGCACAAAAGCATTCAATAGAAATTCGGTATTGCCTAAAAACAAAATAAATAGCATCAAACCAACAGAGACATAAATATTGATCTCGGAGAGAACACGCAGTCCCTTATTCACCCCTGAAGTCACTGAAATAATGGTCATTACCACCGCAACCACAATTAATGCGGTTTGCATCCAGAGATTTTCAGGTAGATCAAACAACACATGTAAGCCATAGTTCAGCTGTACTACTCCAATCCCGCAGGTCGTCGCAATACCAAAAATAGTCCCGATGACCGCAGCAGTATCAACACTATGACCGATCGGCCCATGAATCTTATTCCCAAAGATCGGATATAAAGCAGAGCGAATAGTCAGTGGTAAGTTATAGCGATAACTAAAATAGCCCAATGCCATGCCAATCAAGGCATACATACACCATCCCGTTAGACCATAGTGAAACAGCGTCCACACCATGCCTTGACGTGCAGCCTCTAGGGTCTGCCCTTCACCCACAGGTGGATGCATATAGTGAGATAAAGGTTCCGCCACCGAGAAAAACATCAAATCGATGCCGATCCCAGCTGAGAACAGCATTGCAGACCAACTTAAAAGGCTAAATTCTGGCTTGGAATGTTTGGGACCTAATTTGATATTGCCATAGCGAGAACAGGCAATGAAAATCACAAAGACCATATACAAGGTCGCTGCGAGTAAGTAATACCAACTAAAAGTTGAACTCACCCAAGCCAAAACCATATTTAAGGTTCGGTTAGCAAAGTCATTAAACAAAATGGTGGTAACAGAAAAAATTAAAATAATGAGAGCTGAAATATAAAAGACCACACCATTTAAACGGTCTTTAGGCGCTAATGTTTGATCATCAACTGCTCTTGGATTATCTGTCGCCATACAATCCTCAAGAAAGTAAATAAAAAAAAGACAAAAGCCAATTTTTAAACTTCTCGTGGTCGAGAGCTTAAAAATCGACTAACGAAAACGACAGTATTTTTATCAGAAATAAAAACGCTATCTTCTTTAAACCCGAAGGTCTAAATCAATTATGAGGTGCATTTTCTACACATTTTTAAAATGTGAGCCACCCTTGTTCATTGATATTTTGATAGGAATCCTACACATATTTCCCCTCAAAATGACTATAAGAGCTTTCTCAACTCAAAAAAAGTATAAAACCGTTAACCTATAGCTCATCAGCTCACTTTTCTGAATGATGTTCTGCAATTAAACCCTTATGTTACATCCTTTTGATAAATAAACAGTTATGTGGAACATTCAAAGCAATTTAGCAGTACTTTGCTTTGAATTTAACCATAAGTGTACTCATTATTGATTGAACGTTCAATCAATAATGAGTATTATAAAAAAATGCTATGATGCTTTCCATGTAAGTTATTGAATCTAACACCTTTAAATTTAAGGCAAATTGTTTTGGATTGTCATGAATAAACGTAGAGTAAAACCTGAGCATGAGCGCCGTGAAGAAATCATTAATGCTGCCTATGCAGTCATTTATGAAGTGGGCTTATCCAATACCACCATTGCTCAAATTGCAAAAAAAGCACAGCTTTCTACGGGCATTGTGAGTCATTATTTTGGTGATAAACAAGGTCTCATACACAGTTGCATGCGCCAAATGCTCAATGTCTTAGCCAAGACCACGGCGAGTTATAAAGTAAAGGTGGCGCAGCCCAGTCCAGAACATTCGCTCAAAGCCATTATTGATGCCAACTTTGACATCAGTCAGGTCAACAACACTGCTATGCGGGTTTGGCTGGATTTTTGGTCTGCCAGTATGCACCTACCCGACTTAGGTCGACTGCAAAGAATTAATGACCAACGTCTTTATTCAAATTTGAAGTTTCATTTCTTGCAGCTCATGCCGAAGTCACAAGCAAGCCAAGCCGCTAAAGGGTTAGCAGCACTGATTGATGGCTTATGGTTACGTGGGAGTTTAAGTGGTCATCAAGCATTTGATCGTGATTTGGCACGTTCTATTGCATACGACTATGTCGATATGCAACTTCGCTTAATTCAACAGATACGGCAGGAACAACAAAATGAATGATGTACAGCTTCACTCGCTTTATATTCACGGACAATATTTCAATGCCACCAGTGGTCAAACCTTTGACAGTATCAATCCTGCTACAGGTCAGGTCATTGCCACTATTCAGCAAGCATCCAAAGCTGATGTCGATGCAGCAGTGCAAAGTGCTGTACAAGGGCAGCGTGAATGGGCTGCCAAAACAGCGGTCGAACGTGCCCGTATTTTACGTCGTGCAGTCGATATTTTACGCGCACGTAATGACGAGTTAGCTCGCCTTGAAACACTCGATACAGGGAAAGCGTTCAGTGAAACCTCTACTGTGGACATTGTCACTGGTGCAGACGTTTTAGAGTACTACGCAGGACTTGCAACTGCCATTCAAGGTGAACAAGTACCACTACGTGAAAGTAGTTTTTTCTACACACGCCGTGAACCTTTAGGTGTAGTGGCAGGGATTGGTGCTTGGAATTATCCAATCCAAATAGCACTTTGGAAATCAGCTCCAGCCCTCGCTGCGGGGAATGCCATGATTTTTAAACCTAGCGAAGTAACCCCTCTTACCGCCTTAAAGTTGGCAGATATCTATACTGAAGCAGGCGTACCTGCTGGTGTTTTCAACGTGGTACAAGGTTTTGGTGCTGAAGTGGGTCAATGGTTGACTGAACACCCCGACATTCAAAAAATTTCGTTCACAGGTGGTGTGGCAACGGGTAAAAAGGTCATGGCCAGTGCTGCGGCTTCTAGTCTCAAAGAAGTCACCATGGAGCTCGGTGGCAAATCACCTCTCATTATTTGTGCAGATGCCAACCTTGATCGCGCAGCCGATATTGCGGTAATGGCGAACTTCTTTAGCTCAGGTCAAGTATGTACCAATGGCACCCGTGTATTTGTACCACAAACCCTCAAGGCTGCATTTGAACAGGCTGTGATTGCACGTGTAAAACGTATCCGCATAGGTGACCCTATGCAGGCTGAAACCAACTTTGGACCTTTAGTCAGCTTTCCGCATATGGAAAAAGTCTTGTCTTATATTGAGTCAGGCAAACAACAAGGTGCGACCTTATTAATTGGTGGACAACGTGGAACTGAAGCAGCACTTGCTCAGGGTGCATATGTTTTACCGACCGTGTTCACCGACTGCCATGATGACATGCACATTGTGCAAGATGAAATCTTTGGTCCGGTCATGAGCATTTTAAGCTATGACAGTATTGAAGAAGCTATTCAACGTGCCAACAACACCAGTTATGGTTTAGCTGCGGGTGTGGTCACACAAGATATTTCCCAAGCTCATCGCATTATTCATCAGCTTGAGGCAGGCATTTGCTGGATCAATACTTGGGGCGAATCCCCTGCTGAAATGCCCGTGGGTGGTTATAAACAGTCAGGGGTCGGACGTGAAAATGGTATCACCACACTGGAACACTATACCCGCATCAAATCGGTTCAGGTTGAACTAGGTGAATACCAAAGTATTTTTTAAAGTCTGAATTTTAACTGTCTAAATCCTTACTTCCTTTTTATTTATTCTTTTTTTCATCCTCAACTCAACATGTGACCACGTTCTAATGCAACGTGGTCCTGCCATAGAAAAAGGATCATTATGCATTCTGAACACTACGATTATATTATTATTGGCGCAGGTTCAGCAGGTAACGTACTGGCTGCTCGTTTAACCGAAGACCCAGATGTTTCCGTGCTCTTACTCGAAGCGGGTGGACCTGATTATCGTCTCGACTTCCGTACCCAGATGCCTGCTGCCTTAGCCTATCCCTTGCAAGGTCGTCGTTATAACTGGGCGTATTTAACCGACCCAGAACCTCATATGAATAACCGCCGCATGGAATGTGGTCGCGGCAAAGGCTTAGGCGGTTCGTCCCTCATTAATGGCATGTGCTATATCCGTGGTAATGCCATGGACTTAGAACAATGGGCTAGCTTGAAAGGCCTTGAAAATTGGAGCTATGCCGACTGTCTGCCTTACTACAAAAAAGCAGAAACCCGTGATATTGGTGGCAATGACTATCATGGCGATGCTGGCCCTGTTTCTGTCGCCACGCCTAAAGCAGACAATAATGTTTTATTCCATGCCATGGTTGAAGCAGGTGTGCAAGCAGGCTATCCACGCACTGATGATTTAAATGGTTATCAACAAGAAGGTTTCGGCCCAATGGATCGAACCGTGACCCCCAAAGGTCGACGCTCAAGCACAGCACGTGGCTATTTAGATATGGCCAAAGGTCGAGCGAATCTAACCATTATCACCCATGCCATGACCAATCAAATTTTGTTCAATGGCAAACAAGCAATTGGTGTTGAATATATTCAAGGTGCTAATCAAAACAACTTGCTTCAGGTCTATGCCAATAAAGAAGTCCTACTCTGTGCTGGAGCGATTGCATCACCGCAAATTTTGCAACGTTCGGGTGTTGGTTCAAGTACTTTACTTCAGTCTCTCGACATTCCAGTGGTGCATGACTTACCGGGTGTCGGTGAAAACCTGCAAGACCATTTAGAAATGTACTTACAATATAAATGTAAGCAACCTGTTTCTCTCTACCCTGCTTTAAAATGGCAAAATCAACCTGCAATTGGTGCAGAGTGGTTGTTTAACGGAACAGGGATTGGAGCAAGCAACCAGTTTGAAGCAGGTGGCTTTATTCGATCCTCCAAAGAGTTTGCTTGGCCAAATCTTCAATACCACTTCTTGCCTGTTGCAATTAACTATAATGGCAGTAATGCCGTCAAAGAGCATGGCTTCCAAGCTCATGTCGGTTCGATGCGCTCACCTTCACGCGGTCGAGTACAGGTGACATCTAAAAACCCTTTCGACCATCCAAGTATTTTATTTAACTACATGTCGACCGAACAAGACTGGCAGGAATTTCGTGACGCTATCCGGATTACTCGTGAAATTATGAACCAACCTGCACTTGATCCTTATCGAGGCGAAGAAATCAGCCCTGGAAAAGATGTGAGTACCGATGCTGAATTAGATGAATTTGTGCGCAATCACGCTGAAACTGCTTATCATCCATCCTGTAGTTGTAAAATGGGCGAAGATGATATGGCGGTAGTCGATGGACAAGGTCGTGTGCATGGCATGCAAAATTTACGTGTTGTTGATGCATCGATTATGCCGCTGATTATCACAGGTAACTTAAATGCAACCACCATTATGATGGCTGAGAAAATCGCGGATCAAATACGTGGTCATCAAGCTTTACCACGTTCAACTGCTCCATTTTACCGCGCCGAAATCGCATAACTCTTAATGGTGTAAAACCTGACCTTTTGTTCAACTTTAGAATAATTAGGTCAGGCAATTATTCATATTTTCTAAAACACCATAATCACAACTTGCTTTATCTTTAGGACTTACTTTCCATGTCAACTTATACATTTAAACGTTAAAAAGATTATGCTCTTGTATAGATATTCAACGTCTGTATTTTAAATACAGAAATTATACCCAAATAAAACTCAATAAAAACAATAGCTAAAAACAAACATCATTCATATTTATAATTCAACCCGAACCATTTACAATAAAAATTACTAAGTCAATACATATTTAGTCTAAAATACCCATAAGTCAAGATGCGTGATAGCTTAAAAAGTTAAGCTTTGGCTACTTGAGATTTTAAGTATTACTTCAATTCTGCCAAGCTAATTTTTTACAAGCACCTCTATCACCATAATTGTTATTTTCTCTTCGCTATAAAGCGATCCAAAACCTGCTCCCCAAGGTCATAATCGCATGAACAAATTTTTAAAATACCTTTTGGTATTAATCGTATTGCTTATTATTGCAGTCGTAATTTTCTTATTTAGACCTATCACGTCTAAAAAAATTCAAACCACCAGCAATGAGCCTGTTGTTGACGCAGTCCTAGTTGGTGGTGGCATCATGAGCGCAACCCTAGGCACATACCTTAGTGAACTTGAGCCAAACTGGCAAATTCGCATGTATGAACGCCTAGATAAAGTTGCACAAGAAAGCTCTAATGGCTTCAACAATGCAGGCACAGGTCACTCTGGCTTTATGGAAATGAACTACACCTCTGAAAAAGATGGGAAAATGGACATTACCAAAGCTGTAAAAGTGGCTGAACAATTTGAAGTTGCAAAACAGTTCTGGTCTTATCAAGTCAAAGAAGGTGTTTTAGGGCAACCAAATAGTTTCATCAACCCTGTACCGCACATTGCTTTCGTTTGGGGCGATAACGTGAATTTCCTCGAAAAACGTTACGCTGCAATGGTTAAAAACCCAATGTTTTATGGCATGAAATTCTCTGAGAATCCTGCTGAAATTAAACAATGGGCACCATTGGTGATGAATGGCCGTGATGCTGCACAAAAAGTAGCTGCAACACGCATGGATGTAGGTTCGGATGTGAACTATGGTTCAATCACCACTCAATTGGTCGATCACCTTAAAAAACAACCTAATTTCCAGTTACAAACATCGACTGAAGTGACTGGCATTAGCCAAAACGATGATAAAACGTGGACTGTTGCATTTAAAAACCTCACTACAGGGAAAACAGATCACGTGAAAACGCGATTTGTCTTTATTGGTGCAGGCGGTGCAGCGGTTAAACTTTTACAAATGACAGGCTTACCAGAAGCGAAGCAATATGCTGGCTTCCCTGTAGGTGGCGTGTTCTTAATGACCGACAATCCAAAAGTCACTGAAGGTCATACTGCAAAAGTTTATGGTCGTGCTGAATTAGGCGCACCGCCAATGTCTGTTCCACATATTGATACACGTTATATCGACGGTAAAAAATATGTGTTGTTTGGTCCATTTGCAACTTATTTAAACAAGTTCTTAAAACAAGGTTCTCAGCTTGATTTATTGAAATCAACCACTAAGAACAACGTTTTACCAATGACCGCTGTAGGTATGGAAAATCTTGATTTGGTGAAATACTTAGTTAGCCAAGTCATGATGACCGATGAAGACCGTTTTAATGAGTTGAAAAAATACTATCCTGATGCAAAACCAGAAGACTGGCGCATGAATCAAGGTGGTCAACGTGTTCAAATCATTAAGAAAGAACCAGGCAAACCTGCAAGCTTGCAATTTGGTACCGAGATTTTTGCATCACAAGATGGTGCTGTGACTGCCCTATTAGGTGCGTCTCCTGGTGCTTCAACTTCCCCTTATATTATGTTGAGCTTGCTTGAAAAAGCATTCCCTCAGCAAGTAGCAGGTAAATGGAATCCGAAATTACATGAAATTGTAAAATCGTACCAACAAGAACTCAGCACTAATCCTGTGCTTCTTGACCAAGTTCGCCAATACACCAGCACAACCCTTGGTTTGAAATATACACCTATGGCTAAAGCTGCAAATGACGAAACTATTGCGGTAGCAAAAGCACAGTAATCTGCTTTAAACCCTAAAAAGGATGGACTTTGCGCCATCCTTTTTTAATTCATATTTGAAACTATTCTGTTTATGTCGCTTTTCCATGCCGATGCTTTTTTGGCTTTTCGTTCACGTGATTTTTCACTTCTGAGTGTCAATCAGTTGTGCTTAATTCTAACCATCATGATTCAAGAAGTCGTCATTGCCTATAGTATCTATCAACTCACTCAAAATCCACTCAGCCTTGGCATGATTGCCTTAATTGAGTTACTCCCCTTTATTTTCCTCTCCCTGATCAGTGGCGACTGGGCTGATCGCTATAACCGACAAAAAATTGTGCAGTGGAGTTTTAGCTGTAGCACTTTAATTCCATTATTATTTATTGTTCTTTTTTCTCAGTACCAACAACAGCACATTCAACAAAATACACTTTTATGCGGCATTTATAGCCTCATCTTTTGCTTAGGCATACTTAGAGGCATCTACAGCCCATCATTTAATTCATTACGCCCTTTTCTAACCCCCGAGTCAGTCTATAGCAATGCAGCCACATGGACCGCGCTCATTTGGCAAATAGGCGGCATTTTAGCGCCTTTATGCGCAGGACTTTTACTCGGCCAACTTGGGCTTGAAAAAACCCTCTTTATTGTTTTTTTCTTGTGTTGCGTGGGTAGCATCTGCTTATTCGGATTAAGTCCTCGTCAATTCCCTAGCCCCCATAAACAGCATTTAAGCAAAAGTTTGAAAGAAGCCTATTTGTTTATTTTTAAACATCCACTAATGTTTTGGAGTATGTTGCTGGATCTCGGCGCCATGCTTTTTTGTAGTGTCATTATCTTACTGCCTATTTTTGCACACGATATCCTGCATCTTGGTGTTGAAGGCTTAGGTATACTCAGAGCTGCACCAGCTATTGGCGCCTGTATCATGATGTTGATGTTGACCTGTTATTCTCCGATGCAAAATGCATGGAGAAACATGCTCTATAGTAGTTTTGCAATTGCTTTGTGTGCTTTAGCCTTTGCACTATCCTCTCATGTTTGGCTCTCAGTCTTCTTCCTTGTTTTAATCGGTGCCTTTGATAGCATCAGCATGGTCATTCGACAAACTTTATTACAGCAACTCCCCCCAAAAGCACTATTAGGGCGTGTAGCGGCTTTAAATGGCATATTAGTCACTTCAGGCAATCAGCTCGGTGCCCTACACATGAGCTTGATGACGCGCTATTTTTCTGTGGTGCCAGCAGTACTTATTGGAGGGACGCTGTGTTTAATAATCTGTGGTCTAAGCTCTACTCGTACGCGACATTTATTCAAGCCATCTCCAACACAACAAAAACATGCCACCGTCACAAGAATCGAATAGCATGTTAAGCTTCAAATCCTCTTTTAATATGATATGAGTTTTCAATAGAGCAAATTATGAAACAGATTCTCCCCTTTTCACACATTCTCTATACCAAACTCTATGCTTTCGTACTATCCGTGTTGTTGGCTTATTGCCTAATCAATGCAATCTATAGTGTGGTTATTGGTGGAAAAAGCGCATACCTTTTCAGTAGTCTGATTTTAATATTTCAAACAATTATTTTTTTTAAAGCATCTGTAAATAAGAAGATCTATAACTACATGGGATTCATTGGACTCATTCTAATTCTGATTTATCTCAATCATTGGACGTTTCTTTCTCAGCATGAAAGTATTGCCATTCTTCCCTCAGTCATACTCACCCTACTTAGCTTAGGCTATTTTTCACAGCAACATTCGCGTTTAAATCTATTGAAAACGGCTTTAATTTTTGGGCTTTTAGTACTGGCCTATACGCAATACTATGACTTGAACACTCTGCAAAACTATTATGACAGCCTACATACAGGCGAAACATGGCAACAATATGGTGCTTTATAAAGCTCAAAAAAAACATTAGAGTTTTCCTCTTATTTTAAGCACAAAAAAGCCAGCAGTATCGCTGGCTTAGTTCTTTTAGACTTTAGCGATGAGTATGAATTGACATCACGATGCCCATGCTCGCCAGCATAGTAATCACCGCGGTTCCGCCATAACTCATCAGTGGCAATGGATCACCTGTTACAGGTAAAATCCCGCTCACCATCCCCGAGTTTAACAATACAAAGAAGAAGAACGTTAAGCCCACAGCACCCGCGTATAAACGCCCAAAATTATGGAAGCTGTTCATACCAATAATCAAACAACGAATGATAATGGCCGCAAACAAACTAAACAGCAAGAACACCCCAATAAAGCCAAACTCTTCCGCATACGTTGACATAATGAAGTCGGTATGGTGCTCAGGCAAATACCCCAAATGTGACTGTGTACCTTCTGTAAAGCCCTTTCCCATTAAACCACCTGAACCAATGGCAATTTTGGATTGGATAATATTCCAACCTGCGCCTAATGCATCTGACTCTGGGTCAAATAAAGTGAGCACTCGCTTTTTTTGGTACTCTTGCAAAAAGAACATCCAAAGTAAGGGAGCGACAACAGCCAACGCACCACAGGCCAAAGCAATGAGCCGCCAAGAGATCCCGCTGAGGAAAATGACACACACACCAGGAATCAAGAGACCTAGGTTTAAGTCAGGCTGTAAAGCTGCCAATAAAAACGGCAGCATCATAATGCCCAACGAAATCACAATATGCATAAACTTAGGCGGGAATGCGCGGCCTGCAAAGTACCATGCCATCATCAAAGGCATGGCAAACTTCATAAACTCAGAAGGCTGCATGCTACCAATACCTGGTAGACTAATCCAACGTCTGGCTCCCATGCGGGTTTCGCCCACCACCAAGACCAATACCATTAAAATCACAGCGAAGATGAAAAAATAAGGACTAATGGCCTGATAGACTTTGGGTGGGATTTGCGCACAGATCATCATCACAATGAAGCCCACAGCAAAGCTCGTGGCTTGGCGAAATACCATGCCCATATCTTGTGCTGACGCACTATAAATAACCAACAATCCCAACACGGCATTTAAAATCAGAAAGCATAAAAGCCATGGATCTAAATGCAATTTAGCCCAGCGAGATGAGTCATGTTTAATGCTTCTACCGTCACGTAAAGACTGACGTAAAAAACGATACTGCTGTGATGGTATCATTTGCGTAAATTGAATGAGCTAAAGACAGGGCAAATTATAAGTTCAAAGTGTTTTAGATAACATCATTCAAACCCATATTTCTGTAGTTTTAGCTCAATAAATCTAAATAATTTTTATTGTGCCGCCAAAATCAGGCGCGCAAGCTCAAGGTCATCTGGATAGGTAATTTTAATATTATCGGAGCGCCCTTGTACGACTTGAACCTTTTCACCAACAAACTCTAAAGCACTGGCTTCATCTGTAATTAAGGCTTGTGCCTCTAGCGCATGTTCAATTGCTTTTTTCAGCACCCCCAGTTTAGCAATCTGTGGGGTTTGTGCCTGCCAAAGCTGTGAACGATCAACGGTTTCTTGAATATCTTGCGCTGAGATCACACGCTTTAAAGTATCTCTAACAGGAATAGCTAAAATCGCCCCTGTATTGGACTGAATAGCCGTACTAACCAGTTTTAATAAACAATCCTGCGTGACACATGGACGTGCTGCATCATGCACAAAGACCCAGTCGTCAGCATCAGCGATTGTAGAAAGATAATTGAGTGCACTGAGCACTGAGTCTACACGCTCAGCACCGCCTTCACAGAAATGTGCTTTTTCTATGTGAGTAAAAGGCAAACTTTGAGCAACATCATCATCTGAACCAATCGCCAAAACATAGCCCTGCAAGGGCAATTGATTAAGGCGTAAAACCGTATGTTCAAGTACGGTCTTTTGTCCAATCATTTGATATTGTTTTAGTTCAGTTTGAGAAAAGCGACTACCCGAGCCAGCAGCAGGAATAATAGCCCACAATTTATGGGGTAGCTGGAGGGGTTTCAGGCTCATCGTCTTCATTGGTTCGCAAATCAATTTGGGCGTTCGGATCAATATAAACAGGCTTATATTGAGTACTGATAGTACTCATTTGAATAAACGTTTCTCGAGGTTTGATTAAACCCAAGTCCAAGCGCGCATGCTCTTCAATGGCTTCAATACCATTCTTCAAATCATACACTTCTGCCGCCAAGACACGATTACGTTCTTTTAAGTCGTTATTAATTTCAGTTTGTTGTTGGATTTTTTGTGTGAGTTGTAAATGGTCTTGATAACCACCCTCACCAAACCAGTATAAATACTGAAACCCTGCGATCAAAATGATCGCAAGGCCTAGTAGTACTTTACTCATCAACGAGTCGAATACATTGAACATTGACATCAGTCGCTTAGTTTAAACCTTTAAACTCAGCTTTACCGCGGTAAGCAGCATTTGTCAATTCTTCAATACGAAGCAATTGGTTGTATTTCGCTACGCGGTCAGAACGGCAAAGTGAACCTGTCTTAATTTGACCAGCAGCAGTACCTACCGCAAGATCCGCAATCGTAGAATCTTCAGTTTCGCCAGAACGGTGTGAAATTACTGTAGAATAACCATTTTCTTTCGCAAGATAGATTGCATCTAAAGTTTCAGTCAACGTACCAATTTGGTTGTATTTAATTAAGATAGAGTTACCTACTTTCTCATTAATACCACGTTGAAGGATTTTCGGGTTTGTAACGAATAAGTCATCACCTACCAATTGGATTTTGTCGCCAAGGATAGATGTCAAGTAAGACCAACCTTCCCAATCCGACTCATCTAAACCGTCTTCAATCGAGATAATTGGATATTGGTTTACAAGACCCGCTAAATAGTCAGAGAACTGGTTGCTTGTGAACGCTTTGTTGCCTTCACCCGCAAGAATGTACTGACCATTTTTGTAAAATTCTGAAGATGCACAGTCAAGCGCAAGCATAATATCAGAACCTGCTTTGTAGCCAGTTTGACCAATCGCTTCAAGAATCACAGTGATTGCTTCTTCATTTGAACGCAAGTTCGGAGCAAAACCTCCCTCATCACCTACAGCAGTGTTTAAACCTTTTTTGTTTAAAACTGATTTTAGGGAATGGAAGATTTCAGCACCCGCACGTAATGCTTCAGAGAATGAGGTGAAGCCTACAGGCTCAATCATAAACTCTTGAATATCAACATTGTTGTCTGCATGCGAACCACCATTGATGATGTTCATCATTGGTACAGGCATACTCAAAGTAGTTTGACCGCGTAAGTCTGCGATGTATTGGAAAAGAGGAATTTTCTTTTCATCAGCAGCAGCACGTGCAGCAGCTAGTGATACCGCTAAAGTTGCATTTGCACCCAATTTTTCTTTGTTTTCAGTACCATCAAGCGCAATCATGGTGTTATCGATGTCTTTTTGTTCAAACACTGATTTACCCACTAGAGCATCACGGATCAAAGTGTTTACGTTATTAACCGCATTTTTAACACCCTTACCCAAATAGCGTGCTTTGTCGCCATCACGAAGTTCTAAAGCTTCACGAGAACCAGTTGAAGCACCAGATGGTGCACATGCACGGCCAACTACGCCAGATGCTAAGATTACGTCTGCTTCGATGGTTGGGTTACCACGAGAGTCCAAAATTTCACGTGCACGGATGTCAACGATTTGGCTCATGAACAATTCCTCAGTTGATTAATAACGAGATGCTTTAGATGGCATCAATGAGTTTATAATTTAGTGTGTATCTAGCTTTTTGAAACCTTTAACCAAGGTGTCTAATTCTTTTAGCTGTGCCAAGAAAGGCTCAAGTTGAGACATACGCAATGCGCATGGTCCATCACACTTGGCTTTTTCTGGGTCAGGATGCGCTTCCAAGAATAAACCTGCTAGACCTGTTGCCATTCCCGCGCGAGCAAGTGTCGTGATTTGCGCACGGCGACCGCCCGCAGAATCTGCACGACCACCCGGAGTTTGAAGCGCATGGGTCACATCAAAGAACACAGGGACATTCATTTCTTTCATGATGTCGAAACCCAACATGTCTACAACCAAATTGTTGTAACCAAATGCCGAACCACGTTCACAAATAATGAGCTTGTCATTCCCTGCCTCTAAACACTTATGCAAAATATGGCGCATTTCATGAGGTGCAAGGAATTGTGCTTTTTTGATGTTAATGATGGCATCCGTTTTGGCCATCGCTTCAACCAAATCCGTCTGACGACTTAGAAAAGCAGGAAGTTGAATAATATCCGCAACTTCTGCTACAGGTGCAGCTTGGTAAGGTTCATGTACATCAGTAATGATGGGTACATTAAAATGTTTTTTAATGTCAGCTAACCACTCAATCCCTTTTTCTAGGCCTGGCCCTCGAAACGAGTTCAAGCTTGAACGATTGGCTTTATCAAAACTGGCTTTAAATACGTAAGGAATCTCCAAACGCTTGCAGATGTCGACATAAGTCTCTGCAATTTCAAAAGCCAAATCTTTAGACTCAAGTACGTTCATGCCGCCGAATAGTACAAATGGCAAGTGGTTTGCCATTTGTATATCGCCTAAACGTACAATTTCTTGTGGTTTTAATTGTGACATTTAAACTTCCTAGTTTATTGCTTAACCCAAATTACTTCGCTTTTTTGTACTGTGCTTTCGCAGCATCAATAAAACTAGCAAATAATGGGTGTCCATCACGTGGTGAACTTGTAAATTCCGGGTGGAATTGTACAGCAATAAACCAAGGATGTTGAGGAATTTCAACTGTTTCTACTAAGTGCTGTACAGGTGAATAGCCCGAAATTTTCATGCCAGCTTCTTCAAGCGCTGGAATAAAACGGTTATTCATCTCATAGCGGTGACGGTGACGTTCAATAATATCTGCTGAACCATACACTTCACGTGTCTTAGTGCCTTCAACCAATTCTGATTTTTGAGCACCCAAACGCATCGTACCACCAAGATCAGAGTCAACATTACGCTGTTGAACTTCACCACGCTCATCTAACCATTCAGTGATTAGACCAATCAATGGAGACTTAGTCGAACGGTTGAATTCAGTCGAACTCGCATCACTAATACCCACGACATTACGTGCATATTCGATCACAGCCAACTGCATACCTAAACAGATACCCAAGAATGGAACACCGTTTTCACGTGCGAATTTAATCGCTTGCATTTTCCCTTCAGTACCACGTTCACCAAAACCGCCCGGCACCAAGATTGCATCCATATCTTTCAATACTTCATTGACATCTTGGCTTTCAAGCTCTTCAGCATTGACATAGTCAATTTGAACTTTAACGCGATTCTGAATACCTGCATGTAAAAGCGCTTCATTCACAGACTTATACGCATCCGGAAGTTCAACATACTTACCCACCATTGCAACACGTACCGTGTATTCAGGGTTTAGTAGTGCTTCTACAACATTGTCCCAATCTGTTAAATCAGCCTCAGGCAAGTCATTGAAACCAAAACGCTCACAGATCAGGTCGTCAACATTTTGTTCATAGAATGTACGCGGAATTTGGTAAATACTGCGCGCATCTTTACACACCACAACTGCACGTGCTTCAACGTTGGTAAATAATGCAATCTTACGCGTCGTATCTGCATCTACATCGTATTCTGTACGGCAGATGAGAATGTCTGGCTGAATACCAATCGACAACAATTCTTTTACCGAGTGCTGAGTTGGTTTAGTTTTCAACTCTGCCGCAGATTTGATATATGGAAGCAAAGTTAAGTGCATAAGCATAGTGCGCTTATGACCTAGTTCAACCATAAGTTGACGTACAGATTCCATGAATGGGAGAGATTCGATGTCACCTACTGTACCGCCAATTTCAACAATCGCAACGTCATAACCTTCGCCTGCGCGAAGTACACGTTCTTTGATGTTGTCTGTAATGTGTGGAATAACTTGAACAGTTCCACCAAGGTAGTCACCACGGCGTTCTTTATTTAAAACGTCTTGGTATACGCGACCAGAAGTAAAGTTATTTAACTTGGTCATTTTCGCACGACGCAAGAAACGTTCGTAATAACCCAAGTCTAAATCGGTTTCTGCACCATCCTCTGTGACAAAAACTTCACCATGTTGGAACGGGCTCATAGTCCCTGGATCGACATTAATGTATGGATCCATTTTTACCATGGTTACTTTTAATCCACGGGCTTCTAAAAGCGCAGCAACTGAAGCAGCTGAAATACCTTTACCTAGTGATGAAACTACACCACCAGTCACGAAAATAAAATGGGTCATTGGGTTTCTCGTACAATCGAGCCTAATTCGGCCTGCAATGTTGCGCAATTTTACTTTACCTTGTACCAATAAAGCAAAGTCAATCCGCATCAATTCATAGAACAATAAACAATTGGATATTCTATCAGCATTTAGCAGATAAAATTAAGCTAAGTTCATAGGATTTTCATCTTGCATTTTGCTGTTATAATGGCACGATCCTTCAAACACTCGATTTTATGTAATTATGAATAAAAAACTTTTAATTTGTGGTGCCATTGCAGCAGGCTTACTATTAACAGCATGTGTAAAGAAAGAAGCACCCAAAGAAGATGAACAAGAACAAGTTGAAGTCGTCACTACAGAGCAACAACAAACTGTTGAACTTCAACCTTTAGCGGCGTCTGAGCCTGAGATTCCAGCACAAGTTGAAGTGATTCGCGAAGAAACGCCGAATACCACCACTGAAATCCGTCGTGAAACGCCAGCACCTGCTCCAGCAGCTCAGCCTGCACCGAAAGCAGAAGCACCAAAAGCTGAAGAAAAACCAACGCAAGCACGTCCAAGTAATACAAACCCAAATACGCAAACTGAAGACGATGCGGTTGCAGCAGCCATTGCAGCAGCGACACCAGCTTTAGAAAACTAAGCATCACTATTTAGATGATTAAAAAAAACCCGATTGATATCGGGTTTTTTATTGCTGATTTATAAGTAGGCTTTTAATTTTTCTGCAAGAAAGTCAATAAATAAGCGAATACGCTTTGGCACATAATTTTGTTGATAGTAGACCGCATGTATTTTCTGCTCTTTGATCTGAATTTGGTCTTCCAACAAAGCAATAAACCGCCCATCTTGAATATCTTGCTCGACCATAAAACGTGACAAACACGCAATCCCTGCCCCTTGCAATGCCAACTGACGAACCGTTTCACCATTTGAGCATTTAATTTTGGCCTGAATAATTAAAGGCTCATCCTCCAACTGAATAGGCCACGTATTTAAATGTGCAGGCTGACTAAAACCAAGCAAAGTATGTGAGCTTAATTCTGCTGCATTTTTAGGTAGACCATGTTTTTGTGCATAAATCGGACTTGCCACAATATATAAACGACTTTTACAAAGCAACTTGGCATGTAAGCTTGAATCCGCCAACTCACCAAACCGAATCGCGACATCGGTTTTATGTTCAAGCAAGTCTATAACCTGATCATGATTGGTAATTTCTATATCAATTTTTGGATAGCGCTGCATAAACTCTTCAATCAGCGGTACTATCACATGCAGCACAAAAGGCGTTGCCGAATCAATCCGAATTAAACCAGATGCCTCAGCATCATTATTTTGCAGACTTTCTTCAGCTTCGGTCAGATCGAGTAAAATTTTACGCGCCTTTGCCAAAAACTGCTGTCCTTCATAGGTCAGCTTGAGCTTCCGTGTCGTTCGTTCCAGCAACGTCACATTCAACTTCGACTCTAAACGTTGCAAGGCACGGCTGACACCCGATGTGGTTTGACCCAACTGCTGCGCAGCTTTGACGATAGAACCACTATCAACAATGCTCACAAAAGCCATTAATTCTTCTATAGTTGATTTCATGCATAATTATTGATTAATAGTCAATAATATTTTGCAAATTACCCAGTTTTTAAGCAAGTCTTTTTTCTACAAAATAGTCTCATTCCATAAAACAAGTTATCAAGCAAAAAATGAATATCGTTCCTCAATTCGGCCTAGGTACTTTCCGTTTAACAGGTGACACTGTGATTCAGTCTGTGAAAACTGCACTAGAAGTCGGTTATCGTGCGGTCGATACTGCTCAAATCTATGGTAATGAAGCCGAAGTTGGTCAAGCCATTGAACTCAGTGGTATCAATCGTCAAGATCTGTTTCTCACCACAAAAATCTGGACGGAAAATTATTCAGCAGAAAAATTGATTCCAAGCTTAAAAGAAAGTTTGCATAAACTAAAAAACGATGCAGTGAATCTAACCTTGATCCACTGGCCTGCCCCAAGTACAGGTGTAAACATTACAGAACTCATGCAGAACTTATTGGAAGCGAAACAACAAGGTTTGACCGAACACATTGGTATTTCTAACTTTAATATTGAGCTGACTCAACAGGCGATTGAGAGTATTGGGCTAGAAAACATCGCAACCAACCAAATTGAACTCAGTCCTTACTTACAAAACCATCAACTGGTTGATTTCATGCAAGCGCAAAACATTGATGTCACTTCATATATGACACTGGCTTACGGTAAGGTTTTGAATGATCCTGTTTTAATGCACATCGCGCAGCAGCATCAGGTATCGACGGCACAAATTAGTTTGGCTTGGGCATTACAACGTGGTTTTGCAGTCATACCGTCATCAATCAAACGTGAACACTTGATGTCCAACTTAAAGGCACAAGAGATTCAACTGTCGAGTGAAGAAATGATGGAAATTACGCAATTAGACCGAAATCAACGTGAAGTTAATCCTGAAGGATTAGCACCAATTTGGGATTGAGCATCGCTATGAAAATTAATTTTCCACTTTTGGCGCTTGCGGTGGGTGCTTTTGCCATTGGAACCACCGAGTTTTCACCCATGGGCTTTTTGCCTGAAATTGCCAACGATTTATCCGTTTCAATTCCACAAGCTGGACTGCTGATTAGTGCCTATGCAGTAGGCGTCATGATTGGGGCTCCGCTCATGACCTTATGGCTGGCACGCTTTTCTAAGAAAACAGCTTTAATCCTATTGATGGCTATTTTCACGATTGGGAATGTGTTGGCAACCGTTGCACCTGATTATATGAGTCTCATGGGGGCACGTTTAATTACCAGTTTAAACCATGGTGCATTCTTTGGCTTAGGTTCGGTGGTGGCAGCCAGTGTTGTGCCTAAAGATAAACAAGCCAGTGCGGTCGCCATGATGTTTATGGGTCTCACCATTGCCAATATTGGCGGTGTACCACTTGCGACATGGCTCAGTCAAAATACCAGTTGGCGCATGGCTTTTGCTGCGATTTCAATCTTAGGCATTATAACCATGTTGGCACTATGGAAAGCACTCCCGCAAGATCACGATGTGGTTAAACCGAATGTAGCAAAAGAATTGCGCGTTTTAACACGTGCGCCTGTCGTCCTTGCTTTATTAACCACGGTCATGAGCGCGGGCGCCATGTTTGCGTTATATACCTACATTGCTCCGAGCCTACATGTATTTATGCATGCATCACCGCAAACCATTACCTTGATGTTGGTGTTAACCGGGATTGGTTTCTCCATTGGTAATCATTTGGGTGGAAAGTTTGCCGATCTATCCCTAGAGAAAACTCTGATAGGCTTCCTTGTCCTTTTGATGGTGATGATGCTTGTTTTCCCAGTATTAGCGCAAACAACTGTTGGTGCAGCGATTGGCTTAGTGATTTGGGGTGCAGCAGCATTTGCGGTAGTACCACCACTGCAAATGCGCGTCATGTCAGTCGCAGCAGATGCGCCTGGTCTTGCCTCTTCAGTCAACATTGGTGCGTTTAACTTAGGTAATGCCTTAGGTGCCTTTGCAGGTGCAACGGTACTGAGTATGCAACTCAGCTATGCAGCAGTTTCATATGCAGGTGCCGCACTCAGCTTTATGGCCTTGATCTTGGTCTTACTGCAAATGAAGTTCGGTCTTAGCAAGAAAGCCTGTGAAGCCGTTTAAGCCTTTACACTGCTGAACCAATCAAA
This sequence comes from Acinetobacter johnsonii, assembly GCF_048551975.1. Classification (GTDB taxonomy): domain Bacteria; phylum Pseudomonadota; class Gammaproteobacteria; order Pseudomonadales; family Moraxellaceae; genus Acinetobacter; species Acinetobacter johnsonii_A. Next base: position 37,062 of record NZ_JBIMCF010000010.1, on the reverse strand, counting down.
AAAGACCCACACTGCTGTAAGTCTTTTTTTAGTGTTTTTTGATGTTCCAGTTTCAAAAAGTCCGCAATCAGCTTGGTTGCCCAAGACTCGGTATTGAGTACCCCTTCATAGAAGCCACAATGACTGCCTTTTTTGGTGGTCACTACCGCAATATTCGGCATTTGACGGATCATGTCTTTATACGGTTCAAAATTTTTAATATGACAAACGGGATCATCCTCTGCATTTAAAATCAGCAATGGAATGGTGACATTTTCAAATACATAGATTGGGTTTGTGGCTTGTTTATAACTGTCATAGTCCACATAACCCGCCATTTCATAATAACTCGACTCAAACTCAGCCAAGGTTTTAGTCATTAAAACTTGCGAGACAGACGCCGTTTCTTGCCACGTTTGCTGATAAGGAAAAATAAATTTCTTAAACAGTTTCTTGGTCATGACCTTACTGTAAAAGGGATGCACATTTACAAAACCCAACTCCGTGTTATAACCCGGACACAGGGCAAAGGCCGCCTTAAAAGGGGTTTGACTCCCTTCTTCACCCAAATAACGCACCAAAAGCCCCGTTCCCGCAGAAGAACCAACCGCATACAACGTTGAACTTGGAAATGTAATTTGAATAAAGGCAATTTGCTCACGTAAATCATCGGTTGAACCAAAAAGATTCATTTTGGGTACAGGCATTGGAAGGTCTGCATGTCCACGGCGTAAGCACAGTGCAATGCGCCAACCCGTATAGCGATTTAAATCACGCACCACCTCACGCATACTTTCAGGAGAGCCCGTAATCGTATGCATAACCACAACCGTTGGCGTCACTTCAGGCAAGTCATAACCGAACCACATAATGCCAGTGACCCCACCGTCTTGCATGTCTAATTGATCAAAATGATCGTATTCCAATTGAATCCGACGCTTTTGAATCACATCAAAATATAAAAGATGGGCATGCGTGTTGGATAACCACGGTGTTGGTCTGTACTTTTCCTGAAGCTGTGTAAGCGCCCCAACAGTCTCTTGAATTTGCCCTTGCGGGTTAACATAGAGCTTCGGTTGTTCCGCACCAGTCACTCGATCCCACGCCGTTTGGCTTAATTGGTTTAGCAAACTGAACACAGCATTCATATCAGTAACTTCTTTTTCCTATCTTTCTTGGTGATGCATCAATTTTCGTGCCTAACTATAAATAACAAGTCACACGTTTATCATCCAGCTTGAGGTGCAAAAGCTGCCATTCGCTGTCCCATTTGTATAGCTAAGGCCTCTAGCCCCGATTTAGGACGGATCATCACTTCAAAATCTACAATTTGACCTTGCTCATTAAAACGAATCATGTCAATCCCTTTGAGCTTTTTTTCGCCGACATTGGCAGAAAACTCAAGGACGACACTTAAACCATCTTCTGTAAAAAATTCACGGTGGTAAGTAAAGTTTTCAAAAACCTGAATCACATTAGTTAAAATAAAAAAAACCACCTGCTTACCTGAATAAGGATTAAATGCCACAGGTGAACGAAATACGACATCTTCTGCTAAAAGCTCATTTAGGATACTCATATCACGTGTCATGACCATATCATGCCAGCGTACCAAGGCTTGTTTTGTTGTTGCTAAACTCATTCTTATGTCCTTATGAAAGTGAATCTACTCAAATCTAATTGCAATAAAAGCACATTCTCTTGCACCATATATGATTCAAAGAAAAGGCAACACGAGGGAAAAGATAAGATTTTGGAAAATATCTCCCCCAAACCCTCTCCGTATAGGAGAGGGAGCTTGATTACAAATTTTAAGCGGATAAATGATTGTTATCGATTAAATGGTCGCAGCCAGTTCAGCGCCTTGACGAATCGCACGCTTCGCATCCAACTCACCTGCTTCTTTCGCACCACCAATCAAATGCACATTTTTACCATCGGCTTTTAACTGGTCGTACATTGCAGTATAAGACTCTTGTCCTGCACAGATAATCACGTGATCAACCTCTAAAACCGTTGGCTGCTCATTCACTGTAATGTGGAGGCCTTGATCATCAATTTTGTCGTAGCTTGCACCTGCAATCATTTTTACATCGCGATGTTTTAGCCCTGTACGGTGAATCCAACCCGTGGTTTTACCTAAGCTTGCACCGACTGCCTTCGCTTTACGCTGTAGAAGGTAAATTTCACGATCTGACTGCTCCAAGACTGGCTGTTTTAAGCCACCGACATGCGCATAGCTGGTGTCGATTCCCCACTCATCATAGAATTTTTGTGGGTTTAAACTACCACTTTCACCTTCATGGCTTAAGTATTCTGCCGTATCGAAACCAATACCACCCGCACCAATAATCGCGACTTTTTTACCGACAGGCTTACGCTCACGTAGAACTTCGATATAGCTCAACACTTTCGGATGATCAATCCCTTCAATAGTCAGCTCACGTGGAGTAACGCCTGTTGCAACCACAATGTCATCATAATTTTCAGCGCTCAGTTCCTCATAAGTTGCGGTATGATTCAGCACCAATTTGATATTGGGTTGTAATTCAATTTTACGTTTGAAATAACGCAGTGTTTCGTAAAACTCTTCTTTACCAGGAATAGTCTTCGCAATATTAAACTGACCACCAATCTGACTTGCTGCTTCAAAAATAGTCACTTGATTCCCACGGTCAGCAGCATATGTTGCAAAACTCAAACCTGCAGGCCCAGCACCAATCACCGCAATATTTTTCTTAGCCGCACTTTCTTTAAAAATCAGTTCAGTTTCATAGCATGCACGCGGGTTGACTAAACATGTCGCAATTTGCATGGAGAAAATTTGATCTAAACAGGCTTGGTTACAACCAATACAAGTATTGATTTCATCGCTACGACCTTGTTCTGCTTTCAGTACAAACTCCGCGTCTGCAAGCATTGGGCGTGCCATAGACACCATATCAGCATCACCCTGAGCCAAAACATGTTCAGCCATTTCAGGGGTATTAATACGGTTAGACGTCACCAAAGGAATTTGAACCGATCCTTTTAGCTTCTTGGTCACCCATGTAAATGCCGCACGTGGTACTTTGGTTGCAATCGTTGGAATACGTGCTTCATGCCAACCAATACCTGTGTTGATAATGGTTGCACCCGCCTTTTCAATTTCTTTGGCAAGCTGAATGACTTCTTCTAAAGTCGAACCACCTTCAACCAAATCCAACATTGAAAGACGATAAATAATAATAAAGTTTTCACCCACTTCTGCACGAGTGCGTTTTACGATTTCAATCGGGAAACGAATACGGTTTTCATAGCTTCCACCCCATTCATCATCGCGATGGTTGGTACGTGCCGCAATGAATTCATTGATTAAGTAGCCTTCTGAACCCATGATTTCAACACCATCATAGCCAGCAACTTGTGACAATTTTGCACAATTCACAAAGTCCGCAATAGTCTGATTCACTTCAGCAGAAGTCAAAGCATGAGGTTTTACAGGGTTAATCGGTGCTTGAATCGCAGAAGGTGCAACGTTTTCAGCCTGATAAGAATAACGACCTGTATGTAAAATCTGTAATGCAATTTTACCACCCGCATCATGTACGGCTTGTGTAATGACTTTATGCTTTTCCGCTTCTTCTAAAGTATCTAACTTAGAACCACCGTGAAAAGTCACACCATGATCATTCGGTGAAATACCACCTGTTACAATGAGTCCTACACCGCCAGCGGCACGCTCTGCATAAAATGCCGCCATGCGATCATAACCACCTTCAACTTCTTCAAGTCCAACGTGCATAGATCCCATTAATACGCGGTTTTTTAATGTGGTAAAGCCTAAATCTAAAGGCGCAAGTAAATGCGGATAATTAGACATGTGTACTCCTTGGCGTGCTTTCGCTGGCTGGTATTTTAAATACAAGGTTAGATCAAATTATTTAATGCAACAAGTTGCACAATGTTTATCTTTATAATCGAGATTTGTTTTTTATGCAACATGTTGCATAATGACTCTACGTCCATTTTAATTGCGAAATATTACCGAAATGTCATTAGCTCATGTTTTATTGACCAGTTTGATTGAAAAACCAAGCACAGGTATTGAGTTAGCGCGTCGTTTTGACCGTTCAATGGGCTTCTTTTGGAATGCAACACATCAACAGATATATAGAGAACTCAGCGCTATGCAGAGCAAAGGCTGGATTTCAACGATAGAAGATGATGGTGCAACCTCGCGTAAAAAAACCTATCAGGCAGAACAGCTCGGACGTACAGAACTTGCCGACTGGCTGGTAAAACAAAGCCCACCTGCCCAGCTCCGTGAAGAACTAATGGTGAGACTGCGTGTTGAGGCTCAGCTTGGCGGCAATACGGTTTTACCTGAACTGGAACGACATCTCATCCTACACAAAGAAAAACTACAAATTTACCAAAGCATTTTTGCCAAAGACTTTGGTCATGCTGAAGAAAATGATCGCACCTTATATATTCATAGAATGATTTTACAACTTGGAATTAATTTAGAATGTGGTTGGATTGAGTGGCTAGAGACCATGATTCCAGCACTTAAAAACTTCGAAAAATAATAAGCCACGCAAAGGATTGACCATGCCACATTATTTAATGCCAGATGGCGAAAAACTCTATGTTCGAGAATTTGGACAAGGTGCACCTGTACTGGTCTTATCTGGTTTAGGAATGCAAAGTTGGCAATGGCTGCCTTTTTTATATCAACACCGTAAAAAGTACCACTTTTACATTCCTGACTGGCGGGGTTTTGGTGGTTCAGCACAGTGCAAAATTCCCGCACTGGATGCAATTTCCAGCCACTGGCAAGATTTAAACTGCTTTCTAAATCAATATGCTGATACAGCATTCCATGTGATTGCCTACTCTATGGGCGCCACGACAGCCATGCATGCTATGCAATATGGTCGCTTTCAAGACCATATCAGTAGCTATTTACACATTGACCAAACCCCCAAAATTAGCGTCGACGCAGACTGGCCACATGGTTTATTTGCTGAAAAGCATGCTGACTTCAAAGTCATCCTACAAAACATTGCAGACCTATTGGCCCAAAATGCACAGTACCGTTTGGTCTCAGACTTAACAGCGTCTATGCGTACAGAACTGGTTAAGCAATGGTTGGCTTTTATTCAACTGCAAGCCAAACCCTCTCGAACTGCGGCTTTATTTCAAAAAGCATTTCACCAGCCATACTTGCAAAAATTCATGCTCCCAATCCAGCGATTAGACTATATGGCTTGGTATATTCAAAATTATCTTGATCATCAAGAAGATTATCGCAGTGTCCTCCGTCAGCTTGACCGACCGGCTACATTTTTTATTGGTGAAGACTCAAAACTTTATCCTGCCCAAGGACAAAAGCTGATTGCCTCAAGCGTACCGCATGCAAAAATGGTAATCTTTAAAAAATCTGGGCATACGCCTTTAATGAGTGAACCGCGCAAATTTTCCCAAGAAATTACGCGTTTCCTCAATGCTACGGATGTTTGAATGTGTGTCGTATTATCAATCAAATAATGAATATTTTTATAAAAACTAAATACATATCCAATTAATCATTACATTGTAATGACAAAAACAGAGCAACCCGATAAAAACATCAATGCTTGGGAATTAAAAAAGGCATCTCTTAGAGATGCCTTTTTCTTATGCTGCATAGGTCTGCTTGAGATAAGCAACAATATCTGCCGACTCAAACAAAGCTGTTTCAGTATTCGGATCAACCAAATATGGCACTTGAATATCACGCCCCATCACCTGCATGACTTGCTCACGCTTTCCACCTGCCAAAGGTACATATTTGCCCGGCTTTAAACGCAGTACTGCTGGGCCTTGATCTTGCCAACGTTCTTTAGCCACATTATGAAACTTAAAAGGGAGCTCCAACTCGGTAAGTAAACCACGGACAATCCGAGTATAAGGACTGGCTTCAAATCCCCAAAGTTGTAACAGCTGTTCTGGCGCTGCACGATCTTTAATGCTCTTGTTGATCCACACCCCACTCGCACCATTTACCAATGTCCCGACATAAGCAACATAAGGCGTTTTGGGATAATGTGCATACTTTTTCGGTGTTTTACCACTGCGACCATATTGTTCAAACAAGTAGTGAATAATATCTTCAGACTCGTACAGCTTGGTGTCTGTATTTTCATCGAGTAAAAAAGGAAATTGGGTTTTCCCACCCAACTGTTTCACCAAAGGACGATATTTAGTTCCACCCTTAGGACATGGATACACTTCATAATCTAAGTTCAACAAAGTCAATACTTCACGCACACGACGACAATATGGCGAGCCTTCAAACTCATAGAGCTTTAAAGGTTGCTCAGGTTGTTTAGGATGTGGCGTTCCATTTACACCACGCCCACCTTGTGCAAGCGCCGAAAAAAGAGCCTGAATCACTTTAATTTGATGCTTCACCATATTACACGTCCATATCTTTTGTTTATGTTGTTATGAGTCTGGTTGGTGTTTATTCATCGACCAGTTTTTCTTTTGCAATGACAATGCCGTTATTATCCGCATAGAGATAATCACCTGATTGAATGGTGACACCACCAAAATGCAAGCTGATATCAACTTCCCCTACACCCTTACGGTTACTTTTTTGTGGAATAGCGGCTAAAGCATGCACCCCTAAATCTAGTTCAGCAATGGCATCTACATCACGGACACAGCCATAAATCACCACACCATTCCAGTGATTTTTGACTGCTGACTCCGCAATTAAGTCTCCCATCAAGGCACAGCGCATTGAAGCGCCACCATCCACAACCAATACTTTACCCGTACCATCTGTTGCTAATAGCTCTTTCACTCGTGAGTTATCTTCAAAGCATTTAACCGTAACCACCTCACCACCAAAGGTTTTACGCGCACCATAGCTCCTAAAGAACTTACCATCCATCGATGGGCTGACCACTTGTAAATCAAGTTCAGGATGATCATCCAATAAATCGCATGTCACAAATGCTGTCGTCACCACACTTCCCCTCATTTTGTCTTTTGTATACGTAAATTATCATATATTTCAAATTTCTCGGTCTGCGTTTGGGCAGCCTCGACCATAGTATGAGCCACTTGTTCTGCTGTCACTGGCTTATATTTAAAATGCTTTGGTATAAAATGCGATAGTTTGGTATAAGCCTTTTGGAATATATCTTCCAACACGCGACCTTCATTACGCTGTCCGATCAGTAAGGATGGCTGCATAATACTGACCTTATATAAATCGAGCCCGCGAATAGCCTCTTCAAGCTCACCTTTGACGCGATTATAGAAAATTTTTGAATTGGCTTGCGCACCCAAGGCACTGATCAACACATAATGGGTTTTGGTCAAAACAAACAACTCCGCAAAATGCGCATTCACCACATAGTCGATGGCATAAAACTGCTCTTTTGAGCCAGCTTTCTTTAAAGTCGTCCCCAAACAACTAAAAGCATGACTGTAGCCCTGAACATCTTCATGGTTGAGTAATAAAAAATCATCCAGCTCCAGTTGCTGAACTTTATCATAGTGATCGAGCTGCACATTATGCTTTCTGACCACAGCCAGTATTTTGCTACAACTTGGCAGTTGTTGTAATTGTTGAATCAGGTTTAAGCCCACCAAACCCGTTGCTCCAATCACAATCGCTTGTTCTATATTTTGTGTCATTTTTATACAAACTCCCATGCAGATGGCTAATCTTACCTTTTCTTTAGAATTTTTATGTATCTTAAATATAGTCAAAGCATGTCAAGACTTGACTTCACTGCGTATATTAATCAAAATATGCCACTTGTTTACGGGCTGGTGATTGTTCTTCTGATGTGGTTTTCAGTTTGAATTTCAGCCCGCCCAGACCAATCTATTTCAAGGAGTGCACGAGTGGCAAACTCTGCTCAAGCTAAAAAACGTGCTCGTCAAAACGTTAAAGCACGCAAACACAACGCAAGCTTACGTTCTATGGTTCGTACTTACATCAAACGTACAGTAGCTGCTATCGCTGCTGGTGATTACGCAGTTGCTTCTGAAGCGTACAAAACTGCTGTACCAGTAATCGACCGTATGGCTGATAAAGGCATCATCCATAAGAACAAAGCTGCTCGTCATAAGAGCCGTTTAAATGCACAAGTTAAAGCTTTAGCTAACTAATTTATGCATTAAAAAAAGCCCTTTTTAAAGGGCTTTTTTTTGTATCTATTTTTTGAATTTTCACACTACGCACACTTTTTTCAGTACATCTGTTCCTTAACAATACAGCTTAAAACCCAAATAAAATCCATCAGCCCTCTCTAGCACCCACAAAAACATCTACTTGCAAAAAAAAGCCCCTACTAGGGAGCTCTTTTCATTTAATTTTCAATAATTTAACCATATGAGCAGTGGTTTAATTCAAAGATTGAGTTTTCAGGTTTTTCACTAAAATATCAATATTTCTTGATGTTACCCCAGCTAAAATCAAGCTTGTATTTTGGTTCAGCATTGTCCATCTTTGATTATTATTTCCAGAGCAACTATATCGAATTGCAATTTGACGGTTATTTACCAAATTACCCGAGTTTAGATCTAAGCACTGTCCTGATTGTTTAATAGCAGACGTCGTGGCATCCATTGACCACACTTGTGCTGCATTATTCATCATACAGTCAGTCAAGGTAACTTTAGCACTTCCCCCATTACCCGTTAGACACTGCCCCATAGCCGCCTTGCTATGGATACGCCCTAAACTGTCATAAACCCACTGCTCGGTCTCATCAGCAGTACAAGCCGATGGGCCACTAATGTAAACATCCATTTTTTGATTTGCAGTTAACTCCGTTTTTAAACAATTTTTGTTGTTTTTTAACAAAGTACTTTGTGCAAGTGGATCAGCTTGTTGTAAACCTAGCTGCTTGATAAAAGCATTGAGTGCATCAATCGCAGCAGGTAGATCTTTGGCCAAATCATCATAATAAACATTTACCCAACGATTTAAACGCATCCACCTAGTTTCTTGCTCTTCATAACGCTCAAGTACCTGCTGTGCAGCTAAACTCATCTCATTTTTATATGACTTATAAGACTGATAAAGCATTGAACCATTTGGTGACAAAACAATAAGATTGTTCGCCGCTTGATTCAGTAGCTCTTGCTCAAGTAGAGGCAACTCCACATCGCGTAAGGCTTTATAACCCTGTGCTTTACCAATTTTAACTGCAGGTGTAATAGCCGTAGCATATTGGGGAATCACTGTCGTCGATAATAATTTGGCAGCAGCATTGGCCTGCTTACAATATAAATCAACTTTCTGAGGGTGATCTGCAAGCGCTAAATTGACATGTAATTTATTGGCATTACTACCTAATCGTGTCGGAGCCAGCGCAATATTGGTTACTGTATTTGGATACTGTACATTTAACCAACATGCATCCTGATTTACCGCAGTATTTGCAGCAGGTAAATCATAGGCATTGCCCCAGTTTGAACGTGCCGCAGGATATAGTAACCCAACCTTTGCCACAGGGTCATATCCACCCAAAATGGTCACTACAGGCTCACCAAAAACACGTGGGCGTAAATAGTTTTGCTTTGGTTGATACCAAACAGGTGCAGCAGAATCTGGCATATTAGGCTGAATCACCTCCATCTGCCGTGTGACTTCATTCCATTTTTTATAGCCCGTTGGTGAAGTCTTATCCCACACATAGCGGTTAAAGTGCGGTTGAATTTTTAAATAAGTGCTATAGCCCGTATAGTGAGTATAACGTGAAACTGAGCTTGATGCATAACCACCAGACATTGCATCTCGGCTATGTGGATATAAAGCTAAAAAATTTGCAATTCCTGTAGAAGAAGCCCATAAATCCTTATTATTCCAAATCAAATTTCCCCGCATCATATTGCGATACGGAATATAACCCCAACCACTATCCGCATGATGTGAAGTCCAAAACTGGTTATCACCTTCCTGCCCAGGATAATGCCCCAGTCCATAGTGGTGTCCAATTTCATGACTAAACTCGTTTCCAACCGAATCATACAACGTCAGCATGCCGTTACCACCACTTAAGCCATGATTACTTTCGCCATTGGCATATTTTCCACGGCTATGGTGTGCAACAACGGTTTGGGTTAATTGTGGTTGATTTTGACTTGCCATCGAAGCACTGGTAATGCCCCAGTTTGCTAGGTTAATGCCCACGCTAAATGTCGACTTACCTACGTTTTCACGCATGTCACCCTCATAAACCCCGCCTTGGCTAGCACTTGCAGTATCGTAAATCGTCCCGTCGGCAATCATGACGCGATCCAACTGAATATCATCATATTTTGCAACGGTCATTTCAGCAGCAGGAATCGTTTGAAAGTAATCTGAACCTGCCCGAACAGGATCATTCAGCATATAGTGACCATTAGAGACAGGAGGAGCCGTTAACATACCGATACGAATATTGTTTAAGACCAACTCTCCTGGAGAGCCAAAATCAATTTTGTCTTCCGAAATTTGTCCCTGACGTCCATGAGAATCTTTGAGCTGAATACGCAAACCTGGACGTATTTCATCCCAATTGAGTCGAGCACTCCACGCACGTTTACTATATTGCACACGCGCACGCTCATCGGTATTAGTTTGATCAGACTGAGGAATCTTAGTTGGATCGTTAAATGTAACTGTGCGGAGCAACTGATTATTCATGTAAATATCAGCACTCAGACCATCAATTTTCCCCATGCTATCAGTTGGCGTAACTAACAATAGCGCTTCTTTTTCCATCGTCAGACGCGGCATTTTTTTACTTTCATTACCATTTGGATCAACCACATGACTCTGACCAAATTGCAGCATTGCTTCGAAGTTACCAGTTAAGTCATTTCGTATCACACGTGTTCTTGAGTTTGCATCGTAATCAAAATAACCCAATGTATTTCCATCAGCCACATCCTGTGTAGGTTCAGCATAGGTTTTCACTACAGGCGTTGTAGAGTTTTCGGTTCCACTTTCTCCACCACCTCCACCACACGCAACTAACATCAGTGTTACAATGCAAAGACTTAGCTTGCAATACAAGAACTCATTCACACTTTTCACATCTTCCCCCAAAATAGTCACAAATAAAAATTAAAAACCATTAATAATTCATATAAATCAAAAGCTTAATTATTTAACACTATTTTCTATACATATTCAATTTACATAATTTGTCACTTCAGGACATATTTTTTATCGGTCTTGAAACTAATGCCCGAAAAATAAAAGTTCTGTGACAGGGCTTGAACTTATGAAAAATAATGATGAGTTATACATTTAAATTTGCACCAATATAGTGCCAATATTTGTCAGTTTTTTTTAAATATATTTCAATTAATTTTCTTTGTAAGCATGTAGCTTATTTTAATTTCTAGATCCAAAATGACTAAAATCCCATAAATAAATTATGGTATTTTGTTTTCTTATAATGAAACCACATAGAATGTTCTACTTGGGAATAGCATGATTAATAAATTTCTTCCAACACTTGAAAAATTCCAACTGACAGAACAACAATATATTGAGTATTTTCATGCCAAAGGTGAAAAAGACATACTCGCCAAAGTCATCTCAAATATGCGTGGAACCGCAGAAATTCAGGCCTCTCAGGGCGTTGACGCGTGGTTAGGTTATGGCGTCTATTTACCTGCAATTGAACGTATTTTTGCACTACACCAAGGAGAAACGGAAGCTGAGTTTTATGACCGCACTCAATATCCAGCTGATGTTGTCAATGCTTATACCCTTTCGAATCATGAGATTGCCACGCTCATTGCTGCAGATAAATACAATCGTATTCATCAGCACAGCGTAGCGGTGAATACCTGATTATGGCCTTTAAATGATGAAGGCCTAAGTATCGACTTGCTCGATTTTCCCAATCGACTCAAAGCAAAAATTTAAACTGATGCGATATAGCATTTAATAAGGTTGACGAATGATCGATCTATAAATCTCGTATATTCTTTTTCTCGTTCAAATGACTGCTTAAATGAAGCAACGAGATTTATAGCTGATTTTTATTATTAAACAAAGCACTTACAGATTTTGAAACTCATGAATATTCAGTTCATTCATTTCTCCGCGCCAAATCCATTTCAATTTTGATTCCAAAAACACATCTCCCTCAAACCACACAAAGAGACCTTCCATCATTTTCGGCCAGTCTTCTTTGGTCACAATCGTGCGCCCTGAAATAACCGCCAAAATCGCAGCTAAAATCGTATCATGACTGACCGCAAGGCTCAAACCATAAGGGTTGTTCGGATGCGTGTTATATATAAGCTCCAATACATCTACGACACCGTGAATCGGATGCTTCATACCAGGTAAGGCATTATTAACAAAGCTATTAATAAATCCTAAAGCGCCTTGACGCTGAAAATAAGGCCCAGCTTGCTTAATATCTAAAACAAAACTACCTGGCTCAACCAATAAACCTTGTTCGATAATTTCAATGCGGTGGGTATTCGGCTCAAGGGTTTGTCCATCTGCCCCTTGAATCATTAATGCAGCGGTATCAATACAACGTTGAATTGGGCTAGAAATACAGTGTTGTATCACTCGATCTGTATTATCGATCAGATAGGAACCCCACGCCTGAGCCAAATCGCGCCCTTGATGCGTCAACTGTAAATCATAGCCTGCAAGCCCCTGACCCGTAACAACTTCACGAATGGAATGACGTGTAAATAACGTCACTGGCGTTTTTGCATCTGGCAATAAATCGATTGCCTTCAACATACTAGGCGGGAGTAACTCTAAGGCCATAATCACTAGCAACTCAATAATTCAAAAAACACTATAGCACGCTCAATTTTTAGCTCAAGCCGACGAAGGCATTAGTTCAAGTGCTTGTAATGCCAGTTTTTTCATATCGTTATTTCGATATGCAATAAAACCACCATTCAATAAACTCAATCTTTGGTTATATACGAATGGTCGTCCCTGAAAATCAACCAAACCACCACCGATTCGCTCCAATAAACACTGTCCAGCACTGGTATCCCACTCACTCGTTGGATGAAAGCGCGGGTAAATATCGACTCGGTCTTCTAACACCATACAGAACTTATATGCACTCCCTGCGCGATACTCTTGAATAGGCGTAAGTTTTTCCAACTGCTCTAAATACACTTGATACTGCGGCTTACTCTGACTACTTTGACTTAAGCCGACTTGAACAGCACTGTGGTTTTCAACTGGAATATATTCAGACCATACCTCTTTTTCCATATTGTATTTTAAAGGCTGACCTTGTAGTGGACAGAAGTAAACTTGCTGTTCACAAGGAATAGCCAACGCCGCAAAAGTTGTATGTGAACCCTCAATAAGACTGAGATTAATGGTGAATTCAGGACGTTGATGTAAAAATTCTTTGGTGCCATCTAAAGGATCAAGCATCCAAAAAGACTGCCACTGCTGTCTATGCACATGCTGCCCTTCTTCAGAAAGCACAGGCAAATGAGGAAAGGCTTTGTTTAAAGCATCGGTAATAACTTGATTGACACGATAGTCCGCTTGCGTAACTGGTGAATGATCGGATTTTCGTTCAACTGTAAAATCACCACCTGCAACATAGGCGTGATACTCTGCTCGCAATATCTCGCATGCTTGAGTCACAATCGGTACAAGTTGCAATATCAGCGCATCTTGAGGTGCAGTTGTGGGCTTAAACATGAGATCGCCTTTTTATTCATTAAGTTATAGATTGAGAAGTTCATCTATTGGGATAGCAGCATGCTGATCACCTCGTATTCAACGGTATACAGTCACCTCAGAGTGAGAACAGGCGAACACTTTTTCAACACTGCCTTAAACATATTATACGCCTAAGACACTCAGGAAATATCACTCAATTCTAATTCTTCTTTTGACTTTGGGTTGAGTAGCCCAATCAACCTGACTTTACCTTTACCCACACCTTAAATATTGAGACTAGAGAAAGCCACAGGCTGACCGTTTCTAATTTGTGTGATTGATAGAGATCGTTTCAATTTAGCGATCTCTAAATCCATCTTGTAATTGGCGTGTTAAAACCATAATTTGATACATGACTATTTAATTCACACGCCGTAGTGCCATCAGGATATGAATCACATGCAATGACCCCACTAATGCCTTTAACGTTTTCTTCTTGCCAGTAAGGCTCTAGACTAGCAGAATAGATATTTTAGTCTAGAATAATGATAGAAAACAGCAAATTAAGTAACTATAAGATTAAAAAAATTATTCAGTGCTTTTGCATTGATATTCCTGCTTCTAAAACAGCCTTATTGCTTAACTTGAACCGTAATACCATCAACTATTGGTACATGCTTTTTAGAGAAGCAATCTACGATTATCAAACAGATTTAAGAGCAAAGTTTGTAGGTTCTATTGAAGTTGATGAGAGCTATTTTGGAGCAAAAAGACAACGTGGTTTTCATGGGAAGTTGAAGCGAGGTCGAGGTACTTTAAAACAACCTGTATTTGGAATATTTGAAAGGAATGTTCGAGTTTATACAGAAATAGTCCCTGATTGTAAAAAGACTACATTACAACAAGTTATCTTAGGTAAAGTTGCACTTGAAAGTGTAATTTATAGTGATGGTTGGCGTGGATACAATGGTTTGGTAGATGTTGGTTACTCAAAGCATTTTAGAGTAAATCATGGAGCGAATGAATTTGCCAGAGGACAATGTCATATAAATGGAATAGAAGCATTATGAAGCTTTTGTAAAAGAAGGCTAGCAAAGTTCAACTGTATATCAAAAGAGTATTTTGATTATCATCTTAAAGAAACAGAATGGCGTTGGATGAGGGAGCCTAATGAGCTAGCAACAGAGTTGTGAGAACTCATTAGGTAAAACTAAGTGCAAATCTGCTGGTCTAGAGCCAAATTCTTCTCTAAGTTAATCTCACTTATACTCATATCTTTTCGAGCACCCATTCGTTCACTTAAATAATTTTTCAATAGAGGCGTATAATCAAAAAACGTTTTGTCGTCGCCCCACTCATCCTTCCAAATACTACGTTGTGTTAAAGTAAAGGCGATGTCACTGTGTTGATTTGAGAAAAGCCTAAAACCTTCTGAAGGATGCATTTCTGGCGATTTCACAAGAAATGTGGCGTTACCGATTTGATCATTACAATCTTTGGTATTATGCAACTCTCTATAGCCTTTCTCCCAGTAACTGACATATTGATATTCAACTCTTGCAAAAATAAATATCGTCGATCTATACGCATTTTCTGATCGCCAAAACTTCCGCACTCATAAGGTTTTTCTTTTAAGCTCGGTACATCACTTGGTTTTAATACACTAACAATAACGCTCAAAATGACGATAATCATTGGTGACAATAGTATAAAGATCAAAAAATGTTTTAGCTGAATAGGCTTTCTAAGAAAATCTAAAATCATAAGTCATCTTATTTAATTATTCATTTTTTTCATGTACTCCTAAAATTAACACAAAGTATTTGAGATATAGTATTTTTTATTCAAAACACCCATCATATAAAAAAACCCATCAAATGAGATGGGCTTTTTTAGCAAGGACAAATACTTACTTCATACTTGCAAAAACTTCTTTCGCTGCTTGCAGGGTAAATTCAATATCTTCATCAGAATGAGCAGCTGAAATAAAGCCAGCCTCAAATGCAGATGGTGCAAGGTTTACACCACGGTATAACATGCCATGAAAGAACTTACGGAATGCATCGATATCACACTTCAGCATCGAGTCGAAGCTGGTAATGTCTTCTTGATCGGTAAAGTACAAACCAAACATACCGCCCACTTGTTGTGTTTTAAAAGCAATACCCGCTTCATCAGCTGCAGCTTGTAAACCCACAAGCAGTTTTTCTAGCTGCGCTGTCAATTTTTCATAAAAACCATCTTGGCGCAGGTGTTTAAACATCTCAATCCCTGCACGCATTGCAAGTGGATTCCCCGACAGTGTTCCAGCTTGGTAAACTTTACCCAGTGGAGCAATACACTCCATCACTTCTCGTTTCCCACCAAAAGCACCAACGGGTAAGCCTGCACCAATAATTTTACCCAATGTGGTTAAATCAGGAGTCACACCATAGTGAGCTTGCGCACCACCCAATCCAACACGGAAACCAGTCATCACTTCATCAATGATAAAAACAGCACCATGTTCATCACATACATCACGAATCGCTTGTAAGAAGCCTTCGATTGGTTTGACTAGGTTCATATTCCCTGCCACAGGCTCCACAATCACCCCTGCAATCTCTGAACCAAACTTAGCAAAGCACTCTTTTAAAGTAGCAATATCGTTATATGGAAGAGTAAGCGTGTGTTTAGCAAAGTCGGCAGGAACACCTGCCGAAGTTGCTTCACCTTCGCCGCTGGTTAACAAACCTGAACCTGCTTTTACTAGCAGTGAGTCTGAATGACCGTGGTAACAGCCTTCAAATTTTACAATCTTGTCGCGACCTGTATAACCACGTGCAAGACGAATGGCGGTCATGGTTGCTTCAGTGCCTGAGTTGGTCATACGAACCAGCTCAATTGACGGCATAATTTCACAAATAATGTCGGCTAAAGTCGTTTCATGCACGGTAGGTGCACCGAAGCTTAAACCATCCACTGCAGCATTTTGAACGGCTTTAATAATTTCAGGATGAGCATGACCTAAAATCATTGGTCCCCATGAGCCCACATAGTCTACATAGCGCTTACCATCCACATCGTACAAGTATGCACCTTGCGCCTTTTCAATAAAGATAGGCGTTCCACCTACGCTATTAAATGCACGTACAGGTGAGTTCACACCACCCGGAATATGTTTGCTTGCTTGTTTAAACAATTGTTCTTGCTTTGGAGATAAGCTCATGAAGTTACTCAACTCAAAAAATAAAAAAACATCTAAAAACTCTTAAGCTTTAGATGCAAATAAATCAGCCCACTGTTCTATACGATCAGGAATCGCAGACATTGATAGCCCTAATATATCACTAATCACCGCACAAAGGTCGGCACCAGCATCGATCACTTCACCTGAATTTTCAACTGTTAAGCCACCAATAGCACAAATCGGCACATTCAATTGGGCTTTGGCTTCCTTTAACGTCTCCAAACCGATATTGCCTGCTTCTGGCTTGGTCTCAGTTGCGTAAATTGCACCAAAAGCAACGTATGTTGCACCTTCAGCAATCGCCTTTTCAGCCAGCTGAATCGAGTTCAAACACGTACGACCAATTACAACATCTTTTGGCAAGCGTGCAACCGCTTCGGCAACTTCGCCATCACCTTGCCCTAAATGCACACCAACGCCATATTTAACGGCCATTTCTAAGTCATCGTTGATCACAAAAGGAACACAATACTCAGCGCACATCGCTTTCATATACTCGACTTCGTAAGCCTGTTCTTCTTTGGGTACTTTTTTACGGCGATACTGCAAAATGGCAACTTCACGTGTTGCCATTGCACCTTCTAATTTAGCCAAAAGTAGCTCTAAAGGATCATCATTTGTAATTAAATATAAACCACGCATTTAACTCTACCTTTGGGTTATCTCATTCTATTATAAAGCTAAAGGCGACTGATGCTTTAATGAATTGGAACTGAAAATGCATTGCTTTGCACAAAAATCCCGCGACCAAGCCCAAGCTATATAAAAATACCTATTTTCAGTGATAGTCGCCCCACCGCTTTCGCAGTTTAATGGATACAGAAAGCAACAAGAATAAAATAAAAACAACAACTTTATAACAAGAATAAGAGACACTCAGCGATCTGATACGGCTTTTTAGCTTTTTAAACCAGTGGTGTTTGAACAACATCATAAAAGCTAAAAAGCCGCATATTTTATAGGACTTACGCATTGACGGATTCAAAAAAGTATTAAAATACTTTATAAAGTATCTGTGATCAGACGAATTAAAAATGCTTCTACAGCAACTTGTACTCTACCCATTTATATGGGCTTTCTCATGACAGAACCGAACTCTATTAGCTGCACACAACTTGCCGAGACTTATAATATCTCGCATGATAGTGTAAATCGCTTTCTAGAGCGTGAAGACTACACACCTCACGACCTATATCAAGAAGCAATTCAACATATTGATAATAATAAACTTATAGTCAGTATTGATGATACTGTTTTAGATAAACCATATAGTCAACATATGGACTTAGTTAGCTATTTTTGGTCAGGCAAACACCACCGATCCGTCAAGGGTATTAATCTCATTACCTTGTATGCGACAGATCAAAATGGTCAAAATATTCCAATTAATTTCCGAATTTATGACAAATCTGAAAGTAAAACCAAGAATGATTACTTTATGGATATGTTAAGTGAAGTACTCAGTTGGGGTGCAAAGATTCAATTTATTACAGGTGATAGTTGGTATTCATCGACTGGAAATCTAAAAACCATAAGAAAATATGGTATTCGATTTATGTTTGGTATCGACTGTAACCGTAAGGTTTCCCCAGAAAAAGGACAATGGTTTCAACTGCGTTTATTGCCAGATTTCCATCAGGGTCAAGTGGTCTGGCTCAAAGATTTTGGCTTTGTACAATTATTTAAGACTCAGTTAAAAGAACAGCAGAGGTTTTATATTGTGCATCAAGATGAAGATGATTTATTGTCCTTTGAGGGTTTTCATGAATTACATTCAAGTCATTGGAAAATAGAACAATATCACCGAGTGATTAAACAGGTTTGTCATATTGAAAAGTTTCAAGTAAGACGATCTAAACTGATTTTGAATCATATTTTTTCAGCCTTGATGGCCTACGTCGAGATACAAAAGAACCAGTTTGAGGGGATCTTTGAAAATGTATATCGTTGGCAGAAGAAATTATTTAGACCAATCATCAAAGACTTCATTGATGACTTTATTCTCGATAAAAATCATCTGCTACCACAGAGAATCTATAAATGATAGTGCGTAAGTCCTATTTTATTTAAAATCCACATAAAAAAAGCCTAGAGAAGGTCGCTCTAGGCTTGGAAAACTAAAAGCACTTTAAAGTTCAAAGCACTTATATATTATTTGATGAAAATATAATCAACGACCTCATTATTAGAACATTAACTCATACTTTGCAACTGTTAATTTCAAGCTTTTCATAAAACTTTCATGAGGAAGTCACAAAGTGCTTCACTAACTTGGAATTTTATCCAAGGCACGATCTTGTAAGCTTAAATTTCCACTTAAAACATCGCAAAACATGCGCCAGTCAGAAATAAAACTATACAAAGGCTGTTTAAAACTGGCCGGCTTATTTTTTTCAAAAACAAAATGACCTACCCACGCACAGGCATAGCCAGAGACTAAGCCGTATATAAAATAACGCGGCTTGCGTTTAAGTATGGCTTTAGAGAAAAAGTACAGCCCAATCGAACTGCCCGCGACATGTAGCCGACGACTCATGATGTTGCGGTGTTCTGTTAGATAAAAACGATAAAACTGGTGATAGTCCTTAATCGGCAATTGAAAATTAGGTTCAGCGTCGTGTTCCTGTTTCGGTTCAACCTGAGCATTCATCTGTCATCATCCTGATGGTTTTTTACCAACATAGCTGAAAATTTGCAATCTGCAAAGTGCAATCGCCTCTGGGCGCGTGTCTACTAAAAACAGAATTGTTTTTGATCAATCTCATGCTGCAACTTTGTTTTATTGTGTCGTCAAGTCTTACATACTGTCTCTTTTTCGCTACAATCCAGTGGTCGATTGGTGTGCCTTTAGCGCACATAAAAACAAACTACAGATCATGCATCTAAATACATAAAGGCTTGGCACTGACCTAGCCCCTCAAATTAGGAATTTTTCATGGTTGAAATTGAATTAAAATTTCAGATTAGCGAAGCACGACGTACCGCCCTTCTTAAAGCTTTAGATCCTAAAAAATCTGAAACGATTCAACTTCAAGCCAAGTATTTTGACACGACTGATCGCCTCTTGGCCCAACACGGCGCTGCTTTGCGTCAGCGTCTTGAAGGTACTTGCTGGATTCAAACACTCAAAGCCGCAGGTAAAAGTCATTTACATCGTTTTGAACATAATCACAATTTGGGTGAGTTAGAATCATCTCCTGAACTGGACTTAAGCATTTATAAAGCTATTCCAGAGGCTCAACAGATTTTAACCCAAGCTTTAGGCTCAGATGCAGCTGCGTTAAAGCTCACCTTTGAAACGGACATCCAACGTACCTATCGCGTCATTGAGTTTGAAGATGCTGAAATTGAAGTCTGTTTAGATGATGGTGTAGTTCGTGCATCTGGTCGAGAACAGACCATCCATGAGGTAGAGTTTGAACTCAAATCCGGCTCTGTTCAGTCGCTTTTGGCCTTTAGTTTTGAATGGGTGAAGAAGTATCAACTGTGGTTAGATGTCCGCAGCAAAGCCGAAATGGGTAATCTACTGGCACTTGAGCAAACCGTAAGTCCAGCACGTTTTGAAAAAGAGTTCGTCTTATCGAAAAAAGAAAGTGCAGCACATAACCTGAGTTTACTGATTGGTCAGCAAATGCAGAATTTACTGCCGAATATTGCTGCAATTTCAGCAGGTGTTGCTGAGCAAAGCCATATTGATCAAGCACAAACCGCTTTAGAGCACTTACAACTAACCTTGGCTTTGTTTAAGGACTGGAATAGCAATATTTCTGATAAATGGGCAATGCAAATTGCCGCATTTAAGCATCAGTTTGATCATTTACAACATTTGCAGCATATGCAAAGAACCCTAGGCGCTTTTCTTCAGAATCCAACTACCACTGAAAATCTTGCCAAAGACATTTTATATGCTCAAGAAAAGCTTGGAAATTTAGTTAAATCGACGCAGAACGTACATCATTATCTTGAATTATTGACCTTTAGTTTAAGCTCACATGATCAAGTGCAAAAGCAAGATTTAAAAACCTATGCACACAACACCCTACAAAACCAATATCGACAGCTACAAGAAAGCTTAAATGCTGCCGATATTAGCCACTTTGAAAGTTTAGATGTTGTGGCGCAGAAAATTAAGGAACTGAAGTTTAGCTTTCCTATTTTAACGTCAATTTATGATGTGAAAAATTTGCAGAAATACAGTAAAGCGTTAAACGATGCACAACAAGCCGCACATGAATATCAAATCTTAGCGACTTCTGCTGCGTACATTCAACAAACAGAGTTAGAAGCCAGTGATTGGTTTGTTTTGGGCTGGCTTACAGCAAAACTTGAAGTCTATGCCGATAAACTTTTAGAAGCGACAAAACAGTTCTTAGTTAGCCGAAAATTCTTAAAATAACGCTCTGTATAGCATAAGCAGTCGTGTTAAATACATGACTGCTATCATCCCCCACAAAGCCTGACAAGCCGCAAAACTGCGATAGAAGATCGTGATTGGTATCTCCAAACCACTAATTTATCTGTGACAAAACGGCCTATTATCAAAACAATACAGGCTTCATATTCATTTTTATTCTTAAAAAGTAAGCCTATACATGCCTACTCAATGTAAATTTATTATCACTTCGATGTAACCATCTGTACTTATTAACTCTGCATATTTCTAACCACTATCTTCATTTTAAAAGTGAAATCTAGGTCACTATTTCTGCGCTTTTAGCTTATACACATTTAAAATTTGTCTTTTTTTTATTCAATTTAGCATATAGTAAAACGTAGGTTGTCATGAGTCAGGGCTATGCAAGAGATTGAGTTTAAGTTTCAAGTTCCAGTTAAGAAGCGTAAGGCATTACAAAAAGCTTTTACACTGCTCAAGGCTGAGCCGATTCATTTAGCAGCCCAATACTTTGATACAGCGGATCAAACACTTGCTAAGCATTGCATCGCGATTCGACGTCGTCAGGAAAATGGTGAATTTAAACAAACCTTCAAAGCAGTGAATACCGCAAAAGCATTGAGTCGCTTTGAACTTGAATTTGATATAGAGCCACCTGAGACGACTACACTCGACTTAGATAACTATAAAAAAGATTATTCCGCTATCTACAAAAAATTAAAACGCGCTTTGGGGCTTCCACTTCCACCCCTTGAATTGCTCTTTGAAACCAAGATCCAACGTTTACGCGTTTTGCAAAATATTGGAAGTAGTACAGTTGAAATTGCTATCGATATTGGCAAAATTTTTAAAGAACAAAGCAGTGTGGATATTTTCGAAATCGAATTTGAATTAAAACAAGGATCAATAGAAGATTTGATCGCATTTATACAACCTTGGATTCAAAAATACCAACTAAGTCTCGACACACATAGCAAGTCAGACTATGGACTTCAGGCCGTTCGTCAGCAAAGTTACTTTCCTGCACAGTATCAAACACCTCTTGTACTGAACAGAAGCTTAAGCGAAGTTGAGGCTCTACAAAGCATAATAGCCAATTGCCTACAGCATTTACTTCCCAATGCCAGTTCAATTGCTCGACAGCAGTACTCCAGTGAGCATACACACCAAGCCCGAGTGGCAATCCGCCGCTTACGTACCGCACTGAAAAGTTTTGCTGCATGGTCGGACGCCATTCAACCACACTGGAAAGCGGAACTCACCACTATTTTTCAAGCCTTAGGTGGAACACGTGATATCGATGCGCTGAACGAAGACTTACTCCCTCAACTGATTGAGGCAGGTTATCCATTAGATCATCTTGCGCCAAGTACAGAAGTCATCACTGATATCTCCGCCCTATTTCAACGACCCGAAACGACGCAACTTTGGCTTGAATTGATTTTATTTACAGAGCAAAAACTAGATTCGCCTTCAAAAGCCAAACTGAAAAAGCATGCACTCAAAGTGATACATGCTTTACACCATAACATATGCGCACATGCCGAGCACTTTAGCCAGCTTGAAGATGAGGAAAAACACCGCGTTCGTAAGCAAGTCAAACAACTGCGTTATAGCATTGAGTTTGTGGCGTCTTTACTCGATGCAAAAGCGTTAAAAACCTATTTAAAAAAACTCAAAGCAGTGCAAGAAAGCTTGGGACACTATAACGATTTGGTGGTTGCAGACGCCTTATTTCAACAAGCTACAGAACCGAATGCTGCCTATGGTTTTGCTGCAGGCTGGATCGCCGCGGAAAAAAATAGAATGCTGAAATTAGTTGAACAACAGGTGATGCAGTTCAGTCAAACCAAAAAGTTGAAATAGACGTTTAAATCAGAACACACATCAGCAGTGAAAGGCTCTTTTATAAGTGAATTCTGCCAGCACCTAAGTTAACGATACTTGCCGTATACTTTCCACGTGTTGTTATCTGCGAGTGGATCATTATAACTATCGCTACGCTGTTTACGTGGTTTGTCTCGCGCATCGACCAACTCAAAGTGTGCTTCGGTACTTAACACGATACCATTTACATAAAATCGGGTACGGGTATATTCACTCTGTCCATGCTGAAACACATAGGTTCTGAGGTCAATAAACTCACGATGAGCAACCAAGGCGGCATTATCATCGCTGTCCAACCAAGCGCGCATAGCCTGTACCTGTTCTGGTTCAAATTGTCCACATTTTTCGATTAAGCTCGCAATACCACGAAAACTTTTAGACTCTTTGGCACGGGTTTTATTAATCCGAATCCGATCGACGTGAAAATAAAACAGCGGTAAGTTCAAATGGCTGGGCAAATGAATTGCATCCAACACCTCATCTTCCATAAAGGGTTGAAACAAGTCTTGCGCCCGCTCAATCAAACCCGTCCACTGACGGTAGTAGTCCTCGACCTCTGCTTTCTTCCCGTAATAGATCGGTAAGCCTTCGACATTCGCTAAATTTTGTGGCGGCCAAATATTTTGACGCAATAAGGCAATATCACTTTTTAAACTTTGTACCGCAATCGCATCTTGCATGGATATTCTCTATTTTATTGCTTAGGCTATTTTTAGATTAAGGCAAAGGTTTAGTTTCTGCAAGGCTTTGCCTATAATGCAGTCTGAGTTATTTATGTATTTTAGGACAAGTTCATGGTTCAGAAGATTGAAGCAACAGATGTAACCGAAGAAGAAGCGTTGAATGCTGCTTTTTTTGAACGTGCAGATGAATTTATTAAGCAAGCAAACGATTTTTGTCGCACTGAAAAAGGTTCACAAGTGAAACCTGCTGAAATACGTGGCCAAGTGAGTGCTGCGATGTTGTTTGGTACAGCCCGTTTTAACACGTGGGTGGCAGCCAACAACTTTAAAGATGGCGATGAAATGCGTGATGCCAAAGAACAAGTGATGTCTTATATTTTGCAGCAGTTTCAAATGATGCTTGAAGACAACTATGACGAATATTGTGAACAGTTTGAAAACTACCTTCGTTTCCGTCATAACGAAGAATTTCATGCCAACAAGCACGACCACAAACACGATCACTGATCAATCAAAGCCTGTTTCGTGCAGGCTTTTTTCATTTCGTCATATTTGAAACGAAATACAATGTTGCAACACCTCAATTTACAGTATGGTAATCGCTAAGGAATATGACTTAGGGAAGAACATGCAGCATTTGGACTTTGCACTCATCGATCCACACATCCATCAGTGGGATCCCTATAACACGCCACATGCAGCGGCTTTGGCAGTTAAATTATTGGGCAAGCATCCTAAGCTTTTGGACAAAATGGTTCGTTTGGTGAAACCTAAAGATCTGATTGAAACCATCGGTCTAACCCGTCATATTACACGTCCGTATTTGCCCCAAGACTATAAACTCGATACTGGCCCATACACAGTCGAACAAGTGGTACATGTCGAAGCCAGTTGGCATCACAGCAAAGGCAAAGGTGTGGTTGAGGAAACTCAGTTTATCGAGTCTTTAGCTTTTGGGGTAGATACGGTCAAATTGGGTGGCATCGTCGCAACAGCTGACCCACGTGATCGTAACTTTAAAAAGATCCTAAAATTACACCATAAAGCAAAGCAATCCATGCATGGACAGATGAGCCACACTTATATCGCAATAAAAAATTTCTCAAAGGCTTCGAAGTACTGTCCCAATACAACTTGAGTTTTGATGCTTGGGTTTATTCAACACAGCTTGAAGATGTGATTTATCTGGCCAAGCAGTTCCCTGAAACTTCCATTGTGCTAGACCATTTGGGTACACCCGCGGGTTTATTTGGCCCAATTGGCGCAAATACAGGCATGACACAGACGGCACGGGAAAATATTTTCTTCCGTTGGAAAGACGACTTAGCTGAGCTTGCAAGCTGTCCAAACGTCTATACCAAAATGTCGGTACTCTTCATGCCGGTATTAGGACATCGCTTTCATAAAGAAGGTCGACTGGCTTCCAAACAAGAAGTCTTTGACCTTGCACATCCCATGATTACACATGCCCTCGCCTGTTTTGGAACCTATCGGGTGATGTTTGCCTCTAACTTTCCGATGGATTCAGTCAGTACATCGTTGGTGAATATTATCGATGCCTTTAGCGATGTCGTCGCAGCCTATGCCCCTGATGCTTTAAAACGCGTATTCCATCACAATGCCAAACAATTTTATCGGCTTTAATTAAAAAAAATAAGAAAACTATTTTATAAAACCTATGATACAAAGAACCCCTCAATTTTGAGGGGTTCTTTTTAAATGAAAACTGAAATCTTTAATTTTTCAGCGCTGGTTGCGCTTTGCCATATTGGTCAGCCATCACTTCAACCAACTGATCCAGCTTAATATACTTCTGAATCACCGCATCAACATCGGCTTTACTAATTTTTGCCAATGCTAAATCACGCTGTTCGCGATCCAGTAAAGTACGATTACGCTTCATTTGAGGAATCAACATGCGATGGATATTGCGACTATCTTCAAGTGCAGTCACACGCTTTTTCAAAATATCAGCCTTGGCAGCTTCCACTTCTTGTTCAGTAACGCCTTTTGCCAGTAACTCATTCAACACTTTATACACGGCTTGAGACACTTGAGCCGATTTGCCCGCGCTATAGTTTGCATCAATCGTTAGCGCTCCTGACTCCGTCCAGTCATCCAACGAAATGCTGCTGCCGAAACCATAGACCAAGGCATTTTTTTCACGTAACTCTTGTGCCAAACGAGAAGATAACTGCGACTCACCTAAAATGTGCTCGAGTACCTGTAAAGCAGGTGCATCTGGGTGGGATGTACCCACAGGGAACGTCATAATGCTCTGATAGCTACCAAACTCACGCTGCTCTGACAGTGCATGTACACGCTGCGCTTTATATGCAGTAAAGTCAGAAGTAATCCGCTGATAAGGCGCTGCCGAATTCCAGTTTGCAAAAGCCTGATTTAAAGTCTTTTTCATCTTTTTCGTATCAATCACACCCGTTACCGAAATTTGTGCATGATTCATCGCAAAAAATTGCTGATACAGTTGTTTAACCTGTGCTTGTGTTGCAGCCTGATACTGCTTCTTGGCATATTCAGGCTCGAAGTGATGGCGAATATCCCCAATTGGATAAGTTTCAAGTAAACGCGCAATGGTTAAAGCTGCTACAGTTTCAGGCTCAGTATACGGTCGATCTAGACTTGCTAAGCTTTGTGACTTAATTAAATCAAACTGGCTTTGTTCAAAAGTTGGATTTTTAAGGACATCTACAACAAAGTTAAAAAACTCATCAAACTTTTCTTTCTTCGCCACGATTGAAATATTGATGCCGTTACCATTACTTGCTGCACTTGCACCACCGCCCGCATCAATAGAATGATCAGCAATGTCTTGCAAACTATATTGAGTTGACGCTCTGAGCAGTAAATAAGAAGTCAGGTCTAATAGCTCGGCCTTATTAAACAAACTTTCTGCCGTACCAAAGTCAATCGAAATGGTGGCATAAGTCTTATCGTCACGCGTAATACTTGGGTACAGCGCATATTGCATGCCATTTTTCAACTTGCCACGCTGAATTTGTTTTTCAGCACTTTCTAAATATTGCTTTGAACTTTTTACATACTCAGCAACTTCCGCTTTATACACACTTGCATCTTTCAATGGCTCTTCAGCCACAGCTTGCTGATCTAAAGTTTTTGCTGGGGTCGCTCCTGCCGCTTGTTCAAGTGCTTTTTTCTGATCTTCTGGGGTCGGTAAAATAGTGCCTGAAATACGATGTTCGGGTACTAAAAAGTCATCTAAGCGTTGGTTCACATCCGTAACACTGAGCTGTTGTAACTGTTGCTGATCTTTAAAGTATTGTGTCCAATCACCATTGGCAGAAACCACGTAGTCACTGAGCATACCACCAACTGCCGTTGCACTACTAAACATGCTTTCTTGTGCATTTTTAATCATGCTCTTCACACGGTTGAGCTCAACCTCGTTGAAGCTTGGTGTTTTTTCTACCCCAGCAACCAAAGCCGACTCAACTTTTTTCACATCATGGTTGGGTGCATAAACTGCGCCCATAAACACCATATTGAAATCTTGGTCTAACCATGTGGTTGACTGAACAGCTGTCGCCGTTCCCGTTTCTACAATGCTTTGGTACAAATGTCCACTGGGTTGCATGGTGTATAAATACGGTGACACCGCCAGAGCAGTCTTAATGTTCTCGTTTTTACCATTCAGGTAAATATTATATTTGGCTAAGTTACTGCCTTTTTTCACCACAAACTGGCGATCTTTAATCTTACTGGCATCTAAGACAGGTACTTTGACTTTCGCAGGCACAGCACGCGCTTTAATCGCACTAAACTTTTCATCTATCTGCTTCAGTACAGCAGCTTGGTCAAACTTGCCCGAAATGACAAACACCGCATTATTCGGTGCATACCAGTCACGATAAAACTTATTCAGTTCAGCCATTTTGATTGACTGTAACTCATTTAAATCACCAATCGGTAAACGCCCTAAATATTGATTGCCATAAGCAGACTTCCACATCTGATCCATGAGTACCGAAAATGGCTGATCCATACGGACTTCACGCTCGCGTTTTACAATCGCGATTTCAGACGGTACATATTTTTCTTGGAGCACCAAGCCGTCCATACGCTCAGCTTCAAGATTAATCAGCTCATTAATCGCATTTTGTTCAGGACGAACTACATTAATATATTTGGTTGAATAATAGTCCGTGCTGGCATTATTCATTAAACCGTATTGATCTAAACGGCGCTGAAACTCGTCCCCTGGCACATTTTTAGTCCCCTTAAACGCTAAATGTTCCAGTAGGTGTGCCAAACCGCCTTTACCTTTGGGATCGTTCAATGAACCGGTCAAATAGACCATATTCATATACACTTTATTTTCTTTATCGTTTGGCGCAAGAATAATACGTAAACCGTTATCTAATTTATATTCTTCAATTTTCTGTTCCGATTTTACCAATACGGGTTGTGCCCATACTGTGCCCCCAAAGCCAAGTAGCAATACCGATAAACTCAATGTTTTAAAACGCATTAACATTATTTTTCCAAATAATTCGACAAAATATGAATGATTCTCAACATCATAGAGGAAAGTGAAATTATTTTTATAGTAATTTGGTGAAAAATAGCATTTTAATCAATGCTTATTTTTCACCAGTAGTTTTAATTTAAAAGAATTACAACTTAATCTAAGTAAAGTTCAGCCGTCATATATAACTTGGCATAGCCAGAAATTTGGATCCGTGTTTCAGACTGAATATCACAGTACAGTAATCCACCACGGCTCGATGCCTGATAGGCAATCAATGAGGCTTTACCCAACTTCTCCGCCCACAGTGGTGCAAGACCTGTATGCATGGAGCCTGTCACAGGGTCTTCATTGATGCCTTTATGCGGTGCGAAATAACGCGCGATATAATCATAGTCTTGAGACGTTGAAGTCAGGGTAACATCCAAGTTTTCAGCAGTAATCGCAGTACTGACTTTATGTTTTTCTGCCAGTTGACGAATTTTATCTAAGTTCGGTTTGGCATCCTTAACAGCCTGCTCGGACTCACACACTAAAATATAAGCCTGTGGGTTTAAATAGACTTCTTTAATTTCACAATCGACCAATTCATGAATTTCCGTAGGATAGTCTTCTAACTTTTGCGGTGCACGAATTGGAAAATTCATATGAATCTTGCCATCAGAATCTTGATCAATGATAAAAATACCCAAGTCTTTTACATGAAACTGGATACGTTTAGCATCGGTATAGTCACGAAATAGGACGAAACTACTAGCTAAAGTCGCGTGCCCACAAAAGTCCACTTCAACCTGAGGGGTGAACCAACGAATTTCATAGTTTTCAGCATCAACCACTTTCACAAAAGCCGTTTCTGCCAAATTATTTTCCAAGGCAATATTCTGCATCAAATCTACTGCTAACCATTCATCACGCACAATCACAGCGGCAGGATTACCTTTGAATAATTCAGTTGTAAAGGCATCGACTTGATACATTTTCATCGTTTTTCTCCTAAATTGAAGCTTTATTTTGCAAAAAACTGAGTAAAAAAGTAGATACAGTTTTTAGTCATTTATGGATACACGCCCAATAAAAAGAAGCCTAATCATGAAGATAGGCTTCTTTTCAGTTCATAAGCTATATATTTCTCAGCTCAGACTTCTTTTAAGTCCACATTGTCTTGCTCAAAAATACGCTTATCCGTTTGACCTAAGACTTGACTGGTCACGACACCTGCTGTCATAGAACCATTCACATTCAAAGCCGTACGCCCCATATCAATTAAAGGCTCAATTGAAATAAGCAGTGCAACCAAAGTCACAGGCAAGCCCAGCATCGGCAGGACAATCAGTGCTGCAAATGTTGCTCCACCACCTACACCCGCCACCCCAATCGAGCTCAAGGTCACGACACAAACTAAAGTCAAAATCCAAATTGGATCGAGCGGATTAATACCCACTGTCGGTGCAACCATAACAGCCAACATCGCAGGATACAGCCCCGCACAGCCATTTTGCCCAATGGTCGTACCAAATGATGCTGAAAAGCTGGCAATCGATTCAGGTACGCCCAGACGTCGTGTTTGCGCTTCAATATTTAAAGGAATACTGGCAGCACTTGAACGGCTGGTAAACGCAAAGGTCAGCACAGGCCAAACCTTTTTAAAGAACTGAATTGGGTTCACGCCTGTGAGCACCAAAATCACGGCTTGCACGATAAACATAATCGCCAAACCGATATAAGACGCAACCAAGAAGCCACCTAAGTTTAAGATGTCCGCCATTTTAGAGTTGGCCACAATATTGGTCATGAGTGCGAACACACCATAAGGCGTGAGCATCATAATTAGACGCACCAACTTCATGACCCACGCTTGCAAGATATCTATTGCAGACAACAGCTTTTGCCCTTTCTCAGCATCCGCTTTCATGAGGTTCAAGCCTGCAATGCCTAAAAACACTGCAAAAATGACTACACTAATAATGGAGGTTGGATGTGCCCCTGTCAGCTCGGCAAAAGGATTGCTCGGAATAAATGACAGAAATAAATCAGGCACTTGCAAGTCAGCCACTTGCCCGACATAGTCAGTTTGAATTGTATTTAAACGTTCAGTTTCTTGTGTCCCTTGCACTAAACCTGCCGCAGTTAAGCCGAACAGATTGGTCACCACCACACCGACAAATGCAGCAATCGCTGTGGTAAATAACAAAGTCCCAATACTGATAAAACTAATTTTACCCAATGAACCCGCATCGTGCAGCTTAATCACAGCACCTAAAATGGAAACAAATACCAAAGGCATCACCACCATTTGTAGTAGTTTGACATAGCCTTTACCGACCAAATTAAACCACTGTACCGACTCTTGCAGTAGAGGCGAATTCGTACCATAAAACCCATGTAAAGCGAGACCAAAAACAATACCGAGACAGAGACCTGCCAGTACTTTCTTCGCTAAACTCCAATCGCTTTTACGGGTTTGGCCCAGTAAAAAAAGCAATGCAATAAAAATGATGACATTGACGATTAAAGGGATATTCATACTGTTTCCCTAAATGATGCTGTCATAATTATAAATCAAAATTTAAACGGGCTTACTGTTTTGCGCCATATTCCACGCTGAATGTACAAATTTAGACTAAATTGGCAGTTTTAGAATGTGGTATAAAGCATTTAAACGGCTGTTAAGGTGTTCTTTTATATGAATCAATCTTTGCTTAATCCTCACATTCTACCCGTCCCTTTAGAAAAAGCATATCGGCTACTCAACCACGGCCCAACCGTGCTGGTTTCCAGTCAAGATGATGAAAGCACCGATGTCATGACTGCAGCTTGGGCATGCGCCCTAGAGTTTAGCCCAGCCAAAGTGACGGTCGTACTCGATAAATCGACAAAAACCCGCAGTATTATTGAAAAATCGGGTTTGTTTGCGCTGCAAGTACCCACATTTAAACAACTAAAAATGGTCTACGCACTGGGCATGATCAGTCAATATGATGCCCCTGAAAAGTTACCTCAGTGTGGGGTCGAACTTTTTCAGTTTGGTCACAGCCCAATTCCAGTGGTTGAAGGCTGTAGCGCTTGGATTCTGTGTGAACTCATTCCTGAACCACATAATCAGCAACAGCATGACTTATTTATTGGCAAAGTCATTGCCGCTTATGCTGATGATCGGGTTTTTAGAGATGGACATTGGTACTACCATGAAGCCGCAGATGAATGGAAAAGTATCCATCATGTTGCAGGCGGACATTTTTATACCATTGGTGATGCGGTGGATATCAATCAACTCAAAGATACTGATTAAATTGACTGCGCCTTTACTCCGCTCGACTAAAGGCGGACATCACCCGATTGTTTTATTGTAAATTTCATCTTATAGTTCAAGTGTATTTTTTAAACAAATAGTCAAATTATGATGAACAGGACGTTCTCAAGCACCGTACAACTGAGTCTCTTTCTCTGCCTGAGTATGTGCTTGGGAATTGGCATTTTACGTTTTTCTTATACCGCTCTACTGCCGTCCACTCGCGAAGCCTATGAATGGTCACACAATTTCGCCAGCCTACTCGGTAGTGCCAATCTGCTAGGTTATCTGATCGGCGCGTTCTGGGCGATGAAGTTGCCACAAAATGCAAAAATGCCGATCTATATCATTTTTGCTGCGCTCTTTGGTTCAATCAGCCTGTTTGCCTGTGCATTTGCGTATCTTAATGAAGTTTGGTATTTGGTGTGGCGCATCATTTCAGGTATCGGCGGTGGTTTACTGATGATTCTATCGCCCAGTATTGTGGCACAGTGCAGTGAGTTACAGCACCGTTTTAAAATTAATCTAATTGGATTTAGCGGAATAGGAATTGGCGTATTGGCAGCCACGCTGTTTATGTCGTATTTAGACCGTATTTCAATCAGTAGCGCATGGTTCATTCTCTGTGGCTTTGCATTTGTCATTACGTGCTTATTATGGATACTGGTTCGCCCTTTCCAAAAGCAACTACACAGTATCCCTACAAGCCAGCCCCAGACTCATACAGTGAATAAAATTTACTATAGTTTACTCATTGTTTATGCCTGCAGCGCCTTTGCCTATATTCCCCATTCTTTGTTTTGGATTGATTATTTAAGCCATGTATTAACGCTAAATTTATATTGGATCAATTTTAACTGGATTTTATATGGCTTAGGCAGCGCTTTGGGTGCAGCGACAGCTTATGCTTTAGCGCGTAAATTTGGCAACTTTCTGGCTTTAAAGATTTTATACAGTGTCTATATTGCGGCAGTTTTTATTGCGGTTCTGAGTTTTTCACCTGTATTTACGCTCATGTCCTCATTCCTCACAGGCCTACTGAACCCTGCGGTGGTCTTTCTCACCTCCTACACCATCTTACAACTCTACGGCTTGGCCTATAAAAAACTGTGGAGTATGGCGACACTCAGCTTTGCAACGGTACAGCTGGTTGGTGGCTTAAGTTTTAGTACCTTGCAGCATTTGAGTTGGTCATATCACTTTCAGTTTATACTTGCTGCGGGTGTCCTCGGTTTAGGAACACTACAACTATTTTACTTTACCCGTACGACATCCAGATCCAATTCAACAACTAAAAAAGAGTCCTTATAATTCATATAAAAGATAGTCAAAAATAAACTACTTGCGTTAGTAAGTTACCCTTCTAGAGGGTCATTTGCTCAATGAGTAGTGATCTTTTTACTCGCATCTAAATATTACAAATGAACGATGTAAGTGTAAGAAGAAAAATTGATGAACCATCTATGAGCAAAAAAAAGAATGGATTCAATCTTTTATAGCTATAGACTAAAGCTTGGTTATTTCAATGCATTTAAAGTTAAATATGGATAAGGATTCACAGCTCCTTTTCCAGTCCTATAAATTCCATAGTGCAAATGTGGTGGCGTATTCTTGGCATTGCCCGTGTTCCCAACATAGCCCAATACTTCTCCCACTTCAACCCAATCACCCGTTTGAATATTAGGCGCATAAGCATCTAAATGTGCATAGTAGTGACGGCTTAAGTTTGGGCCCATTACCCATACTACTTGTCCACCTAGACTATTGAGGCCGACATCCAAGACAATGCCTGATGTAGCGCTTAAGACAGGTGTTCCACGTTTAGCGAAGATATCAATACCTTGATGTTTTCGTCCCTGACCACGTGCTGCCCCCCAAGTATCTTGTATCTGCTTATGGCTTACACTTTGTACAGGCACATTTAAGTTTTTCTCTAAAGGCGTTTTATATAACTGCCAATATAAATATGGATAACTCAAACCTGCTGCTTCACCCGAAGCCGGTGGCTGACATCCACTCATCAGCAGACTTATACTTAAAATAGCTCCACTCAGAACTAAACGAGGCATGATTCAACTACTCCGGTAATTTTTAGATATTAAAATAAGATAAAGTTACCTTTTCATACTAAATGCCTCATATATTGAAAGATATCCTATATATGTAACGGCAAAGCCCTCATATAAAATGAGGGCTTTGCTTCAAATAAACCACGTAAAACTACTTACGCTTCTTCAGTTTTTTCTCCAAGGCTTTCAGCTTAGACTGATGCTTAGAGATCTTTTTTAAACGTGCTTTGATCTTCTGTTTTAATGTTTTCACAACATTATTTGACATAGGGTCCTCCTTTGGTTCAACTCCCTTTGATCGATTCTTCCTTGAAATACCTTTAACATTCGTTCATGAAATAGCAATACGCCTAGCGTTGTTGCTGATCTGGGTTCGGTTGGTTTTGATTCGGCTGTTTTTGCTGACCTTGATTTGGTTTGGGTTGTTGTTGCTGATCTGGTTGTTCTTGCGGTTGATTCTGTTGTTGTTGACGTTGCTGCTGATTGTTCTGCTGTTGATTTTGTTGATTAGCCACGAGACTACTCCTTTATCATCTGCCGTAACATTCGACAAAGACCACCATACATCACTCAGCTAAAAACCCAAGCTATAAGCTGTATCAAAGTACTTCATTGTAATTACATATATAAATTATGATTAAAAATCAACTCTTCTTTTTATTGGACCTTACCTATACTCACTGAAAGTAAGAACCCTTTAACCTAGTTTTACATTGCAAACATATTTCCAAAGCTATTTTTCAATACAACAAAAGAAAACCCGCAGCATGTGCGGGTTTCTACCAATTCAGCTTAAAGCTTATTCCATATTCCCAATAATAGCCTCACCAAACTCTGAACAACGCAATAAGGTTGCATTCGGCATTAATCGCTCAAAATCATAAGTGACTGTTTTCGCCTCAATTGCCCCTGAAATCCCCTTAATGATCAAATCTGCCGCCTCTACCCAGCCCATATCTCGTAGCATCATTTCAGCAGAAAGAATAATGGAGCCTGGGTTGACTTTATCTTGACCGGCATATTTTGGCGCTGTTCCGTGCGTGGCTTCATAAACAGAAATCGCCCCGCCAATATTCGCACCCGGCGCAATACCAATCCCTCCAACTTCTGCAGCCAGTGCATCAGAAATATAGTCACCATTCAGATTTAAAGTCGCAATCACTGAATAGTCCGCAGGACGCATTAAAATCTGCTGCAAGAATGCATCGGCAATCACATCTTTAATGATGATGTCTTTACCATTTTTTGGATTTTTAATTTTTACCCATGGCCCGCCATCAATGAGCTCACCACCGAAACGGTCCATCGCAAGTTCATAGCCCCACTCTTTAAACGCTCCTTCGGTATATTTCATGATGTTGCCTTTATGAACCAAGGTCACACTCGGCTTATCATTATCAATCGCAAATTGAATCGCTTTACGCACAAGACGCTGCGTTCCCTCTTTCGATACGGGCTTAATCCCAATACCACAGTTATCTTCAAATCGGATTTTAGTCACGCCCATTTCTTCTTTGAGAAACTTAATCACTTTCTTCGCTTCAGGAGAGTCGGCTTTCCACTCGATTCCGGCATAAATATCTTCTGAGTTCTCACGGAAAATAACCATATCCGTCAGTTCAGGATGCTGAACAGGTGATGGTACCCCTTCAAACCAACGTACAGGACGTACACAGACGTACAAATCTAATTCTTGGCGTAGCGCCACGTTTAAAGAACGAATGCCCCCACCCACGGGTGTAGTTAAAGGGCCTTTAATTGAAACCACAA
This sequence comes from Acinetobacter johnsonii, assembly GCF_048551975.1. Classification (GTDB taxonomy): domain Bacteria; phylum Pseudomonadota; class Gammaproteobacteria; order Pseudomonadales; family Moraxellaceae; genus Acinetobacter; species Acinetobacter johnsonii_A. The sequence continues at coordinate 1,605 of NZ_JBIMCF010000010.1, read as the reverse complement.
ACTCGCGTAGCGCATCAAAAGTTTCTTCTGGCATATAAGAGCCATAAATTTTATTGGCTTTTTCACCACAATAGACTTCCATCCACTCAATCGAGCGTTTACCACCATATGCTTTTTGTACTGCAGCATCTACTACAGTTTTCATGGCTGGTGTAATGTCGACACCAATACCATCGCCTTCAATAAAAGGAATAATCGGTTGATTTGGAACATTTAATGATAAATCTGCGTTTACGGTAATTTTACTACCATCCGCAGGAACGATGATCTTCTGATAACCCATTTTGCAGGTGCTCCCTTTTATTATAATTAGCAAATTAAAAAAATAATTGCCGATAGACAATACTTTCCACTCTTCTTATCGCATAATAGCTTAATCGAATTCCGCTGTTTTTAAGATTTATACGAGAAATAACTACATTTCTCTATTAAATAAATCTTGATATTTCTTATTTTATGTAATTACAGAAGTTATTGACTATGAAAATCGTCATCCTGAATAAGCCCTATGACGTCCTCTCCCAGTTCCGTAAAGATGAAGCACATATGACGATGTCTGACTTTGTCAGCGACTCTACTTTGCGCTTGGCTGGTCGTTTGGATATGGACTCTGAAGGCTTGGTATTTTTAACCGACCATGGTGGTTTGAACCAATACATCACCAACCCTGCCAATAAAAAATTTAAAACATATTTGGTTCAGGTCGATGGTGATGTCACTGAGGAAGCCCTTGAGCAGTTGCGTAAAGGTGTAGAATTAAAAGATGGTATGACTTTACCTGCTAAAGCATCTAAAGTTGAACAACCTGAGTGGTTATGGGAGCGTGATCCTCCTGTACGTTTCCGTGCGTCTGTGCCGACTTCTTGGGTCGAAATTTCAATTTGTGAAGGCCGTAACCGTCAAGTACGTCGCATGACTGCTGCTGTAGGTTTTCCTACTTTACGTTTAATCCGTACTAAAATTGGTGCAATTGATTTGGTTCAAATGGGTTTACAACCAGGCGAAACTAAAGAAATCGAACCACTTTTATATCCTGACTTTCAAAATATTCCTGCGGAAGAACCTTACCGTTCTCGCTCTTATGTGAAAAAACCGGGTGGTACAGGTGGTAAGCCTATGGTTCGTAAGAACAAAGATGGTTCTGTGAAAAAGTCAGGTACAAAGCGTATTTGGCAAATGGATGATAGTGAGAAACCAAAGCGTAAAACCAATGGTACTACTCGTCCAAATACGAAAGCACCACGTGGTCGCGGACGTAATGGTCGTTAAAAATTAAGTATTTTAAAGCCCACGAAAGTGGGCTTTTTTTTTTGCTCAACTCAGAAACGCTTTAAATATAAATAAATGTTTTTCTATATTTATAGGACTTACGCATTGACGGATTCAAAATCCTTGAGCCAGACCACTTGACCCTGATGGAAATTCGGCAATAAACGCAGTTGAAACCATTGTCCTTTTTCTGGGGAAACCTTACGGTTACAGTCGATACCAAACATAAATCGAATACTATATTTTCTTATGGTTTTTAGATTTCCAGTCGATGAATACCAACTATCACCTGTAATAAATTGAATCTTTGCACCCCAACTGAGTACTTCACTTAAC
>NZ_JBIMCF010000009.1:0-129878 GCF_048551975.1 Acinetobacter johnsonii | reverse complement strand
TTTTGGGAAAAAAGAAGAGTTTAAGGAAATTTTGGCAATTTTAAGAAGGCAGAAGCCTGATAGGATAAGGGTTCTGTGAAATTTGTCGTGTACAGAGAGTAATTATAAAAGCGATGCCACCCAGCAGCAGGACATAGATCGTACCCAATTTAGTCTTGAACATATTTATAAACCTGAGACATTGGTGCTATTTGATCAGCTGAAAAGCAAAATCTGGTATCAGGAATCAAATAGCGAAACCGCGACTTCATTTATGAATAATGCGAATACGAAACGTGATTTCTCAACCACTTATAAAGAAAAAAATACAGGGATTAAGTTTGATGCATCGAAGAACTTAGAGCAGCAGACTTTAAAATATGGTCTTGCAGTCGACCAAAAAGATTATTCCAGTACCAAAGTCGATTTACGCAATGGTGCAACACTACCAACACTCTACCAAGATGGTTATTTACTGGATTCTGAGTTAAAGCGTTACACAGCCTATTTCTCAGATGAAATTCGTTTGGGGCTCTTTGGTCGTGACTTAACCCTAACACCATCGCTTCGTTTTGAACGACAGGAGTATCGACCAGATTCTTCAAGCTATAGTGATGTCCAAGCACGTGACTTTAGTTATGTTTCGCCGAGTTTTGCGGCCAGCTATCAATTTACTCCTGAAAACTACAGTTATTTTAAATACACCCGCGGTACACGTATTCCATCACCTACTGAGATAGGCGGCATCTATCAAACCACCGCAGGCAATCCAAGTTATATCGTGATTGGTAACTCGAATCTTGATGAAGAAACCAGTGATGCATTTGAAATTGGACTGAGAAATACTTCAATTGATGGTATCAAGTTTGATATCACAGGTTTTTATACCAAATACAGTGACTTCATCGATTACCACAACTATGGCACCACCCCACAATATCCTTATGGTTACTACCGTGCAGAAAACCTAGCCAATGCCGAAATTTGGGGCGGTGAGTTGTCTACACGTATTGATTTGGCGCAATTTATTCCACACTCGGATGGATTTAGCCTCGCTTTAGTGGCAGGTAAAAACAAAGGCACCGCAAAAAATAAAGATGGACTGAAAAGCGGAGTGAATTCAGTACAACCTGAAAAGGGCAGCCTCACCTTTGCTTATGATCATCCAGATAAAGTCTTTGGTTTAGGTCTAACTGCAACTGCGGTCGGGGACAAAATCGCATCTAAAGATGTGAGTACCTACCAAGATGACGTGGAGTATCAACATGTTGCAGGTTATGCCGTGTTTGATCTCTCAGCTTACTGGAATATGAATAAGTTCACTAAGTTGAATGTGGTGGTGAATAACATCTTTGATAAGACGTATTGGAACTATGCCGCAGTGGGCACCATTACAGGAACGAACCAAGCCAGTCTGATCGATCGTGCCGCAGAACCAGGTCGTAATATTGTCGCAAGTGTCGAATTTAAATACTAATTTCAAAGCTAGATAGAACAGGTATTCCATCCAGCAAACTTAACTTTAAGGAAATGAAATCATCATGAAAATCATGTCTACATGGGTAATGGGTATCACGATGCTCAGCGCTTCAGCGAGTGTTTTAGCTGCAGACAAAACAGCACAAACGGATACATACCAACAAGCTTATGCCATTCATGCGCTTTACCACCCAGAAAATAAACAACCGAGTGCTGCACTGGTAACACAGCAATATACGCAGGATTATGCCGCACTTTTTGCGAACACTAAAAAAGTGACAGCCGAACAGTTTGCACAATTTGAACAGGCACGTTTAGCCCCTGTACTTAAGCAACGACGTGAAATGTCTTTAAAACAGGCACATGTCCGTTATGGTATTTTAGATAAGAGTAAAGATCAAAAGTTAACGTTGAAAGAGTTCCAAGCCTCTGGTGAAAAAACTTTTGATGGTTTTGATCAGAACCAAGATGGTTTGATTAATGCTGAAGATGCAAAGTTGGCTGGGGCAAATACAGGAACACATGATGGTTTCCGTGTCAAATTACCCATTTCCATGCCAATGCAAAGTAATGTGAATGAGTTTATCGCGCAATATGGTCAGGGTAAAAATTATGTGACTTTGGGTGACTATCTAACAGCGCGGGATAAACAATATTTCGAGACCGATACTAATCAAGATTTGATTGTGACTGAACAAGAATATGTCGACGAGTTTATGCAACGTTTTGACCGTAATTTGGCGACTGGTACAACTCAAATGCAGGAGATTGCTGGACAGCAATTCAAAGCCATTGCAAAGGGTAAAACCACCATTAAAGTAAACGATATTAAACAGTATGCGAAAAAAGTAGGGCAAGCCTCAGCGCAATAAACCAGCCATACCTTTAAGCCATCTATGAATGGCTTAAAGGGAAAACTGATTTGTTGCATAAATATTTTGCAAGATACTGATTTTTAAGGGATTTGTGAGAATTTTAATGAAAATAAATATAATAAAATCATGGTGTTAGGTAGTTGTGCAACAAAGCCGGTACGGTTGAAGATACTGCTCCAATGGGTATTAAAATGGGCTTAAAAGCGCCGATTGGTATGCCAACCATTGGTGGCCCAATGGCGACGCAAGGTGGTTTAGTGTTCTTTGCTGCAACGCAAGACTTCTACTTGCGCGCCTTCAATTCATCGAATGGTGAAGAATTATGGAAAGCGCGTTTACCTGTAGGTAGCCAAGGGACATCGATGAGCTACATTTCTCCAAAAACAGGTAAGCAATATGTGGTTATTTCCGCTGGTGGAGCACGTCAGTCACTTGATCATGGTGATTATGTGGTTGCGTATAGCTTAGCCGATTAAAACGTTTTATTGTATGGGAAGCCTGTCGAGATGATAGGCTTCCCATTTTTATGGTAATAACAAGCAAGGAAATATTGTGCGATTAACTTATTTGATGCCTGCGCCTTTTAAACAAGCCTTATTGACTGCGGTTATTTTACAGTCTATCCATGCTTATGCGGAAACCACAGAATATCAACTTCCTGTCATCACCGTCCAAGCGATACATATCGATAGCGAGTTGTTATCGACTTCTGCATCCATTCAAAAAGTCCAAGCGGCTACAGTACAAAACAATGCTCATGTGAACCTATCGGAAGTCTTACAAGGGGTTGCAGGCTTACAAATTAATAACCGCGAAAACTATGCGCAAGACTTACAGATTTCGATGCGTGGCTTTGGCGCTCGTTCAACTTTTGGCGTGCGTGGCATTCGGATGTATGTCGATGGTATTCCTGCGACCATGCCTGATGGTCAAGGGCAAAGTTCCAATATTGACCTCAATAGTTTGGATCACATCGAAGTGCTGACAGGACCATTTTCATCTTTATATGGTAACTCATCAGGTGGAACCATCTTGACTGAGACCAAAGAAGGGCAAGGGAAAGACTCAATCCAAGTGGGTCTTAATGCAGGCAGCCACCATAAGCAACAAGCCAATATCCAATTACAAGGGGGTTCCGAACAGGCCAATCAACCTGCTTATGTGATTAGTTCTTCTTATTTTGATACCGATGGTTTTCGAGATCATAGTGCTGCACAAAAAGTATTAAATAATGCCAAACTGACGTGGAACTTAGAGGATGGCAGTAAAATCAACTGGGTCACCAACTATGTCAAAATCCATGCAGATGACCCAATGGGGTTAGAGCGTAAGGATTGGCAAGCAAACCCAAAACAAATTGCTCCTTATGTAAAAAATATGGGGTTTAACGCTCGCAAAGATATTGAACAAACTCAAACAGGTGTGACTTGGTTTAAACCGATTAATGATAAAAATGAACTCTATGCCATGGCATATTTAGGCAACCGCCAAGTCACTCAATATCAGGCAATTCCTAATGGGGCTACCTCCCAGAAGCTACCTACTCATGCTGGTGCTGTGATTGATTTCGAGCGTAATTATTATGGTGCTGATTTCCGTTGGACAGGTAAAGAGTTATTACCGAATACTACATTTAGTGCTGGTATTGCTTTAGACAATATGGATGAAGACCGTCAAGGCTATAATAATTTTGTAATGGTAAATGGTAAAGAATCTTATGGTGTTAAAGGTAATTTACGCCGTAATGAAAATAATACCCTGTGGAATTTAGATCCGTATGTACAAGCCTCATGGCAGTTTTTACCCACGTGGCATCTTGATACAGGCTTACGCTATAGCAATGTGCATTATGAGTCGGAAGACCATTACATCATTGATAAAAATGGCGATGACAGTGGTTCAACGGATTATCAGAAATTATTGCCATCTGTGGCATTAGGTTGGGAAATTTCACCTGAACTCTATGCTTATGCCAGTTATGGCAAAGGTTTTGAAACCCCAACCTTTACCGAAATGGCCTATAACACTGATCCTTCGAAATCGGGTATGAATTTTGCGTTAAAACCTGCGAGTAGTGATAATTATGAGCTAGGTTTAAAGTCGAAGAATCCATTCGGGCTCTTCACTTTAGCTGTTTTCCAGACAGATACAAAAAACGATATAGTGACAGCGGGAACACGTGATGGTCGTGCGACTTTTCGTAATGCAGATCAAACCACGCGACAAGGGTTAGAGCTCTCATGGCAACAAACGATCTGGAAACAGCTCAACATACAATCGAGCTTTAGTTATATCGATGCTGAATTTGATAGTTATACAGCAGAAATAGCGAATCCAAATAACCCAAATAGTCTATATGCAAAAGCAATTGATAAAGGAAATAAGATTCCCGGAGTTGCCAAAAACCAAGCGTTTACTCGTATTGTATGGCAACCTGAACAGGGCTTCCAAGCAGGCTTAGAAGCACGCTATATGGATAAAATGTATGTGGATGATATTAATTCAGATACAGCGCCAAGTTATACCGTCGTGGCTGCAAATGTCGGCTATGTATGGGTAAACGGTGATTGGAAAATCAACAGTTATGCTCGCGTAGATAACATGTTTGACCGTAACTATGTGGGTTCAGTCATAGTAAATGACAGCAATAGTCGCTTCTTTGAACCGGCCGATGGTCGAAACTTTAGCGTTGGCATGAGTGTGACCAAAGCCTTTTAATAAAAATGGTTTGGTTAGGCAAAAAATACGGCATAGCCAAACCAGATGAATTGCGCCATACGACTGCAAAAGACGCTTTTGTATGGGCGCTTAAACTATTTATGAGTTGCTTTGATATTCCTGAATCACTTCCAGTGCAGCACGGAACGCCTCTTGAGTTGCAGGTGCGCCGCAATAAGGCAAACTGTGTAAAAGAACTTCTTGAATTTCTTCAACCGTTGCACCGTTATTTAGCGCACCGCGAACGTGACCTTTCAGCTCAGTTGGACTCTTTTGTGCCGTCAAAAATGCAATGGTAATTAACGAGCGATATTTACGCGGTAATACACCTTCACGTTGCCATGTTGAGCCCCAAGCATGTTCATTAATCCAGTCCTGCAAAGGTTGGGTGAAAGGTACAGTATTGTCTTGAGCACGTTTAACAAAAGATTCGCCCATGACTTCTCTGCGAACTTTTAAACCATTTTCATAATCTTGTTGTGACATGGGAACCTCTGGATGTGGAATGCAAATATAGTAGCCGAGCGGTGTGGTTTTTCATCCGATATTTAGGTTAAAAAGATGTGCGTGGGAGTCATCATTCCCTAAATTTGGGAGTATAGAGATGCTCTTGATCAAGGTGATGATGGTTTTTATGTCTGATTTAAAGGCTATAAAGAAGCCTTTTCTAACTGAAAATCTTTTTGATTGAGCCCAATAACAAAGCAGCCGAAGCTGCTTTGAATGATGCTGTTTTGTACTTAAGCGACTTTAAAGTCATTGATGATAAGTTCTAATCCAGTCGCTTTCTGGATTTGTTCTAAGCTTACATCGTGTGCCAGTTCAACAAGTTTCATACCTTCAGCAGTGATATCCATCACGCCTAAGTCAGTAATGATACGGCTAACGACAGCTTTACCCGTGAGTGGTAGGGTACATTGAGGCACAATTTTTGGCGTGCCATCTTTGGCGCAGTGTTCCATGAGTACCACGACTTTTTGTACACCAGAGACCAAGTCCATTGCGCCGCCCATGCCTTTGACTTTTTTACCCGGAATCATCCAGTTTGCCAAGTCGCCCGTTTCAGAGACTTCCATTGCACCTAATATAGCAATATTGACATGACCACCACGAATCATGGCAAAGGATTCTGAGCTTGAGAAAAATGCAGCCCCTTTACGTGCGGTGACAGTTTGTTTTCCTGCATTAATCAAGTCTGCATCGACTGCATCACGGGTTGGAAACTCATCAATACCGAGCAAGCCATTTTCTGACTGTAACCAAACATTGATCCCTTCGGGTAGATAATTGGCCACTAAGGTCGGTAAGCCAATACCTAAGTTGACATAAAAACCATCTTCGAGTTCAAGGGCAGCACGCTGCGCCATTTCATTACGTGTCCAAGCCATAATTAAGCTTCCTCTGCTTTAATGGTCAGTTGTTCGATCTGCTTTTTTGGGGTGGCATTAAGCACCACGCGGTTGATGTAGATACCCGGTAAATGGATGTCATCTGGATCAATTTCACCAATTTCAACCACCTGTTCAACTTCGGCAATCGTAAATTTGCCTGCCATAGCACAGTCAGGGTTAAAGTTACGTGCTGTTTTACGGAATACCAAGTTGCCCGCTTTATCAGCCTTGTAGGCTTTCACTAAAGCAATGTCCGCAGTGAGGGACATTTCTAAAATATGCGGACGACCATGAAAGTCACGGACTTCTTTACCTTCGGCAATGAGGGTGCCTACACCTGTTTGGGTGAAAAATGCAGGAATACCTGCACCGCCTGAACGTAGTTTTTCTGCTAGTGTACCTTGTGGTGTAAGCTCGACTTCAAGTTCACCATTCAGATACTGTCGCTCAAACTCTTTGTTTTCACCGACATAAGAGGCAATCATTTTTTTAATTTGTTTGGTTTCTAATAATTTACCTAAACCGAAGCCATCCACACCTGCATTATTCGAAATACAGGTTAAACCTATGACACCTGTATCTTTTAAAGCATCAATTAATGCTTCTGGAATACCACAGAGGCCAAAACCACCCACGGCAACCGTTTGATTATTGGCAACCACATCAGCTAATGCTTCGGCTGCATTTGCGACGACTTTATTCATCTTTTATTTCCTGATCTTCCTTGCTTGTTATTTTTTTAGCATTGCGCAGCACTTTTTAGAAATTGAATCTTTCTAACGTATAATAAGAAAAACTCATTAATGCAGAATATTCACGTAGAAAAATAAATAAAAGAAGAGTCAAAGCATGTGGTAAAGCCATGCAAATAATCATACGGCTTATTCTGAGCTATTAAGGTTTAGCTTCAGTTTCGTCCGCAGGAGGGAGAGCTTCGCTTAGAAATGATGCCAAAGTGTGGTTTCAATAAATTGGGACGACATGTTAGACAGTTCATAATCTTTCTTATAAATAATGCCCACCGCGAGTTGCGCTTGATTTTCCTCAATTTCAACCAACACATTTTTTTCAAGATCGATGAATTTTTGGAAATGTCGTGGAATAGCACTGACACCCATACCATAGGCAACAAAGTGAGATAGAGAACTGATTTGGTGGCATTCGACTTTCAAATCCAACACCACTTGATGCGCCGCACACTGCTCCTCAATCACATGCCGAATAATCGAGGGGTTTTGTAAGGTCACAAAAGGATAAGAGCAGAGTTCAAGCCATGTCACGCTTTTTTGTTTGGCTAAGACGTGGTGTTTAGGCAAGAGAGCGAAAAAGTCTTCATTGAATAAGGGCTGAAAAATCAGTTGATCATTCGGTTTAGGTTCAAAACAAATGCCAATCTCAAAGATGCCTTCTTGAACTTTTTCAATGATTTTTTCATTGGTGATGTCATGGATTGAAAAACTGATGTTGGGGTGCTGCTGTGCAAAATCATGCATCACTGCGGGGAGTACTGCATGAGTGGCAAAGGGCATTGAGGCAATATTTAAAGTGCCACGGTTAAGTTTAAAGCGCTGCTTGACATCTTTTTCCATATCCTCCCAGTTGGCCAGAAGCTTTTTGGCATAGGGAATAAGGGACTGACCTTCAGTAGTGATTTCTACTCGGCGCGTGTTGCGTTTAAACAGTTTGCCACCCAGTTCTTCTTCTAATGTTTTAATGCTTAAGCTAAGAGCGGATTGGCTCAGACACAGTTCATTGGCTGCATTGGCATAATTAAGCGTACGTGCAAGGACCAAAAAGGCTTTTAATTGTTTGAGTGTCATGAGTTTCCCTGAGCAATGATGCAACACGATGTTGAATGAAGATGAACGTGTTTTTCTCAAATGGTTTAAATGAAAAATACAACAGACGGTCAAAACAGATCAAGTGATGGAAGTGGGTGCATTTTTATCAAGTCGTCAAAGCAGTATAAGTCGAAGAGCATGATAGTCTGTAAAAATATGTTTTAACTGAATGAAAAATATAAAAAATGGTCATTTCGTGCGATTTTAAAATTTTACCTTTAACTTGATGCAATTAGTTTTATCAGTCTTACTAGGGCTTGGATATTAATCAATTTTTCTTCTTACTCAATGATTATTTTCAAACAATGTGTGGGTTTATATGCATTATAGTCTGACCCATAAGCTGAAATATTAATGCTCTGATGGATAAATATAGTACATAGATCAGAGTGCAAATAGACATCTCGTCATGAGGGAAAATAGACGGTCTATGGATGCATATTAGGTCTTTCCGCACAGGCTGATTGCACTGTGACTCAACTAGATTTGACATCATTCGCCATTAATATCACAGCACATCAAGACATATTTTCTTTAAGGATGGAGTAAAAAATATGTGGGATTTGGGTGTAATTTTATTGTCTCTTGGGCTACTGATGTATACAGCCTACAGAGGTTTTTCTGTCATTCTTATGGCACCGATTTGTGCTTTGTTGGCGGTTTTACTGATTAACCCTGCTAACGTTTTGCCTTTTTATTCAGGCGTGTTTATGCCCAAAATGGTTGGGTTCATTAAAGATTATTTCTTGGTGTTTTTACTCGGTGCCATCTTTGGTAAAGTGGTTGAAATGTCAGGGATTGCCGAATCCATTGCCAAAACCATTGTGAACCTGATTGGCTCTAAAAATGCGATGTTAACTGTTGTGCTTTTAGGGGCGATTTTAACCTATAGCGGTGTCAGTCTCTTTGTGGTGGTCTTTGCAGTTTATCCATTTGCAAATCAACTCTTTAGACAAGCTAATATTCCAAAGCGTTTGATTCCGGGAACAATTGCCCTTGGTGCATTTACCTTTACCATGGATGCCTTGCCAGGAACCCCACAGATTCAAAACGTTATTCCGACGACCTTTTTTGGTACAGACATTTATGCAGCACCTTTTCTTGGTTTGATTGGTGGTGTATTTGTTCTTGTTACAGGTTTGAGCTATTTAGAATGGCGCCGCCGTGTAGCCGCTCGAAATGGAGATGGTTATGCCACAGGTATTGAGCTGACAGACGCAGAAAAAAAGCAGCTTAGTGAAAATCTAGATACAACATCGAATGGTTCTACCGCACGTCAATGGTTGGCTTTTGTACCCCTCATTTTAGTTGCCGTGACCAATAAATATTTATCAACCGCAATTAAAGAATGGTATCCAAATGGTTTCGACTTTAATGCCATTGGACTTGCAGCTTACACTGTCGATGTTGCCAAAACTTCTGCCATTTGGGCCGTGGGCTTGGCCTTAATTGTGGGCATTATCACAGCCATTTCATTTGACTTCCGCCGTGTCTATACGGGCTTCAAAGATGGTGTTAATGCCAGTATTGGCGGGTCTTTACTTGCAGTGATGAATACTGCATCTGAATATGGTTTTGGTGCGATCATTGCGGCCTTACCGGGCTTTGCGATCATTAGTCATGCATTGGGCAATACCTTTACCAATCCACTGGTCAATGGTGCAGTCACCACGACAGTTTTAGCGGGTGTGACAGGTTCAGCCTCTGGCGGGATGAGTATCGCTTTAAGTGCGATGGCTGATCAGTACAATGCTGCGATTCTAGCCATGGGTATTCCACCCGAAGTGATGCATCGTATTGTAGCGATGGCATCTGGTGGTATGGATACCTTACCGCATAACGGTGCCGTGATTACCTTGCTTGCAGTCACAGGTTTAACCCATAAACAATCGTATAAAGACATTTTTGCCATCACGATTATTAAAACCATCGCGGTATTTGTTGCCATTGCTGCCTTTACTTGGTTTGGTATTGTTTAAGACTTTGGAATGAAAAAAGAAGACAACGGAGTACATCATGAGTCAACTGTTAAAAGATAAAGTTGCATTTATTACTGGTTCAGCCAGCGGTATTGGACATGAAATTGCAAAGAAATTTGCCAGTGAAGGTGCCAAAGTTGTCATTTCTGATATGAATGCAGAGAAGTGTGCTGAAACGGTTACAGCTCTTCAAAATGAAGGTTTTGAGGCTTTGTCTGCGCCTTGCGATGTGACTGATGAAGAAGCGTATAAAGCTGCGATTGAACTGACTCAGCAAACTTATGGTCGTTTGGATATTCTCATCAATAATGCAGGTTTTCAGCATGTTGCAGTGATTGAGGACTTTCCAACCGCAGTCTATCAAAAGTTGATTAATGTCATGTTGGTGGGGTCGTTCATTGGTATCAAGTACGCATTTCCCATCATGAAAGCGCAGCAGTTTGGTCGCGTGATTAATATGGCTTCGATTAACGGTCTGATTGGCTTTGCTGGAAAGGCCGGTTATAACAGTGCTAAGCATGGTGTGATTGGTTTGACCAAAGTTGCGGCTTTAGAGTGCGCGCGCGATGGCATCACTGTGAATGCTCTGTGTCCGGGCTATGTTGATACGCCGTTGGTACGTGGTCAAATTCATGACTTGGCTAAAACCCGAAATGTCAGTGAGCAAAGTGCATTAGAAGATGTGATTTTGGCGATGGTGCCACAAAAACGCTTACTGAGTGTAGAAGAAATTGCGGATTATGCAATCTTCCTTGCCAGCGATAAGGCGGGTGGTGTAACTGGTCAAGCCGTGGTAATGGATGGTGGTTATACCGCGCAATAACTTAGCTCAGCACACGTTTAAAAATTGAAAAAACCTCGGCTGTTCGCATCTGAGGCTTTTTTATAGCGATAGAATTTGTATAAGATTTAAAATTCCACTTCATATGAAAATGATAAACAAACATAGGATTAATAAGTAAATTTAAAGATTATTTGTCATTATAATTTTTATTAACAGCTACGTTTGATATTTAGATGAAAAATTAAATTAAATTTTTTTTGCATGTTTTTTATCCGCCACTCGTCTCTATACATACAAACAAGGGATTTATTTATGCTTGTTGAGTTAATGATTATCATTTAATTAATTTCGGGTCGGGGCATGCGTCATTCATCAAAACAATTTACACAGCAGGTCACATATTTAAACTTCTGTATATCACTAGCCATTTCATCTTCATTGATGATGCAAAATGTTGCGGCAGCACCACAAATGGCTGAAATAAATTACCAAATCCCGCAGGGCAATTTAACCAGCGCCTTGAATATGGTCGCACAGAAATCCAATGTTACGTTATTACTCGACCCGAAAAAAACCAATCTATTTCAGGTACCAGCTTTAAAGGGTAAATACACCGCAGATGAAGCCTTTCAGCGTCTATTGCAACACACCCCCTTTAGTATTCAAAAAAATGCGACGGGCTATTTATTAAAAGAAGCATCTGCAACAGCACAGTCAGATTTGGAACACAACAAGGTCATCGCACAAACACTGCCTGATCCACAAAGCGCACAGGCTGTAGATGTAGAAACCCCAAATTCTGTTCACGTACAGCTTGAGGCTCTCAGTTTTAGCGGTGAAAAAGAACGAGATGAGCAAGGCTATGACGATGTCTATGATAAAAATATTTCGACCGTCTATGCAGGAAAAGAAGCCATTGAGCGTTTTAAAGGAACAACGCCTTCAGATTTGCTGAAAGGGATGTCGAATGTGTATAGTGGAGATGCCCGTAATAGTGGAGCTTTAGATCCGAATATTCGGGGTATGCAAGGGCAGGGACGTGTACCCGTCACGATTGATGGAACAGAACAGTCGATGACGGTGTGGCGTGGCTATAACGGTGCCAATAGCCGCAGTTATATTGATCCGAATTTACTCAGTTCGATTCAAGTAGTAAAAGGCTCTGTTTTAGATCGTGATGTGAAAACAGGGATTGCGGGTGGGGTGTCGGTTAAGACTTTAGAAGCGGATGATGTTGTACGTCAAGGACAACGCTATGGTGCTGAAATTAAAGTAGAAGGGGCGACGAATACCACCAAAGCCCAAAAAATGCATTCTTATCATGGGCAAGATTATCGGGATGTTGCGGAATCTAAAGGTTGGGAAAAGCTCGGTAGTTACAATGGTGAAGACCCTTTAGGTCAAGTAACTCCAAAAACCAGCAGTGATAATAAACTCACTCATTTAGAAGATCAGGCACTTCGTATTGCGGTGGCGACCAAACAAGATCAGTTTGATTTACTCGCTGCTTATGCCTATCGAGACCGTGGTAACTACTTTGCTGGTAAGTATAATAGCGACTTTTTTAAGCAGGGCGATCGTAGCAAAATTGATTACAACACTGGGCTTGTACCTTATATGGCAACGGTTTGGCAACCAGGCAATGAAGTCACCAATACCTCAAACCGTATGGAATCTTGGTTGTTAAAGGGGAACTGGCGACCAAACGATGACCATGCGCTGCAGTTGACCTATCGTGATACCAACACCATTTATGGCGAAATTATGCCTTCGCGGATTATGTGGCAGACCCAAGACAATGTCCCGCAGTGGCCTGTAAGCGAAGTGAGCACTAAAGCTTATAGTTTGAAATATCGATTTAACCCAGAAAATAGTCGTTGGATCGACTTCAGTGCAAACCTATTTCAGACCGATACAGAATCGCAAACGTATTCGGCAGGCGGTTTCGTGAACTGGATTTCAAAGCGTGACTATGTTTGGGAAGCCAATGTCGATCGTGATGGGGATGGTATCCGAGACCGAAGCCCGGGTGATGGTTTTACCATTCTTGACACCGCATTTACCGATGCCAAAACCACCAATAAAGGCGTAAGTTTAAGCAACAAATTTAATTTTGCCGATGCCTTAAGCTTAACTGTTGGAGCAGATTTAACCCGTGAAAAACTGACCACCAAAGATGAATATATTAACGATAGTCAGGGAACATCTGCTTTTCGCATGTTACCACGAGCAGGGCATCGTTCTGAAAACCAATATTGGTTTAACTTTGATTGGAAAGCGACCTCATGGCTAAACTTAACGGCTGGTGCACGTTCAGTTTCTTATAGTTCTTTTGACGACTTTTTAAATGGCAACAAAGACAGCATTACAGGTTTGTCGACAACAACGAGAACGATTGGGCAGAAACTTTCTTATACTGAAAATGTGGACGTCTACACCCAAGAAATGTTCGATGAAATGCTTAAAAATGGTGCCTTTAATTATGATTGGGGTGGTTTAAATCCTAGACTGCGTAGCCGTGCGCAACGTGCGATTGGTAAAGCCTATCAATTTAAAGGCGTACATTACTGGTATGCTGACGCAGATGGAAAATTTCATGCCGAGAATAATCCATTCTTAAATGGAACGGTCGACTTAAGCGAAAAGAATTTGGCACTCGATGCCAATGGTCAGCCTGTGGTGAGTTACTCAGAAGTGACTGAAATCAACCCTACTGTGGTGAAAAAGAAAAAAGACCATAAAAACTGGGCACCTGCTATTTCAGCAGCTATTACCTTGAATCCGAACAATCGTTTTTATATTAACTATACTGAAGCCTATCGCATGCCCAGCATGTTTGAAACGACTTTAGGGTTTTCGGCATCACAGTCAGGTTATGATCTAAAACCCGAGCATGCCCACAACTTTGAACTGGCTTATGTATATAACATGAAGGATTTGTTGAACTTACAAAAAGGGCATGCAGACATCAAACTGGCATATTTCCATAATAAAACAGAAGATGTAATTGAACGTAATAACCAACTGAAATTTAGCAATATTGATAAACAGACTGTCGAAGGCTATGAGTTTTCAGGGCGTTTTGACAATGGTAAATACTTTACCGATTTATCCTTGGTTTATAACTCAAAAAATGAAGTTTGTGATGAAAGTTCAGGCCTGCTTGCAAGTCTAGACGCCATGACTATGTCGGGTGTAGCAAAAACCTGTATCAATTATGGTTTCCCAACAGGTTATTTGGTCAATATGGCTCTACCAGAATATCAAGCCAATTTAACCCTCGGCACACGGTTATTGGATAACAAATTAGAGTTGGGCACACGTCTGAATTATTTTGAAGGCTATGACCATCCTTATATTGGAACTGAGTTGGTGGCTTGGTTTAACGCACCTTTGCAATGGGATGACACTCTGACCGTCGATGCTTATGCACACTATCAACACAGTGAACATCTAGGTTTTGACCTGATTGGAACCAACTTAACCAATCAATACTACTTGGATCCTTTAACCCGTTCTGCGGTTGCTGCTCCAGGTGGTGCGTTTAAAATGGCACTAAGCTATAAGTTTTAACGCGGCATAAAGGTTTTACTACATTGATTAATATATGAATATTGATGAGTTAAGATACTTTGAAATATTCATAGGAGATACCGAAGGTTGGGCACTCTATATCGGCTGAACCTTCAGTAGGAAGTCCATGTATTCATAGGTGGATGTATGGAAAATAACAAAGCTGTATTCGTACAGTTTAATTGACAATTTACATAGCCCGATCTTTTTTATGCTTTACATCTAGAGAATTGAATCAAGCATAAATACAATCTAAATATATAAATAATAATTATTAATATTAGCATTTAATTATTGCTAATCTTAAATTCTAAATAAAAGTAAATGAACAAATGAAAGTTAAGCAACTTACACTGGCATTGATTGCGTCTTTGGGCGTAGTGGGTTCTGCACAAGCAGCCTTGGTTTATGGTCAATCGGACACGACCAATTTATTATTGGGCTCAGCCTATAATCTTTCTGGCACAGCAGCAGCAGGGGGGGGGCCAAGGTCAGTTATTAAATTTGAAAGCATCATTTGAGGATCATCTGGTTAGCTTTATTAATAATCCAAATTATGGCGGTACTTATGATCCTGCAACAGGTATTTATGGGTTGGCTGCAGGGATTGATTTAGCCAGTATTCCATTTCCGCATACAGGTCTCGGTGTTTGGAAGTTCAAAAATGTAAGCCCCGCTGCAAGCAATGATGTTTGGTTTGGCGAGTGGGCAAAAGAAGTGAAAGATGGTGCAGGAAACTATACAGGTGCTGCTGATGCAGCAACCCGTACAGTCTTCTATATTGGTAACAATACTGGCGCGTCGGTACCCAATGCAGGTACTGCAACGTATAGCGTGAGTGGGATTAATAATGGAAACAACCTCACGGCCACGGGTGCCAATACATTTACTGCAAACTTCAATAATGCAACTTTGACGGGTCAATTAACGGGTACAGGTACGGTGACCAGTTTACAAGTAAATGCTGATATTGATGCAAGCTCAGCAAGCTTCTATGGAACTGCCACTGCAAATGGTTCAATCGCAGGTGATGCATCGGGTCACTTCTTTGGTAACCAAGCGACAAATACAGGCTCTTTAGCTGGTATTGCTCAGTTTGATAACCGTAACTTAGATACGGCCTTTGGTGGTGCCCAAACTTCATATACCCCTTAATTCAAAGGCGTGAAGGACTTACTTCGGTAGGTCTTTTACATTTCTATGTTTTATCTTTTGAGTGTGAGTAATGAAAAAAAAATGGTTAATTGGCATATTCCTTTTAAGTCAACAACATATATAGTCAAATCATTATAAAACCAATACAATGGTGCAATGAGTTATTCAGAACATTTTAGACGTAAAATTTTAGCTAAGCTTGAGGAAGGTTATTCTATTCGAGCGGTAGCTGCACAATTTGAAATTAATAAAAATACCATTGTTGAATGGAAGAAACGTATAGAGATTAAAAAAACTCGTGTACGTAAACCTTCTAAAATTAACGATGATGCTTTACGTGAAGATGTTGAAAAGTATCCTGATGCTTATCAATATGAACGTGCTGCACGTTTTAATTGTGGTGTTTCATCTATTGGTGCTGCATTAAAGCGCTTAAATATTACAGTTAAAAAAAGACGTTAAGCCATCCTAAAGCAGATACAAAGCTTAGGGATAAATTTATTCAGCAAGTGAATGAATTAGAAAAAAAACCATCCGATTATTTATCTGGATGAAAGTGGTTTTAAGTCACATGATTACAGACCTCATGGCTACTCACGAAAAGGAGTACCCTGTCTAGGGCAATATAATTGGCAATTAAAGAATCAGACCAATGCCATTGGAGCAATCCATAAAGGGTAAGTTATTTTCAGTCGGTTTATTTGACTGCAAAATCAATTCAGATGTTTTTCATTTTTGGATTGAGCAATTCCTCATACCAGCATTACCAGAAAATAGTGTAGCGGTTATGGATAATGCAGCATTTCATAAAAGAGCAGATATTCAGGAGTTATTGGAACAACAAGGGCATAAAATTCTTTGGCTTCCTGCATACAGCCCTGATTTAAATCCTATAGAACAGATGTGAGCATGGGTTAAACGTAAGCGTAAAGAATGGTTGATCGATTCAGTCGATGAGTTATTTCAAGTTTTTTTCGAATCCTGTATGAATAATAAAGTAGTTTGACTATATATGCAGCAGATGACGACACTCAGTTGCGTTTGAACCAAGAATTACAACAACAGCAATTACAAATAGAACAGCAGTTCAAACAGCAACAAAACATAGACTCTCATTCATTACCGACGATGGTGATTGATGGGGAGGCCGTTCAAGTTCAGCCGAATGTGGAAGAAGTTGGACGTGCTTTATACATTGCAGTCATGCAGAAACAGTGGCAGGCCGCTCAGATCTACTTAAATCGCTATTTAAGTTTTAAAGATCATGACCTATCTTTGGCTTATTTTGCGCAGGCCTCACTGGCAAGAATACAAGGTCAGACGAAACAAGCCGAGCACCTATTTCAACACGCCTTAGAATTGCAGCCTGACAATATGATGATTCGTTTAGAATTGGCAAGATTATGGACAGAGCAACAAAAAAATAAAGAAGCCAAACAGTTGTTTGAACAGGTGAAACAGCATTTAGTCGGTGCGAATGATCAAATCAGCCAAAATATTAATCACACCATCGACTTGTATTTAAAAACTTTGAATCAAAGGGATACATGGCAAGGCAATGTTGCTTTGGGGATGCGCCATGCAACTAATATTAATAACTCCTCCGAGCGCTATACACTGGTTCCAACCATTGTCGGGGTGGATACAAATGATGAATATATTATTCGCGACTTAAAGCAAGGTACTCCAGACCCAATTGATGCAAGTGCATTCGACTATGAAACAGTCATCAGTAAACGCTGGTCACTTGTAGGGCAGCATGGACTCGCACTCAAAGCGTTGGGTTATGGTAAAAGTTACCAAAACCAAAGCGACTATAATGAAACCACGCTCAATTTTAATGCAGGCTATAGTTTTCAAAATCCACGCAATCAAATTTTAGTTGCACCTGTGTTTGAACATCGACGCTATGCCAATGATACTTTGTCAAATGCTTATGGTATACGGGCTGAATGGATGCGATTTATCGGACAGGATAAAGCCTTAAAACTGGAAGCAGAAATAGAGGATATCGATCACATTTTATATGAAAAACAAAGTGGTATTGAAAAGTCGATATTCTTGACCTTTTGGAAAGTTCTACTACAGCAGTGGACGTTGTTTTCAGGGTTAGACTATGTCGATCACAATACCGAGGAGCAGTATTTTGCAGCTTATGAACAACAAGGTGTTCGCTTTGGTTTGAGTAAACCGATTATCGATGGGATGAACTTGACTGTGTTCAGCTCTTTACGCTGGAGACAGTACGATCAATATGTCAATGGTTTTGGTTTTGATACTCGACGTCATGATTTTGAACAGAATTACACTGCTGTATTACAAATGCCTAAATTTACCATGTATGGTCTGACCCCCAATTTAACCTACAACTATAACCAAAATAAAAGCAATGTAGACTGGCTATATAGCAATGATAAGCAAAGTTTAAGTTTAAAGTTTGAATATAGGTTTTAAACTAGGAGGCTCTAATTTTGACGTAGGTGACATAGTTCCCGATTTGAAAAAAATCAATCTGAGGATACTGTAACTGGATCAATTGCAGCGTTCCGACTAAGTCTTGTTGAGGGTTAATAATCCCCGTAATTTTGATTTGACTGAGCTCTTTTTCATTAAAAATCATGTAGCCAGTCTGGTAGGCATTTAAGCGATTGAGGAGATCAGGTAAAGCCAGTTCATTGGCTTGAATTTGTTGCATGTGCCATGAGGTCTTCAACATTTGTGCATCAAAGGTTTCGATTTTTCCCAGACCACTTGCGTCAACTTGTATACGTTGACCTTCTGAAACAATTAAAGGCTTAGCTTGATCGGTCAGATTAGCACTGGATCGAACACGTGAATGCAGCATACTGAGCGTACTTGTCTCGTTATATTGGTTGATGATAAAAAGTGTACCAAGTGCTTGGTAGTCAGCTTGTTTGGTATGAACAATAAAAGGACGTGTTGGGTTTTTAGCGACATCGACATAGATATCACCTTGAATCAATTCGATTCGTCTTTGCTCTGCGGTGTAATCCACTTTTATTGCTGATTTAGGCGAGAGGCTAAGCATTGAACCATCTTCAAGCACAATATTTTTCACTTCGCTGGTTGCAGTTTTATAGTCTGCAAAATAATAAGCAAAGGGAATATAAGTAAAACTCAAATAGCCAAGACAACTGACGGCCATGAATAAGAAGAAAGTTTGGTTAAACAAGGACAGCACTTTTTGCTGTTCATGTTCAATGGCTTGAAATGTCTGTTCGACAGTCTCGCCGTGTAAATTTTGTTGGTTTGATAGGCTCTGCATCTCAAGATCAAAGTCTCGAAATTCTTCAAAATAGGGTAGATATTGTGGATGATTTTTTTGCCACGCCTGAAACTCTTGCTGGACTTGTGCACGCTCGGCAGGGTTGTCGCAGTTGAGCCGAATCACCCAGAGTGCAATTTCTTTACGAATATGTCGAGCGTCATTCATTGTTCGCATTCTGCATTCATTTTATGACGTAGCTCATAACAGAGACTCAACCCATCGGCCAAATAGCCTTGTACACTGCGCAGTGATTTTCCTGTTAATTCAGCAATCTCAGTTTGGCTATAGCCTTCAATATAATAAAGAATAAAGGACTGACGTACTTTAGCGGTGGTTTTGCCTAATGCAACCGATAGGAAATCCAGAATTTGTACCGTTTCTTCAATGGTGTTGTCTTGGATTAGCTCTTGCCCAAATTGAGCTTCATCATAAAGATTTTTTAGATAATTGGTTTCAATCACATTACGTCGATGCTGATCAATCAAAACGTGTTTGGCAATATTAATCAAATAAGCTTTCGGTTCTTGAATTGAAGCTAACTTATGTTTGGCTTGGATCAAACGCACAAAAGTATCTTGGACAATATCGGCAGCATTAAAAGGATGACGAATCCGATATCTCAACCACTGAATTAACCAATCATGGTGTTGAAGATAGAGTTCACCAATTAATTGCTGTTGTGCTTTGGAAGAGGTGGGAGGTGCCATAATACTTCCCTAAGGCTTAAATGATAGTGATTATCATTTATGATGTGTTCAAATGCAATAGCTTGTAAAGTAAAAAATAGCGAATTTTCAGTGTGCGAAAAACTTTGAATATTTTTGCGTATTTTGAGCATTTCATTCGTCTCTATGTATAAGTCCAGTTTTTATGGTTTAGGAAAAATCATCAATCTTAAAATGACCTTGGGTGTTATTTAACGTTGTATGAAATTCTAAAGGCATCGAACATGGAAATCAGCGCAGAACAGCAAAGATAGGATTTTAACGTGACTACCAGTATGAACCAGCAGCTAGAAACAAGTTTATCCCAGCGTCTAAAAACGGAAACATCGACTGAACATGATCGTATGGAACAGTTAATGGAGCAGGCAAAGGTCTTTGAAAACCAAAGCAATTATGCACGTTTTACGTTATCTCAGTACTACTTCCAAAAGGATGTTGAACATTTATATGCACATCCAGATGTGGTTCAAATTATCCCTGATTTAGATGTTCGTGGTCGTTCAGATGCGGCATTACTGGACTTAAAGGATTTGGGACTAGAGCCACAGTCCACCCGCATTGCAACAGATGGGGTCAGCTTTCCTCAAGCTTTGGGTTGGATTTATGTGTCTGAAGGTTCGACTTTAGGTGCAGCATTTTTATTTAAAGCGGCACAGCACCAATTTGGTTTTACTGCGGACTTTGCAGCGCGTAATTTGGCTGCATATCCAGAAGGCCGTGCTGTGGTTTGGAAACGCTTTAAGCGAGCTATAGATGATGCAAACTTTAGTCAAGAGCAGCAGGATCAAGTGATTGAAGGGGCGATGCAAGGCTTTTCCCGTTTTGGTCAATTGTTAGCAGACTTGGAACAGTTGAAGTAAGAGGGAAATATGCAAAATACCGAGTTAAGCTTAATATCTAAATCCAAAGATGAGTCAGATGCACATCTTGCAAAATCGATTTGGGTACGTTGGTTGTGTATTGGGCTGGCTTGGATTTGTTTATGTATTGGGACTTTAGGGATTATTATTCCTGGTTTACCCACCTTTGACTTTTATTTTTTAGCGACTTTATTTGCAACCAAAGGTTCTGCACGGTTGCATCGATGGATTATTCAAAATCGGTTGATTGGACCCATTTTACAGCAGTGGAGAGAACATAAAACTCTACCAACAAAAGCAAAAATTTTTTCGCTATTCAGCATGAGCCTTGCTGCGGGGTTCATGCTTTGGAAAGTACCTCATCCTTATTTTGTTGGTATTACTATTTTGCTCATGGTCGCTGTCCAAATTTGGATTTGGTGGAAAAAATAATCTGAGCGGCAAAAATCAATAGGTACAGAAAAGTCTCAGCATGGTATTCATTTGCTGATTCGGTATAAAAAAACTAAATAAAAATAATCAGTTTTAAATCAATAAAAAAAGATGGTTTTTATTTTTATCTTATTGAATGGATTATTCTTTTATTAAATTGCATTGCAAATTACAGCTTCTGCCACACTTGATTTTCATCCTCAAAAGACACCGTAAAATTAAAACGAGAGTCCGCCGTTACCAAGTAACCTGTAGGTGTTTTCATGAGAACTTTAAGCACAGTGCCTTCTTCAAAGTTAATGGGTGGAAAGTCTTCTTTTGTCAGTGTGAGTGGTTTGATCAGTTCAATTACTAGGGTTTCCATGTCATAGATCCAATAGTTTTTAATAAAAAAGATAGTAGCATGAAGTCATTTTAAAATGTGCAAACTTCATTCTTTTATACATAAAATCAACAAGTAATCGTATGGTTGTCAGAGAAATACCGCCATTGCACTCGCTTTAAATCCTAAGCAATTTTTCAGTTTGAAACCCAAAAGTTGTAAGCAATAAAATATTACTTTAAATCTAAGGCAAAGCCTGTTCGTATTTTCATCAGTTATTGAAATAATTTATTTTGATTGTGATATGACTGATCAAATCGGAAAATAATGTCCTGAGCTCTTGTGAAGGGGCATACAAATCAAATAACGTATAACCCAATAAGGATAAGTAAAGTGTACAAACTTGCTGTAATGCGATTGCACTAAATTAAGAAATAAGGATTAGTATGCACGGATTGCATACCTGAAACATAAAAGGGATATATATCGTTCATGTTTAAGTCATTTTTCCCAAACCCTAAATGGTTTTTTATCTCATTGATAGTGTGGTTTATTGTCAATCTTTCTTTATGGTATTCGGGTGGCAGCGGATGGGGACGTTGGATTGGCTTTCCTACAGGTTATGCCGATGCTGATTTAGTTATTGGAGTGAGCCGTTTTTGGTCTCCGTCTTTTCTGTGGTTCTATCTCTGGTTTTTTATAGCGACAACACTCTTTGCCTTATTTTGGCGTTTTGTCTCAGACAATAAATGGCAACGCTGGTCGATTTGGGGCTCCGCATTTATTCTGTTTAACATCTGGTTTGGTGTACAGGTCAGTGTTGCCATCAACGCATGGTATGGACCATTTTGGGATCTCATTCAAAGCATGCTTGGCAAAGGGGGGAGCATTAAAGACCTATATATGGGTACTTTAACTTTCTTGTATATTGCGATGGTTGCGGTCACTTTCGCAGTGATCAATGCCTTTTTCACCAGCCACTATGTATTTCGGTGGCGTACTGCAATGAATGAATACTACACCCAACACTGGGAAAAATTACGTCATATAGAAGGGGCATCACAACGTGTGCAAGAAGACACTATGCGCTTTGCTACTATTTTAGAAGATTTGGGCGTTGAGTTGATCAAGGCTGTGATGGTGTTGGTGGCTTTCTTACCAATTCTATTTGAGCTTTCAAAGCATGTTCCTGAATTGCCTATTGTGGGTGAAGTAAAGCATTCCCTAGTTTGGGCTTCTATTATTTGGGCTATTTTTGGTACGGTCTTGTTAATGGTAGTGGGAAGTAAACTACCAGGTTTAGAGTTTAATAATCAGAAGGTTGAAGCGGCTTACCGTAAAGAGTTGGTGTATGGGGAAGACCATGCAGACCGTGCCCAACCTGCAACATTGGTCGAACTGTTTAGCAGAGTAAGAAAGAATTATTTTAGACTTTATTTTCACTATGCTTATTTTAACTTAGTCGCGACATGGTATCGACAACTGGATATTTTATACAGTTTGGTGGTGTTATTTCCCGCAATTGCAGCAGGGAAAATGACTCTAGGTTTAATCAACCAAATTGGTAATGTGTTTGATAAAGTACGAGAGTCATTTCAATATCTAATTTTGTCATGGAAAACCATTATTGAACTGCTCTCGATTTATAAGCGGCTAAAAGCTTTTGAATCGACTTTGGATGACTAAATATTTTTGATGTATCTCACCTGCCTTTCACGGCAGGTTTTTTTATGTGTTCAAACATCATTTTGTCTGTAACTTTTGTTGTGTGGTTCAAACTAAATTAATGAAATGTTGTTGGGTTTATCACAAAACAAGGCAGAATGATGTGTACGTCAAGCTAAAATAAATAATAAAAACAGTTGTTTAAGTTTGTTATTTTATGAGCTTTCCGCTAATGTTTTTATGCGGGTGTTTAAGAGTAAAGTCGTAGTGAATTATAAAATTTTATGTGTATTTGGGTTTTTGGGGAGTGTGTTGCAGGGCTGTACCAGTCTGGGAAATATAGCACAAACAGCTTTTACAAATATTTCATCACCACAAGAACTCATCGTAGAACGAAAAATTAATGATACCGATAAAAACAGCAAAGAATACGTGTATCACACGGTAGGCGTAAAAAATGAAAAAGATATCGAGGTGCTATATCCACGCAGCATGTTTAGTCAGTATTGCCAAGCACATGGTGGGCGTTTTACTCAAACACAAAAAAGTAGTTTTAGCTTAGTGAAAGATCCGTGGGCGAAAAAGTTACTTCGCACTTATAACAGTTTAAAACAGGGCACGGGTGCTTTTCGTTGCCAACTCAATAATGGCGAGCAGTGGTTGGTGAGCATTGAGGCATTGTCTGAACGTAAACTGCCTAACTCAAATGATACTCGTGTGGTTAATCTACAAAGCAAAGTACTGACTGAGCCAGCACCACGGAGTATGGCACCTATTACACCAAGCAAAAAAACGGTGACGAAGGCACCTGCGATCAAGGCAGATGTGAAGAAAGAGGAAGAAAGCAAAAAAGAAGTTGAGGTTAAAAAAGAAAGCAAAAAAGAAGTTGAGGTTAAAAAAGAAAGCAAAGTTGAAGTACCACCTAAAGCTCCTAAAACTGTAGAAACACCACAGCAGCAACAGGCCAAACTGTATGTGTCTGCACGCCGTGATATTAACAGCGGACGCAACCAAGTCGCTGCCTGTAACAGTGCACAACGCGCATATAACTATGGTCGTTTGCCGGGGTCGGATGCCTCAAATGTCTATACCGAATCGGGCATATTAGTTGCACGTTGTTTAACGGGTATTCCAAGTTATAGCAGTCGTTTTTCCAACCCTAAAGGGCAGGCAAAATATGTTTTGCAGAACTTAGCCAAAAACCATAACCATACAGGTGCTAAAAATATGCTCAAGCAAATGAAGTAAGATTTTCGGCTGTTTGCGACTGAACTTCATGTGAGCACCTCAACCAAAGGAAATACATCATGAGTAATGTCCAAAAAATAGCCACCTATTTTACTGCGCCTTTGCTGGATCAGACCTTGCAAGAAATAGACGTTGATATTTCAGTTCAGCCTTAATTTACAAAAATGGCGGAACACATGAGTATTTAGCCGATGTATCAGATGCTATTGAACTCATTTCTGCATCATCGACCAATGCTAGTATGAGTATGGGGCATAAATATGCTGTGCCTGAAGAGATTGAAACGATCCAAACCGATTGGGGGGGAACAAACTCAGCTTGTGTTCGCAGGAAACACTTTTGAGTTTATGCCACTCAAAGCCACGCCTGAAACGGCAGCTGCATTTGGTATGACTTTAGTCAAAGCAGGACAAGCGATTGCAGTTATAGCAACAGAGCAGATGCTATCTCAAATTGAATATCATGATGGCATGATGGCGGGTCATTTTTTCCCTTATGATCCAACTCAAATCAATCTAGCCACGAAAACCTTATACCCCTTTGTCATCACAGACCTAGAGCATCATGACTTTTCGCATGTGTTTGCTTCGACCGATCCCAATCAATTGTCGTTGGTGATCTCAGCAGGACGATATTTTCCAAAAAAACAAAAAATTTACTTGACTGATTTGTGGGTAGAACATGGTGACGCACTTTATATTCTTGAAATGCCGAAACAAGTCGCTCCCGAATTTATCGATTTACATAATAACCGTAATACTGCTTTAGCGTGTTAGAAGGGCGAAAGTAGTCAATCTACGATTCAGATGCATACTTTGCTTGACCCCAAAGGTTATTTTTATTGGTTTTGGAATGCATGCCCGACCATACACCCACAGCTCACTGCCTTTGAAACTGCTGAGTTGGATAGGGAAATCGCTTGAATTGAACGAATCAATTTTGATCCAACTACGCGGCAATTTTACAGTTCCATAACAGGCTGATTGACGGGCTTTGTGATACAAAGAATGCAATTGTTGATTGGAGTTGAGTTTATGTCACAGCCTGTTTTAAGCGTTTTATGTGGTCGGTCTTCTGCTATTTTTCGTCATGCTGTTTTTGCAGTAGCATTGTGTGGTTCAGCCCAATTTGCAACGGCTAGTACTACAGTCGACCAACTGAGTAATTGTTTGGTGAAGTCAACGACAGCAACAGATAAAACCACTGTGTTACAGTGGACGTTTGCGGCATTGGCCGCGCATCCAGATCTAAAGGTGTATAGCAATGTCACTGATGCACAGCGTACACAGCTAGATAAAAACCTCGCACAGGTTTTACAACGCATTTTGGTGGAGCAATGTTCAGCGCAGACCAAAGCCGTGATTCAAGCTGAAGGCTTACAAGCGGTTGGAGACAGTTTTCAGGAACTTGGACAGATTACAGGTGAGGAAATTTTAAAGAACCCTGAAGTGAAAGGGCAGTTGCAAAGCGTACTGCGCTATGTGGATTTGAATAAATTGGTCGCGACTTTTTTAACCCCAGAGATTTGGAATAAGTTGGGTGTAACGAGGTAGTTCGGCCTTTGAAGATTATGAATAGTGAGAGCGATTTATAAACTGAATCGAAAGCATTAATGTTATAAAAAAGTCATTAAAAAAGCTCCTTGAATCGAAGGAGCTTTTTTATTTTTGAATCTAAAGGCTGATAGGCCATCTCATAAAAGATTCATTTGAGGAACAACACAATTAAATCGTCACAGTCGCCCCTAAAGCTCGAATAAACTGCGCCATCCAAGCAGGGTGTGCAGGCCAAGCCGGTGCTGTGATCAAGTGTCCATCGGTTACAGCTTCTGTCACTTCAATGTCTGCATAAGTTCCGCCTGCTAGTTTCACCTCGGCTGCACAGGCAGGGTAAGCGGAACAAGTACGACCTTTGAGTACATCGGCTGCCGCAAGAATTTGTGCACCATGACAAACTGCTGCAATTGGTTTTTTCGCAGCATCAAACTCACGCACAATCTCAAGGATACGTTCATTCATGCGTAAATATTCGGGCGCACGTCCACCGGGAATGACTAAACCGACATAGTCCGCAGTGTGTACCGCTTCAAAGTTGTAGTTGATGGCAAAGTTATGACCGCGTTTTTCACTATAGGTTTGCTCGCCCTCAAAGTCATGAATGGCTGTGGCGATGCTTTCGCCCTCATTTTTATCGGGGCAGACTGCGTGTACGGTATAACCTAGACCTGTTAAAAACTGAAAAGGTACCATCGTTTCATAGTCTTCGGCATAGTCACCCACGAGCATTAAAATTTGTTTTGACATCTTTAAACCCTCTTAATTGTTTGTGCAGATTTGTGTTCACTTTTGATCTAAATTAGCACAGTTCAGATGTCATCTTTAAGTGGTGGTTTGCTGTCTTTAGTCGTAAAGGTTTTTTGTTTGAAATGGAATACAGGAAGCAAGTAGCTACTAGATAAAACGTGGTGTAGGCGTTACAGCGAATTCTGATTGAGCAATATTCAGCACAGACCAAAGCCGTGATTCAGGCAGATGGCATTCAAGCGGTTGGCGAGAGTTTTCAGCAGTTGGGGCGCATTACAGGCGAGGAAATTATAAAGAATACTGAAGTAAAGCAGCAGTTGAATGGTTTGTTGCGTTATGTGGATTTAAACAAGATGGTGACGACGTTTTTGACACCTGAGATTTGGAATAAGTTGGGTGTGGTGAGGTAGTTTTATCTCTTCTAACAGAGAGGGAATCTTCATTACTCTAATTATGACATTTAATTTGTAATGAAAGTTCCTTCTCCTTGTGGGATGAGCAACACTGTTGCGCAAGGGGGGATGAGGGGGGCATTACAATAAATTAGGATAAAACTGCTCAAATTCTTTATTCATAGCCTCACCACGTAATAAATAGCCTTTAGGCTGAATATAGCTATAAATTTCTCGTGCAGGTTGTTCATGCCAGCCAATATTAAATGCACAAAGTTTTGGGAAAAATTGTAGGTGATTGTAATTCAAATTATTATGAATCCAATAGGCGAGTTGTTGCCAATTGTCTTGATCTTTTTCATACAGTGCTAAAAATGATGGAATGACAATACACGCCGTTGCCTCATAACCTTTTGCATCGGGATAGTCCCAAATATGACTCGCAAAGTTTTTTTCATTATTCGCGCAGTTATGTCCTTTTTCGTTGCCAAGTTGGTTGACGCTTGGAGAACGGTATGCCGAGCGAATCGCAATTCGTCCAAATTTATCTTGGAGTGGTTCGAGCAGTTGCTCGCACAGTTGTGTACCTGTGTAGATGGGTTTTTCAGGATGATCGGGGGAAGTTGGGTACACCGTACCAATTGGCAATTTCGCTATAGAGGAAGTCACGCATAAAAAATGACTTTGAGAGTTGGATGCGTCCTAAGTCTTCAAGTTTGGCAATGGAGGACACTTTTTTGATGGATATGTTGTTTGGGTTAGGTGTATTTCATTTTTAAGTTAAAGTTATTTTTGAAAAAAAGATCTTTGATTAAACTAGATTTTTTACATTACAAGCGGATTTTTAAATCGTATAATATAAAATTACTCTAATAATTAGATGTTTATGCTCTTAGATTTAAATGAGGGGAAATTTGTAATTGGAACTTTTTTCAAATAAATATCTTTATTATTTTACATGTTTAGTTGCTGATCTAATTTACTTAATCTGGTTCGTATGGTGTATGTTTTTTCCTAAAAAGCTCTTGCAAAAAATTGCTATTTTTATTGTAGTCTACATTTTTTTAACTTTAGCATTAACTATTCTCTATTTTTATTTAGGTAGTTTGTATCCTGAAGATCTTGGGTTAAATAGTAAGGATGTAGCTAAATGGTCGAGATATGATCTTATTTCTATATTTTTAGGTGTTGGGGCATTTATGGCACCTATTGCGGTTTTACTGGGATTTGATTTATGGAAAAGACAGTTATTTGAAACCTCTAAAATAAAAATGTTAGGTGAATTAAAGAACATCGTATCCAAACAAAGAGAAATTACAGCGAAATATAGGTTAAGTGATAATGCTGAAAATCTTCGAAATCGAGAAGATGCTGTTTTTAAAGCGAATGAGAAAAAATGGTCTGATGAATTTGAAAACTATCGTTGGGAAATTATGAAAATTTTAGAAACTGATGGTTTTTATATAGGGGTTGACAGTAACGAAATTAAAAAATTATATGAGTTGAATAACTCAACATTGGACATAATCACAAAACTTGAATCAGCAGCAATGCAACTCAGGTTTTGTTGGATTGGTAATGCTACTATTGATAAGCAAGAAGATGAAAAGGATCAGGATGATAATACAGTAATTTTGAAAAGAATCTTCTTAATAAGTCCTACTAACATGTGTGTAAAAATAAATTTAGATCGAAATCCCAATTTAAAAGAAGTTTTTTCAGACTATGAAAAAGAAGTCATTTATAAAAGACTAAATGATTTTTATGATTATTTAAATATTCTATTAAAAGAAGCATATCTTTAAGAAAAAACCCGCTCTAAAGCGGGTTTTTTATTTCAAAATCAATTGGTATTAACCAATCAATTTCTTCATTAATTCATTTACTTGTGCAGGGTTAGCTTTACCCTTCGCAGCTTTCATCACTTGACCAACAAGACCATTGAAAGCTTTCTCTTTACCAGATTTATACTCTTCAACCATCTTCTCGTTCGCAGCAAGTACGTCTTTAATAATCGCTTCAATCGCGCCTGTATCGGTTTCCTGTTTCAAGCCTTTTTCCGCAATAATTTCGTCCGCAGATTTGCCTTCGTCCCACATAAAGCCGAATACTTGCTTCGCGATCTTACCGTTAATTGTGTTGTCCACAATACGTGCGATCATACCGCCAAGTTTTTCCGCAGATACAGGAGAATCAGCCAAATCTAAGCCTGCTTTATTTAAAGCACCTGAGAATTCGCCCATTACCCAGTTTGCAGATACTTTACCTTGTGCCGCACCACCAGCCGCAGCAACTACAGCTTCGTAAAATTCTGACATTTCACGAGTCAATGTAAGCACGTGAGCATCGTACTCAGTCACACCAAAGTCCGCCACGAAACGTGCACGACGTGCAGTAGGAAGCTCAGGCATAGTTGCTTTAATGGCTTCAATTTGCGCATCTGAAATAATCACAGGCAGCAAATCAGGGTCTGGGAAGTAGCGATAGTCGTTCGCTTCTTCTTTCGAACGCATCGAACGTGTTTCCATCTTCACAGGGTCGAATAGACGGGTTTCTTGGTCAATCGTGCCGTCCCATTCCAAAATTTCCATTTGGCGTTCAATTTCGACATTGATTGCTTGTTCAATGAAACGGAATGAGTTGAGGTTTTTCAACTCGCAACGTGTACCGAACGGTTGACCCGGACGACGTAACGACACGTTACAGTCAGCACGGAACGAACCTTCCGCCATGTTGCCGTCAGAAATGCCTAACCAACGTACCAAAGTGTGAATCGCTTTAATGTAGGCAACTGCTTCTTCAACCGAACGCATGTCTGGTTCAGAAACGATTTCAAGTAAAGGTGTACCTGCACGGTTTAAGTCAATACCTGACATTCCTTCAAACTGGTCATGGATTGATTTACCTGCATCTTCCTCAAGGTGCGCACGGGTCACGCCAATGCGCTTTACCGTACCATCTTCAAGTTGAATGTCGATATGACCCAAGCCCACAATCGGGTTATCCATCTGGCTAATTTGGTAGCCTTTTGGTGAGTCAGGGTAGAAGTAGTTTTTACGTGCAAACACCGACGCTTGGTCGATGTAAGCATCAATACCCAAACCAAAACGAATAGCTAAATCGACCACTTCTTTGTTTAATACAGGCAGTACACCCGGCATCGCCAAGTCAACTAGGCTAGCTTGGGTGTTTGGGTCTTGACCAAATTCAGTCGAAGAACCTGAGAAGATTTTAGATTGGGTCGCAAGCTGAGTGTGAATCTCGATCCCAATAACGACTTCCCAGCCATCAATTAATAACGACTTGGGTTTCTTTTGAGCTTGAGCCATTATGCATTCTCCTCAGCAATAGCTGCACGTTTCGTATGCCAATCCGTTGCTTGTTGGTACTGATGTACCACAGACAACAGTTGAGATTCTGACCAATAGTTACCAATCAGCTGTAAGCCCACAGGTAAGTTGTCTTTGTCAAAACCAACAGGTGCGTTAATCGCAGGAAGACCCGCAAGGTTAACCGCGATGGTGTAAATGTCGCCCAAGTACATTTCAACTGGAGACAAGTTCGCGCCAATTTTATAAGCCGTGGTTGGTGCAGCAGGTGCAGCAATCACATCCACCGATTCAAACGCTTTTAAGAAATCTTGTTGAATCAGACGACGGACTTTTTGCGCTTTCACGTAGTACGCATCGTAGTAACCCGCAGACAACGCATATGTACCAATCAAGATACGGCGTTGCACTTCAGCACCAAAACCTTCAGAACGTGAACGTTTGTATAAGTCCATCAGGTCAACAGGGTTATCTGCACGGTAGCCATAACGTACGCCATCGTAACGAGACAAGTTTGATGACGCTTCAGCAGGGGCAATCAAGTAATAGGTCGGAACATAAGCTTCAGTCATGTTGAGGTCAATCTCAACCAAAGTCGCACCCATCTCTTCCAATTTTTTCAATGATTCTTCAACGCGGGCTTTTACGTCTGCGTCTAAACCAGCGACATTGAAGTATTGCTTTGGAATACCAATGCGTAAGCCTTTGACTGCTGTGCCGTTTAGGTTCGCCACATAGTCATCAACGTCTTTTTCAACCGATGTTGAGTCTTTCGCGTCATGACCTGCCATAACATTCATCAGGTAGGCACAGTCTTCAGCCGAATGCGCCATTGGGCCACCTTGGTCTAAAGATGATGCATACGCGATCATACCGAAGCGAGATACACGACCGTATGTCGGTTTAAGACCAGTCAAGCCACAGAACGATGCCGGTTGGCGAATTGAACCACCCGTGTCTGTACCTGTTGCAAATGGAGCAAGGTCCGCTGCAACTGCTGCCGCAGAACCACCTGAAGAACCACCCGGCACATGACTTAAGTTCCAAGGGTTCGCAGTCGCGCCGTAGAATGAGTTTTCACTTGTTGAACCCATGGCGAATTCGTCCATGTTCACTTTACCTAAAGTGACTAGACCAGCGGCTTTGCCTTTCGCTACGACAGTGGCGTCGTAAGGAGAGATAAAGTTATCCAACATTTTTGAGCCCGCAGTGGTTTTAATGCCTTGGGTACAAAAAATGTCTTTGTGTGCAATTGGCACACCTGTCAGTGCAGTTGCTGTGCCTGCTTTAATTGAAGCATCGGCAGCATCGGCTTGTGCAAGCGCTTGTTCTGCTGTCACGGTTACATAAGATTTAACTTGTGTGTCTAGCTTTGCAATGCGCTTTAAATAATGTTCAGTCAGTTCGCGAGATGAAAATTTAGCCCCAGCTAAACCCTCAGAGAGTTCACGAATCGATAAGCGATGTAAATCTGTCATGAGAAATGTCTTTACGTTAATTTTTACAAAATAATGGTTTAACTGAATAGAAATTATTCAATCACGCGAGGAACAAGGTACAAACCGTCTTGCACTTGCGGTGCAATGGCTTGATATTCATCACGATGATTGGTTTCTGAAACCACATCTTCACGTAAGGGTTGTGGGTGATCAAATGGGCTTTTAAGCGGCTCAACACCATCAGTGTCGATGCCTTTTAAGGTTTCCATCATGCCTAAAATTTTATTTAGACTTTGAGCATATTCAGCAGATTGCGTATCATCTAGCGACAATCGAGCAAGATTGGCGATTGCTGAAACTGTTTGTGCATTTAAATCTGCAGAATGCTGTGCATCCGATGTAGACATAACATCACCTGAGTCAGTATTAAAAAATTTCAAAATATCGTGCGTTATAATAAGCGATTGACTTGTTCAAATCATCACATTTAGTTAAAGTTGCCACCTTGCGTCCACATAAAGTTTAATCGAGAACGTCTCCGTGATTCTAAAAAGACTAATTGGCTTGTTTTCGCCCGATCTAGCCATTGATTTAGGTACAGCAAATACACTTATTTATGCACCAGGACGAGGCATTATATTAAATGAACCGACAGTTGTGGCAATTCGTCACAGTGGTTCACAAAAAATCGTTGCCGCGGTAGGTCTTGATGCAAAGCAAATGCTGGGCCGCACACCTGCGAATATTTCTGCCATTCGTCCAATGAAGGATGGTGTGATTGCCGATTTTGAAGTGACCGAAACCATGCTGAACCAATTTATTGGTAAAGTACATGAAAAACGTTTGTTCCCACCTGCACCTCGTGTTGTGGTGTGTGTGCCTTGCAAATCAACTTTGGTTGAGCGTCGTGCTATTCGTGAAGCTGTATTTAATGCAGGCGCGCGTGATGTTCGTTTGATTGAAGAACCAATGGCTGCTGCAATTGGTGCAGGTATGCCAGTTGAACAAGCATGCGGCTCTATGGTGGTGGATGTTGGTGGTGGTACAACTGAAATTGCGATTATTTCGCTTCAAGGTTGTGTCTATGCTGACTCACTACGTATTGGCGGTGATGTATTTGATGAACAAATCATTAACTACGTACGTAAAGCACATGGTTGCGTGATTGGTGAAACTACTGCTGAAATTATCAAGAAAGAAGTGGGTATGGCTTTACCAGAAGCCGATGCCAAAGCACTTGAAATTGAAGTTCGCGGCCGTAATCTTGCTGAAGGTGTGCCACGTGCGATCACCGTGACTTCGGATGAAATCACGCAAGCGATTTCTGATCCTTTACAAAGTATTGTTTCAGCTGTGAAATCTGCACTTGAGCAAACGCCTCCTGAGCTGTCTTCAGACATCGCTGAGCGCGGTATAGTGTTGACCGGTGGTGGTGCATTACTGCGTAACCTCGATAAACTTCTTGCGCAAGAAACAGGCTTACCTGTAGTGGTTGCAGAAGATCCTCTAACTTGCGTCACTCGTGGTGGTGGTAAAGTTTTAGAATTCTTCGATAATCCAAATCACGACATGTTATTTGTAGGCTAATAAAGGAATCGGCGGGTGCAAACAAATCTGTTTTCCAGACAACCGCCATCTTTTCGCTCATTTATCATTGCAGTGATCACATGTTTGGTCGTGCTGTTTTTTAACTGGCGCATGCCGCATGTGATTCAACCTGCAAGAGATGTCTTGTACGCCGCTTATAATCCAATTTATGCCGTAGCAAGTTATCCCGTGTTATCGCGAGAGTGGCTGAATCAACAAACCAAGTCTGAAGCTCAATTGCGCCGTGAAAATACCGCGATGCAAGCTGAGTTATTGCAGGCGCAGGTGCGTTTACAAAAATTATCTGAATTATCTGCGGAAAATACGCGTTTACGCGGTCTGTTAGATACCCCATTGATCATTGATGGTCGTATGGAGATTGCAGAAGTCATTGGGACAGATGCCGATCCACTACGTCATATTATTGTGGTAAACCGTGGTGCCAACAGTCAGTTAAAAGTCGGGCAAACCGTGCTCGATGACAAAGGGATTATGGGACAGATTATTAATGTCTATCCGCATAGTAGTCGCGTCATGTTGCTTTCAGATAAAGAACATTCTCTTTCGGTTCGCTTGGAGCGATCTGGAATGCGTGCCATTGTTTCAGGGACTGGAGATTTGGGTCATTTGAAAATGGAATACGTGCCGACCAGTGCCGAAATCAAAGTGGGTGAAAAAGTGTATAGCTCTGGTTTAGGTGAGCATTTTCCAGCAGGTTATCTGGTGGGCACCATTTCAAAAATCAGTCGTCATAATTCAGGCGAGTTTGCTCAAATTGATGTTGTTCCTGCTGCACAGTTAGCGGGTGGGCATCATGTCGTTGTCTTATTTTCCGATTCTTTAGCGATGGAGCAACCGCATGCCGATCGCTAAACTTCGTGCTGCCAAAAAGCGTGACCCGTTATTTCCTATCATTTTTTCGGTGATCATTGCTTCAGTGTTGATGGTTTATCCCTTGTCTTATGCGCTCTCTGGTTGGCGTCCATTGTTTATGATGATGGTGATGCTTTTTTGGGTGCTGTGCCAGCCGACATGGAGCGGGATTTGGTTTGCCTTTGCAGTTGGGATTTTCACCGATTTACTACTTGATGCACCTTTGGGTTTAAACGCGCTCAGTTTTGTTCTGATTACTTTTGTGTCCCGTTTTTTAACGCGTGAACGTCGCATTATGACCTTTGCCAATATTTGGGTCATCACCACCTTGGCTGTGGTCGCGCATTTGTTTATTACGTGGATCGCGCAAATTATGATTGGTGCACAGTTTTCCCTTGCACGTCATTGGCAACCGCTGTTGAGTAGTGTGCTGACTTTCCCGATGGTCTATTTCATGTTGAAGAAATGGCGCGTTTAATTTTAGCGTCCAGTTCGCCGCGTCGCCGTGAGCTGCTTGAGCAGCTCGGTCTAGTCTTTGATATCTATAGTCCAGATATTGATGAGTCTGTACAAGCAGGCGAGTCGGTAGCTCATTATGTGGAGCGACTGGCATGTGCCAAAGCTGAGGCAGTGCAGCTTCAATATCCTGATGCAATTGTGATTGCTGCCGATACCAGTTTAGGGGTCGATCAAGAGATATTAGGCAAACCAGAATCTAAGCAGCATGCATTTGAAATGTGGGAAAAAATTTCCGGGCGTAAGCATGATGTATATACTGCGGTTTGTGTCCGTACAAATACGCAAATTTCAAGTATAGTAGTTCGTACTGAAGTCGAATTTCAGCATTTAAGCCTGAATGATATGGAAGCATATTGGGCTACATTTGAACCCATTGGCAAGGCGGGAGCCTATGCTATACAAGGCATTGCAGCACGTTATATTCCACGTATAGAGGGAAGCTATAGCAATGTCGTGGGACTTCCGTTGCATGAAACGGTACAATTATTACAGGCAGTTAAGGCACTAAATTAACTGTCTCAAAAGATTTTTTATAATGTTTTGAGTTTGTTATGTCTGACGAGTTATTAATTAACGTCACGCCTATGGAATGTCGCGTCGCGTTAATTGAAAACGGCACGGTCAATGAATTATTTATTGAGCGTACGGTGAAACGTGGTTTAGTGGGCAATATTTATAAAGGTAAAGTGGTTCGTGTTCTTCCGGGAATGCAGGCTGCTTTTGTCGATATCGGGCTGTCACGAACTGCTTTTTTACATATTAATGATATGGTTTGGTCACGTAATCAACCCACCCCGAATGTTTTTGAGCTCTTACAGCCGGGACAAATTCTTATTGTTCAAGTCATGAAAGACATGCTAGGAACCAAAGGGGCTCGGCTTTCAACCGACCTTTCTATTCCTTCGCGCTACTTAGTGATGATGCCTTATGGCAATCATACGGGTGTGTCTCAACGCATTGAGTCTGAAGCTGAACGTGATCGTTTACGTTCGATGATTGAGCGTATTCAAGCGGAACATAAACTTCCGGGTTCAGTGATTGTTCGTACCGCCGCTGATGGGATTGCGGAAGCTGCTATTGCACAAGATATGGCTTATTTGGCAAAACTTTGGGAATTTATTCAGCGCAAGCAAATCAGTATAGCGGTGCCATCATTAATTTTTGAAGAACTGCCTTTACCCCAGCGTATTATTCGCGATCTTGCGAGTGAAAAGACCGCTAAAATTTCAGTCGACTCACGTGAAATTCATGGCAAGCTCCAAGAGTTCGTAGAAGAATTTGTTCCGAATATTAAAGAACGCCTCATTCATTATCCGGGTGAGCGCCCAATTTTTGATTTGTATAATGTCGAAGAAGACATTCAAAGAGCATTACAGACGCGTGTTGCGTTGAAGTCCGGTGGTTATTTGATGATTGACCAAACTGAAGCTATGACGACTATTGATGTCAATACAGGCTCATATGTGGGTGGTCGCTCTTTAGAAGACACCGTGTTTAAAACCAATATGGAAGCGACACAGGTCATTGCGCGTCAGCTGAGACTACGTAATTTAGGCGGTATTATTATTATCGACTTTATTGACATGCAAGAGCAGGAGCATCGAACTGAGGTCATGACTCAGTTTGAACGGATGCTTGAGCAGGACCATGCAAAAACCAAAATTACGCAGGTTTCTGAGCTAGGTTTGGTCGAAATGACACGTAAACGTACACGTGAATCATTAGAGCACTTATTATGTGAATCTTGTCCGACCTGTCAGGGACGGGGTTATGTGAAAACAGCTGAGTCTGTATGTTACGAAATCTTTCGAGAAATCATGAGATATACACGTGCGTATCAATCTCAGACTGGCTTTACTGTCGTTGCGCATCCATCAGTGATTGACCGCTTGTTAACTGCAGAAGCCCCAGCAGTCGCTGATTTAGAGCATTTCATTGGTCGTGTGATTAAATTTCAGGTGGAAAATTTATATACGCAAGAGCAATACGATATCA
This sequence comes from Acinetobacter johnsonii, assembly GCF_048551975.1. Classification (GTDB taxonomy): domain Bacteria; phylum Pseudomonadota; class Gammaproteobacteria; order Pseudomonadales; family Moraxellaceae; genus Acinetobacter; species Acinetobacter johnsonii_A. Next base: position 93,126 of record NZ_JBIMCF010000009.1, on the reverse strand, counting down.
TTCTGAGCTGAAATTGTAACAATATATGGTTAAATAGTTGTTACAACTGAAATTTTACTTTCCATGTTAGATTTTTAATACTAGAAACACGGAAATAGCCAAAGCTTATTCTCCCAAATAGGTTTAGCAAATGAGGTGTGATATGGGTGTTAGAGAAGCAATTATTCAACCTAGTTTGAAACATTTATTAGATGCGAAAGTAACGCATAATGCGTATATCGTGGATGATCAGGGTAAAGAAGTACAAATTACAACTGCCATGATTCGTACTGCATGTCATCAATTATTAAAACAATGTCGTAGCATTAAAAACTAAGGGGCTTATCGAAGCCCCTTAGTTTTATTGGTTATTCTTGTATTTCTGATTTGTTTTGCGGCATCAACTGACCGCTTGCAACTTTGGGCCTTCGACCCCCACAATCGCTTCAAAGCGTTGAATCTCTTCTTCTAAGTGCGTAAGTAGATTCTGCATCTTCGGCAGTGCATTTCGACAAGCCGTCAAACCAACTTCAAGTTTATCTAAATAACTGGTCATGGTGATGTTGAGTGCCTGACCATCCAAAATGATCGAGGCAGGGTATAGCGCATCGAGTCGTGCCCCGTTCCAATACAATGGTTCACGTGGGCCAGGAACATTTGAAATCACCAGATTAAATGCTTGGCGCTTAGGCAGTAAGCCTGAGGCAATGTTGAGACCAGCCGCACTATAAACAAACGCACTATAGTTTAGAATTTGGTTTGAGTTCATGCGTTTGAACTTTTCTTTGGCATTTTGCACACTACGACGAACAATTGCGAGGCGCTCTAGTGGATCTTCTTTATGCGTGCCTAAATTTGCCAGAATCATGGTGATACGATTCGACATAGACGAATCATCATCGCGAACAGAGGCAGGTACCATGGCAATTAAAGGCTTTTTAGGAAGTGCGTCTTGGGACAAAAGATATTCACGCAAGGCACCTGAACAAATCGCCAGTACGATGTCATTAATCGTGACACCCAAACTTTTAGAAATATGACGTAAACGGTCAAACTCAAAAGATTGTGCTGCAAAACGGCGCGAAGAGCTAACTCGTTGGTTCAGAATAGAGCTAGGTGCTTGAAAGCTTGAAACATAATCAGGATTACGTCCCATATCTTTCATGACGGTTTGTGACAACTCATACATGACACGTGGTGTTGACCCAAGCTGGCCCATTACGCCATTCATTATTTTCTTAAAGCGACTAACATTCGGTTCTTTTAAACGCTTCGCACGAGGGCCTTCAACACACCAAGGTGGTACAATACTCTTTGCATTTGGATCTTGTGATAATGATTTTTCCACCAAACGCATACCCGCAATACCATCCACCATCGCATGGTGAATTTTGAAGTACATCGCAAAACGATTCCCTTCAATCCCTTCAATAATATGACAGGTCCATAACGGTTTAGCGCGATCAATTAAACTACTGTGTTCTTGTGAAATATAGGTGAGTAGTTCAAGAATACGCCCCGGTTGTGGGAGTGCGATATGACGAAAATGGTGATCAAGATCAAACTCTTCATCTTCATCCCAAAACAAACCATTGAGTTTGTTGTTAAATGGAGGAATAGGAATGGATTTGGAGTTACGAATATCTGCAACTAAATTTTGAATGAAGCCGGCAGGTGCATTTTCAGGGATTTGGAATAAGAATAATCCACCCACATGCATGGGTTGTTGGCGTTTTTCAAGCGATAAAAAAATAAAGTCAATCGGATGTAATGGACGCATAGTCTGGATTGCCTCACTGCAATATCTGACCGCTCCTATATGAGCAATCTTGTTAGAATTATAGAACTTAAAGCTAGTATATCGATTTTTTTTAACAATGGGAGCGCTTTGTGTGTATCCATTGGTTGCGAAAAAACCACTGCTTTGCAGTGGTTTTGATCTTTACTTTTTCAAATTACCTGCATGTAGGCCACATTCTTTGTGTGTCGCTTCCTCCCACCACCAACGTCCTTCACGTTCATGTTGGTTTGGTAACACTGGACGCGTACATGGTTCACAGCCAATAGAAATAAAACCGCGCTCATGCAATGGATTATAAGGCACTTCCATCATGCGAATGTAGCTCCACACATCGGCACTGGACCAGTTGGCAAGAGGATTGTATTTAATCAATTGTTTGCCTTCACCTGAAAAGCCTGCATCCGCTTGAACAACTGGAATCTCAGTTCGTGTGCCTGGGCTTTGGTCTTTACGTTGACCCGTAATCCAACCATCTAAAGTCGCTAATTTTTTACGTAAAGGCTCAACTTTACGGATACCACAACACTCTTTATGATCATCTTGATAAAAGCTGAATAAACCTTTTTCATTGACCAGTTGTTGAACGGCATCTGCTTCTGGGAAGCAAATTTCGATATTAATGTTGTAGTGTTTACGCACAGTTTCGATAAATTGATAGGTTTCCGCATGTAAACGTCCTGTGTCTAAGCTAAAGACACGAAAAGGTTTACCTAAGTTAGCAGCCATATCAATAAGTACGACATCTTCTGCACCTGAAAACGAGATGGCAATTTCACCCGTTTGATTCAGTGCAAGTGCTAAAATTTCACTTGGTGATTTGTCTGCATATTCAGCTGCGAGAGCATCAACAAGATCAATAGTTGTAATGGTTGTCATAAGTATCCTGGCAATAGGCTTGGAATCTAACAAGACCTATATTACGTTATTTGCTGTGCATTTTAATAGAGTTGAAATAAACCACTTATCACTAAAAAATAAATGCTTATGAAAAAAATAGATTTAAAAAACAGCAATGCATTAGACAAATATTAAGCTATGATAGTTCAAAATTTTTCCACGTAAATAAAAGGGAGTATTCATGGAAGTTGTTTGCCTTGATCTAGAAGGGGTGTTAGTTCCAGAGATTTGGATTAACTTTGCTAAAAAAACAGGCATTAAAGCGCTTGAAGCAACCACACGTGATATTCCTGATTATGATGTGCTCATGACGCAGCGTTTGAATATATTAAAAGAACATGGTTTAGGTTTAAATGATATTCAAGAAGTCATTGCTGAGATGGGCCCATTTCCAGGCGCAAAAGAATTTGTTGAATGGTTACGTACACATTTTCAGCTGATTATTTTGTCAGACACTTTCTATGAGTTTGCACATCCATTAATGAAACAACTGGGCTGGCCAACGATTTTTTGTCATAAGTTAGAGACTGATGAAAAGGGTATGATTACAGCCTATAAGCTGCGCCAACCTGACCAAAAACGTGAAGCAGTTAAAGCATTGCATGGACTAAATTACCGTGTTATTGCCGCAGGTGATTCTTATAATGACACCACTATGCTGGGTGAAGCGGATAAAGGTTTTTTGTTTGATGCACCAGAAAACGTGATTAAAGAATTCCCGCAATTCCCTGCAATTCATGGTTATGAAGCTTTAAAAGAGGCTATTCGTAATGCTTCAGTTCGTGATATTCCGGCTTAAAAAACAGCTATATCTACGAAAACAAAAAGGCGCATCTCAATAGATGCGCCTTTTTTATTGAGTATGATGCTATGGTTTAGAATTTATAACCGATATTTAAACCATAAGCGATCGCATCGTTATTAGTGAATTTTCCAGCATTCGAGTGAGCACCTGTTACAGCATCAGCATCGCCTAACCAGAAGTACTTCACGCCAGCGCCAATAAAGTAGTTTTCTGCTGGAGAAAAACGAACACCTGTACCTACACTCCAAAAACCTTCTGTTGGGCCAAGTGTTGTCACCGGGTTACCTGCACCAGAATCCCAACCTACGGACACATTGCCACCCCAGCGCTCGTTAAATTTGCGACCTAGACCAACGGTTGCAGAAATTTGATCTTCTTTATAGTCAATCAGATTAAAGCCATTTGGTTTATTAATCGTTGGGTTTTGGCCAACGACTTTTGAAAGTTTAGCAAAGTTATACGGCTGTACTTTGAAGTTTGACCAATCGACCCAACGTATATTTGCGAAAGCAACGGTATTGGCCATAATACCTGTTTGGAAATCAATATTGACAGATTGTGGCGTGGTTAACTTAGTTTCACCAGATGATGCATTTAAGGCTGTCATTAATTGATTGAGTTGGGCAGATTGGTCAGGTGCGCCAGGGATTGAAATATATCCAGCTGCGCCAAAATTTTCTGAAGCATTCATTTTGTGCTCGATTTCTGAGCGATAAGTTACTGATGCTTTAAGCGCGATTTCTGAAATTTGATACGCAACACCTGCTAACCAACCTACTGATTCGTCTTCGCCAGTTCTAAAGTCGTAACCGTTGAATACGCTATAAGTTGTACCGCGAAGTAAAACTGTACCATCTACAGTTTGGTATACCGCACCTGCATAAAGATTCCAGTTTTCGTTTGGTTGGTATCCAAAAAGTAAATTTAAATTCTGAGTATCAACAATAACAGATGTCCCGCCTTGAAATGGAACTGGGTGGTTTTCAATAAAGTTACTATTCCCAGAATATTCTGCATCTGCACCGAACGGTTGATCGTAAATAAGACCAACAGAGAAATGCTCCGTTGCTTGAATTTTTAGAGCAGCGTGAGGGAAGTAGTAGTCACTTGCCATGTCACCTGTTTTGTTGCCACTTGTATCTTTTCCTTTTACTTCAGGGTCAAGGACTGAAATACCTGCTTCAAAATAATTGCCGGGTTGAAGGAAAGCAGCAATAGATTGGCCTGAGCGATCAAGACCTGCAGCAAATACTGAAGTTGTCGGAATTAAGCTGAGCAAAATAGCTGAGCGAAGAGCTGTAAGCTTCATAGGGAACATTCCTTGTTGTAGCTTTATGTAAGTGATTGGCACGGAAAGTAACATAAATACAAAAAGAGTAAATGCTCAACTACGGTTGTAAAATGAACTGAAAAGTTAAAAAATGTACTTGTGTAGAGTAAAAACACTAAAAAAAAATATTAATTTTATGATTTATATAGATTTATTTTTGGATGCTAAGTGGTTGATTTAATATTATGCAAAATGTTTAAGTGTTTATTTGTTGCTCAAATGAATCACAAGTGTATAAAAAAGAGCGTAGATGTCATTGTTGAAAATGAAAAAACCATCTTTACAGATGGTTTTTTCATTATTAATAATTAGAACTTGTAACCGATTTTTAAGCCATAAGCTAAAGCATCATTATCTTCAAAATTTGCTACATACTCTGAACCGCCAGCTTGAGCACCAGTTTGTGCTTTCGCATCACCTAACCAGAAGTATTTTACACCGCCGGCGATAAAGGTTGCAGGTGTTGGGCTATATTGAACACCCAAGCCTAAGTTCCAGTAACCTTCTGTAGGGCCAAGCGTTGATACAGGATTACCAGCACCAGAGTCCCAACCTACAGAAACGTTGCCAGCCCATTGATCATTTAATTTACGACCTACACCTACGTTAGCTGACCATTGGTCATCAGAATATTCTACTAGAGAGAAACCATTTGGGCGTTTCACTAAAGGACCAACAGCTTCTGCTGCTTTACCAAATTTATACGGTGTGATTGAGAAGTCTTTCCAGTTCACCCAACGTACATTTGCAAATGCTACAGTGTTCGCCATGATGCCTGTTTGGAAGTCTAAGTTCACCGATTGTGGTGTTGTAATTTTAGTGTTACCTTCAGCTGAATTTGCTGCTATAAAACCACCGACTGCTTGACCAATTGCTGCGACTTGCTGTGGCGGTAATCCTGGAGGTAATTGCCCAGGAAGCACAGGCAAGACATTATTTAAAGGTGCAGCTAAACTAAGGTTCTCATTCGCAACAAATTTATGATCAATTTCAGAGCGGTAAGTGACTGAAGCTTTTAATGCAATTTCAGGAATTTGAAATGCTGCACCTGCTAGCCAACCTGCAGCAGAGTCTTCTTTAATGTTTGCATCGTATCCATTAAAAACGCTGTAAGCTGAGCCGCGTAGTTTTACATTACCTTTAATGGTTTGATATACACCACCACCATAAATATTAAAATTCTCAGTTGGTTGGAAGCCAAAAATCATAGAAATGTTTTGTGTATCAACTTCAACTGAAGTACTGCCTGTAGTAGCGCCGCCAATAGCTGTTGTTGTAATTGGTAGTGTACTTAGTACTCGATCTGTTGGTGCAGCAACAAAAACATTATTACCTGAATATTCGGCATCAGCACCAAAGGGTTGGTCGTAAAGCAGACCAAAAGAGAAGTTATCAGTAAGTTGGAATTTTAGTGCGGCACTCGGGAAATAGTAATCGCCCGCCATATCACCAATTTGACGACTTGTTGTGCTGGTGCCAGCTTCCTGTCCAGATACATCTGGATCCAATACAGAAATGCCAGCTTCAAAGTAATTACCTGGTTGCAAGAATGCAGAGATTGACTGACCTGAACGATCTAGAGCAGCAGCAAATGCCCCCGTCATTGGTACAGTTGCTAAAATCATTGCTGTCGTTAATGTTTTTAATTTCATTCTACGTCTTTCCTTGAGGTGCAAATGCAAATGTTTGTTGCTCATTTTGTGTTTATGTTTTTTGGCTTTTGGAGAAGTCGGTTAACCGAAATCATTTGTTACTCCGTGTCACAAAAATAGCACAATTAAAATAAGAGTAAATACTCTAGATATAACTAATCAGTTCAAAAAGTAATCATAATAGAGTTTTTATACTAAAAATATACATTTATACAACCTAAGTTAATGAAAAATATAAATATATAATTTGAAATATAAAATTTATTTTTTGGTTAAAAATCACCCAATTAAGCTTGAACATAAATCCTTGTTGCGATGCGTATCACTGTTTTTTTTGCTGTTTCATAAGACTTTGTTGCACAAATAAATAAGACTATGATTTTATTATATTTATTTTTTATTAAAATTTTGAAAATTATTTAAAATCAGTGTCTTGCAAAATATTTATGCACAAAACCAAGCACAACAGGAAGGTCGGAGTTTGGAACAACTCGCAGGTGGGTTGGGATATATTGTTATGATTGATAGTATCAAAGACGCAAGAACACGAGGGGTTTTGCCCAGTCGAGAGCCTTTTGCCGCATTTACTGAGCATTCGGCAGTTTGGGCTGATGGTTCAACTCAAGCGGTATATGCTGTCATTTGGTGTAGAGGGTTTAACCCTGTACTTAATCATTTAATAGGTCTTGGTGTGGTCCAACCTGATCAAACGGTTGCTGTTCATATGGGCGTTCAATGAAACTAAATAATTTATGGTTGGTTGGCTATGGTGAGTGGACAGGCATGGCATCGGTGACTTTAATTGGAGTGTCCAGAACAGCAAGAGCTGCGGCTGATGAAATTGCTGCCTATTTGACTGGTGCTTAAACCTATAAGTTTCAAGGGATGCATAGACAGGTTTGATGGATGAACAATTTGATTCGATTTTATATGGATGAGGGCTGAGATAGGATTCGCCGTGCAATAAACGCAAAGTTATTGTTGATGGCAGTCGGTGGAATTAAGTTATTCTAAGTTTCTAATTAAAATAAGAAATCCTATCTATTTAAATCAGAAAAGCAGCCGAAGCTGCTTTGCGTTTTTTTATCATCGTTGAAGTTGCCTCTAAGGCATTCACCATCCGCACAACTTCCGCCAGACTTAGGCGTCTACTTTGGCGATGCGAGAATTATGGCTTAATTCATCTGCATGTAGGAAATGCGTATGCTGCGGTGCGCGTTTGGTTTTGCTCCATTCTTCCAGCATGTCATATTTCATTTGTTCTGTAATCATGGCAATTTTTTGTGGTGCTTTTTCATCGTCATAGGCTAGTTCCAAACGGTGGCCATTTGGATCAAAGAAATAAATTGAGTGGAAAATACCATGATTGGTAATGCCCAAGACCTCTATACCATTGGCTTCTAGGTGTTCTTTCGCATCAATCAGTGCCTGACGGTCTTTGACTTTGAGTGCAATGTGCTGCACCCATTTTGGGGTGTTTTCATCACGGCCCATTTCAGGCTGGGTTGGTAGTTCAAAGAAAGCCAGCACATTGCCGTTTCCTGCATCTAGGAAGAGGTGCATATAGGGATCAAAGGCTTTGGTTGAAGGGACATGGTCTTCAGCAAAGGCGAGAATGAAATCCATATTTAGGTTTTTTTTGTACCATTCCACCGTTTCTTTGGCATCTTTACAACGGTAGGCCACGTGGTGGATTTTTTCAATTTGAATGGTCATTTTTATATCCTTATAAAAAACTTAAGCAGCTTCAGGTTGCATTTCGGGTGCAGCGTGTTGAAAGGCTTCTAAAGTGTTGCAATGGGTGTAAATCGAACAAATTTTTGGATAGTCGGATAAATCAAAATCAAAACGTAGCGCGTTATAGACTTGTGGAATCAGGCAGCAATCCGCGAGGGTCGGCTGACTGCCAAAACAGAATTTGCCATTGGACTGTTCCAACTGTGTTTCAAGGGCCTTAAAGCCCGTTAAAACCCAGTGTTTATACCAAGCTGTTTTCTGCGCATCACTTATTTCCAATGTACCCGTCAGGTACTGAAGTACCCGTAGGTTGTTGAGTGGATGGATATCGCAGGCAATACTCAAACTAAATGCACGGATCAAAGCACGTTGCTGCGAGTCTTGAGGGAGCAAGGCCATGTCTGGGAATTTTTCTTCTAAATATTCAAGAATACTTAGCGATTGAGTCAGAACAAAATCCTGCTCTGCCCATGTGGGCACCAGCTCACTAGGATTGATCTGACGGTAGCTTTCACTATGCTGTTCACCGCCATTATTGACTAAGTGCACAGGGACATGTTCAGCAGTCAGACCTTTTAAATTCAGGCCAATACGAACTCGGTAAGCCGCAGAACTACGAAAATAGGTATACAGTTTCATGGGCAACATCCTGATCTGCAATTATGGGGTAAAACCAAAATCCACTGCTGGCAGAATTGTGCCGCTGACTTCACCAAAGCCAATCCGCAAATCATCTTTTTCGCAATAGCCTTTCATAATGACGGTATCGCCGTCTTGAATGAAGTTACGCTGTTCGCCATTTGATAGCGTTAAAGGTTTGGTGGCATTCCATGTGATTTCGAGTAATGAACCATAAGAATCTGGGGTCGGCCCTGAAATGGTCCCTGAACCCATCAAATCACCGACCTGCAAGTTACAGCCCGCAATCGTATGATGTGTGAGCTGCTGAGCCATGGACCAGTACATATATTTAAAGTTGGTTTTGCAGATCACATCACTTTTGTCGTCATTCTCAGGCTGAATTTCAACCGACAAATGAATGTCATAACTATTGCTGCTGTTGTCTTCACGTAGATAAGCCAAAGGTTTCGGCTCTTGTTCAGGTGAACTGGTTTTAAATGGCTCAAGTGCTTCCAGCGTCACAATCCAAGGTGAAATAGATGACGCAAAAGTTTTGGCATTAAACGGGCCAAGTGGTACGTATTCCCATTGTTGCAAGTCACGTGCAGACCAGTCATTAAACAGCACCATACCGAAAATATGATCCCATGCGTTTTCAATTGGAACAGGTTGACCCAGCTGAGTTGACTTGCCTACGATAAAACCAGTTTCCAGTTCAAAGTCGAGTTTACGACAAGCAGAAAATACAGGACGTTCTGAATCTGGCAGCTTGATTTGTCCTGATGGACGGACAATGTCAGTGCCGCTCACAATAACTGAGCTGGCACGTCCATTATAACCAACAGGGAGTTCTGACCAGTTGGGCAGCAGCGCATTTTTCGGGTCACGGAACATGCAACCGACATTGGTGGCATGTTCTTTAGACGAATAGAAATCGGTATAGCCTGGGATGTGTACCGGCATATGCATTTTGACGTCTGATTGTTTGAAGAAAACCTGATCACGCAGGGCCTGATTGTCACGAAGATCAGGATTATCTGCGGACAACAAAACTTGTAATTCAGCGCGGACCTTAGACCAATTGGCTTGACCTGATTCAATAAACAAATTCAGTGTCGGCTGATTAAAGACCAGTTTGCCATCTGCCACTTTGCAATAACCATGCGCTTCCAGTACCGCCAGATCAATTACCCATTCTCCCAGTGCTACGCCAGCACGAGGCTGCGAATTGTGTTTTTCACTAAAGATGCCATAAGGCAGGTTTTCTAGCGGGAAATCTGAATGTGCAGCGATTTCAACAAATGACTTCAAGCGTTTGCTCATGGATATTGATCCTTTCCGTGGAAAATTTAAGTTCTAGATAGAATCATACTTATATTTTAAAATTACGCAATAAATAATTTATTTATGAATAGTGTAACTTGATAAGCTATACTACACTGAATGAGAGAGTCAGGTTTAGATGGCTTACATTTTTGATTTAAGTAGTACAATTCACCAATGGAGTTATGAAAACTAATGCAGCTATGCAGGGTAAAGCGATGAGTGTTGAGGAAGAAAAAATACAGGGAGGGGTTCAGTCTCTGGAAGTTGGATTAACCGTATTGGATGCATTGACCGTGCATAATGCACCAATGATGTTAAAAGAGCTGTCCGAAGTTTTATCCATGCATCCGGCTAAAGTACACCGTTATGTGGTGAGCTTGATTCGTAAAGGCTATGCTCAGCAATTAACGGATGGGCGTTATAGTTTAGGTGAGCGCGCACATGCTTTTGGGGTGAATGCCCTCAAGCGAACAGATATGCTAGAATTAAGCCAGCGTTATATTCAGGACATTCAGCAACATCTGAATTGCAGTATTCATGTCAGTAAATGGTTTGCCGAAGACGCGGTCGTGGTTCAGTCTTTAGAATCTAACCATGTCTTTAATATTATTACCCGAGTCGGTTCACGCATGCCGCTGCTGAAATCTGCGACAGGGCGCTTGCATGCCTGCTATCAGTCTGAGCACATCATCAAGCCATTATTGGAAAAAGAATGGGAAAGTAGCGCTAAACCAGAGCAGTATCCTGCAAATTGGGAAGATTTTTTAGAGCTGAAAGCGAAAATTCTGAGTCAAGGTTATGCTTCAGTCACAGGAGATATGATGGCTGGGATCAATGCGATTAGTATTCCAGTCTTTAATTTCACGCAGCAACTGGATCATGTCATTACTTGTATTGGCACAGAAGATCAGTTACCCGAAGAACAAATGCAGCAGGCAATAAATTATGTTCTTGGCGTACAGCGTCAGATCGATGCTTTATTTCATCCAGCTGATGCCATATAAAAGCGTCGATGACATTGAAAAGATGACTTAAGTTTTAAATCCACCCTCTGGTGGATTTTTTTATGGGATGCGGCCGTGCTAGACAGTATCAATATTTCATTTTCTGATACCTTGTCTAAAGGATAAGGGGAAACTAGGAACTAGATAGCTAAGCTGAAACCCGTAGACTGAGGTTGCCTTGATTCAAATTCTGAAAAATAACGATAAAAAAGGCTTCTAGCCCTAGAGTGAGAAGCCTAAGTGAGCATGATATATCTTAAGCAAACACAGACTCAGTGGAACGTACAGCTTTAAGCACAGTTGCCATCGACTCAGCCACATAATCAATATTGTTTAAATTCAGGCCAGCAGTACACATACGGCCGCTGCGGACTAAATAAATACCATAATCTTGTTTCAGCAAATCGACCTGTTCTGCACTTAAGCCCGTATAACTAAACATGCCTTGTTGCTGGGTCAGATAGCTAAAGTCCATATCTGGTAACGCTTGACTGAGTTTGTCTTCAAGTAAGCGACGCATCTGTAAAATGCGTTGACGCATTTCTTCTAATTCAGACTGCCATAGCTGAGACAACGCGGTGTTATTTAATACCTGACTCACCAATAACGCACCGTTAGCTGCTGGGCTAGAATAAATGCGACGGACTGTCGCTTTAAGCTGACCCAATACATTTTGGGCAATGTTTGCGTCATCACAGACAAAGCTTAAGCTACCAACGCGTTCGCCATATAGGGAGAAAATCTTGGAAAAAGAATGGCTGACAATAAAGTTCATACCAGACCGATCTAGCGCGTGTATCGCATAAGCATCTTGCTCCAATCCTTGACCAAAACCTTGATAGGCCATGTCCAAGAAAGGAATCAAGTCATTTGCTTTTAGAACCTCAATCACTTGATCCCATTCATGAGGTGCTAAATCTGCACCTGTTGGGTTATGACAGCAAGGATGCAGTAGTACGATACTTTGAGCAGGTAGCTGCCTTAAGGTATCTAGCATCGCCGTTAGATTTACGGCATGGGTGTCCGCATCATAATAAGGGTAGAAATGGGTTTGAACACCAGCGCCATTAAAGATCGCAATATGGTTTTCCCAAGTCGGCTGACTGACCCAGATCTCGGACTGTGGAAAGTATTTGTTCAAAAAGTCTGCCCCCACTTTGAGTGCACCAGAACCACCCAAAGTCTGAATGGTGACGACACGCCCTTGCTGACGAGCAGGGCTAGCCTGACCGAAAATCAGTTCTTGTGCAGCCTGATTAAAGCTCTTGAGTCCATCCATTGGCAAATAGACTCGGACTTTGTCATAGTCAGGAATTAAATGAGTATAGGCTTTTTGAACCGACTGTAGCTGCGGCACGATATTATCTTCGTTATAATAAAGTCCGATACTGAGATTGACCTTATTCTGGCGCGTATCTTTGCTGAATTCCTCCATCAGAGAAAGAATCGGGTCACCTGCATAGGCATCAATATGTTGAAACATGAATACATCCTAATATGATAAATACGATATTACGCTTCTGGTAAGGAAGTGATTTTACTTTTTTCAAGCAACGCAACATGATCTTCTTGCTTCCGTTTAAGGAAGTAAGCAGTCAGTAAAATCGCGATCCAGACTGGAATCATGAGAACTGCGATTTGCATATCTGGACTACGACTCATAATAAGCAGAATACACGCCATGAAGGCAATACATAAATAATTGGTAAATGGATAGGCCACACTTGGAAAGTGAGTTTTTACCTGCATGCGATTCATGGCTTTTTTAAACTTTAAATGTGTATAAGAAATCACGACCCAGTTAATCACAATAGCCGCTACGACCAGCATCATGAGTAAGTTAAATGCTTTTTCAGGAAATAAATAGTTAATCAGAACACATATTAAAGTAAAGAAAGCTGAAACCATAATGGCATTTACAGGAATACCACGTGGATTAATTTTGCTTAAAAATTTTGGGGCATTGCCTTGTTGTGCCAGACCAAGCAGCATTCGGCTGGTACAGTAATTGGTGCTGTTATAGACAGAAACAGCCGCAGTCAAAACTACAAAATTTAAAACAGCGGCCACGGTCTGGCTGCCTAAAGAGTCGAAAATCAATACAAAAGGACTACCGCCTTCAGCCATCATATTCCATGGATAAAGTGACAAAATTACGACTAAGCTTAAGATATAAAATAACAAGACGCGGTAAACAATTTGATTGACGGCTTTTGGGAGGGTTCTCTGAGGGTTATCTGTCTCTGCTGCTGCAATGCCCACCAGTTCAATTCCACCGAAAGCAAACATAATCATGGCCATAGCCATCACTAAGCCTGTAATACCATTGGGGAAGAAGCCTCCGAGCTGCCATAAATTTTGTAAGCTAGACTGGCTATGACCACTACCGCTGGCCAACAAGTAACTACCAAAAGCAATCATGGCAATAATTGCCACGACCTTAATAATGGCTAACCAAAATTCCATTTCACCAAATAATTTCACGTGCAGTAAATTAATGACATTAATGAAAATAAAGAAACCCAAAGCAGAAACCCACGTTGGAATATCAGGCCACCAGTAATGGATATAGAGGCCGACAGCACTGAGTTCAGCCATACACACTAAAATATTCAGTACCCAATAATTCCAGCCAGACATAAAGCCCGCAAATTTGCCCCAGTATTTATAAGCAAAATGACTAAAAGAACCACTCACGGGTTCATGCACAATCATTTCACCGAGCTGGCGCATCATGAGAAAGGCAATAAGGCCTGCGATGGCATAGCCTAAAATAACAGAAGGTCCTGCGAGTTTGATGGTTTGTGAAATACCGAGGAATAGCCCCGTGCCGATAGAACCACCGAGGGCGATGAGCTGAATATGACGATTACTTAAACCTTTTTTCAGGTTTCCTTGTTCAATGTGCTGCATTTTTATTCTTCATCCATGTGAGATAAAGCCTTGAACTGTGATGATGTTTAGTTATTTTTATATTGTCATCAGAGCAGACTTTAATTTTTTACGAGTATAATTTTTGCGCAAAAGTTAAATTTCCCTGTACATAAAACTATATATACAGGGAAATTCTAGAAATCGTTTAAGCTTTAGATACATCTAAAACGCCACGTTTAATTTGATCGCGTTCAATCGACTCAAATAGCGCTTTAAAGTTGCCTTCACCAAAACCGTCGTCATCTTTACGTTGAATAAATTCAAAGAAGACAGGGCCTAGCATATTTTGAGAGAAAATTTGCAACAAGAGGCGTTTATTACCGTCTTTAGTATTGCCATCTAGCAAGATGCCCCGTTTTTGTAGTTCATCAGCAGGTTCGCCGTGGTTAGGTAAACGTTCATCTAGCATTTCATAATAGGTATTTGGCGGAGGTGTCATGAATTTGGCACCTAAAGCTTTTAACTTGTCCCAAGTGCTAATCAGGTCATCACAAATGAAGGCAATATGCTGAATACCTTCACCGTTAAACTCATTGAGAAATTCGGCAATCTGACCATTTCCTTTATCCGAATCTTCATTGAGCGGGATACGGATTTTGCCATCGGGCGCCGTGAGTGCCTTGGATGTCAGGCCAGTATATTCACCTTTAATATCGAAGTAGCGAATTTCTTGGAAGTTGAAAATCTTTTCATAGAAATCAGCCCAATACTGCATACGGCCTTTATACACATTGTGGGTCAAATGGTCGATTTCATATAAACCTGTGCCGACAGGATGAGAGGGTACATCATCAAAGAATATGAAGTCATTTTGGTAAATGTCACAATCTACGAGGAAAATAGGAGAGCCGCCAATCCCTTTAATTGCTGGGATATTTAGCTCCATCGGACCAACTTGGTTGTAAATGGGTTCAGCACCAATTTCTATCGCCTTTTTAAATGCCTTTGCGGCATTCTTGGTGCGGAAACCCATTGCACAGGCAGAAGGGCCATGTTCTTTATAGAAATAAGCTGCATATGATTCAGGCTGATAATTTAGAATGATATTAATCTTGCCCTGACGCCATAAATACGCATTTTTAGACTTATGTTTTGCCACTTTGCTGAACCCAATGGTTTCAAATACCGCATCTAGCTGACCATCTTTAGAAACAAATTCAATAAATTCGAATCCACACAGTTCTAATGGGTTGGCTAATTCATTCATACAACGTCCTCATTTCTTTTTTAAGCAATCCTATTGCTTATCTTTTTAACGATTCCTTTCAGAGCTAACGGACTGGTCGCTACAATTCTAGAGCGAGAGAGACAAATCCGTTTGTCTGAAATGGGGCACTTGTTCAGCAGCATTCTCAATGTTGAGTGAGCAAGTGTAGAAGTTTTAATTCATCATACTTGATCTAGGTTATTATTCAATACGTAATTTAATTACGCAATAAATAAAATTGGTAAATGATTGACCTATAAAATAAATTAATATTATTCATAAAAATATGTTTTAAAATAGGGTAGCTTTGTTATACCAAGATTTAAGGATGAAATCTGTGTTATGGCTGAATACTTAATTTATTATCACACCTAAAACCATAGGAAATGAGGTTTTACAGATGTTTACATGTTCTAGTGTTTTTAGAATTTAGCTATATATGACTAAAATAGAAGGGAAAAATTGGGTATGAAATTTGACTTATTCCCTAAATCTATCGAGAACAGTGATTTGAAAATGAAATAGCCAATCAATTTATTCGAGCACGAAAATTAATTGTAAAATATCAAGAACAGTTTGACTTACTAAAACCTGACTTGAAAATCCAGATGTAGGTGGCGCCGCGAGCGAGTTTCTTCACGCTGAATTTTTTACATTAGCTTGAGCGGCTGTTGAATCAGCGTCCAAGTTTGAAGGGGATTATTAGTATCACAGTGTCATAAATCGAATTTTTAGTGTTTATGATTAGGCTTAGAGAAGTTGAAAACAACCATAAAATGGTGCGCTCTGCGGGACTCGAACCCACGTCGGTCGCTTAGGAGGCAACTGCTCTATCCAGTTAAGCTAAGAGCGCAAAAGTGCGGTTAATGTAGCTGATTTTAATCAAAAAAATAGTTATTGCCGAAACAATAACTATTTTAAAATGAATATTTTATGCTTTTCTATACAAAATTTTGTATAGGATGAACATTAATACGATCCAAATTGGAATCATGATCACAGCGCCGCTTAAACCTTGAGTCCACATGATGTAAAGCACTACAGCAATAAATCCAAGCACAAGGTAGTTACTGAAAGGCGACCAAAGTGCAGGAAATAATGGTTTTTTCGCTTCGCTTTTCATGGCCTTCATAAATTGAAGATGAGTTAAGCTGATCATGGCCCAGTTCAATACCAAAGCACCAACAACAATATAAATTAAGTTGCTGAGAGCATCTTCTGGCGCAAAATAATTCAACAGTACACAACCGAAAATCAGTAAAGCAGAGAACAAGACTGCTGGAATTGGTACACCTTGTTTATTGGTTTTACTGAATATTTTAGGTGCATTGCCTTGCTGTGCTAAACCAAACAACATGCGGCTGTTAGCATACATACCGCTGTTATATACTGAAAGTGCTGCAGTCAAGATAATAAAATTCAGCAGATGCGCAGCCCAACCAATACCTAATTGACTGAAGATCATTACAAATGGGCTCTTATCTAAGCCACCAAGTTGCAATTCATTCCAAGGTACAAGCGATAACAAAATGGTCAATGAACCCACATAGAAAATGAGGATACGGAATACCACTTGGTTGATTGCTTTAGGAATTGATTTTTGTGGGTTATCAGCTTCTGCTGCAGCCATACCAATCAATTCAATACCGCCAAAGGCAAACATCAAGAAGGCCAGCATATAGAACAGACCTTCAAAGCCATGCGGGAAGAAACCACCATGTGACCAAAGATTGCTGAATGAAGCCGTGGAATCTGCGCCTGCCGTTCCCAAAAGATAAAGACCAAATACAATCATGGCGACGACGGCCGTGACTTTGATAATAGCTAGCCAGAACTCTGATTCACCGTAAAACTTCACATTACCTAAGTTGACTAAGGTAATGATCACAAAGAAGGTGAGAACAGATGCCCACGCAGGAATGTGGGGCCACCAGTAGTTGATATATTTCGCAACAGCGGTCAGCTCGGTCATGGCCACTAGAACATATAGAATCCAGTAGTTCCAGCCAGCCAGAAAGCCTGCAAATTTGCCCCAGTATTTGTTTGCAAAATGACTAAAAGAACCTGCAACGGGTTCTTCAACGATCATTTCCCCAAGTTGACGCATGATTAAAAATGCAATTAAACCACCAATTGCATAGCCCAAAATAATGGATGGGCCAGCAGATTCAATCACATGTGCGGAACCTAAAAATAAGCCAGTACCAATTGCGCCGCCCATGGCAATCAATTGAATATGACGGTTCTTTAAGCCACGCTGAAGTTGAGACGACTCTTTATTCAAGTTATTTCAGCCCGACAATGGATAAGTGTTTTCGATTGTAATAGATCGCGAAGAAATCGCATAGTAGCTCAAAATTTATGAAAAAAAGTTATTATTCATATGAAAAATAATATGTAATAAATTGTAAATAAAAAACATACGAATCAATATATTAATTTTATTTAAATTATAAAATCGGGAATTTTATTTGGAAACCGGACGTTCACAAATGGTTTTTTTTTATACTTGCTTAGACTAAAGTCCTGTACGTTACGCATGGATATTGAAAAAAGGTATTATGAACCAAAGTTAAATCAGCATGCTTGACTTAACACAATGATAAATATGAAGGATTCAATAAAAATGAGTTTTGCACCACAAATCAAAATTCCAGCAACGTATATGCGTGGAGGGACCAGTAAGGGCGTATTCTTTAAATTAGATGATCTCCCAGAAGCCGCGCAACAGGCTGGACGCGTTCGAGATCAGTTATTGCTCCGTGTAATTGGCAGCCCTGATCCTTATGCAAAGCAAATTGATGGTATGGGTGGTGCAACATCGAGTACCAGTAAAACGGTGATTTTAGCGAAGAGCCAACAGCCTGAACATGACGTTGACTATTTATTTGGGCAAGTGTCGATTGATCAGCCTTTTGTCGACTGGAGTGGAAACTGCGGCAACTTAACCGCTGCTGTCGGTTCATTTGCGATTTCAAATGGCTTGGTCGATGCTGCACGTATTCCAGACAATGGCATCTGCACAGTCCGCATTTGGCAGGTGAATATTCAAAAAACTATTATTGCACATGTACCTATTACGCAGGGGCAAGTTCAAGAAACAGGTGATTTTGAACTTGATGGTGTGACGTTCCCAGCTGCAGAAGTGCAAATTGAATTTTTAGATCCAGCCGATGATGGTGAAGATGGTGGTGCCATGTTCCCAACAGGGAATTTGGTCGACACTTTAGAAGTTCCTGAGGTTGGTCGCTTTCAAGCTACGTTTATCAATGCAGGCATTCCGACCATTTTTTTAAATGCAGAAGACATTGGCTACACGGGGAGTGAATTACAAGACGCAATTAATGGCGATGCCAAAGCTTTAGCACGTTTTGAAACCATTCGTGCCTATGGTGCAAAACAGATGGGGCTGATTCAAGACATTTCTGAAGCTGCCAGTCGTCAACACACGCCTAAAATTGCTTTTGTTTCTAAGCCAAAACAATATGTCTCGTCGAGCGGTAAAACTATTACAGAGCAAGACACCGATTTATTGGTTCGTGCACTTTCTATGGGTAAATTACACCATGCGATGATGGGGACAGCGGCTGTTGCCATAGGTACTGCAGCAGCGATACCAGGCACCTTGGTTAATTTGGCCGCGGGTGGTGGAGTACGTGAAGCCGTTCGTTTTGGTCATCCTTCAGGGACCTTACGTGTCGGAGCGCAAGCAATACAAGAAAAGGGTCAGTGGGTAGTGAAAAAAGCTGTCATGAGTCGTAGTGCTCGCGTGCTAATGGAAGGTTGGGTGCGTATTCCAGCGGAAAGCTTGGATTAACGCGATGTAAAAAGCCTCTTTCTGGAGAGGTTTTTTTATGTCAACTCTAGGTCTGTGATAAGAAGGCTAAAAATAACTAAGACCATGAGCAGTGAATTTTAGAGCTTGATTGCTTGTGTAATGGTTGCTTGAAATAGTAGAAAAGTCATTCTTATCATCTCGTCTGCAAAAATTAATAGAATACTGTGCCTTGTTTGTGCTTTCGGCATAGAGAAAGCGGGCAGAAAGCAGTATCATGCCAACAGATCATTTCAAATGATCGGCTCAGTCAAACTGAGCACCAGATTAATTTATCCTATTGTTATTCGAGGCGAATGTGTCAGCACTAACCGACGTATCAGCAAATGCACTCCAACAGGCTCAACAACGTATTCACGATGATTTATTGACGGCACTTGATGCTTTTTCAATTCCGGAACCGTTAAAGAGTGCTGTGCATCATGCGGTCATGTTAGGTGGCAAACGTGTACGTCCTGCGCTGTGCTATGCCACCGCACATTTAAATCCAAACAATAATACAGCGGCCGTGCGCCGCGCCGCTGTGGCTGTGGAGTTGATTCATTGTTATTCCTTGGCACATGATGATTTGCCGTGTATGGATAATGATCTTTTGCGCCGTGGTCAGCCGACCTGTCATGTGGCGTATGGTGAAGATACAGCTTTGCTTGCGGGCGATATCTTGCAGTCCATGGCATTTGAAATTTTAGGTAGCCGACTGTTTGATGCTGGCCCAGTGGTTGATCAGGATATTGTACTGAAGCAGATGCAAATTTTAGCGACAGCGAGCTCTAAAATGGTGTGTGGCCAAGTCCTTGACCTACAAGCCGAAGGTAAACGTGTCGAGCAGGCTGCACTTGAAAATATCCACCGAAATAAAACGGGTGCATTGATTTCTGCTGCGGTGATGATGGCCGCGGTGACTGTATTTGACGGTTGTGATCAAGCGATTCCTAAGTTACGCGAATATGCGCAGGCAATTGGTTTGGCTTTTCAGGTACAAGACGATATTTTAGATATCATTTCAAATACAGATGTACTGGGTAAAACCGCAGGGAAGGATGAGCAAGTCAAAAAATCGACTTATCCAGCCTTAATGGGACTTGAGGCTGCACAAGACTATGCCAAGACTTTGCATGATCAAGCCTTTGCTGCTTTGGCTTATTTCCCAACGGATGCGGCAGCAGAACTGAATCAGATTTCACAGTTTTTATTGGCTCGCCAAAGCTAAGTTTCAGTGTTTAGATTAAAAAAGAGGACATAGCGTGTCCTCTTTTTTAATGCTTGTTCCTTAGAGGCTTGAGTTTTTTCATAATGCCAATAAAAAAGACAGCTCGAAAGCTGTCCTCATTCAATCAAACCAAGCATCAGTTAGATGTCTTTACGTCCCATAACACCGCGGATGGTACTTAAAATATCGGCTGGTAACACCACTGTTTTAGCATTGTTTGATTTAGACATGTCTTGCATCGCTTTGACATATTGTTCACCCAACAAGTAAGCCACAGGAATTTCCTTGTCACCCACAGCAGAAGTGACCATTTCAATGGCACGCTGAGAAGACTCTGCTAAGACCACTTGCGCTTCTGCGTCACGGCGAGACGCTTCTAAACGGCCGTCAGCCTCTAAAATCGCGGCTTGTTTTTCACCGTCTGCTTTGGTCACAGTCGCACGACGTTGACGCTCAGCTGCCGCTTGCGCCTCCATTGCTGCTTGCATGGTTGAAGATGGTTGAATGTCTTGAATTTCAACGGTTTTTAGGGTAATTCCCCAGTCTGAAATATCATCCGAAATGG
Source organism: Acinetobacter johnsonii (assembly GCF_048551975.1). Classification (GTDB taxonomy): domain Bacteria; phylum Pseudomonadota; class Gammaproteobacteria; order Pseudomonadales; family Moraxellaceae; genus Acinetobacter; species Acinetobacter johnsonii_A. The sequence continues at coordinate 72,223 of NZ_JBIMCF010000009.1, read as the reverse complement.
CTGCTTTAAGTTTGGCTTTAATGTGATCACGAGATGATAATGCATCATCAAGATCCATTTCACCGACGATTGAACGCAGTGATGTTTGCACTAAGTTCTGAATGGCCCATGTATAGTTTTCAATCCCATAGACGGCATTTACAGGCGTGGTGATGTTGATATATGCCACTGCATTCATGAGCAAAACGGCGTTATCGCGGGTAATCACTTCTTGAGAGGGAATGTCTAATACAATGTCTTTGGTCGTCACTTTATAAGCCACTTCATCGACATAAGGAATCACAAAGTTGAGACCTGGACTCAACGTGCTATGGTATTTCCCTAGACGTTGTACGATCCATTTATAACCTTGTGGAACAATACGGACACCTTTAAAAATGGTGACAGCGGCAAAAGCCAAAATTGCTAAAACGACAATAAATCCACCAGACATATGCTTAACTCACTTTTATCTATTTTCGTTGCTTGAGAGATGTGCTTTGACCATTAAATCATTGCCGAGTATTTCAACGACACGCACTCGGTCGCCGACGTGGACTTTATCTAAAGTACGACAGTTCCATTCATCTGAACCGAGTACGGGAATGGGGAAGCGAACGCGAATGTGTTCATTTTCAGGACTTGCTTGAATCACCATGCCAATTTGACCGATGGTTGCTTCACGAGACAGTCCTGCCTTGGTTTTGTCAGTCGAAAGCGGTTTAATAAATTTAAACCAAAGTAAAGTGCATAAAATCGACAAAATAATCCACGTCACAAACTGCGTGGTAACGCCCATCATGGGGAACATCCAGTACAAAATACCGACCATAATGGCCGCAATACCGAACCACAATGCGGCAAAAGCAGGCAGAATTAGCTCTGATAACATTAACAGAACGCCCAATACAAACCAGTGCCAAGGTTCAAAAGCAAATTCCATACATCTACTCATAATATTCGTTATAGGGATATAGATGCAGAAGCATCTATATCAATTTAGCAGATGAATAAGTCTTTGAATATTAAAAATCAAATTTTTTAGAATTTGGCTTTGGGCGCAGGTTTAAAAGCAGCTGGAGTCTTTTTAAAATCGCCTATGGCTTTTTCGATCGATTTAATTTTGAGCTGCGCGGCTTTTTCACCTTCTAAAATAGATTGATTGCTGGCTTTTAAGTCTAAAGTACCTAAGTGGCCAACTTTGGGTTGAATCACTACAGTTGCTTGGCTCAATTCTTCATTGATGCTTTGCTGCCCCATAATATTAATGGTCTGGTCGAGCAAGCCCCACATATTCAGTGGCTTGTTTCCAACGGGACGGGCTGAAATATCAACTGCAATTACAATATCCGCGCCCATGTCCTTGGCTGTTTTCACTGGAATTGGGCTAACAAGGCCACCATCAACATATTTGGTTCCACCAATCACCGCAGGGACAAAAACGTTCGGAATACTGCATGAAGCACGTACTGCTTGACCCGCATTGCCTTTAATAAAGTCGGCTTTTCGTCCTGTATCCAGACGGGTAGCGACTGCAGCGAAGCGGATAGGGAACTGTTGAATCGGCTTGTTGCCGACGTGTTTATTGACATAGTCTTGCAGTTTTTGACCTTGAACAAACCCTTGGGAGTTGAGGGTTAAGTCTCGAATGTCCGATTCTTTTAAAGTCAGCGCAATTTGCTGAAGCTGGAAAGGCGTTTTACCACTGGCATAGATACTTCCCACAAAACTTCCCGCACTGGTTCCCGTAACAATTTTAGGTTTAATACCATGTGACTCTAAAACTTTAAGCACCCCAATGTGTGCAAAACCTTTGGCACCGCCACCGCCGAGTGCAATCGCAATCACAGGTTCACGAGCTTGAATGGGAGTAGTTGTTGGTGTTTTATTTGATGCAAGATCACATCCTGCCATTGTCAGTGTGAGTGCACCAATCAGAGATAAACGAGCAAAATTCATGGTCAACAGTACTAAAACGCAAAACAAATAATGCTGCACATCTCAGCAGATTAGACCTTGATTTACTAGCTATTTTTTAAGCGTTTTTGTAAAGGCTTGGCCAACCATTTTGGGTTCTTGGCTGAAAATTTGCCGATATACAGATCTAAAATATGCTCTAGGTCTTGCTCAAAATGTCCAGTAGGATGAAACACGCCCAAGCAGTGAATAGTTTTTTGCGCATAGTCAAAGGAAAACATCACAATTGGAATCTGTGCACCATAGGCAATGCGATAAAAGCCACTACGGATGGCTTCGGCTTGCTTACGTGTGCCTTCAGGCGCCATACCGACCCAAATTTTTTCTTTGCTGTGAATAATATCGATAATATTTTGGGTTAACCCTTGGGCATGGCTACGATTGACTGGAATGACGCCAATCCACTCAAGTAACGGTTTCAGTGGGGTATGAAACAAACTGTTCTTGCCAAAAATGGTGATTTGCAGGCCTAAGCCCAATAGAGCCGTAAAGCCATGCCATGCATCGATATTTGAGGTATGCGGTGAAATAATTGCTACCGCTTTAGGCAAGTTGGGAAATTCGCCAACAAAGCGCCAACCTTGCGCCAAATAAAGCTGCTTAAAAATAGCGCGAGTGAATGCAGATGAGTTACGACTTGGAACTTGATCTGGTAGTTCTGGAAAATATTGGTTCATTGTTATTATACTCAATCGACCAAGATGTATATGATCTCATCATAAGCACTGATCGGCTTGAATTCATTGGCAAAAAAAGTGAAGGGATAGCGATCTAAGATGAACATTTTGACCAATCTATGTATATAGGAACAGCATGCTACAGACTCGCAATGTATATATTTTGCTGTTTTCATTGTATTGGGCACAGGGCTTACCCGTTGGGTTTATGACCCATGCCTTGCCTGTCATTTTAAGAGCACAGGGCGTGTCACTGGCACAGATTGGGGGCTTCGGACTACTGATGTTGCCGTGGTCGATCAAAGTGTTTTGGGCACCTGTACTGGATCGTTTTGGGATCACTCGTTTCGGCCACTATCGGAGTTGGATCATCCCATTGCAGTTTCTTACGGTGCTGGTGCTGATCGGGCTGTCTTTCCTCCCGATTGATGGATTAAATCAACCTATTTATTTATGGGCTTTCTTTTTGGGTCTCCTGAGTATGAATTTGCTCGGGGCAACGCAAGATATAGCAACGGATGGATTGGCGGTCAATATTTTAAAAGGGGAGCAACAGCACTGGGGCAATACCTTTCAGGTGATTGGATCGCGTCTGGGTTTTATTGTCGGTGGTGGTGCAATCTTGTGGGCATTAGATTGGCTGAGTTGGCAGAGCACTTTTTTGATGCTGGCGGCAATCGTCTTTATAAACACGCTGCCGATTTTAATTTATCCAGAGCCAAAGCATCGAGCTGTTTCAGAAGCTCAGCCTACACCTTTTAATTTCCAACAGATCAAAAACTATTTGGCTTATTTTGTCCAGAGTCCCGTACTCACAGCATGGTTAGCAGTGCTTTTGAGCTTTAAAATAGCGGATGGTTTAGCAGGGCCACTTTTGAAGCCTTTAATGGTCGATTTGGGGCTGAGTTTTTCTCAGATAGGGATTTATGTCACCATGTTGGGTGCATGTGCCGCTTTAATAGGTGCAGGACTTGCGGGCTATAGTTTGAAGTTGATTCGCCGTGCCACGGCTTTAGTGCTGTATTCAGTGCTTAAAATATTCAGTCTGGCGGCTTATACATGGTTAGCCTTTCAATATGAAAACCAGCACAGTATTCAGCCGTGGCTGATTTATCTGATCAATGCCTTTGAAGATATGACCTCATCGATGCTGCTGGTGGTCATGCTCACCCTAGTGATGCAGTACAGTCGTAAACATCTGGCAGGTACGGACTTTACTTTTCAAGTGGCGCTGATGGCTACTGTCAGTGGCGGTTTGTATAGTGTGAGCGGTCTATTGGGAGATTGGCTCGGCTATTTTAATTATCTGTGTATGATTGTGGTCATTGCGATGTTGAGCCTGTGGTTTATCTTTAAATGGCGTGGCATTACGATGCATTCAGACCTTTCATAATTCATTCATAAATAAATCATAAAAAGTGCTAAATAGTGATGTAAACAATTAAAAAATATAACTAAATAACTTTTTAATTGTTCTGTCATATATGTCTGAACGGTAATATTTGTAACAAATTTACCGTAGGATATTTTGATAATGAAAATACAAATTGCAGCCGCAATCGCTTTAAGTTTAGTGGCAGGGGTAACATTCGCAGCACCTACTTTTTATGGTGAAATTGATGTCACGGCTGATTATTTACCTGAAGACAATGCTTCGCCAAATAAAGACCGCGATGTGGTCGAGCTGAACTCTAACAACTCCTTTTTGGGGTTAAAAGGCGAAGAGAAGCTTACAGATCGCTTAAATGCACTATACCAAGCTGAATTTACCTTCTATGTGGACAATGGTGGTAGCACAGATACTTTTGTTCCGCGTAATTTACTCGTTGGCTTACAAGACCAGAAATTGGGTACATTGAAAGTCGGTAAAATTGATACCCCCGTTAAACAACTGTCTTCAGTGGTAGATACCTTTAATAACTATGTGGCCAACAAAGCCGATGTGGCGGGGATTTTCACGGGTGAGAACCGAGTCGATAACGTGCTGGTCTATGAAACGCCTGCTTGGGGAGTGGGTACAGGTAAACTGAAAGCTGCGGCACTGTTAGCAACAGGTGAAGCTGGTGGTATTGAAAAATCTAAAGGCGGTGCAAAAGTTGCAGGGCGTGGTCTGGGCGATGCTTGGTCAGCATCAGTGGTCTATGACAGTAAAAAGTTTGTTGCAGGGATTGGTTATGATAAGGCCATTCCGTCAACCTTTGCAGGACGTGGCACCTTGAATGCGTCAGCGCCTGAAGTGACTGGCGGGGTGGCAGGCAGCGCTTTTGCCGCAGCTGATACTTTGCGTGCCATTGGTCGAGTAAATCTGAATAATGGTTTAGCGTTGAAAGCGTTATATCAAACTTCTGAAGTGGCGGATGTACAAGGCAATGATGCTGCCGCGGCTGCCATAAACGATGCACAAGGCTGGTTGGTTGGGGCTGAATATAACTTACCGACTGCCAAAGCTTGGACAGTGAAAGCGCAGTACAGTCAAAACTCAACCAGCTTTAAAACATCTAAAGATGACTTTGATGCGCAGCAGTTTATTGCAGGTGCTGATTATGCCTTTACCAAGCAAGTCAAAGCTTATGGTTACGCAGGGATTTTGACGCTTGAACAAGCATCATTTGAAACCAAACAACTTGTAGTAGGCACAGGGATTGAATACAAATTTTAATTTTTTAAGCTATAGAAAAAAGGCGCTGCGCAGACAGCGTCTTTTTTATTTAAGCGAGTTTTAAGTTTAGGAAACTACATTGGGGCATCCGCTCAGCAAGACATGATTTAAAATGTTCAATTTGCAGTCTATTTTTAAAGAAGTTTCACTTTCGCGCTTTAACGTATATTTGGCGCTGTGGTTAGCCGTAGTTTTAAACGTGATGTTCTACAAGCAAGTTCAGCTGCTTACGCCCTATCACGGTTTCAAAGCTTATGCCTTTATCGGGGCAACCATTTTGGTGGTGTTGGCTTTTTATCATTTGGTTTTTCAGCTGCTACAGTGGCGACCGATAGCTAAAGGGGTGGCTGCGTTATTGATCATCATTGGTGGAATGAGTGCCTATTTTGTTAACAGTTTAGGCGTTTCGATCACACCAGATCAAATTCAAAACATGATGCAAACCGATGGCAATGAAGTGCGAGACTTGTTGTCATGGCGTCTTGTACTGTGGATTGGGGCGATGGTGGTACTGCCTTTAGTGGTTTTATTTAAGGTCAAAATCCGCCGTGATCCTTTTAAAACCGTGTTATTGCACAAGCTCTTCGGTAGTGCAGTTTCTATTTTGCTGATTGCAGGCATGTTGTTTATTTTCTTTGTTGATTATGCCGCGATTTTCCGTGAGCATCGTGATCTCAAAGGGATGATTTCACCGCAAAATGTGATTAGCTCAACCCTGTCGTATTATAAAAAAAATCGACCACAGCAGCATTTACCGTTGGTGACTTATGGTGAAGATGCCCATTTGGTAGAGCAAGTCAAACAGCAAAACTTGCCGAAATTGATGGTTTTGGTGGTCGGTGAAACGGCACGTGCAGAAAGTTTTTCTTTAAATGGCTATGCGAAGAAGACCAATCCTGAGCTGGAAAAACTCAATGTCATCAACTTTAATCAAGTCAGTTCTTGCGGGACAGCCACTGCGGTTTCTGTGCCTTGTATGTTTTCAGGCATGCCACGTGAAAACTACGATGCACAGTTAGCGCACCACCGGGAAGGTTTATTAGATCTTGCCCAGCGTGCTGGTTACAAAGTGACATGGATTGACAATAACTCTGGCTGTAAAGGCGTGTGTGATCGGGTTGAACAGTATAAAATTCCTGAACCGATACAGAAAAAATGGTGTTCAGCCGATGGTGAATGTAGCGATGAAATTTTGGTGGATAGCTTAAAAGCCTATATGGCTGGTATTGCGGCTGATGATAAAACGCCACGTTTGGTTGTGTTACACCAAATGGGCAGTCATGGACCAGCTTACTATAAGCGTTCAATGCCTAAGTTTCAGCCTTTCCAACCGATGTGTGAAACCAATGCCATTCAAGCCTGTAAACCTGAACAGCTGAAAAATAGTTATGACAACTCTATTGTTTATACTGACCATGTGTTGAGTCAACTGATTGGTGTATTAAAGCAAAACTCAAACTTTGAAACAGGTTTTTGGTATTTATCTGACCATGGGGAGTCGACTGGTGAACACGGGTTGTATTTACATGGTTCACCTTATGCCATTGCACCAAGCCAACAGACCCACGTACCGATGCTGATGTGGTTTTCAGAAACATGGCAAAAGCAGAATCCGCAACAAATCACTTGCTTAGGGCAACAAAAAAGCCAAGAATTAAGCCAAGATCATTTGTTCCCAAGCTTACTGAGTTTACTTGGGGTAAAAAGTACGGTGATTGATTCAAAAAATAATATGTTAGAACACTGTAATGCGACCAAAGCGAGCGCTTAGACCATGTCAAAAATATTGATTATTGAAGATGATTTTATGATTGCTGAGTCCACACAAACGCTGCTGCGTTATCAGCAGTTTGATGTGGTGTGGGTCAACAATGGTTTTGATGGTTTAAAGCAATTACAACAATATCCATTTGATGTGGTGCTGCTGGATTTAGGACTACCTATGATGGATGGGATGCAGGTTCTAAAAAATATTCGCTCACTGTATCCAACTTTGCCTGTGCTGATTATTTCGGCGCGAGATCAGTTACAAAACCGAGTCGATGGTTTAAACCATGGCGCGGATGATTACTTAATCAAACCTTATGAGTTTGATGAGTTGCTAGCACGTATTCATGCACTATTACGTCGTAGTGGCGCGTTAAAACAGCAAAAGCAAAGCCAGACTTTGAGTTATGCAGGTCTAGAGTTAGATGAAGATTTGCACTTAGCCAAGTACAAAGGGCAGACCATTGATTTGTCGAACCGAGAATGGGCTATTTTAATTCCTCTAGTCAGTCATCCCAATAAAATTTTTTCCAAAACCAATTTGGAAGAAAAGCTCTATGACCTTGATTCGGAAATTAATAGCAATACCATTGAAGTTTATATTCACCATTTGCGTGCCAAACTTGGCAAAGACTTTATCCGTACCATTCGAGGTTTAGGCTATCGTTTGGGGCAGGTTGAAGCATAACGATGGCGAAGTCGACTCCTGTTTCCTTAAAGCGTCAACTGATTACCTATACCTCTTTATTTAGTATTGTGATGGGGTGTTTGTTGGTGATAGCAGCATATCGCATTGCACTTGAAGAGACCAATGAGATCCTCGATGCACAAATGCGTAATTTGGCAGAGCGTGTTGCAGCGCATGATCCCGCTCCAATTAAGAGTGAATTTGAGGCGGACAGACACTATCACGAAGAAGATTTATTTGTAGATGTCTGGTCGTATGGACTGCCTGAACAACGGCAACATGAGTTTGATTTATTAATACAACCTGTTAAAAAAGCTGGATTTTATACACATCACACAGCACAAGGCTTATGGAATACCTATGTGCTGCCAACAGAAAAGTATCAAATTCAAGTCAGTCAGCAGCGCAGTGTAAGACAAAAGCTGGCTTTAGAGCTGGCGGCCAATATGTTGATCCCATATTTACTGTTTATGCCTTTGGCTTTATGGGGGCTGAGTTGGATTATTGGACGTAGTCTAAAACCCTTGGATGAGTTTAAAGCGGAACTTGCACAGCGTGAACCATATGAACTGAGTGAGATTCGTCCAGACGGTTATCCACTGGAAATTCTTCCGACCATTAATGAAATGAACCGTTTATTTGAACGAATTTCGCTGTCGCAACAAGAACAAAAGCAATTCATTGCCGACGCAGCGCATGAGCTCAGAACCCCCATTACCGCACTGAATTTGCAAATGAAAATTTTGTTGCATGAATTTCCAGAACACCAAGCGTTAAAAAACTTAAGTCTAGGCTTAATTCGGATTCAACATTTGGTGTCACAACTGCTCAATTTGGCAAAACAGGATGCTTCTGTACCAAGTTTAGAACCTACACAAAGACTAGGGTTAAATGATGTGGCAGTTGAATGTATGGAGCAACTGATGGAGCTGGCATTAGCGAAAAACATCGATTTAGGCTTGGAACAGCATGAAGCACTTTGGATAGAAACTCAAAGTTCAGCCTTACATTCGATTGTCTATAATCTATTAGATAATGCAATTAAATATACGCCTGAACAGGGCGTGATTAATGTCTCTATTTATCAGCAAGATCAGCAAGCCATTGTTCAAATTGAAGACAGTGGGCCGGGCATTGCCCCAGAACTTTATGATCATATCTTAAAGCGTTTCTATCGCGTACATCACCATATGGAAGTCGGCAGTGGATTGGGTTTATCCATTGTCGATAAAGCCGCAGAAAAAATTGGCGCCAAACTGCACTTTGGACAAAGTACAGGATTGGGCGGCTTAAAAGTTCAAGTGATTTTTAAACTGTAGTTTCTGCTTGATTTGGGCTGGACTGTATAAACTGCTTATAACACAGCGCATATGCTAGTACATTGACCAACCAAATCACCCACGCGGTCCATAAATTGTGACTGAGGAAATGTGCACCCCGCATCATTTGCGCCCAACCCATGACAAAGCCTAGAATTAGGGCAGCAAGCAAATAAAACCACGCGCGTTTGGGTTCATTTAGACGGTATACGAAATATCCCACAAAGAGCGCAAAACCTGTTGCGGCATGTCCTCCAGGGAAGCAATGCCCTGCGCTGGCTGATAAGTCCCAAAAGAAATCATGTGCAGTGGCCAGAGTCATATCCCATGGGCAGGCATGCGCGGATTGCGATTTTAAAATCCCAATGAGACTGGTACTGATGAGGACTAAGCCAATGAAATAACCATTTTGCCAACGCTGGGGCTTGAACGTAGCCCATTTATACGAAGCGAGCCATTTCAGCAAATAAATCACATATACCGCGATGATGATGTCTTTAACATAACGGTGATTCAGTTCTGCTAAGGCCCAGTCGCGCTTTAGTGGAAAATGACCAGTTTGATCCATAAAGGGGTGAATTAGTTGTAAGTCGATGGTGCCTGCCACAGGGAAGAGCAGCCACAATATGGCAAAACCCAGCGTCAAAATAAAAAACTGAAGGATGAAAAAACGTTGCTGATCCGACACAAGTAAGGCCATGTTCTAAAAATAAGCGCTATTCCAACAGTGTCAGCTTAAACGAGGCTTAACATAAACGCTGTTTCATCTGCTTTAGCATGATCTGTGCTTTGGTTATCGTTTTAAGGCAAATATAAAGTGTCGGTTCAGTGTTAGATTTGCTCTCAAATACATGAGGTTTAAACATGTCGATACGTGCTGTTCTATTTGATTTGGATAATACCTTGACGCATCGTGGGCGAAGTATTTCGGCTTTTAGTCAAAGCCTTGCCGACACCTATCAAAGCCAACTTAACTTCGTCGATGTGGAGCAGATTGAGTCGATTGTGAATCGGATCGACAATGGTGGTTATCCCTTAAAAAAGTATTTAACCCACTCTAGTATCGGTGTTTCGGTGGCTTATGCGTTGCTACAGGAGTTAAACTGGCAGGTGCCTCCACGTTTAGAAGCGTTAAGCAATTTCTGGTTTGCACAGTTTGGTTGCAGTGCTGTGGCAATGCCTGAGGCTGAGCAAACACTTACCCGTCTAAAGCAAGCAGGATATAAACTCGCCATTATTTCAAATGGTGGTCATGCCACACGGCTGTCTATATTAAATGGCTTGGGTTTTCAGCATTATTTTGATGTGATCAATAGCTCTGGATTGTTTGGCCAAGCCAAACCCCAAGCTGATATTTTTATAGATACCGCACAGCAACTGGCCGTCGATGTGGAGCAATGCTTATTTATCGGTGATCATCCTATTAATGATGTACAAGGTGCGCAGCAGGCAGGAATGCAAGCACTGTGGTTATCAGGCTTTCATGTTCCTTCAGTACAGATGACTGCACCGAGTATCGCGGCATTGTCTGAGATTTTTGATTATTTAGAGTGCTAAAAGCCTCTTATAATGTTCAATACGAATAAAAAAGCGGCCCATGTGAGCCGCATTAAAATGGAAATGCGCTTAGAACATACTGTCATCTGAGTTGGCAGAGATTTTATGAATGGATAAATCTGCACCGCGGAATTCATCTTCTTGGCTTAAACGGATGCCCATCGTGGCTTTTAAAGCGCCATAGACCACCAATCCACCAATAACAGCAATACCAATTGCTAAGAGCGTACCAATCAGCTGTGACATCATCGCAACACCGCCTAAGCCCCCAAGCCATTTTTGACCAAAGATCCCGACTGCAAGCCCACCAAAGGCACCACATACGCCGTGCAAAGGCCATACACCGAGTACATCATCGACTTTTAGCTTGTTTTGGGTGTAGGTGAAAAGTTTGACAAAAATCAGTCCAGCAATGGCGCCAATCACCAATGCCCCAATCGGGTGTACGACATCTGAACCTGCACAAATTGCCACAAGACCCGCTAAAGGGCCATTGTGTAAGAAGCCTGGGTCATTTTTTCCTGCGAAGTTGGCTGCCAAAGTACCGCCAACCATGGCCATAAGTGAGTTAATCGCCACCAGTCCTGAAATGGCATCTAAACGTTGTGCACTCATCACGTTAAATCCAAACCAACCCACAATCAAAATCCATGAACCTAAAGCCAAGAACGGAATAGATGAAGGAGGATGCGCACTGACACGACCATCTTTTTTGTAGCGACCATTACGTGCACCGAGTAGAACCACCGCAGCTAGAGCGATCCATCCTCCCATAGCATGTACCACCACTGAACCTGCGAAGTCATGGAAACTTGCACCGAAAGTGTCTTGTAGCCACTGTTGTAAACCAAAGTTGCCATTCCATGCGATTCCTTCAAAGAAAGGATAAACTAAGGCCACCAATAACACGGTTGCAATCGCTTGTGAGCGCATTTTGGCACGTTCCGCAATACCGCCTGAAATAATGGCTGGAATTGCGGCCGCAAAAGTGAGCAAGAAGAAACAGCGCATCAGGTTATAACCATGATCCGCCGCTAAGGTATCCCCGATATGGAAAAAATGGTGTCCATAGGAAATGTAATAACCAACAAAGAAGTAGGCGATTGCGGAAAGTGAAAAGTCCGTTAAAATTTTACTTAAGGCGTTGACTTGATTTTTATGACGAACTGTCCCTAGTTCTAAAAAAGCAAAGCCCGCATGCATGGCAAGGACTAAAACCGCACCAACAAGAAGAAAAAGTAAGTCAATATTTTGCATGTTTAGGTTCCATTTGAGTGCAAAATTTTGCAAAAAGAAACTCAGTATACTGATGCCTGTAATTTCGTGAAGATTTCAGCAAAAGGGAAATATTGATTAAGTTTTGCTTAAAAATAACAAGACTCGATATAAAGCAAAAGTGTGCACCATGATGGTGTTTGTGCATTGCAGTGGTGCATGGGTTAAAGTATAAGTTAATATTAAGTTTATGAATATATTATATTTATCTAAGTTTATTTATTTTAAATATACAGGTGTATATTTTATCTCTTGAGATAAACCTAAAAAGTAGCAACACAAAAAAATGATAAAAAAATTCGGTTAGCAGCTATTGTGAGCTGAGTCTCCGTTGCTTTGTTCTCTTTTGGAACGCTCATGCCATGAAATGTGTGTGCTGATTGTGCATCAGTGAAAGTTTTTAAACATGATTGTATTTTCTCATTCTTATTTTAATCTATTGAAGATAAAACATGAATAATCACATAACTTTATGTAATTATTTGTAATTATTGTCATATATGATCAGTCCTATTTCATCGTTTTATATCTGAAACGAGAAAAAATAGTCGGGCAATATTGGCTTTTTGCTGAAAAGTGATGATTACAGAGTTTGCACAAAAAACAAAGACAAGCAGCAGAATTGGCATTTTAGGTTTTGCTGCTTGAGCGTGATTTCTTAGAGGATATTGGGGGTGTTTTAAACTGATATTTTTTGATGGATTATGATGAAGAAAAAACTAATAGCAACATTATTTGGTCTCTCATGTGTGATGGCTTGGGCCAGTAGTGAAGTAACTTCGGATTGGGGTTATCAAGCACAAACAGCACCGCAGTATTGGAGCCAGCTCAATAGCAAATACCAAACTTGTGCGGGGCATAATCAATCGCCCATTAATATCGAGCATGTGATTTCAGCAGACCTTGCACCACTTGATTTTGATTATAAAACGGCTGCAACGAGTATCGTGAAGCTTCCTCATACTTTACAAGCCAATTTTCAGCAAGGCAGTTATTTAAGTTTAGAGGGAGAACGATTTCAATTATTACAAATGCATTTACATAGCCCTTCTGAAAATACCATCCACGGCAAAAGTTTTCCGATGGAATTACATTTAGTCCATGCTTCTGAAGAAGGCGAACTGGCTGTGGTTGCGGTGATGTATGAACAAGGGAAAAAGAATCAAGCACTTGATGGACTATGGCAGCAGTATAGGCAACCCAAAAAAGCACTCAATTTAAACGCAGATCAATTTCTGTCCACATATCGCGAGTACTACCGCTTTAATGGTTCGCTCACGACACCGCCGTGTACTGAAGGTGTACGTTGGGTGGTCTTAAAAGATATTCAGCAGGCATCAGCACAGCAAATCACAAACTTCGCTGCACTGATGGGGTATCCGAATAATCGTCCTGTTCAAGCCACCAATGCGCGCTTGGTTTTAGACTAGAACGTGAATTAAAAAAGCAGATCGTATGATCTGCTTTTTTAATGTGGGATAAGACGTCTGTACTAGTGCAAGATCTTGTCTAAGAACTGTTGAGCACGATCACCACGTTTGGTGTTAAAGAAGTCATCTTTGCTACAGTCTTCGACAATTTTACCTTGATCCATAAACAATACACGGTTGGCGACTTGGCGGGCAAAGCCCATTTCATGGGTGACACACATCATGGTCATACCTTCATGTGCCAACTCGACCATCACATCAAGAACTTCATTAATCATTTCAGGGTCAAGCGCCGATGTCGGCTCATCAAACAACATGGCAATCGGATCCATGCTTAATGCACGGGCAATTGCGACACGTTGTTGTTGTCCACCTGAAAGTTGTGCTGGAAATTTATGTGCATGTGCACTCAACCCAACCCGTTCTAAATAGCCTAAGCCTTTCTTTTTCGCTTCAGCTTCAGAGCGTCCCAATACTTTAATTTGGGCAATGGTTAAATTTTCAGTAATGCTGAGATGTGGAAACAACTCAAAATGCTGAAATACCATGCCCACGCGACTGCGTAATTTGGTCAAATCTGTTTTCGGGTCTTTAATCGGAATTCCATCGACTGTGATTTGACCTTGTTGGAAGGCTTCTAGTCCATTCACTGTTTTAATCAGGGTCGATTTTCCTGAGCCTGATGGGCCACAGACCACCACCACTTCACCTTGGCAAATTTGTGTGGTGCAATCGGTTAAGACTTGAAAATCGCCATACCATTTACTGACATTTTGGAGGTCAATCATTACTTTTTGGTCGCTCATACGCTTAACCTCCTTTGTAATCGTTTTACTGCATATGTGGCTAGCATACTGATGGTGAAATACACTAGGCCTGCAAATAAAATATATTGCGTTAATAGAGACATCAAATCGCCCCGCACGTAGTTGGTGCGGAAAAAGTCGAGTAGGCCAATGGCGTACACCATGGTCGAGTCTTGGAACAAGATGATGGTTTGTTGTAACAGTAGCGGTGTCATTTTACGAAAGGCTTGCGGCAAAATGATTAAACGCATGGACTGGCCATAGGTCATGCCTAGTGCATAAGCCGCGGCAGACTGTCCTTTAGGAATTGATTGAATCCCTGCACGTACAATTTCCGAGAAATAAGCCGCTTCAAACAGCATGAATGCCACAATACTTGAGACCAAAGCGGTATCAATGGTCAGGTAATTTCCCGTGACTGTGGTGTAGATGAACGGTACAGCAAAGTAGAACCACATCAATACCAACAGCAGAGGAATCGAGCGAAATAAATTGACATAGCCTTGGGCAATTAAATTCAGGATGCGAATTGAAGACAAACGCATCAGTGCCAACAGCGTGCCAATCAAAATACCACCAAAGGTGGCAATACAGACGACTTTCAAAGTGATACTTAAACCATGCCATAGGGCGGGTGCAGATAACTGCAAATCATGGGTAAATGCGGTGAGCCATTCCATTATTTAGCTCCTGCAATTAAACCTGGAACACGTAAACGTTTTTCAAGCAGCGTCATTAAGGTAATTAAACATACGTTGATAACGATGAAAATAATCGTGACATAGGTATAGATTTCGATGGTGTTCTGCGTATATTCGCTGATGGTTTTCATCTGAGAAATAATCTCGGAGACCCCAACTAAAGAGGCGACAGAAGTATTTTTGACGCAATTGGTCAACTCTGAGCTCAGAGGCGGCAAAATCGTACGGAAGGACTGCGGTAAAATAACATAGCGATATAGTTGTGCAGTACTAAACCCCATGGCATAACCTGCATTGATCTGTCCAGTAGGTAAAGCTTCAATACCTGTGCGAACTTGTTCGCAGACACGTGCTGCGGTAAACAGTCCAAGACCGATACTGGCTGAAATCAGTGCTGTTGTTCCTGCACTTAAATCATTAATCCACCATGACTTAATCGGGCCAGGTAAGAAATTCGGCACCACATAAAACCAAATAAATAATTGGATCAGTAACGGTACATTACGAAAAATGGTGACGTAGCCAGTGCCGATAGCACGTGCGGTTTTATTGGGAAGCGTGCGCATAATGCCGAGAATACTTCCGAGCACCATTGCAATGCTCCAAGCCACAATGGCAATAACAACCAGCCAGCCTAAACCAATTAAAATCCAACTGAGATAGGTGCTATCTCCGACGCCTGTGGATTGCCAAAGGACGCCCCAGTTCCAGGTATAATTCATGACAATCCCCTAAAATAGGTCAGGCAAAGAAACTTTGCCTGAGTGAACATTAATTCTTCCTTTATCGTTTACTGATCACGGTCATGTGGGTTTGCAATTAAGGCTTTAAGTTGGTCTGACATAGCAAAGTTCAGGTTAATGTTTTTCGGTGGAATTGGTTGTTCAAACCATTTGTTGTACATCTTGTTAATTTCACCTGAGCTATAAGTAGCTTTAATTGCATCATCAACCACTTGTTTAAAGCCAGTATCGCCTTTACGCAACATACAGCCATAAACTTCTTGAATTGGTGCTGTACCGACAATGTGCCACTTGTTTGGATCTTTGGCTTTCGATTTTTCTCCAGCAAGTAAAATGTCATCCATCATAAACGCAGCAGCACGACCACTTTGCAGCATCAAGAATGATTCAGCATGGTCTTTGGCAGAAATCACCTCACCAATACCGAGTTCTTTTTCATGCTGACGGATATAGCGTTCAGAGGTCGTTCCTGCTGTCGTTACTAATTTTTTGCCTTTTAAGTCAGCAAAGTCCTTCACACCTGAATCGGTTGCAGTAAGTAAACGTGAACCCACTTCAAAGAAGCCCACAGAAAAATCAACTTGTTGCTGGCGTTCTTTGTTGTTTGTAGTTGAACCGCATTCAAGATCGACTGTGCCATTTGAAACCAATGGAATACGGTTTTGGCTGGTGACTAAGTTATAGCGAACTTTCAAATCAGGCATATTCAGCTTTTGTTTAACAGCCTCAACCACTTTGAGCTGTAAATCATGTGCATAACCGACAGGTTGATTTGGATTGTCTGCGATATAGGAGAATGGAATAGAGGAGTCACGGTAACCTAAAACAATGGTTCCTGATTTTTTAATCTTATCTAAAGTGCCTGACTGTGAAGCATCTGCGCCAGTGCTAGTTGCATCCGCTGCAGGTGCTTTGTTGTCGCTACATGCACTAAGGCTCAGCGCAAGTACACTTGCACAAAATAAAGTAGAAAGATTACGTTGCATGGTCATGTACAAACTCCTTTTGTTTGCAGCATCAATTGCATTGTTTTTATCAAAAACGTCAGAATTGGGTTAAAGCTTTATTCTGTGCAAAAGATGTTCTTTTTATGGTATTTTTTTACAGCTTAGTCTGCATCTTAATCGAGATTGCTTTTGCTGCTCAAGAGGGATATTTAATATTTTGTTAATAATGCTTTAAATAAGTGCATCACTATATTCCTCTGATATTAAAAAATAAAATTATGCATAATGTGTGCCATTTCAAGTTTTCTAATTCATTTTATTGGGCTAATGTCTAATGCTATAGGGTTGGTTATGCGTTTCGTTATGGATGCATGACAGAATGGCTTTTGTTCGTGTAGAACATGCTAAAACGGCAATAAAAAAGAAAAGTGCTTTATTTTGAAGATGAACTGTTTTATGACGCAGTATATAAAGGTTAGTTAGATTCGGTTTACTGTCCTACGCTTTCCGCAGGGGGATTAAAAACTAAAAAATAAAAGCGACTGTACGTTATGAACAAATGATATAGTCAAATCATTATAAAACCAATACAAATCATTCGGTGAATTATTTCGAGTTTTTTTCGAATCCTGTATGGATAATAAAGTAGTTTGACTATAGGGCACAATCGCAATGCGAGGATATGAGCAGATGTGTATCAAGAAGTGCTTAGTGCACAAACATATCCATATATTCACGGATTTCAGAAATAGCCGTTTCAATATCCGTCGTCAGCCATGTTGGCTCAAACAGTCCAATATAGTGATCTAAACGGTCTTGAGGTACAACTAAACGCACTGGACATTCTTCTTCCAGTAAGCGCCAAGGAATGATGGGTGTTTCATTATCTAAAAAGGCTTGCACATTTCGAATGTCAATAATCATGGCATTGACACATTCAGGAAAAGGCATCACTGAAAACTCTTCAGTACGACGACGGAAAAACTCCAGATCACCCCATTTTAAAATATAACTAGGCTTAAAAAATTCAATAATACCAATAAGATGTTGGTCTCGCGTGTAGTGCAAATGACATTGGTGCGTAACATCAGTGTCTAAATCAAGCGTTACACTTTGTTGACGATATGCCATAAAGTCCAAAAACAGCTAAAACAAGATGCATAATTATAACGCAAATTCATTTAAAGAACGCTGTTCGCCAGACTCTTTTTGTCTATGCCTATATGAAATACTTTTTATATGACTTTTAACACTGAATTGACAGAAGAGTTACTGTTTTTAAAAGTATAAAAAATAATAACTTAGATCAAAATAAAGCGTTTGTTTACTATCTCACTATGCTTTGAAACACAATGCTACACAAGCAGTTGTTAGTATAAAAACTCGACAACTTGATAATAGAAAATTGAGGGGGAGCTATGCCACATGATTTCAATAAACCGTCCCATGTGCAAACGCCAGAGGAGCGGCAGAAAAAAAAACGCGTGCCCTTGTATATATTGGCATTGGTCGGAATTTTCTTAATCGCATTATTATTTTATATGTTTGCAGATACCAAGCCAAATCCGAATGAGGCCCCTCCAGGACATCCGAATCCGAGTGCAGAGCCTGCAACACCAAATAACAGTACCACTGCAACAGCAGGTGACGAAGCGACAGCCAACGATAGCAATACGGCGGCTGCAACAGATCGCTAAATGTGACTAAAGCCCTTGTAATGTACAGGGGTTTTTTCTTTAGCAGTCATCAAAAGGTATTCCATTTCTCATTCATACCTCATGGCAGACAATCACTTCAAAACTAAAATCTGTAGTTGAGCAAAGGTCGCTGTGATGTAGACACAACAAGAGGGAGAACAAAATGAATGATTATGTAGGGCATCAGGGTCGATTTGATGCGATGTATTATTGGGACCAGTTTCACCCGATCCTGTCCGCAATCGCCATCCTGATCATTGGTTGGATTATTGCATTATTGATTGCAGGTGCTGTGAAAAAGGTTTTAACCAAACTCGGGACCAACCAAAAACTTTCCAGTGCTACTGGCCATCGCTCGAATATTGAAAATATTATTTCTCGAGTTGTGTTTTGGCTGATTTTGATTATTGCGGTGATCGGTGCACTCAATGTTCTCAATCTCACCAGTGTAAGTGGGCCATTTAGTAATATGGTTCAACAGTTCTTGTTGTTTATACCACAATTGTTGGCTGCTGTTGCTGTGGGCTTTATTGGCTGGATTGTGGCAAAGCTGGTCAAAGTGGGTTTACAAAAAGGATTGGATCGGACTCAGTTAGATGAAAAACTCAGTCAGGATGTCGGAGTCAGTACGCTGAGTCAAAACATTAGTGAAATTGTCTATTGGTTGATTTTATTACTATTCTTACCCATTGTTTTGTCTATACTCGGTCTGACTGGGCTGCTCTTTCCGATCCAAAATATGGTCAATGAAGCAGTACTGTATCTACCAAATATCTTTATTGCGGGTGTAATTGTTTTTGCTGGTTATATTCTAGCCAAAATTGTACGGGGCATTATTGAGGGCTTATTGAGAAGCCTAGATGTACAAAAACAGGTTGAAAAAGTAGGACTGTTTAAAAACTCAGATTTGGCTAAAGTGCTCGGATCTTTTATTTTTGCAATCGTTATTATCACAGCGCTGATTATTGCGTTTGAAGCTTTAGGCATTGATGCAATTTCTCAACCAGCGACGGCCATGCTGTATGAAATCATGAATGCAATTCCGCACATCATTGCAGCGGCATTAATTTTAATTTTGGCCTATGTGGTGTCACGTTTTGTCGCAAGTCTTGTGGTTGAAGTCTTGTCGGGAACAGGTGTAGATGACATTCCAAACAAAGTTGGCTTGCAACGTTTCTTAGGAAACACCAAAGCATCTTGCGTTGTGGGTTATTTTATTGTGTTCTTTACCATGCTATTTGCGGTCTCTGAAGCAGCAAATCGACTCGGCTTTGAACAGATCAGTGGTTTGATTGCGATGTTTATCCAGTTTGGTGCAAACATCCTATTAGGTGCAGTCATTCTGGGCGTGGGCTTCTGGCTGGCGAACTTGGTTGCTCAGGTGATTGAGCGTGGTGAATACAACAGCTCTCGTTGGGTGGCGAACATTGTACGTGTCTTGATCATTGGCTTGGTATTGGCGATGGGCTTGCGTGCAATGGGTATCGCAGATTCGATTGTGAATTTGGCCTTTGGCTTAACGCTTGGTGCGGTTGCTATTGCTTTTGCACTGGCTTTTGGTCTCGGTGGGCGTCAACCTGCGGAACGGGTTTTGACCGATTTGTTAGATAAAGCCAAAAAAGAAGGTACGCAACCGAATCCACTTTATCTGGCCAAAGCTGAAAGCACACAATCCGCACAAGGCAAAGAAGAGCATGCCTCACTGAAAGAACAAATGGATACACCAACGGTTGCAGAAGAATATCAACATGCAGATGATATTCCAACTACAGCAGAGGTCGATCCTGCGCATAAACCTTTAAATAAACCTTTTGGTTCAACGGGTGAAGCTGAGCAAGATATTGATGTTCATCCCAAAGATCCAGACTAAATTAATCACACTAAACACCGACCGCTGATGGCGGTTGGTGTTTTTTTATTGGAGTAAACTCATGTCAAAAAAAGCCCCAAATAAATATTTTGCCCCAATCATCATCGCGGGTATTACGGTTGGATTTTTTGTGAGTGCTTATAAATTTGTATTTGCAAAACCGAAGACTAGTGAGATAAAACATACCAATGCCGAAAGAATACCGACTGCGGCAACTGAAGGCCGTGATGCGGATGAATCTGATAAAAAATAATACAAAAGTCTATAGTGTTGAATGAACTTTAATTTGGTATATTTAATGCATATGGAATATGGATATTTCATAAATTAGAAATACTTAAATGCCTACACTTTTATTATAGCTGCATGGACATTTCACGATTTATTTTTATAAATTGCAGTTTAAAAAGGAAAAAACAGATGATCCAAATATTAAAAAAAACTTTGATGGCGAAACGTTCAGTAATCCAGCCGAGTCATGTCCATATTGCCATTGCGAAAATGGACTTAGCACTTGCCCGTCAGCAGAAGCAAAAGCAGTGCGTACTGCTACGCACTGACTATTTGGAATAATTTATAGCTTCAGTACATGGCCTAGACATATTCTGATGCGGCATGCGCAGATGACCATGCCCATTGGAAGTTAAAGCCGCCCAAATGTCCTGTCACATCCAGTATTTCACCGACAAAGTACAAGCCTTTTTGCTTTTTACTTTCCATGGTTTTCGATGAGACTTCAGTAGTGTCTACGCCACCTAAAGTCACCTCAGCAGTACGGTAGCCTTCGGTTCCTGATGGTTTGACTTCAAATGCATGTAAACGCGTTGCAATGTGCTCCAGTTTTTCATCAGACAGTTGACCAATTGCTGTTTCTGCCAGCTCAGGCCAAATGAGGTTTTGCAGTTCAACCACCACACTTTTAGGCAAATGTTCACCCATTAAAGTGCGAAGTAAGGCTTTGGGTTGACTGTGCTTCTTAGCTTTTAAATAGTCGTGCAAATCCACACTTGGCAGGAAGTCAATTTTGAAGCTTTGTCCGACATCCCAATAATTCGACAGTTGTAGCGAGCTTGGCCCACTGAGTCCACGATGGGTAAATAAAAGGGCTTCGGTGAACGCGTTTAAGTCATTCGATAAAGTCGCATCGACCGCGTTGCCACTTAAGCGTGTGGTCACTTCTTTGAAGCTATCCGAAAAGGTAAAAGGCACCAAACCCGCGCGGGTTGGATAAACATGATGACCAAATTGTTTGGCAATTTCATAGCCAATCCCTGAGCCGCCTAAGGTCGGAATAGATAAACCACCCGACGCAATGACTACAGATTCGGCTTCAAAATAACCCAGTGTCGTAGCAATTTGAAAACCTTGCTCATCGAGTGCGGTGATGGCTTTCACTTCACAGTTGGTTTTAATGTCGACCAAACCTGTTTTTTCACACTCGCTCAATAGCATGGCTAAAATTTCTTTGGCACCTTTTAGGGTGAACAGCTGACCGTGTTTACGCTCTTCATATTCAATGCCGTACTCACAAACCATCCCAATAAAGTCCCAATTGGTATAGCGAGTGAGGGCTGAAATCACAAAGTGTGGATTATGTGAAATAAAGTTGCTTGGCTCGACATACAGATTGGTAAAGTTACATTTACCCCCACCTGACATGAGAATTTTTTTGCCGACTTTATTGGCTTTTTCTACCACCACCACTTTACGTCCACGTTGAGCTGCCATATAGGCTGTCATTAAGCCAGATGCACCTGCACCTAAAATTAAGACATCATATTGATTTGTGGACATGACACACTCACGGGAGAATAAAGCAGGGCATTATAGACCATCTTTTTTGCTTTTTCAGGACTATCTAAAGCGCGACTAAACGACCTTGAAGTCCGCCAGAATGAATCACTAAAATGCGATGATCTTTGGGGAATGAACCTTCTTGAATTAAATCGGTTAAGCCCAATAGCATTTTGCCTGTGTAAATCTGTTCCAGTGGAATGTCATATTGCTGCTCAAAGTCTTGAATAAATTGCAGTAGTTCAGGCGTGGTTTTGGCATAACCACCACAACAATATTGATCAGTAATTTGCCAATTTCGCTTTTCAGTCAGTTGCTGTAGTTCTCGACTCAAAAAATCACCTTTGAGTGCGGAGAAGCCCAAAATTTGCTGTTGAGGATGACTGGCTTCAATCAGACCCGCAATGGTGCCACACGTACCGACTGCACAGCAAATCAGGTCGTAATTTTGTCGATCTTCATCAGAGAGAATTTCTGCGCAGCCTTGAATGGCAAGCGGATTGGTTCCCCCTTCAGGAATCACGTAATAATCAGGATAATCTTGTTGTAACTGTGCTAAGTAGGTTGTGCTTTGCTTTTGCCGATAGGCTTCTCGCGTCACAAACTGCAACTGCATGCCGAATTCCTGTGCAGTATTTAAGGTTGTATTTAAAGCTTTACTAGCCAGCTCTTCACCTCGAATAATACCCAGACTCTCAAAACCAAATAACTGCGCTGCATAAGCCGTTGCGGCAATATGATTGGAATAAGCGCCACCGAAGGTCAGCAGTTTTTTATAGCCTTGTTGCTGTGCCGCTAACAGATTGTATTTGAGTTTAAAAAATTTATTGCCTGAGATTTGCGGATGGACTAGGTCTAAACGTTTGATGCTGATCTCAAATCCTTCGACAGTAATCTGCTGATAAGGAATGGTTTGGGCAATCTGGTTAAACATAGGATTTTTATCAATTTGGCTCAAGGCATAGTGTAAGTGAAAAGTCGTGGTTTCTGCACAGAATTAACGCTGTGCAGAGTGGGTATCGACCGAACTAATCACGGACATGCCTGGGCGTAAATTTTCTATGCCCGTTTGATTCGGATCAATTGCAATCCGTACAGCAATACGTTGTACCACTTTGGTAAAGTTGCCCGTAGCATTATCGGCTTTAAGCACACTGAACTCTGAACCTGCGGCAGGGGAAATTTGTTCGACATGACCTGTAAATTTTTGATGATTGAGGGCATCCACCGTAAACCATGCTTTTTGCCCAATTTTCATGTTGGCAATTTGAGTTTCTTTAAAGTTAGCCGTGACCCAAGTTTGCTGTGGAATCAGATAGAGCAACTGTGTGCCTGCGGCTACATATTGTCCCACACGTGGATTGACTTCACCCAGTTGTCCATCCATTGGTGCAATAATACTGCTGTAGTTTTTGGTGGTTTGGGCTTGATCCAGTTGTGCAGCGGCATTGGTTACTTGCGCTTTGAGTCCAGTTTCAGCAACTTGTGCGGTTTTTAACGCTTCTTGAGCAACCAGTACATTGGCCTGTGCTTGTTGCAGTAAGGCTAAATTATTTTGGGTATCGGCAAAGGTTTTGTCTTGTTCCGATTTAGACGCTGCACCTGTGTCTCCCAGCTGTTGATAGCGCTGTTGTTGTGCTTTTGACAATTGATAGGCTGCTCGCGCTTGTTTGACTTTGGCTTCTGCTGCCACAATATCGGCTTTACGCTGAGCTATACTTTGCGTTTGATTAGATAGGTTATTTTGCGCTTGATCCACCCCAGCTTCTGCCTGTGTCACTTTCTGATCATAAGTGGTGGCATCAATATGCATCAACACCTGTCCTTTTTTGACGTGATCAAAATCACTGACCAACACATCTTTGACATAGCCGTTAATTTGCGAAGAAAGCACCGTGGTTTTGCCTTTGACATAGCTGTTGTCAGTGGACTCAACGGTACTGTCAAATGGCCCAATTTTCCATGCCCATAAGATGATGCCAATACCGATGATCAGTACTAAAAACATCAAAATCAAGGTACGTTTTGCTGTTGGAATCAGTTTACTCGAAGGCGGCGTAATCGGTGTCGTTGTTGCCACGGGCTGTTCAGGCTGAGTTTCAGACGTTGCAGTTGTTTCAGCGGGAGCTACTGGTTTTTGATCATCAGACATAACAATTTCTCAAATAAATAGGGAGCGGTGGCATTAGGTTTGACTGATTTTCGCTTGTTGCCGCTGTTGGTATTGATTCCGTGCAATCAGGAATGTCCCCCACAGCAACAGCAGCATGGCAACGACGCCATTGAAGCTAATCACATCGTTATAGGCACGTACTTGAGCTTCTCGAGTCACCACTTGATTTAAATTTTTTAAGGCTTGTTGTTGCTCTAACTGCTGATCGAGCGTGTAACTATGCGAACTTTGTTGATACGCTAAAAGACGCTGTGCAATCAATGGGTTGGTTTCGGGTAGCTGTTGAATCATCTCAGCACGGTAGTTTTGGGTTCGGACTTGTTGATAGGTGGAGTAAAACGATGAACCGACTAAGCCACCAAATGTTTGAGTCGCTGAAAATAAAACAATAAACGTGACAATATGGGTGGGGCCTTTTTGCATGGCACTTAAGATACCCGTGATTAAGAGTGGGCCAATAAATACACCACTGGCAAAGCCCACCAAAAACTGACTGCCGTAGAAGTTGGAAGGGCGAATATCGCTAGTGAGGTGAAAATCTAGTCCGCAAGCAATCAACACCAATACTTCTGCTAATAGTAGGTGCCAAATAATCCGTTCACGTGAAAAAGTGATGGCACTAAATAAGGTTCCAGACACAATGCCGAAAAAGATCACCACATAGAGCGGAACAAATTGATCGGGGCCCATGCCCATGGTTTTGAGAAAACTTACCGCAGCATAACTTTGCTCTGACATTAAGAAGCGAATTGCAAAGGCACCAATGATAAAACGGACCGTGGATGATGTCCCCAGCCAACGGGTCATAATCAGTGGATTGACCCGATAATGCTCATAGACCAAACCAATCACAATCAGGCTGAACCCTGCAATTAAAAGGTAAGCCAGCCATTTCACTTCAAACCACCAGAAGATAGGCCCTTGGGTCAGTACAATACACAAAAAAGCAAAACCGGGCGCAAGCAGGGCAAAGGTGAAGAAGTCCTGCTTTTCAAAAACAGCAATTCTTAGGCTGCGGGGTAACTTCAGCGACACCACCATTGCGAAACAGCACAGGGCTAAACCAATTTCAAAGGTATACAGGACATTCCAGTTATTGACGTCAATAAGATAGGGAGAAATGATCCACGCCAAGGGAATACCAAGCTGTTGGAAACCTAAAGCCAAATAAATACTGCGACCAAAATCCTCCCGCTTAAAGGCCTGCATAATGTAATACATGCCCAAAGAGCTAAGCGGTGCGGCAACTATGCCGCTAATGAAACGTACCAGTACGGCCATTTCAAAGGTATGCACAAAGACGTGTAAAACCAGAACCACAATAAAAATGAGTAGACCAATTTCAGAAAATAGACGTAAACCGTATTGCTGGCGGGCTTTAAACAGAATCAGGTTAGCACTGACATTGGCCATCACATAAGCTGCGGGGATCCATGCTACCTCAGAGGGTGTTAGTCCATATTCACCCTGAATTAAGGGTAAATTTGCGGTAATAAAACCGTTACTGAGACTAGCAGACAGTGCGATAAACAAACCAATAAAAAAATATATGAAGCGCTTAGGCGTGGAGTGCGCGATCACGGCAGGAGAGCCGGGTAGGGTTGGCTTTTCTTCTGCTGTCCAGTTTGGCGCAGGTTCGAGTAAATGCGGCGGCTGTGTCATGAGTGGTGACCTTTATGCCCGAATACCGTTGAGTAAGAGTTCAATTGCACGTTGTGCAAGTTGTTGTTGCTCTGTATCGGTCAGCCCTTGAAATGAAGTCCTTAAAATGGCCGTAATCATGGCGTAATCTTGAGTGGTCAAATCGGGGCGGCATACGCCGTGCTGTATGGCTTGATCAATTAAAGGTTGTAAAATCGCATTGCGGCGCGCGTAGATATCGACCATGACAGGATCATCACGATCAATCACCCGCCAATACTCCATCAGTGCGGTTAAATAGGGCAAGTTATAAACATGGTTTTCAATTAAACGGATAAAACCATCTTCATATTGAGAAAACGCTTCTGCACGAACTGCGAGACGTTCCAATGCTTGTTCCATGAGTGCAATCACCAAGGCACGACGGTCATCAAAATTACGATAAAACGTCGCCCGCCCGACATTGGCTGCATCAATGATCATTTGTAAGGGAGCATTGATTCCGTGTGTACGAAAAACCTGAACCGCAGCTTCCAGCAATTCCTCACGGTTTTGTGCAGCACGCTGTTGACGACTGGTCATGATGATTATTTCATTTGATTTGGGAGTGCTATTATTTAACGGACAAAAGTGTCCGTTGTAAATATTTAATCCTGTAAGATTTTGTAAATCAGTTTGTCTTTTTCTAATTTAATCTAATTTCGATAAGAAGTAGGCGACTCGGAAACGTCATCTGCAATCTGCATGGTGTAAATAAGCTAATGTTTTATTCGCTATATTTGAATAAATCCAAGGAATGAACAGGTTTTGCAGATGACAATCGTCTTATCTACTTTTATCGAAACAAAAGTAGGGCGAGCCGCAGGCTGATGAAGAAATTGAATAAAACAAGATAAGACTCCGCCAAGATATTTTTTTCAATACATCGGATAAATGTTTAAGTCTAATTTTAGTGAGCTTAAATCATTCATGTTTTTGTTTTATCTATGAATGATTGATATTTATTTTATAAAGAAAATTCGCAGAGAACCCTCATGTAGATGAATAAGAGTTGTAACAAAGTCGATAGGATTGGAAAAATAAAAGTGCTATGCTGAAAGCACAATAATGATAAATGAGGGGATATGATGAAAACCTTATCTACCCTAGTATTGGTTTTATTGCTCACTCAACTGACTGCGTGTGATGCAAAAAAGGAGTTGAATCAGCCTAGAACTGAGAATCGTACCATGATTATTGGTGGTGTTCCTGTGCATGATCGTGACTATAAACTTCCATCACAAGAAATGGCTTTTAATCAGAAAACGCCTCCACAGGCTGATGCCTACTAATAGGTAAAAATAGGGAGGCATATTGTCAGTACATGGTGGTGCAAGGTGCGATGTGCAGTATAAAAGATGCATTGTGCTACGCCAGATTTGTGAAAATGTGAAGTAGACGTCTTACTTCCTGCAAACGTTTGTTGAATTAAAGCCTTACAAACGTATAAAAGGCTTTGTACTCGCCCAATATGCCCAAACTGTTATGGCTCAAATTGGCTAGATCAGTTCGATTTGCCAATTTGAAGCTTGAATCTCTAAGTTATTTTGCCTGAGTTGCTGGCTAATTGCATCGGCTTGTTTTTGCAAGTCTGCAACCGTAATGGTTTTAACCCAGCGGATTTCACTCGAACTATAACGACCATTTTCACGTCGTGAACTGTCGATGGCCTGTTGAATAATACGATGCTGTTGTGTAAGCAAATCACGTGTGTTTAAAACACTGAGCATGGATTGACCCGTGCTGGTTTTAGCTTGAGCATTGGTCGCATGAATTCTTTCAATCAGATGATGTAACTCTGTATTTACACTAAAGGCCTCACGAATCAGCGCATTAGGGTCTTCACTCAGTTCATCGCCTTCTTGGATTAGCACATTATTGTTGATGCGTTGTTGTAAAGAGGCAAGTTTGGTTTGTAAATCACTACGCAATAAAAGTGCTTCTGCTAGTTTCATAGATTTGTTTTTAAAGTTTTAGATGAGTCTTATGCTGCATCTGTACAGTCAAAGCTTCAAGTGAGTTTTGTAATTTTTACGAAATCTTAAATCATGAGAAAAAGATAGAAAAGCACTTAGTCAGTTTCGGAGTATTATTTAAAACGTGGAGATGTTTTTCCTATGTTGATTAGTCAATTTATTTATGAATGAGGTATATAGTTAAGTTGTTATAAAAAATAAATATAAGTTAATGAATTATTTTAATTTTTTTAAAAATAATGTATGGGTAATAAAGTAGTTTGAATATAAAATTTTATCTAATTTTTCTTTTTATCCAATTTAAAATTAGGTGCGTACACGGCCTCAATTTTCAATAAAGTATAAAAGGTGTTTGTGTAGGCAATACCCTTACTTTTGATAAGCCAAAAGTAAGCAAAAGCCTTTGTTACCCATACATAACATCACTATTATGATGGATAACGTGTGGCATCCCTGCCACACTCATGTATCCAAACGTTGCTTAAATTAAACTATGTAATAGTGGCGACATAAAGGTGCTCTTATCGCTATATATTAAAAACTTAGTGGAACACTGTTTCTAAAGCTTTTAAACCCACTTTTGGATCAAGTAGACCATTGTAAATTTCAGGGATTTCACGTTCTACTCCAAAGAATTCATAAATGGCAAGCATCGCCCCACGAACTGAATATTCCACAGTAAAGACCACGTCATCTTCAATTTCCACAAACTGTCCAAGGAAAGCAAAGTTTTGTGAGCCTTGTGGAATTACCTGTGGACGATCCCCCGGTTTACGGCAGGCGAATAGGGCAGAGGCGTATGGCATCATGGCGGTAGTAACATCAGTCGTTGCCAAAACATGATCTAAAATGTCGTCAAAACCGAGCTGTTTAATCAGTTCTGTTAGGATTTCTTGCCCCGTGGCTTCGGACATTGGTTTTTTGATGTAATCGCCTATATGGTCAATTTGGAAACCGTAGCCCCATAAAGTATATAAACCTTCAGGTAAGTCGGCAAAGTGTGGCTGTGCAGGAACCACGATGGATAAATGCCAACCCGACTCATACCAAGTCATCAGTGCGCCTGTACCCGGTTCATTGCCTGTATAGTCAATAATACGTTTAAGTAGCACGTCATCTTTCATGGTCAGTGTAAATGACTCCCACTTATGTTCATCGACATTGCCATAAAAAGTCATTGGACGGCCAAAATCTGGAGCTTTTTGTGCCAGCGTTTCCCAAAGCGTCCAGCCATGATCTTCTCGATGACGAATGAGGGCAGGTACGTCATGATTACCACCATAACGCGAGTCTGCGGTAATAGAGCCTAAAGTGAAAATGGCTAAATCATTGGCTTTAAGATTAATTTGCTCTGTGCCTTCAGGCAGTTGTACATATAGGCGCGAGGCATGGCGCTCTTGGGTTTCAGCATTGGTAATGAAGTCTGCATCTGTGACATAGTGTCCAAAACGCACATCGACACCTTGTGCGACTAGCCAACGCTGTAGAGGTAGAATCATTGAATCATATTGGTTGTACTTGGTGCGTTTCACACCTGCTAAAGTATGAATACGCGGTAGTTCTTGAATAAAACGTAAGAAATAGCGTCTTAATTCTGCTGCGCTGTGCCATTTTTGAAAAGCGAAAGTTGTGCGCCACATGCGCCAGAAATTGGTTTCAAAAAAGGCTTCCTCAAAAAACTCATCTATGCGGCGGCTGCCAATTTTTTCTTCTTTTGAAGCCAATAAGCGAAGTATTTGTGCACGATGTAACGTATTCAGCCCAAGTTTTGCAGCATCTGTAATGACATGTTCGGCATCAATCAACCGTGCATTGGCGTGGGTTTTCACTTTTTCATTAAACTCACGACATTCTTCACGCACCGAAATGTCTGGATTTTCCAAAGATGGAATACTGGAAAATAAGTCCCATAGGCACAAATAAGTTTCATCGGTCAGCATTCGCCCACCACGTGTTACCCAAGCTTGCGCGGCATGCGGTGTATGTCCACCATCCATCGAACCACCTGAAATATCGAGTTCTTCTAAAATATGGATATTTTTGGCAGGGACTTTGGCATCACGGATTGCAAATGCAGCAGCAGCCATACCTGCGATACCACCACCAATAATCCAAAGATGTGATTGTTGCGCGTCTAATGGTGTGCGCTTCTTATTTTGCATGGTTCACCTTTAATTATGATGTTAAAAATTATGAAGTTAAAAAATGTGCTTTAGAGAAATAAAACCTTATAAATAGTATGTCTTTTTATATATGAAAAATGTATGAAATGGGAAGCAATCCCCTCATTATATTTTGTAATCAAAAATAGACGTATGATGACTATTTTTAATACACATTTGTCTTTTTATTAAAATTGAATATCATCTAAATAACTGATGTTAATGTTTATTGTTGAGTAATTGCTCTATTGTTGTTTTCACTATGCTCTATGCTAAATTTTTTTAAAAATAGGCTTTTTATTTATCATTAAAAAATATAATGGATGTATATGCTGCGGCTTGATCACGATATAAATGTGAAAAATAACTGATAAAGTGAATATCGTAAAAAATTTGTTTAGCGTAAAATCGCAGCTGATCAAATTCTCTCAATTTAGAGGTTACTCTTGGAATCATTTTGGATTTTGGGCTCGATTGCCTTTGCATTAATGTTAGGCGCAATGAGCCCTGGACCGACGTCGATTTATGTAGCAAAAAATTCGATTGCGATTTCTCGAAAGCATGGCCTCTTTACCGCACTGGGAACAGGAACAGGCGCAGCTGTTTTTGGTCTGTTGGCTGTACTTGGCTTACAAGCCTTTTTGTTGGCAGTGCCGTCAGCGTATTTGGCCTTAAAAATTTGTGGTGGGATCTATTTGCTTTGGCTCGCGTTTAAAATTATTAAACACGCCAAAGAGCCAATTGAGGCAGATCATTCCAGCTCGAAAGCAATGACTTTACGCCGTGCCTTTATGACTGGTTTAATTACTCAGCTCTCCAACCCTAAAATTGCGATTGTTCTAGCCAGTATTTTTACTGCACTTCTACCCAAAGAAATCCCAACCTATTACTATTTTGTACTGCCTATACTATGTTTCTTTATTGATGCGGGTTGGTGTTCGTTGGTTGCAGTGGCATTGTCTGCGGAAAAGCCGCGCAGTGTGTATTTGAAGTTTAAAGCCGTATTTGACCGCACAGCAGGGGCGGTGATGACGGTGTTGGGTTTAAAACTGATTTTTGGAATGAAGTGATAAGGTTTATAACAACAAAACTGGATTTTCTATAGGTAACTAAAAGTTAAATGGTTATAATCCCTTTGATTTTTTTAATGATTTTTAAATTAAAGATTTGAGGGATAAATTTTGAATAAATCTATATTTTTGGCCGTTTTGAGTGGCTTAGCATTATCTGCATGTTCAACAACAGAAACGTCAAAAACAATTCAAGCACCACAAGTAACAGCGGCAGTGGCGACAGTCAAATACGCTGGCGCTAAAATGCCTGTTTCTGTAGGAAAATTTGACAACCGTTCAAGCTATATGCGTGGCATTTTCTCAGACAATGTTGACCGTTTAGGTGGTCAAGCAAAAACTATTTTAGAAACGCATTTACAGCAATCGGGCTATTTCTCTGTCCTAAACCGTGACAACCTTGCTGAATTACAACAAGAAGCAGGCTTTACTAAATCCTCTCAAGCCATTAAAGGCGCACGTTATGTATTAACGGGCGACGTGTCTGAATTTGGCCGTAAAGAAGTGGGTGATCACCAGTTATTTGGCATATTGGGCCGTGGTAAAACTCAAATTGCTTATGCCAAAGTGAACTTAAATATTGTCGATGTAAAAACAGCAGAAGTTGTTCACTCTGTGCAAGGCGCAGGCGAGTATGCACTCAGTGAACGTGAAATTTTAGGTTTTGGTTCTACCGCTTCTTATGACTCAACTTTAAACGGTAAAGTTCTAGATTTGGCTGTGCGTGAAGCGGTTAATAATTTGGTGTTGGATATTCAAACCAATAAGTGGTCTGCGCAGTAATTGGTTTGAATCAATGAAAAAAATCGTATTGTTTTTAGGTGCGATCTGCACCATGACTTTGGTGGGCTGTGTTTCAGCGCCAAAATCGTTATATAGCTGGGGCGAATACCCTCAGCAAACTTATTTGATGTTGAGTCTGCCAGAAAAGACTTCTCCACAAGAGCAAATTGGCAAACTTGAAAAAGATATTGAAAAAGCCAAAGCCAAAAATGCAGCAGTGCCTCCGGGCTTGTATGCGCATTTGGGTTTATTGAATTTAAATATCAATAATGGGCCACGTGCTGTTCAGTATTTTGAACTTGAACGCCAAACTTACCCAGAGTCGACAGTATTAATAGATCGTCTTTTGAAAAAAATGACGGCTCAGTCTGCGGCAGGGAGTGTGAAGTGAAACATTTCAAAAAACTATGTTTACTTGGCCTTGCTGTGACACTCTTCACAGGTTGTGCTACGACACCAAAAAGTAAACGTGACTTATCTGCTTATCATGCCAATATGCCAAAATCTATTTTGGTGTTGCCGCCTGTAAATGAGTCACCCGATACAAGGGCAACCTATGGGTATTGGTCTACCGTGACTTTACCTGTAGCAGAAGCGGGCTATTATGTGTTCCCCATTTCTGTGGTCGATACGCTATTTAAAGAAAACGGCGTAACCAATGGCTATGATGCGCAGCAAATTCCAATTCAGAAACTCAATGAAATTTTTGGAGCGGATGCTGCACTGTATGTCAAAGTCAAAGAATATGGTTCTAAATATCAGGTGATTCAATCCGTTTCGACCGTTGCCGTAGAGGCAAAATTGGTGGATTTAAAAACTGGGGCATTATTATGGGAAGGTCAGGAAAAAATCCAACAAGCCAATAATAATAGCAACGCGGGTCTGGTCGGGATGTTGGTGGGTGCTTTGATTGACCAAATTTCCAATCACTTATCGGACAAAGCCTATGTACTGTCTAACAGTGTGAGTACGCAGTTGTATGCTCCACAGTTGATGCAGCAAAAAGGGTTGCTATATGGACCTCGCTCTCCGCATTT
The DNA here is from genome assembly GCF_048551975.1 of Acinetobacter johnsonii. Lineage (GTDB taxonomy): Bacteria > Pseudomonadota > Gammaproteobacteria > Pseudomonadales > Moraxellaceae > Acinetobacter > Acinetobacter johnsonii_A. The sequence continues at coordinate 39,456 of NZ_JBIMCF010000009.1, read as the reverse complement.
TGTACAAAATTCGATGAATCCACAGTAGTAAAAAATAATCCCCTCAAATGAGGGGATTTTTATGATTTAACAAATTTATATTTGGTTTGAAGAGACTTTTAACTCTCAGCCAAAGAAACGGGGATTTTCGTATAAATTAATCCTTAAAATGCACAGGAATCCATTGATAGCTTTTCCCATCTGCTGAATACATATGTCCAATAGCAGGGAATGGCAAGTGTGGTGCTGCAATGGTTTGCCCGCCTTTTGCATATTCAGCAAATTGCTTTAAGCGGGTTTGCACTGCTTTTTTCGGGTCGATATCATAATCAATAGCGGTTTCTGGCTTGTCGAATTGCACGGTATGTGAGTGCACAATGTCACCAATAAATACCACCGTTTCATCTTTGATTTTTAACTCATAGCTAAAATGTCCGGGTGTATGCCCCGCGGTATTAATGACTTTAAATCCCTGAACTTGATCGCCCAGTTGATACGTTTTGAAGCGGTTTTTGGCTTGATAGGGCGCAATGGCTTGTTTAATTTTTTCAACAGTTCCTAAGTAGCCTGCTTGCTTTTCTTTTGGGAGTCTGTCGACTTGTTTCGGACTTAGCCAATAGTTAGCTTCATCGTTCGATACATAGACCGTTGCATTGGGAAAGTTAGCGACGCCATTTTTGCTAATACCACAAACATGGTCAGGGTGTAGATGCGTCAGTAAGATGGTATCGACTTGCTCTGGTTGATAGCCTGACGCTTTTAAGTTGCTTAACACTGAACCTAAATGTGCGCCAAAACAGCTCGCAGCGCCGCTATCTACCAAAACTAGTGAATGACCAGTATTCACGAGAAATGCATTGACTGAGGTTTGTACGCCTTTGGCTTGGTCGGCAGCGTATTTCTTTAAAATTTCATGGACTTCTTTTTCTGGAGTGTTTTGAAAGAGTTTAGGCGACATGAAGTTAGTGCCATCGAGCAGGGCTGTAATTTGTACATCACCAGCTTGATATTGGTAATAGCCTGAAACTTGTTTTTGCTGGGGAATGGTTGATTCGGCGGCATGGGTGGTGATGGTTGTTGTGTTTAGTGCTAGTGCTATGAATAGGGGTTTTAAAGTCTTCATAAGTTTCTTATAAGTTTTAAAGGGATAGGTTGTTTCTATCATGATAGATTTTTTTGTGTTGGGTTAATAGATCAATTGATACAATATATAAATAATTGAAATTTGATATGAATAATGACGTTATGGAAAAAGATTGGTTCAATTTTCAGGAAAAAATTGCAGAACATTTTAGAAGTTTAGGTGTGCAAGCTGAAACAAACAAAACAATCAGAGGCGTAAGGACAGAACATGATTTAGATGTTTATGTAACTTCAAAATATTTAGGGACTAATATTAAGTGGGTGATAGAAGCTAAATATTGGCAGACAAAAATTCCAAAAGAAAAAGTATTAGCTTTAAGAACAATTGTTGATGATATTGGGGCAGATAAAGGATTTATTATTTCACAAGTTGGATTTCAGTCTGGAGCAATTGAGGCATGTCAAAATACAAATATTCAACTATATACGTTTGAGGAGTTTGTCACTCTTAGTAAGAATTATATTCAGAACGAAATTCTTGATACTTATGTTCGTAGAGCAAGATTGCTGCATATCAGGTATTTCTCACATAAAAAAAGAATCCGAAAAGATTATGGTTTAAGAGGTGAACTTGGTGAAGTTGCATGCTTTTCAGGTGCTTGGTTGTTAACAACAGTATTCGATGTATTGGAGGAAGCTAGAACTCAAAAATATCCAATTGATTTACAAACTCATATGGTAGAAAAAGTTGGAAATGATTTAGCTGAGGATTTTATTGAATTAGTTCAATGGTTAAATCTAAACCTTAATTGGTTAGATGAGAAAATTTTAAAGGCGGAATATCAAATGATGCAAGATGGCGTATTTGAACCTAATTTAATTGATCCTGATCTTAATCAAAAAACTTGGGATGAAATTGCTCAATCGATGAAAGGTGTAGAAGATAAAAGTTTTCAACAAATCATTCAAGATTTTCTAAAATTACGTTCAAAATAAGCTATCTATTTAAAATTAAAAAAGCCCCTACAACGTAGAGGCTTTTCTCATCTTAGATTCAAAATCTTAAGAAACTTTATCACCAGCTTTAGCGCCTGATTCAGGTGAGATTACCCAAACACCTTCGCCATTACCCGCTGCAAGTACCATACCGTTTGAAATACCAAAACGCATCTTACGCGGTGCAAGGTTAGCCACCATTACTACCAATTTGCCTTTAAGGTCTTCTGGTTGGTAAAACTCACGAATACCACTGAATACATTGCGCGGTTCAGCTTCGCCAACATTTAAAGTCAGTTGTAGAAGTTTGTCAGAGCCTTCTACCGTTGCAGCTTCTAAAACTTCAGCGACACGTAGGTCAACTTTCATAAAGTCTTCAATACCAATTACATTGTTTTCAGAAACAGCTTCACCTATTTTAGGCTCAACTTTGGCAGGTGCAGCTTTCTTTTCTTTTTTCTTTTCCACTTTTACAGGTTCAGCTGCAGCAGCTAAAGAGTCTTTAGATGCATCGACCATTGCCGCAACTGCTTTCGGGTCTACACGTTGCATTAAAGGTTGGAACAGTGCAATTTCATGATCAACCAATGCTGTTTGAGCAGAAGCAAAGTCGAAGCGGTCTAGTTTTAAGAACTCTTGCACTTGAGCCGCTAAAGTTGGAAGTACAGGTGCAAGGTACACAGCCAATTGACGGAACAGGTTAATCCCCACCGAACATACATCATGTACTTGTTGTTCTTCGCCTTCAACTTTGGCTAAAGCCCAAGGTTTTTTCTCATCGATATATTGGTTGGCTTTATCTGCAAGCGCCATAATTTCACGAATCGCGGCAGAGAACTCACGTGCTTCATAGGCTTTAGCAATTGAGTCACCCGCATCAATAAAGCTTTGTACCAATTCAGGCTCTGCACAAGTTGCTGATAATTTATTTTCAAACTTGGTGTTGATGAATTTTGCACAACGGCTGGCAATGTTGACCACTTTACCAACTAAGTCAGAGTTTACTTTCTGAACGAAATCATCCAAGTTCAAATCAGAATCTTCAACTTTATCAGATAGTTTAGACGCGAAGTAGTAACGTAAATATTCAGGGTTTAAGTGCTCTAAATAGGTTTCAGCTTTGATGAATGTACCGCGAGACTTCGACATCTTCTGACCGTTTACCGTCAAGAAACCATTCACGAATAAACCTGATGGCGTACGGTAGTTCGCACCTTCAAGCATGGCAGGCCAAAATAGTGCATGGAAATAAACAATGTCTTTACCAATGAAGTGATAGACTTCTTTGTCAGAGTCTTTCTTCCAAAAGTCGTCAAAACTTAAATCAGGACGTTTAGCTTTAATGTAGTTTTCAAAACTCGACATATAACCAATCGGTGCATCGACCCAAACATAGAAATATTTATTTGGTGCATCTGGAATTTCAAAACCGAAATAAGGAGCATCACGGGAAATATCCCAGTCGGATAGACCCGCTTCAAACCATTCATCCAGTTTGTTGGCAATTGAGACAGGTAGGCGACCTTGGTCACGCGTCCATTTTTGTAAATATTCTGAGAAATTCGGCAGTTTAAAGAAGTAATGATCTGAAGATTTCTCTACAGGCGTCGCACCACTTAAAGTCGATTTCGGGTTTAAAAGTTCGGTTGCATTGTAAGTGGTACCGCAGACTTCACACGCATCACCATATTGATCTTCCGACTTGCATTTCGGGCATGTGCCTTTAATGAAACGGTCAGACAGGAACATGCCTTTTTCAGGGTCAAAAAGCTGGTTGACAGGACGGATGGCAATATTACCTGCTTCACGGTTTTTCACATAAATTTCAGAGGCACGAGAGCGGTTTTCATCACTATGCGTTGAATCATAATGATCGAAATGCACACCGAAACCATCAAAATCACGGATGTGTTCTTTTTGCACATTGGCAATTTGATCTTCAGGTGAAATGCCATTGGCTTCGGCACGTAGCATGATCGCTGTACCGTGAGCATCATCCGCACATACATAAGTCACATCGTGTCCCATTGCACGCATGGCACGAACCCAAATATCTGCTTGGATATAACCGAGTAAGTGTCCCATATGGATGGGACCATTGGCGTATGGTAGGGCGTTAGTGACTAAAATATTACGCACGGATATGACTCTCTCATTCGTATTTTATATAAGGTCAACGATTTTACCTTAGATAGCCGCGACTTGCACAAGTGAATCGGTTAAAAGTTTTCAAATGAGACTAAAGCCCATATGAATTGATCGGCCCGAAGATGGATCTATTGCCAAATATTCATGAGCCCATAGTGCAAAGATCGAAAATATCGCTTTTAATATCTTAAAAAAGAAGGTGTACATCATTTTGTCTAACTCATGGGGAATACCCAAAAATATTGAAGAACTGGTTTTAGAACGTGATCAGTGTTGTGTTTATTGTGGCTGTGAATTTGGCACTGAAAGAGCTAAAAAGAAATCATGGGAGCACATCATTAATGATATCAATATTAAAACATTAGAGAATATTGCCTTATGTTGTGTTGGTTGTAATGCTTCAAAAGGCAATAAAGAATTAATCAGTTGGTTTTATTCTGAACATGCTCGAAAGAGAGGTATTAATTCCGCAACTATTGCTGATGTTATTAAAATAGCACTAAACCTTAAAAGCTAATGATGAAGTAATCTGCCTTCAATTTTAAGCACTGCTATATAATAGTGTTATTCAGTACATTCAGCCTATTTAGAGTATACCGTCCATGATCGATGATGATTTAGATTTCGACCAACCCGTGACCCGAATTCCACAAAATCCACAAGAGACCAAACTATTGGGCAATCGACTTTTACAACATGCTGAACAATATCTTTCTTCAATGGGCAGTCGACCACATGCACAATTGGTCGAGTCGCTCCGTCAGCTCGAGTCTGAAGATCCGTACTTTGCAGTCATGGCCGATCAGCTTGAGTATGAAAGTGATGAACCAATCGCCAATGACGTGCTTAATCTGTTGTTTTTCTGGCAAATGGCCAATGAAAAAGAAGCCGATATATCTGAGTTTCAATTGCCCGATTTAATTCAAACGGACTATTTCCAAACGACTTTGCTTGACGCTTACGACACGATGGATTTAGGGGCATTCCAGGCTCAGCGCCGCAGCGTGATTGAAGAAACTTTAAAACTGTATCAACAGCAGTGTTATGCAGGGTGCATTACGGTTCTTTATGGTCAAATAGAAGGGATTTTGACAGATGCGCTGATTGAGCATGGTTATTTACAGCAAAATCAAACCAAGTTCGTCGATGTCTATAAAATTGTACCGGGTTTGAAAGGCCATGAAGTCAAAAGCCTATGGCATAAAGTTAAAATTGCCAGTGAAATCAATCCGTATTTTCTGAGCCTTGAAGCATTGAAAATGGATACGAGTTCGAGTGTCACCGCTAGCCGTCATAATATGGTACACGGTGCGGATGTGACCCATTTCACGCAAGCACGCAGTTTCATTTTGTTTATTTGGCTGTTTGCAGTTATGAGCTTTATCAGTACGTTAAAGCGTTAGTCTCTTCTGTTGAGTGGTACAAGATGGAGTTTAAATTGCTGCATCCTGTACAGCTATTGTTTCCAAATGATGCAAATGAGGTCAGCACTTAAAAAGCAAGGTATAACTCTGAGTTAAGAAAATTTTTAAATACGAAAGAGGGCTGTGACATGACGAATGACAATAAACTCGATGATTTAAAAACTAAAGCGAATGAGTTGGGTGAAGACTTGAAGTTGAAAGCTCAAGCAGCAAAACTGGAAGGTGAGAAAGTACTGGAAGATGTCAAACATCAGGCCGCTGAAGCCAAGCTAGATGCTGAAAAGCAGCTGACTGACTTAAAGCAGAACGCAGCAGAAAGTAAAGCCGAAGGTGATGCAGCTTTTGAGCAAAAGTTGCAGTCTGCACAAGCCAAAGCCGAGCATGCTAAACAAGTTGCGCAGGAAAAATTGGATCATTTTAAAATTGAAGCAGGGCATAAACTGGATGAGGCAAAACTTAAAGCCACAGAGTTAAAGCATGAGGCTGAAATTAAACTGGAAGAATTTAAGGTGCAAGCCACTGAAAAGTTTGACGAGTTGAAAAAGAAAGCCACAGAAACACTGCAAAAGTTTAAAAAAGACGACCAAGCTTAATCCGTCCGAGATGGCGAATGTCGGCCTTAAATGTTCGCTACTGCTATGGCGTAGACTGTGTACTGAGTGCAGGGCCTGCGTCCAAGTTAAACCACATGATGCTCTGAATTTGGTTGTTCACGGTGCGAATGGTGTAACGATAGTTTGCAATTTCATATACATATACCGTCTCAAGTGGGCTATTCGGTGCACTGCTGATTGGTGTAGAGGACATAGAAGTCGGCGATAAATCGATTTTTTTCTGCATGTCTTGAACTTGATCACCGATAGTCACCGTTTGACCCGCAGGGGTTTTAAATGAATTGGTTGATGTATCTGCAAAACTAAAGCTAGATATGGTGCAAACCAAAACAACCACGGCCCAAAGTTTCATTTTTTTCTCCCCAAATCGCGTCAAGATAGAACAATAGAATATAGATATTTTGCTATGCAATAACATCACCTTAAATGGGGAGATTGGATTGTACTTACAATTCTTTACGTTCAAATTTGATCCAATTCACCGATTTTATTTTTTCAGTTAGCTTAAGCGACTAAGCTTCGCTCTTTGATATTCAGCGTATAAAACCAACTAAAAAGCTAGGAATACTAAATTTCATGGCATAATCCCTAAATACTGAACTTAACCTAAGTTCGTTTTGTGGTTAAACTATAGCATTCAGCTGAATACTCGAATTTGGAGTACATATATGTCGTGGCTTTCTTCTCTTAAATCAGTTTTTTCTCCTGCGCAGGAGGTAAAGGAAGAAGAAATCCAAACAGTACTGCAAAACTATATCTTGCCCAATTCAAACCATGCGTTGAAAGACCGCATTACTCAAGTGAATGTGCAGGGCAATATTCTGCAAATTACCATCAATACTTTTCCTGCCGAAGCCGATGATTTACAACAGATTCATGATGATTTGGCGGTTGCGCTTGAAGCATGCGGTATCAAAGAATTAAACATGCATGTGATTCAACAAAAAACTGGACATAAAGAAAAATCTGGTAGCTGCGGACATCAACACGCTGAAGGTGAGAGCTGTTCAAGCCAAGCAAAAGAGGCTGCGCCGAAAAGCAATTTACCCCCAGTGATTGATGCTTCAGGCTCAGCACCTCAAGTTGCTGCACAACCCGTTGAAACTGATCCAAACAATCCACCCATTCAAAAAGCAGCGCCACAACAACGTGATGTGCCGAAGCATCCGCGTATTCAAAATGTGATTTTGGTGTCCTCGGGCAAGGGGGGCGTGGGCAAATCCACAACCACGGTAAACCTTGCACTTGCTTTGCAAAAACTCGGCTTAAAAGTTGGGGTCTTAGATGCGGATATTTATGGTCCAAGTATTCCGACCATGTTGGGCAATGCGGGCAAAACGCCGATGATTGAAGCGGAAAATTTTGTACCCTTAGATGCCTACGGTTTGGCAGTGTTATCGATTGGACACTTAACGGGTGATCATAATACTCCTGTGGCTTGGCGTGGGCCGAAAGCGACAGGGGCGTTGATGCAACTGTTCAATCAAACCTTATGGCCTGACTTAGATGTCTTGATGATTGATATGCCACCGGGTACAGGTGATATTCAGTTGACGCTTGCGCAGCGTATTCCTGTGACAGGTGCAGTGATTGTAACCACACCGCAAAACGTGGCACTTATGGATGCGACCAAAGGCATTGAGTTATTTAACCGCGTACATATTCCAGTTATGGGTGTTGTGGAAAATATGTCGACCCATATTTGCTCAAATTGTGGATTTGAAGAGCAAATTTTTGGTACAGGCGGTGGTGATCAACTCTCGGAGCAATATGCTATTCCGCTTTTGGGACGTTTACCTTTGAATGTACAAATCCGTGAAAATGCTGATGCGGGCAAGCCTTCTGTTTTAGTTGAAGACAGCGCAGCAGACAGTTATATGCAAATTGCTGAAAAAATTGCAGCAGCCCTACCTCAAGCTGAAAAAGACCAGACCCGTATTTTCTAAATCAGCCATAAAAAAGCCCAACACATTAATTTGGGCTTTTTTGGGTTTTTAGGAGAGTGAATAGGACTAATTTTGTTTTTTGGCTTGCATAATATTAATGCTAATGGCGATCACCACCATCACAATTCCGATAATATCAGTCACAGTTTCAGGGATAATCATACATAAAGCACCTGCACCTAAGAAAATTCGCCAGAACCAGTTCAAACCAACTTTAAAGTAACCTTCAACTGCTGCACCCAGCGCCAAAATACCAACTACTGAGGTAAAGACAATACTCACAATAGTTGTCCATGCAGGAAAAGCAAACTCACGTGCATTGACTGCGACATTCGCTGTATCAATCATCAGCATGGCAGGGTTATAGACGAACAGGAACGGGACAATGAAACCTGCCAAAGAAAGTTTCAAGGCTTGGAAACCTGTGCGCATTGGATCACCCCCTGCGATTCCCGCACCTGCAAAGGCGGCTAAGGCGACAGGGGGAGTAATATTGGCAAACAGACCAAAGTAGAACACAAACATATGCGCCACCAGTGTGGGAATATCAAAGTTTGCCAAAGCGGGTGCAGCCATGGTCGCGGTAATGATATAGGCTGGAATCGAAGGAAGTCCCATGCCTAAAATCATCGATGCAATCATGGTAAAGAACAGCGTTAGAAATAGGCTGCCTGCACCGATGCTCATAATCGAGGAGGTCATGACAGAGCCAAAGCTGGTCAGGCTCACTACACCAATAATAATCCCCACCACAGCACAGGCTGCCATGACCGAAAGGGATTGTTTTGCACCATCGGCGAGCGCTTCTAATATTTCTTTGAATCCCATACGGGTCGATTTGCGGAAACTCGCCACAATCACAGTTAAGACAATGGTGTAGACCGCGGCATAACTGACAGGGATGGATTGAAAGAGGAAAAACACCAAAGCCACGATTGGAATAAGTAAGTGCCCTCGCTCTTTTAGGACATCTTTAACCCGTGGTAAATCCGCTTTCGGGACACCTTTTAAATTGTCTTTACCAGCACGGAAATGAACCTGCGCCATCACGCCTAAATAATAGAGCAAAGCCGGAAGAGTGGCTGCAAGGGCAATGGTGCCATAACTGACACCCGTGGTTTCAGCCATAATGAAGGCACTGGCTCCCATCACTGGGGGTAAAATTTGTCCACCTACAGAGGCACTGGCTTCAACAGCACCTGCAAAATTTTTGTGGTAGCCAATTTTTTTCATCAGGGGAATGGTAAATGAACCAGTACCTACGACATTGGCCACCGCTGTGCCATTAATGCTGCCCATAAATCCACTGGAAATGACGGCAACTTTTGCAGGACCACCTTGTTTATGTCCCGCAAGTGCCATCGCAAGATCATTAAATAGTTTTCCCATGCCTGATTTTGCCAGAAAAGCACCAAATAAAATAAATAGGAAAATGAAAGTGACTGAAGCGCCAATTGCGGAAGAATAAAGCCCTTCGGTTTTTAAATACATTTGCGCGAAAATATCACTAATACTATATGGACGTGTCAATAAACGATCAGGGACCCAGTCATAGTGGCTAAAAAACGGATAAGACAGAAAGACTAAACCTAAAATAGGCAGCATCCATCCCATGACCCGCCGAGCACCTTCAACCACCAGCACCACGGCTAAAATGGCAAAAACAATATCTAAAGTGTTTGGAATACCCCCACGCGTAGTCATAATGGCTTGATATTCTTTCCAAAGGTACAAAAAGGTTGCTAAAGAGGCTAAGGCAAGTAACCAATCCAACCAAGGGATGCTTTGTCGTGAACTGGACTGACGCGCAGGATAAAGTAGAAAGATCAAAACCAAGCCAATAGCGACATGGGCGGAACGTTGAATCAGTTCGGGTAGTGGATTAAAGGTAATAAATAAATGAAATAAGGAATAGAAAATAGCAATAGCCGCTATGAACCATGCCACAGATTTGTTGCTTGGGGAACGAGTCACTGACTCACGATCAAATTTTTCTAAAATGGCTTGTTGTTGTTGCTCATCTAATTGTTCAGGGGTAACTTTGTCTTCATTTTGAGTCATCGGCATTCTCCGATCTGCCATGCTTTCCACAAGGGCTGTTGTTGTGCTGTAATTTGCACCAAGGTGTAATCTGGATATTGTTGAAAAATGGGCCAGACGCTCTGGTGAATAATGATACTGCCTTGCATATTCTTGGAAATGATCCAGTTGATTTGATCAATTCGCCGATTAACTTTCATTCTGACCATACCGTCTTTTTGAAAGATGATGGGATAGTCATTCGGTGTGCCTGCACCGAAAGAAATCAGGTCGGTGTAGCGCAATATAAAGTGCTGTTGCTCCCGTTGATAGTTTTCAATCCAACGAGTTTTTTCAACTGAATGTTTCCATTGCAAACTAAATTGTGCTGTTGAAATTCGGCACTGCATTTGAGCAACAGTCACTTCGCTATAGCGAACAGGCAAGAACAGTAGCCCGCATAAGCCGAGTAGAAAAAGTGCAGTAAACACTGCACTTTTTTTTAGCTTCATTTTTTCGCTGCGAGTTCGTCGTAATAACGCTTAGCCCCAGGGTGTAGTGGAGCAACCACGCCTTTTTGGGCCGTTTCCAGATTAATTTCTGTCGCTGCCTGATGTGAGTTGGCCAACTGTCCTAAACTATCAAAGAAGGTTTTGGTCAGTTTATAAACATCATCTTCAGAAAGATCGGAACGTACCACTAAAGCATTCATAATAGCTGCAGTTGGAATATCTTCTGCATTGCCATAAGTGCCTTTTGGAATATTTAGAGATAGGAAATAGGTTTGGTTTTTGGCGATTTGTTTCACTTTCTCAGGATCGATCCCGACCAGTTGTAAATCGAAACCTTGTTGCAGTTCCATCAAGGATGAGTTAGGGATACCACTGGTTAAGAATGCAGCGTCAATTTTTCCACCCTTTAAAGCATCCGCGGCTTCTGCATAGCCTAGATAATCGACCTTCACGTCATTGTAAGTAATACCAAAACCATTTAAGAGGGTGCGCGCATTAACTTCAACCCCTGAGTTTTGGGCACCGACGGCAATGCGTTTACCTTTTAAGTCTTCAAGCTTTTTAATGCCTGATTTTTTTGATGCCACAATTTGTACATAGTTGGGATAGAGTGCCGCCACTTGTTGGACATTATCAATTTTCCCACTGGCAAAACTGCCAGTGCCATTCAGTGCTTCGGTTAAGCTGTCACTCATGACAAAAGCCATTTCGACTTTTTTCTGTTTGAGTAAGTTAAGATTTTCTACCGATGCACCTGTGGTTTGGGTTTTTGAATTTACACCGTAGGTTTTATTATAAATTTCAGCCAAACTGGTGCCAATCACGTTATACGGCCCAGATGCACCACCTGTCGCTATATTGACAAATTTACTTTGGAGTTTGTCGGATGCTTGTGCACTGGCTTCGGTTTGAGCATCGGCTGAAGTTGCGGTTTTATTGTCACTTGAGCATGCTCCTAGACCTGCAAGTGCAATTGAAAGTAGCGTGAGTTGAGTCCATTTTTTCATATACTTTTCCTCGTTTTATTATCTTCAAAGCCATTCACTTGGCTCTTTTATCCTTGACTTAGCGTGATCAGATTGATGAATAAAAATACGCATGTTTTAAAAAGTAACTGATTAAAAATCATTTGAATAGTCTTTTTTCATTAGGCATGTCTATTTGATTTATAAAATCATTGATTTGAAAAAAGAATAAAGCATGTGGCGTCATTTTTATGAATGCTAGATTGGGTAAGGTTCTTATACGGTATTTATGTTAAGTATTGAATGAAAATTAAAAAAACTGTTATCACGGTTCACTAAATTTGATTGCTTTCAGCAAGGCAAGTCATTACGCTTATAGCTATATATATGTGGGTCTGTGAATATGGTCACTTGGTTTTTTATTGGTTTAGTGATAACCATTCTTTTAACTCCAGGACCGACCAATACCTTACTTGCCTCTTCGGGCATTCAAGTCGGTATTCGTAAATCTTTGCGTCTTATTCCTGCAGAAGCTTTTGGTTATCTCATTTCAATCACGGCATGGGGCTTCCTTATTGGAAAAGTGTCCGTACACTTGCCTTTATTGCCGACTATTTTAAAACTGTTCAGCGCAAGCTATATCATTTATTTGGCCATCAAATTATGGCGTACAGCCGATGCTGAAGTGAGTTTTAATCAACCGACTATTCGGGCACGTGAACTGTTTTTTGCAACATTATTGAACCCTAAAGCATTGTTATTTGCTTCTGCCATTTTTCCAACCATTGCGTGGACAAAACTAGATTATTATCTTTCACATATGTCACTGTTTTTGGTTTTGATTGTTCCAATTGCTTTCTTTTGGACTTTTATCGGGTCAATTTTAGCGAGCAATAAAATTCGTTGGCTGAACCAATCTAACCTGCAAAAAACAGCATCGCTGGTTTTGATGAGTTTTTCGATTCCGCTGAGCTATTCTGCGATTTTAAGTTTTTAATTTAGTAATTAAAGACAGGAATTTTGCGAACTTAAACGCGCTTATTTTCATTGAAAGCGATTTCAGTTAAAGTACAACGCAATTATTGAAATTAAGCTTTTTGGAAAGAATAAATGGCTATTAAGTCCGATCGTTGGATTCGCGAAATGAGCGAAAAACACGGCATGATCGAACCGTATGCAGAAAACCAAGTTCGTTTAGATGAAAATGGTCAAAAACTCATTTCTTATGGCGTGTCGAGCTATGGTTATGATGTTCGTTGCGCGCGTGAGTTTAAAGTTTTTACCAATGTTCACTCGGCAATTGTAGATCCAAAAAACTTTGATGATAAAAGTTTTATCGACATTGAAGCTGATGTTTGTATTATTCCGCCGAACTCATTTGCTTTAGCACGTACCGTTGAGTATTTCCGTATTCCACGTAATGTGTTGACTGTGTGTTTGGGTAAATCGACCTATGCACGTTGCGGTATTATCGTAAACGTCACACCACTTGAGCCTGAGTGGGAAGGTCATGTTACTTTAGAGTTCTCGAACACAACCAATCTTCCTGCACGTATTTATGCAGGTGAGGGTGTTGCACAAATGTTGTTCTTCGAATCTGACGAAGTGTGTGAAACTTCGTATAAAGACCGTGGTGGTAAGTACCAAGGTCAAACAGGTGTGACTTTACCGAAGACCTAAGTTTTTGACATAAAAAAAGCGGATCATTGATCCGCTTTTTTTATGTCAATTCATTCATCGGAAAATAAATATTATCGGACAGTTGGTTTTGCATTTGTACTGAGTTTCAGCATAATCAATTATGAAATAGAGTGCTTTGGTTGACGCAAATAAAAATTATAGTGCGCACAGTAGAATGCCAAGTAAAGGATGCAGTACATAAAGATGCGGAGCATCGAATAATAAGGATGGTCGAGATGACGAATCGTATATATCCCGCAGGATTGAAAAAATCCTGTTTAGCTAGTCTTGTTGGACTCATGCTTGCGCAGTCTACATTTGCCCTTGAGTCACTTTCTGATGAATATCTAGCGGATACTATAGGTGAAGGCATTGCTTTACTTCCTGAAAACTTCAAGATGGTATTCCAAGGGGCCAATGATCTCTCCACTGCTTCTAGCTACAACCGTGACGTGGCCAATCCACAACAATACGACACGGGTTTCATTCGTATTATTCCTGTGGGTGAGAACTACTCCAAATATACCGATGCTGATGATCTGAGTGCGAAACGAACCAAAGCGGACATCTTTATTTATGGTTTAGCGCTTTCGCGGTCTGATAATAATGCCAATAGTCGTTTCAGTAATCAGGGCTTCACATGGGGAAGCGATGTTAATCCTTGGTTATTTCGCGCTGGCACAGCCACGGGGATTAAACAGTTTCATCAGTCGAATGCAAGTTCAGATGTAAGTTTTCTAGGGCTGGAAGCGCCTTTAGCAACGGTTGTAGCGAGTGACACAGATAATAATATTAAATTAGGTCTATGGTGGGATGCTTTTTCGCGTAGCTGGAATTCCCAAAATAAAGTGGATACTATTACAGGCGCACCGACAACAACCAATGCGGCTGCGGATCCTGATTTAAGTTTAAACCAAAGAATACGTTTACAGGCGGTTGCCAACGGATTGAGTTTAAATGGCTCACAGGTTCGTATGTTTCAAACTCAAGCATCTACCTTAGACCAGCAAAATAAAACCTTTGGGATGGCAGCCTTACTTCGGATCAATACTAATGATGATCCATCTACATTAATCTATGAAAATACAGATGCAAATAAAGCGCAGTTGAATGGCAAAGTCCTTCGACTGAGCACAGCCGCGACCAACGATGGTATGGCAGTCACACCCGCATTAGATCGTTCATTGGCTCCAATCTTTGATGCCAGTGAAGGACTTTATTTATACAGCCCAAATATTAATTTGGTCTTGGGTAATATGTATCAGCCTTTTGTTGTAGGTTCGGAAGGACGCAATATTATTCTTGAAGTCACGCGTATTCCGAACGTGCCTGAAATTTATAAGCAGATTTATACCTACTACCCCGATGTACAGGGTGGAAACAATGCTGACTATAAAGGATCAACCTGTAATGTGGCCTATTGTGGTTCGAATTTTGTTCAAATTGGGGCAGGGAGTACTGCGATTCAATACCAAGGAAATAACGCAACACATAGCAGTATTTCGATTGGTAGCGTGACAAGAGATCCGACCACCAATACGCTCAAAGCCAATACGGCGACACAGTCTACTGGTGTGGTATTCCGCGGGACTGGAACAGCAGTTCCTGTAAATCTCGGTTCGGTTGCTATCGATGGTGTATTGATCCAACACTTAAAAATTAAGACCACAGGGCTATAGGATACTGACATGATGAAAAAATTATGTGTAACCATGTTGCTGTCTGTATCCATGTTGTCTCAAGCGGGTTTGGTCGATTTGGATAATAAGGAACTGGTCGGTGTGACTGGACAGGGCGGCGCAGATTTGAGCTTAACGCTATCGATCAACCACCAATATACCAATGATATGAGTCTAAATACGATTTCCAGAACCAATGGTATAGATGCGAATGGGCGGGCTATTGTCACTGAAGCGTATTATCAAATGCGCGCAAATCAAGATTGCGCTTTATTAGAACTGTGTCGTATCGCTATTTCCCCAAATAATCATAAGGAAAATGGGCAACGAAAATGGCTGGTGTTTAAGCAGTTCCAAGGCACCATACAAATTGATAAATTTTCGCTGGAAGGTACCACAATTCTGAATAAAGAAGGCAAGCCACAAACTGCAATGCTGTTAAAGTTTTTCGATGATAAACCCCTTAAAATTCGTAACTTGGGCTTTGCTAGCCTTTCAGTGGAAAGTGGTGAAAATGGGTATTTCAATACCTCAACATATAACAGTTATGGTACGAGTAAAACGGTACCAAGTTTTGATAAAGGTCAGGAACAAGGTTTTATGGGCTTAAATGTCCATGGAAACTTACATCTAGATGGAAATCTAAAAATCTTTAGCTATAACTGCTCGGGCACTGCGGGTAGCCGCTGTTAGACATATAGTTTCAAAAGGATATTGAAATGCATAAAATAATAAAACTAAACCTTCTGACACTGTGTATTTGTGCAGCGAATCAAAGTTATGCATTACAAGCTTTAAATGATCAGATTTTAAGTGATGTAACGGGTCAAGATGGTATTTCAATTACCCATGAAGCTTCAAAAGTTGACATTAAACAACTGAATTGGGTCGATCCTGCGGAAGTCGGAAAAACACCGATAAAACTGGGTTTGCATAATATTGAAGTGAAAACGGCAACTGGTTATAACAATATTAAAACCAAACTCGATTTTGATGTGGGAACAACACAATTAGCCAATGGTACGCAAGGTGTCGGCATTCAGCTCTCTGCAAGTGTGTCACCTTTTACCGCAACAGCTGCCCAAATCATGCTGATGTGTTCACCGAATTGTGCAACAGGTGAAACGGATCAAAATTTAGGTAGTTTTAAGCTTTCAACTATTTCACCTTTTGAAGTGTACTTGGCAACGACGAATGGTTTGTTTAACCGCGACTCAAAGGTGCATTTAGATTTTAAATTGCACAATGCTAGTATTAGTTATGGGCAGAATAATCAAGATTTAACCTTAAAAGATTTCAACTTCAATTTATCTGCTGATGGATACCTCTATATCGATGAAACGGAAGGTGTGGTTCTCACCTCAAAGGGTAGTGTTGGCGATAATATTGTTGTTTTAGGTCGAGTGGAAGATAAGACAGATGTACATGACAGCCGTGTAGGCAATGCCACAAATCCGGGGTTAAACGTTGATTTACGTTATGGCTCAGCAAACTCGACTCATCGGAACTTAATTCGAATAGGGGCATCAGGTGCTTTAACCAATGGCAAGATCGCGTTAAATGCTGACCAGACAGGTGTTGCTAAGTTTAATACGGTCAACCGTGTTAACGGTAATGCCCAAGAAAATGAGGTGGTTGCCTCTGCGGGTTATGGTTTTAAGAATGCAGGTGGCTTACATTTAAATGTGTCTGCTGACTTTATCCGTGCAGGAAATAGTTTGCTCGGCGCTGACACACCAACAACGTTTGAATTAGGACACACTGGTACAGGCAGTTACGCCATCGAGTTTTCAAATTTATCACCGCTCAATGTACGTTCTTCTACTGACCCTAATTCAGCAATAAACAGTCAAAATGCTTATATTGATTTTGGCCAGATTTATATCAATAACATTCGCACCAACTCAATGGGTTTTGTGGTCAATGACCAAATTAAGACGATATTGGGTGCGCAAAACTATGAACTGATTTATAACCCATCGCCAACGGGTAATGCTTCAAATATGGCTTTTATTGCTGTACGTGGGCTCGATTTTCAAGCGATTGCACGTAAAGCCCGTTTTATTTCAGATAATTCTATTACAGTAAACAATACTAACGAAGGAACATGGGGTTTAGGTATTCCAATTTATAACCTAAATGCCAATGCAGCATTTTTTGCCAAGAAATATACCAATACCGCTGGAACGGTGAAGGATGGGTTGGGCTATGACATCGCGGTATCAACCGATGGTTACGGTGAAGATAGTCAAGGCAATCCGAAAACAACGTCTATTATCGTCATTGATGGTGCGATGAGTAAGCATGGCGAAGAAGTTAACTACTATACAGGCTTACGTAATATTGACTCATATTTTAAAGCCAATGGGGTGATTGGTTTTAATGAAAATGAAATCTATATCAAAGCCGATAGCTTATTGTTTGCCGCCAATGCGGAAATCGCAATCGGGCAGCTTCCAGGTGCACTATATAACTGTCCAGCAGGGATAAATAGTTGTGCCAAAGAAGTCGTGCCGATTAATAACTTTGCCAAAAAAGATGATGTTCTCGCATCGATCGCTTTTATGTTAGATGGTAAAGGTGAACTCTTTATTATTCCAGGACTTGAGGCTGTAGGTGGGACACCGCAAAGCAATTATCTGTCATTTAAATCCAATTTTGAGTTTAATACGTTGAGTAGTACAGACCTGAGTAGTGAAAGTAAAAAAGGCAGTTTTATTAGCCTCAGTAATACCGATAGCAATGGAACCACAACAAAAACATCCAGTATGAACTTGAATAAAATGCAAGGTCACTTAGGTTTCAATGGAAAAATTCATATGCAAAAGGATTCGGTTGTTATAGACAATCAAGTGCAATTTAACCATAAGGCATTAGCAGGTGGGCAAGGGACTGCCTTTAGAGCGGAGATCGCATTATCTCCAACGGGTACCATGCAGAAGGTTGCCGATATAGCCATTACAGGTGGGGCTATGCGTAGCACATTAGGGATTACGCCGCGCTAAAAAAATGACAAGGAATAAATAAAATGAATAAGTCTTTAATTTCAATTTTAATCACAGCGACGTTAGGGTTTAGTCAAAGTTATGCGATGACTGCTTTAAATGACGAGGAGTTGTCAGAAGTCGAAGGCCAAGCTTTGATGAATTTAGAATATACCGCTGGATCAAATGGCACGGACTCGCTTGGACAATCTTATACACAATCAAATCTTGGTTTTTATAAAATGGGGTTAAGTGCGGAAATAGAACTGAATGCCAATATTAAGAAGTTGCAACTAGGTTGCGGTGGGAGCAATAATTCGATAAGAGCTGGCTGTGATATTGATATTGATAATCTGAGTCTAAGTGGTATACCCGAAGCAGGTCAAGAGAGACCTGAAACATCAGCGAAGCTAACCAATCCATTTATAGAGTTTGCCATTAAGAATCCTACGAGTGCTGCGACAAGAGAAGTGATGGGCTTTCGAGTCAGCGCAGAAAAAATTGTGGGGTTACTTACAGCGGGAACGAATGACGGTACTCCAAATGGTATTAATACATTAAGCGGCTATATGAAAATTGCACCAGCAACGGGTTCCACAAAAACTCAAGAAACACCATTTACACAATCTTTAACAGGAAAAGTAAATATTGACGGCTGTTTTAATTGTCCAAGAACGTTTGTCACGAGTAATAGTACGATTAAAATTCCATCTATGCCTGTGAATTTTACCACTAAAGAAGCTATTTTAAATGGATCAAGATTAACATCAGTGAATGTTAAGGCTCTAGCGGATGTTCCTACTATCTCCTTGACCGAAAATTCAGGAAATATGAAAGCAGTGGTACAAGGGACAACTTGGGTAGCATTTATTCCTTTAAATAACTTTACTATTTCTGATATGCGCGTAAATATGCAAATCTCAGGTTTAAAAACTGATATTGCACTCAATCAGAGTTTGGGATTGATCCATTCTCTACCTCTGAACAACCCTGTAAGCCTATCACTTCAAAAATCAAAGCTTTTTTGGCCTAAAGAGCATGCGGTGGCTGAGCAGGGATGGTGGTTGGCGGTTAATGATCCTGTACAGCTTGGAACATTAAATGCCAGTGAAAATTACGCAGTTGATATTAATCCAATTTTACCCAATGTAGCGACTTATTTAAGTGATTGGTTTGATGTTAATCCGCTTCATGTAGATTTTGGCTCTGCTGTAAGTGCATTATTTACATCCAAACTTGTAAGTAATGTTGGGCCAGTGGAATTAGATAGATTGCCAGCATTGCCTTTACCACTAAATAATATTCCATTAGGAGCAAGCCAAAATGTTATTTCCAATTGCTATGGTGGTTTAAAATTCTGCTAGATACATGATCTAATAAAAAATCCCGCGATATACGCGGGATTTTTTATTCTAAAAATGAATTATTTTGCAATTTTCGCCAACAACTCGTCTTTAGAAATGTTTACAGATTCAGCATCACGACGGCCTTTATATTCAAAAGTACCTGCATCCAAGCCTTTCTCACCAATCACAATACGGTGAGGAATACCTGTAAGCTCAAGATCGGAGAATTTTACGCCTGGACGTTCGTTACGGTCATCCAGTAAAACATCATATCCTGCTGCCGTAAGTTCAGCGTATAGTGCTTCAGCTGCTTCTAAAGTACGTGGAGACTTATGCGCATTCATAGGCACAATGGCAACTTCAAATGGTGCAATTGCCGTAGGCCAAATAATACCTTTTTCGTCAAAGTTTTGCTCAATTGCTGAAGCAACTACACGTGTTACACCAATACCGTAACAACCCATGGTTACCGTAAATGGTTTGCCATCTTCACCTAGAACTTTACAGCCCAAAGCTTCTGAGTACTTTTGACCGAGTTGGAAAATATGCCCCACTTCGATACCACGTTTAATTTGCAGCGTACCTTTACCGTCTGGAGATGGATCACCCTCAACCACATTACGTAAGTCATAAACTTCGGTGAACTGTGCATCACGTTCCCAGTTTAGACCAGTCACGTGTTTATCAACCTCATTTGCACCCGCAACAAAGTCAGACAGTACTGATGCAGCACGGTCGACAATGACCGTTAAGCCTTTTTCTACCAAGCCTTGTGGTCCACAGAAACCAGCGGTTAAACCCAGTGCAGCAAGTTGTTCTTCTGTTGCAAAAGTTAATGGTGATGCAATGCGCGGATGCTTCTCGGCTTTAATTTCATTTAGCTCATGATCGCCACGTAAGAACAATGCCACTACCGGTGTTGCTTGGCCTTCTTCGGCTGCAATACCTTGCACTAACAAGGCTTTGACAGAGTGTGCAGGATCAGATTTCAAGAAGTTAGAGACATCAGCAATGGTTTTTTGATTTGGTGTGTCGACAACTTCCAAAGCTTTGGTTGGCGCTGCACGTTCACCGACTAAAATGGCCTCAGCCATTTCAATATTTGCCGCATAGTCAGATTCAGTTGAGAAGGCGATATCATCTTCACCACTTGACGCTAACACGTGGAATTCATGTGAGCCTGAACCACCAATTGAACCTGTATCGGCTTGTACTGGACGGAAATCTAAACCTAAACGGCTAAAGATTTTACAGTACGCGCCATACATGATGTCATAGGTTTCTTGCAGTGATTCTTGGTTTGCGTGGAAAGAATAAGCATCTTTCATGATAAATTCGCGTGAACGCATTACACCAAAACGTGGACGAATTTCATCACGGAATTTGGTTTGTACTTGATAGAAATTTGCAGGCAATTGTTTATAGCTTTTGAGTTCATTGCGCGCAAGATCGGTAATGACTTCTTCGTGGGTAGGACCAAGTACAAAAGGGTTGCCATGCCGGTCTTTGAAACGAAGCAATTCAGGACCGTATTGGACATAGCGACCAGATTCTTCCCATAAAGACGCTGGCTGAGTTACGGGCATCAGGACTTCGAGTGAACCTGCATTGTTCATTTCTTCATGAACGATCGCTGCAACTTTATTTAATACGCGAACGCCCATCGGCAGCCAAGTGTATAAACCTGAAGCCAATTTACGAATCATCCCAGCACGTAGCATTAGTTGATGTGAAATCACTTCTGCGTCATTTGGGGTTTCTCTTAACGTTGCAAATAAAAAGCGACTCGCGCGCATGGAAACTGTCCTAAAATTTTAAACTTTGAAAGTCAAAGATTATACGATAAAAAATGAGGAGGCATGTCGACACCGCCTCAGAAAAATGTCGATTATTATGACATGATTTTACGGACTTGACGCAGCATAAAGTGCTTAAAGTCATCTAAATAGGTGAAGATCACAGGAACCACTACCAAGGTCAGCAGTGTCGATGTAATCACACCGCCGATCACTGCATGCGCCATCGGTGCACTTTGTTCACCTCCTTCACCTAACCCTAAAGCCAGAGGCACCATGCCCATCACCATGGCACTTGTAGTCATCAAAATAGGGCGTAGACGTGTTTTACCCGCATCAATAATCGCTTGATAACGATCAACGCCGTGATCCATGGCTTTTTTAATGAAATCGATCAATAGAATTGCATTTTTGGTCACCAGACCCATCAACATGATAATACCGATAATAGAAAACAAGTTCATTGTGGAGTTAAATAAGAAGAGCGCTAAAAATACTCCTATCAGCGATAACGGAAGGGAAGCCATAATCGCTGCAGGGTGAATAAAGCTATTGAACTGCGAACCTAGCACAATATAAATAAACACGATTGATAAGGTGATTGCGGTCATGGCATAACCTGCAGATTCAGCCATGTCTTTGTTTGAACCTTGCGTGTCAAAGCTATAACCTGCAGGAAGATCAAAGTTGTCTTCAATTTTTTTAATATCTGCACCAATATCGCCTGCAGGGCGACCTGCGGTGTTGGCTTCGACTAAAACCTCCCGTGCTAGATCGCGACGATTAATCTGCGATGCCCCCAGACTTTCTTCTAAATGTGCAACGCTAGAAAGAGGAATCAATAAAGCTTGACCATTTGCATCCGTTTTTTGCGATGTGAGGTAAAGGTTCTGTACATCACTAGGTAAGCCACGTGCAGTTTCAGTTAGGCGCAGGTTAACGTCATAAGTTTCGCCTTTGTTGTCTTGCCATGAGGTGACATCATCGCCTGCAATTAGTGGGCGAATGACATTGGCAATTTGGTTGACCGATAGTCCTAAATCGCTGGCTAAGACCCGATCAATATGTACGCCTAAAGTCGGTTTAGGGGCTTTAAGTGAGCTTTCTAAGTCAACGATGCCTTTGACTTGTGCAATTTCAGCCATAAAGCGGTCTGATATCTTCTGGAGTTGGGCTAAGTCAGGACCTTTGATGGAAATCATGACGGGCTTTTGTCCGCCCGATACCGTTTCATCTGCCGAGGCAATTGAGGTCACAGTAATGCCACCTACTTGTTGTAGGCGTTGGCGGAACTCATTGTTTAAGTCGGTTAAGCTTTTCTTACGCTCTGTGCGTGGTGTAACGGTTACGCGAATACTCACATGATTTTTACCACGATCCGTAACGCCATTAATCACCGCATAAGTTGCTCGAACGTCAGGGTGCTGCTGAATAATTTTATCGACTTGCAGCAGTTTGGCTTGTGAATATTCCAAAGATGCATCGACAGGTGTTTCGAACTTAATCCGAATCTCACCTTTATCTGGAACAGGGACAAACTCTGTTCCAATCAGTTTAGATAAGCCTAATGCACCGAATAGCGAGACCACAGCAATCATGAGGGTGATGAATCGGAAGCGCAGAGCAAGCTTGAGTAATTTCTCATAGCCATGGCTGAGATTATCTAGTTTGCTAGAAATCCAATTGAAAAAACGTTTGACTCGATTGGGTGGCTTATGTGGATTTTTCTGTTCAGCCCAATGTGCAGATAGCATGGGATCTAAAGTAAAGCTGACAAACATTGAAATCAGCACAGCAGTACTGACGGTTACGCCAAACTGATAGAAAAAGCGACCAATAATACCGCCCATAAATGCCACGGGTAAAAACACCGCAACAATGGTTAAGGTAGTGGCTAAAACAGCGAGTCCAATTTCTTTGGTCCCATCAAGGGCTGCTGTGACAGGGTCTTTGCCCATGTCTGCATGTCGCACAATATTTTCACGTACCACAATCGCATCATCAATCAGTAGACCAATGCTGAGTGATAGTGCCAGTAAGGTCATCATATTGATGCTAAAGCCGAAGATCCAAATAAACGTCAGAGTGCCAAGAAGAGCAATCGGCAACGTCATGCCTGTAATGGCGGTGGAACGGAACGAGCCTAAAAACAGCAGGACAATCAAAACGGCAAGAGCCGCGCCTTCAATAATGGTACGTGCAACATCGGTGATGCTGTTACGAATGCCTTTGGATGAATCTACCACGACTTTTGCTGTGGTGCCTTCAGGTAACTGTTTTTGGATATCTGCTAAGGTCTCATAAGCACCATCGACTACATCAATCACATTTGAATCGGAACTGCGTAAAATATCAATCGCAACCGCGGTTTTACCATCTAAATAGGCACTCGACTCAAGTTCGGCTTGGCTGTCTGAAATGCTTGCAACTTGGCGCAAATAAATCGGTACACCATTTTTATTGGCAATCACCAAATCGCCGAAGGCTAAAGGATGAATCACTTTAGACTTTATCTCGACCACGAGTTCACTGTTACCATGTTTCAATGTTCCACCCGGAACCTCGACATTTTCAGCTTTTAGCGTGTTGATGATCTGGTCAATACCAATCCCAAAACTTTGTAGTTTGTGGGGTTCAATCTGTATGCGAATTTGTCGCTTGGCGTCACCCAATAAGTTGACGGTCCCGACACCAGAAACGGTTCTAAACTGCGGAACGATGCGCTGATCCAGATAAGAGCTGAGCTCTTTTAGTGACATGTTTTGTGATTCAAATACAATTGACATCACGGCATTGGCAGAAGGATCGTAACGTTCAACGATCGGGTCTTGAATTTCGTCTCGAAACTCAGCGGTGACTGGTGCAATTTTATCGCGGACATCTTGCGCGGCTATAGCAGAAGAAACATCGAGATCAAACTCAGCAATAATGGTCGATAAGCCTTCGCTAGACTGAGAAATGACCTGTTTTAAACCTGAAATGGTATTGATTTGGTCTTCCATTTTCTTGCTAATTTCAGATTCAACTGTTTCAGGGGATGCTCCTGGATAGGTGGTATAAACCACGACGAAGGGGAAATCGACATCAGGAAACTCCTCAACTCCCATTCTTTGCCAAGAGGCTAAGCCTAAAACCATCAGACAAAACATCATCATGATGGTAAAAACAGGATATTTCACACTAATACGGGTTAACCACATAGCAACAACCTTTTCTTATTTTTATGGATTGATTGTCACCATTTGATGCAAATCTTTGTCATTAAACTTTATACGACTAATTTGGTCGCCTGTTTGTAGTCCCTGTACCACAGCACTGTTGTTGCTATAGCGTTGTTCCAATACTTTTATATGAACACGTTCAATCTTATTGTGGCGAATTACCCAAACATAAGGTGAATTTTGTATATCTTGAATGGTATCAAGCGGGAT
Organism: Acinetobacter johnsonii; assembly: GCF_048551975.1. Lineage (GTDB taxonomy): Bacteria > Pseudomonadota > Gammaproteobacteria > Pseudomonadales > Moraxellaceae > Acinetobacter > Acinetobacter johnsonii_A. The sequence continues at coordinate 14,854 of NZ_JBIMCF010000009.1, read as the reverse complement.
AATTTGGCCTGTGATGGACTGTGAACCAAGCATGTCGCCTTCTACAAAGGTCCCGATACTCAATGAATTAATACTTTCCATTGGCTGAGCAAAAAACTCAATTTGACGGCTTGCGGGGTCAGCAATCGGGGAAATACGAGTAAGCTTGGCGGTTAGCTTTTGAGGATTGCCTTGCAAGTGATATTCAATTTTTCCTCCCAAGCTTAAAGCGGCTTGGAGATCGCTTGGAATTTTGGCCTGTATTTCTAAATAACTCGGGTCAATAATTTCAAATAGGGTTTGTCCTGCGGCTACCGTTTGTCCAGGTTCTACCTGACGTTGAGTAATAACCCCTGAAATCGGGCTTAAAATAGTGCCATCGCGATCCGCCTTTTCGGCTATATCAACATTGGCTTGTTGCGCACGTACATTTTCTAATTGAGCTTGATAGTCTACAAGGCTTTGTTCATATTCCACTTTAGAAATAAAGCCCTGATCGAGTAAACGTTTTTTTCTTTGAACCATGCTTTTTGCAAGATTGGCTTGGGCTTGGGTTGAAGCAAGATTGGCTTGAGCTTGGGCAAGCCGCGCAGCATTATCTTGATTGTTTAATCGAACCAGTACTTGACCTTTTTGAACGGTTTGTCCAACTTGAACTGAAACTGCAGTTGCTGTCGCTGTCACTTGAGCCTGAATGGAACTTTGATTGACGGCTCGAATAGTACCAGTAAAGGCTGTACGTTGGATGGAAGGTCCTTCTTGGAACTGGACCAAGTCTTGTGCTATCAGCTCGATTTTAGCTGTAGACGAAGTAGGGGAGGTGACTTCATCTTGTTTTTGGCAGGCCGAGAGGAGTAAGCACAAACACAGCGGACTGAGTTTAAAAATAGGGAGCACTTGGCGGCTTAATTTGTTTTTTATAAATGGTGCAGCCTGCATTGAGTCAAATCCTTTGGTCTAGCGGCGAAAGTCAGCACACTGTAAATAAAACGCAGATTATTCAAGTGTTTTTAAACGAGCAATAATTCTGTCGTATTCAGCCTTGGTATTACGATAGTGACTTTGTAACGACTGTATTTGCTCTTTTTTCATCACAATATTTTTGGAATTATAATCAATCATATCTTGGAGCGGTTTCGGATTGCTTTTGCCTTTACGCATGTTCTCTTTTTCTTGGCGTAAGAATCCGATACGGTCATTCTGTAATTGTTTTAATTCATCCTGCTGGAACTTAATCTGCTTTAAGATATAGGAAAGGGCGGTATTGCGTTTTTGAGTGGCGACTTGGCTGTTGGTATAAGCACGTTTTAATTTAAGATCTGACTCGCGTTGCTTGGCCGCAGCTGCGCGTTGTGGCGCATATTGCGCATCTTTTTCTGCGTTGTATGGTCGAGCCCGTTGAATCACTTGCATGTTGCTATCGAGTGCTTCATAACCATAACGAATATGGTTGGGAGTGACATTGCTACTGACGTTCGCGATGCCTTTACTGTCGTAATATCGATACCAGACCGCTTTAGGTGGATCGGCCATAATCGAGATGGTCTGCAAACTTAGCAAAGCCAACAAAATGACTTTCGCAGTCATCCTTTTTTTCACGATCAAAGCAAGTTTGTGATTAAACTCCCTAAGCATCGATACCCCCAGTTTAAAGTTGACTAAATTACTTATTTACAAGCAATAAATAGTGCTATATTAGTCCTAAATTTAGGAATAAAAAATAGAATCAGTTAAAAAAAAATCGACGGGTATGGGAAAGTGTGAAACTGTTCTTAAAAAAAAGATGAAGTGTGGTTTTATGCGGAAACTGTTCATTGAAAATATAAGTAAATATATGTTAAAAGTGTACGTAACTTGTAAAGCGTCTACGAATCTGTTTCTACAAACATTCTAAAAATGGGAAGGGTCATATTAAATGGACGATAAATTCCAGAATCTAAAAGTAATGGTCATTGATGATTCAAAAACCATTCGTCGTACAGCCGAAACATTATTGCAACGTGAAGGTTGTGAAGTGGTGACTGCAGTCGATGGTTTTGACGCATTGTCAAAAATTGCTCAAGCCAATCCTGATATCGTATTTGTCGACATTATGATGCCACGACTAGATGGCTATCAAACATGTGCATTAATCAAAAATTCACAAAATTATCAAAATATTCCTGTCGTGATGCTCTCTAGCAAAGATGGTCTATTTGACCAAGCCAAAGGGCGTGTTGTCGGTTCAGATGAGTATTTAACAAAGCCGTTTAGTAAAGATGAATTATTAAATGCGATTCGTAATCACGTTTCAGCATAAATAATAGTAAGTGTAATTGGGGAAAATTATGGCGCGTATTTTAATTGTGGATGACTCACCTACAGAGACATTCCGCTTTAAAGAAATTTTGGGGAAACACGGTTTTGAAGTGATTGAAGCGTCGAATGGTGCCGATGGTGTAACTATGGCTCAAGCTGAACTTCCTGATCTTGTGTTGATGGATGTGGTGATGCCAGGCGTTAATGGCTTCCAAGCAACTCGTCAAATTGCGCGTGGCGCAACAACAAAACACATTCCTGTAGTGATCGTCAGTACTAAAGATCAGGCTACAGACCGTGTATGGGGTAAGCGTCAAGGTGCGTGTGATTATTTAACTAAGCCTGTTGATGAAAACCAACTGATTGATGTGATTAAGCAACACCTGAACGCAGGATAAGCTCTATGGCAGCAAATGGATTTATCGAATTACTTCGACTTGCTAAACGTGGTAATAAAAACTACGTTTCAAACGAAAATGAGGTAAACCGCTGGTCGGGCATTGCTTTTGAGATGATGGGGCAATATTTCGTTGCGCCATTAGGTGAAGTTGCAGAGGTGATTTATCCTCCGAAATATACCTTAGTGCCAAATACTCAACCTTGGGTTGTGGGTTTGGCTAATATTCGGGGACGTTTACTTTCTGTTGCTGATTTAGCGCACTATGTATCAGGGCATCGTAGTGCGTATTCGCCGACTCAAAAAGTACTTTGTATTAGTCACAATGACCACTATGTCGGTTTAGTTGTAGATCAGGTTCTGGGGATTCAGCACTTTAATAAGAAAAGTTTCTTTTCTAAACATGAAGATTTAGATCGGAATTTAAAAGAATATTGCCAAGGGTATTTTCACCAACATAACCAACAATGGCATGTTTTCTTATTCAGTCGCTTATTAGACAATCCAAAGTATATGAACGCATCTATAAAATTTATAAATTAATATCATTGTCGCGCGCGAAATTATAAGGGCGTAAATCGGGGAGAAGCTGCATGGGCTTTAAACTTAAAAAGAAAAATACGGATGGAAGCAGTAACCGCTCAGGTGGAAATGCTTTAGTAGCAAAACTTCAATCACAGACGGAACAGTTTTCACGTGTATTTGGTGATAGTGAAAAGTCCAAGCCATTAATTTTGGGTGCGGCATTTTGTATCGTACTGGCAATTTTCTTACTGTTGTACCTATTCTATAACGTACCTCGAAATAACGAATTCACCCGTAGCTTGGGTGAATTACGTCTTTTATCACAAACGATTTCGCGTCAGGCAACTGAAGCAACAGCATCAGGTACGCCTGAAGCCATTAAAAAACTGACAGAATCACAAAAGTCTTTTGCTGAAAACTTAGAAACAGTAAAAGATATTCACGCGAGTACAGATGCACTGCGTGAAGTAGATGCGCAGTGGAAAAAAGTTTCTGAAAATATTGATTTAATTGCATCACAACAAAAAATCATTAACCAGCTTTACGATACCAACATCGCGATTAGTGAAAGTATTCCAGGGATTCAGGCCGAATACAACTTAATGGTTGACCAAATGGCACGTCAAAATGTGCCAGCCAACCAAGTCGTGATTGCAAAGAACCAAGTATTCATTGCTGAACGTATTCTTCGTTCGATTGGTTCGGTATTGACGGGTTCAGACAACTCACGTGAATCTGCGGATGACTTTAGCTCAGATACAGAAACCTTCGCATCATACTTAAACGCACAATTAAATGGCAGTGCCGACTTAGGTGTAGAGCGTATTAATGACCCTGAAATGCGTGACTCTTTAACCAGTATTCAATCAGAATATGATGCTGTACTGAAGTCAGCAGCAGCAACCGTCTTAAAGAACTCATCACAAATCGTTAAAGTACGCCAAGCGTCATCATCGATTTTTGAACAGTCTGATGCTTTGTTAAGCAATTTGAACAAATTGTCAGGTGGTACAGGTTTAGCCATTGCAATTCCTGCCTTAGGTTTAATTCTAGCCTTGATTGCTTTCTTATTCTGTGTATTTAAATTACTCGTACTTCGTGGCGAATCAGATAAAAAACGTGTATCTCGCCTACAAGATGAATATGACCGTAACCAAAACGCGATTTTACGTTTACTGGATGAAATTGCCGATCTTGCAGATGGTGACTTACGTTCATATGCAACGGTATCTGAAGACTTCACGGGTGCAATTGCCGACTCGATTAACTTCGCAATTGACCAATTACGTGACCTTGTATCGCGTATTACCGAAACATCTCAAGAGGTTGCGCAATATACGGCAAATACGCAGGGTATTACCAACCAGTTAGCCGAAGCATCTGAACACCAAGCGCAAGAAATTGCGGGTGCATCTGCTGCGATTAATGAAATGGCAATGTCTATTGACCAAGTATCTTCAAACGCTGAAGAATCAGCGGTGGTAGCAGAACGTTCAGTAAAAATTGCTGCAAATGGCGCGAATGTTGTAAACCGTTCAATTGAAGGTATGGATATCATTCGTGAGCAGATTCAAGAAACCTCTAAACGTATTAAACGTTTGGGTGAATCTTCGCAAGAGATTGGTAACATCGTTGCCTTGATTAACGATATTGCCGACCAAACGAACATCTTGGCTTTAAACGCAGCGATCCAAGCATCGATGGCAGGTGAAGCAGGTCGTGGTTTTGCCGTGGTTGCGGATGAAGTACAGCGTCTAGCTGAACGTTCAGCATCAGCGACCAAACAGATTGAAACATTGGTAAAAACCATTCAGACCGATACCAACGAAGCTGTAATTTCGATGGAACAAACCACGTCTGAGGTTGTACGTGGTGCGAACTTATCTAAAGATGCGGGTGTTGCACTGGATGAGATTCAAAACGTATCGGGTAATTTGGCGAAATTGATTGCAAACATTTCGGATGCAGCAAAGCTACAATCCGCGTCTGCAGGTCATATTGCAACTACGATGAATGTCGTACAAGAAATTACCTCACAAACCACCACTGCGACTTTCGATACTGCACGTTCAGTCTCTGAACTTGCGAACATGGCGGAAGCGTTACGTGAGTCTGTTACTGACTTTAAACTGCCTGATTAAGCACTTGCTTTGGGGATGGTATGCTGCTCATCGCTTGAGTTGCATACCAAATCAGGATACACATCAACTCAATTAGCTTGAGCCAAAAGAGTGGTTTGGGATGATGGTTATAATGAAGTTTATGCACCTTTTTTGGGTAGCTGACAACGCAAGAAGCCTTAGCTATGAAAGAAATATTAAAACATTTAGTTGAAACGACAACGCTTCCGGAAGATAGTTATCTAGATCAAGATGCAGAAATTCTTGAAATTTTTGTTGAAGAAATTGAAGAAATCTTCGTTGAGTTAGATCCATTATTTGAAAAGTGGTACGCTGAACCGACCCATCAAGAAACTTTGTTGAGCATACGTCGTCACTTCCATACCTTAAAAGGCTCTGGTCGTATGGTGGGGGCAAAGTCAGCAGGTGAAACAGCATGGGCGGTTGAAGATACCTTAAATCGTGTGATTTCAGGGGCTGTACCGCTTACGGCAACGGTTCAAAAGTTTGCTAAAACAGTATTCAAACTGTATCAATTTAAACTGTACCCGATATTCAAAGCGGTGCAGGAAATTGATCTTGACCTTCGTCCAATGGTTTTAATTGGACAACAATTACAACTAAATCATAGTTTAGAACCTGCTCTAGAAGAGTTGCTACAACTGTCTAATCATCTAAATAGTAATGATGTCGTGACGGGATTAGAGTTGATCGATATCGAAGTTGCTGAACCTGAGCCACAAGTTGCAGACGTTTCTGAGCAGGATGATCAAGTGCATGATGTACTTGAAGAAACTTTAGCGATCTTCATTGAAGAGGCGGAAGACCATTTAGCGACTATCGATCAATTCTTAAATGCAGATCAAACCAAAGTACAAGATTACAATGGTTTAATCCGTGCTTTACATACATTGCGCGGTAGTTCGTCTATGGCGCAAATTGAGCATGTCTTTAATGCCAGCTCAAAAGTTGAAAATCTATTTAAAACATTGGTACAAGAAGAGATTGTTTCTACCTCGAAGGAGATCTCTTTACTCACCCAATATGCTGAATTTGTACGTGACTATTTACATGTGCTTGGGCGTGGTACGAACGCACAGCTTGACGTGATTTACGCCACGTTCACTACGGCTTGGGATAACTATGGTTTCAGTATAGAAGACGTAGATGGTGAACTGAACCCACAAGGTATGGTCTCGAAGCTGATCGAGTTAAATATTGATCTGTTGCTTGATGCCGAGTTTGAGTTTGATCAGCGGGCTAAAGTTGAATATCCAAACTATATTCAGCACTTAGGTGAACAAGCAAAACAATTGCTGGAATTCACCAATAACCGTGCTGCTCAAGGAATTCATGATTTTACTTCTGAGCTATACGCGGGTTATCAAGCCTTACTGGTAAAGCCTGAATTACTCAATGTAGATTATGCATACGAATTATTTGGTCAGGCACATCAAGAATTTATCCATTTATTTGACACTTTAGCTGCGGGTCAGCGCGTCATTCTGACTGAAGAAGTGCATAAAGTTCTGAATGAATTAATGGCCTTTGTACAGCAAGATGTTTATTCGACTTCGATGACGGTAGTTGAACCTGTTGCTGAGGCTATTGTTTCTGGAAATACTTTACAACCAAGCCTTGATCTTGCGCAGATTTCGCAGCAAATTGCCTCGGATCATCAGTATAAGCAATCGAATACAGCCAATACCGATTTTGATGATGATTTGCTTGATATCTTCTTGGAAGAAGCTGAAGAATTATTGATGGGGATGGATCAGGATCTTAATACTTGGTCTAAAAATGGCAATGATACCGCGGCACTCAATAATTTAATGCGTTATTTGCACACCTTAAAAGGTGGTGCCAATATGATTTCTGCACCTTTTATTGGTTCGATTGCACACGAATTAGAGTCTATTTATGAGCGTGTGATTCGTCATCAAATAGCTACAACGCCACAGTTGATTAGCATCATTCGCTTAGTGCAGGATGATGTTGCAGACCGAATTCAGGTCATTCGCACGGAGAAGGTTGATTATCCAGCAACAGCGACTATCAATGTACTGCATAACATTCAGAGCTTAGTTGAGGGTACGACTGTTACAACTACAGTATCTGAGCCTTTAGTTGAAGCGTTTGTTGCGGCAGTTGAAGAACCTTTATCTAATATAGATAGAACGATTGAAGCTGAGGCAGCTGCGGTTGAGTCAGCAACTGCGATTGAAGAGCCGAGTATAGTTGATAACACTGACATTACTGTCGTTGAACAGCTGGATATTCCGTCACTTGTCCAAGAAGAAGCAGTCAGCGCTGTTGAAGAAGCAGATAGTCTTTTATCAATTGTTGAAGAAACCTTCTTGGAAGAAGCTGAAGAAATTTTAGCGACTACGGATGGCTTACTGAAACAGTGGACTGAACAACGTAGTGACCGTAGTGTGTTACTACAATTGCAACGTGCTGCGCACAGCTTAAAAGGCGGCGCGCGTATGGCGGAGAATGAACCCGTTGCTGCGATTGCTTATGAACTAGAAACTACATTTGAGCAATTTGCTGTACATAATTTCAGTTCAAACGTGTATGACCCATTATTGCAAACCGCATTTGAATGGTTAAAACAAGCCATCTTCAAACGTGATTTTAGTAATTATGATGGTTTGAAAAATAGCTTAGCATCTATTGATTATGTGGATGTGATTGCGCAATTACCGACGCGTGTAACTCAAATTGATTTACTCAATGCGGTACCAAGTTTTGAGTTTGTGCAGGGTGATGGTACTGAGCCGCCAGCAATGCTGGGTGAGTGGAAAGAAATGACTCACTTGGATGGTGGTAATGAGATGATCCGTATCTCAGCTGATTTGGTTGAGAAAATGATCGATCTGTCAGGTGAAAATGCGATTAACCGTTCGCGTATCGAGATGGATTTAGGTCAACTCGGCAATACGTTGAACGAGATGGAGCTTGCAATTAAGCGTTTGGCGGATCAGTTACGTCGAATGGAAGGAGAGCTTGAAAGTCAAATTATTGCCAAGCACGGTTCTGAAAACTCGCGCTATGCAGACTTTGACCCCTTGGAGATGGACCAATATTCATCGCTTAATCAATTGTCTAAATCCTTAGCTGAATCAGCTTCGGATTTGGTCGACTTCAAGAGCACTTTGGCTGAGAAAATTCGTGATGCTGAAGGTTTGTTATTACAACAATCCCGTATTCAAGCGGAGATTCAAGAAAGCTTAATGCGGACACGTTTGGTGCCGTTCTCACGTATGTTACCTCGTTTGCAGCGTATTGTGCGTCAGACCGCCTCAACCTTGAACCGTCCAACGGAATTGGTCGTTCATAACACTGAAGGTGAGTTGGACCGTACAATTCTTGAACGTTTGGTTACGCCGTTTGAGCATATGCTACGTAACGCAATTGACCACGGTATTGAAGATGCGGAACAACGTAGTGCTGCGAAAAAATCAGCGACAGGCCAAATTGAACTAAACATTAGCCGTCAAGGTACAGACGTTATCGTCAGTTTTAAAGATGATGGTAAGGGTATTGATGAAAGCACGATTAAAGCGAAAGCGCTAAACTTAGGTTTAATTAAAGCCGATCAAGTGTTGGATAAACAGGAAATCTTACAGTTTATTTTCCATCCGGGTTTCAGTACAGCCAAAGAAGTGACGCAAATTTCTGGACGTGGTGTTGGTCTTGATGTGGTACAAAGTGAAATTAAAGCACTAGGTGGACATGTCACGGTTGAATCGGAAATTGGATTCGGTACAACCTTCATTATTCGTGTACCGACTACGGTAGCGGTGAGTGATGCCTTGATGGTAAAAGCAGGTGATCAACAATATGCGATTCCATTGGCGCAGATTGATCGTATTGTGCGTATTGCTCCAACAGCATTGGATCAGTATTTCCACAGCAAAGATGACCAATTCAAAATTGATGGTGTGAGTTATAAACTGCGCTATTTATCTGAGTTTTTATCCAATCAGCCGATTCCGCGTTTGAGTAATATTGGACATTCATTGCCGGTGTTGTTGATTAAAGGCAACAGTGGACAAACCATTGCCTTATTGGTCGATCAGTTGATTGGTTCACGTGCGCAAATTGTAGTGAAGCCAGTTGGGCAACAGTTTGCCAGCATTGGTGCAATTGCTGGAGCAACGATTTTGGGTAATGGACATGTGTGTTTGATTTTAGATGGTCAGAACATTGCACGTCAGATTTTAAGTACCAAGCGTGTGACGCATGCAGTTGATCACCGTGACTTTGGTCGCCATCAGGATACACGTCGTTTAGTGATGATTGTGGATGACTCGGTCACGGTACGTAAGGTGACATCGCGCTTATTAGAGCGTCAAGGCTTTGATATTGTGACAGCAAAAGACGGTGTCGATGCGATGGAACAGCTTGAGAGCGTTAAACCAGACCTGATGTTGCTGGATATTGAAATGCCACGTATGGATGGTTTCGAAGTAACGAACTTGGTTCGTCACCACGAAATTCACCAGAACTTGCCGATTATTATGATTACATCGCGTACGGGTGAAAAACACCGTGAGCGTGCTTTCAGCTTGGGCGTGACACACTACATGGGCAAACCATTCCAAGAGGCAGAATTACTTGCCAACATTCAGCAACTATTGGCTGAAAAGCAGGGGTAAATAAATGAACGCAAATGTTTCAAAGAGCATGAATGAGCAAATCAGTCAGCAAGAATTACAATATCTGATTACAGTATCGACTGGTTTTATTGATGCTTATATTATTGAGTGTCATGGTAAAAAACCCATGCTCTTGCCGCAAAATATTGTTCTATCTGCACTCGATAGTGATACGCAAGTGAAAACGGTGGAATGGCATGATCTTCATCTGCCTGTTTATGCCATCAACCGTCCCGACCAAACGGAAGGCGTGGCGCTGGTGATTGAGGGGGATGATGCTTCTCAGCGCTTTGCTTTGATGTGTAATGAAATGCCGAAGTCAATTCGTTTGCGTATTTCTGAAATCGTTGATGATGAAAGCCCTGTGAATGATCCCACTATTTTCCAGTTGGTGCGTATGGGAGATGAGACTTACCATGTACCGAATTTAAATAAAATTCAGGCGAGTTTAGGGATTTAAGCTTAAGTTTGAATGTAAGAAAAAAGGAACTCAACTGAGTTCCTTTTTTATATGGGTTTGAATGCTTATACCAAAAGGCCTTCTAAAATTTGTTCGTAAATTTCAGCAAGTGGTTCAAGATCAGCGACATTCACATGCTCATCAATTTGATGGATGCTGGCATTGAGAACACCAAGTTCAAGTACTTGAGCACCTGTAGGAGCAATAAAGCGACCATCAGATGTTCCGCCTGAAGTTGAAAGCTCAGTTTCTACACCAGTCACATTTCGAATGGCATTTTTAGCTGCATTCACCAACTCACCCACTGGCGTCAGGAATGGTAAGCCTGAATGTGTCCATTTAATGTCGTAGACTAAACCATGACGATCCAAAATTTCTAAAACACGTGCTTTTAATTCCTCAGCGGTCAATTCAGTTGAATAACGGAAATTGAAAGTCACGGTCATGGTACCTGGAACGACATTGGTTGCCCCTGTACCAGCTTGAATATTTGACACTTGGAAAGACGTTGCAGGGAAGTATTCGTTACCCTGATCCCAAACTGTATCACAAAGTTCAGCAACGGCTTTAGACGCCATGTGAATCGGGTTAATAGCCAAATGTGGATAAGCCACGTGACCTTGTTTTCCTTTGATTGTGAGTACTGCATTGAGCGAACCACGACGACCATTTTTAACAATATCACCCAATTGATGGGTACTTGAAGGTTCACCCACCAAACACCACTTCATTTTTTCATTACGGGCTTCGAGTGTTTCGATCACTTTGACTGTGCCATTGATCGATGGACCTTCTTCATCTGAGGTGATGAGGAACGCGATTGAGCCTTTATGATTTGGATGTTTGGCAACAAAGCGCTCAGACGCAACCACCATTGCAGCCAAGGCAGTTTTCATGTCTGCACTGCCACGACCATAAAGCTTGCCATTACGAATTTCAGGGGCAAATGGGTCTGAGTTCCAAGCATCTAAATTACCTGTAGGAACGACATCGGTGTGACCTGCAAAGCAGAAGACAGGTGATTCAGTACCTTTTCGTGCCCATAGATTATCAACATCATCAAAGCGCATAGACTCAATGTTGAAACCAATTTTTTTTAAGCGTTCAGCCATAATATTTTGACAGTTGTGGTCCACAGGTGTAACCGACGGCTGACGTAAAAGTTGGAGGCTTAAATCGAGAGTAGCAGAAGAGGTCATGCGCATTTCAAAGTCAATAAAACAGTCGGCACTATAATAGGCGATTAATCTCTGGAATGCGAAACTTAGCAATAAAAAAACCTTATCTATTGATAAGGTTTTTATGCAAATATTAACTACTTGCGGATTTCATCTTGGGTTTTTTCAGCGGTATGTGATACAGCATTACCTGCTGAAGAGACATCTTTACCCATACCTTTGACGGTATTACAGCCTGTTAAAACAAAAAGCATAACTAGTGAACTTAAAACAATTTTTTTCATCTCTATCTCCAAAATTTTTAGTGTATTCATCAAATGATTTTGTTCTGATGTTGTTTAAGATTAAAAAATAAACACTTTAAAAAATAGCATGGTTTTACAGGAGATAAGTAAGCGTATGTTGCATTATGTATTTTTGTATAAAGGAACCTCTGCAAAATCAAGTTAAAATCAAATTTGGATTTCTGTACATATAAAACTGATTGTTTTGATCTTGTAAGTACAGACCATTGGTCCACCAATGTGCATTTGGGCTACTAATTTCAGCATTTGGGCAAATCCACTCCTGACGTTGTAGGCGATAGTAATTCAAGTCGGCCTTTGGAATTATGTTACCCCAAGTACCTAGTCGACGGTCTGGATTGAGCCAATCGGGAAGGCAGTACTGATTTAAAGCATCAACTGCCGTGAAACCATTTGTTAGAGGGAGAAAGAGTTGCCCCTTTAAAATGGCAAAGCGCGTCTGAATGTCTGTGTCTAAAGCTTGCTGGAATTGAAACTGTTTATGGGTAAAGTGTTTTAATTTTCGGTTTAAAGTATCAGTACGATTCAACCCATACCATGTGGTTAAGCTCAGATCTGTTTCACCTAAATAATATTTCAACGCAACTTCCCAATGCTCGATTTGATTGGTTTCGGTATTTTTTACTAAGAAGTCCAGCTCACCCGTAGTCCGCGCACCATCAATGATTTGGATACTATGACCCAATAATTCATAGGCATGATAGCGATGATCCAATAACCAAAACCACATGAACATTTCAAAGCGCAGACCCAGGCGGGTACTTTTCAGTTGAGCCATAAAGTCTTCAAGTTCTTTCGGGTCTTGATCGAGCTGTTTAAGGCGAGGTAAATAGATTTGAAAGTGCTGTTGCCAGATCTGTGAGGGATGGAAATGAAAAGCATGTTGTATATCGAGCTCTAACGGCAACGCAGACAAAATGTTTGGACTTGCTACAGCAAAAGCCAACTGGCGAACCAATGGATGTTTGAATTGGAGCCAAGGTTCGAACAACTGATGCTGTGAAATGAGATGCATGTGAGTGCCTTAAAAAAGAAGCTAAATATGCAGAAGGACAACGGATAAACTTAAAAAACACTTTATACTACCGCAATTCGGTGTTCAGGAAAGCGGTATGAAAACGTTGTTTTGGCGTTGTTTAGTGGTGATCTTTGTCATCCTAGGCTTTATCGGTGCACTGTTGCCGGGTATGCCAACAACTGTTTTTCTGATTTTGGCCGCTTGGGCTGCATCTAAAGGTTGGCCACAAATGGATGCTTGGTTACTCAACCATCCTAAATATGGTGCAACGTTAAGAGCATGGCGTGCCAATGGCACTGTACCACGTAAAGCAAAATGGTTTGCCAGTATCATGATGTTGATCAGTGGACTGATCATGCTACTGACCAATGCACCATTTTTAGTGAAATTATTTACCAATACGACCATGCTGCTTGTCGCAATATGGTTATGGTTACGTCCAGAACCCAATATATCAATAGATAAAAAACAAATAGAGGACAACTGATGTCTTATGTAATTGCTGATGCAGACGTCTTGATTGATCTGGCTGAACAGACTTTAACGCTGCCTAAAAAGAATAAATTTTATCTGATCTCGTCAGGAAAAAATGGCATTGGCGAAACTGAAAATAGTGGTAAAACGCCGCGAGGTTGGCATCGGGTTGCTGAGAAACATGGTGCCGAGCAACCGCAAAATGCCGTTTTTATTGCTCGAAAGGCTACAGGGGAAGTTTACGATACCGATTTAGCCAAGCAGTTTCCTGAACGGGACTGGATTTTGTCTCGGATTTTATGGCTGAGTGGTTTAGAAGGAGGCTTCAATCGCGGGGAAGGCTGCGATACCTATCAACGTTATATCTATATTCATGGAACACCAGATAGTGAACCCATGGGGATACCAATGTCGCATGGCTGTATTCGTATGCGTAATAAGGATGTCATAGAGTTATTTGAACTAATTGATTGCAATGCGCTGGTTTATATTTCCGAATATAAACTTGAACTCTAAAAATAGCTGTTAAAAAATGTGCAAGCTTATTTTATTGAGTATTCAACGCAGTAATTTAAAATATGAATATTGAGTAGAAGAAGGGTATTAATCATAGAAAATGTGTATTTTGAGGAAAAGAAATTTAGCGAATAATCATTTTAATTTTCGCAAATATGTTAAATAACATACAGAAAATACTTGTTTTTATACCATTTGACCTATTTTTTAATCACTCGATTGCAAAAAAGTGAAAACAAGCCGAAAAGCGTTTGACAGCCTGTAAAGATTCTCTATAATGCACCTCACAAACGATAAAGACGTTAAGGGCGCTTAGCTCAGTTGGTAGAGCGTCTGCCTTACAAGCAGAATGTCGGCGGTTCGATCCCGTCAGCGCCCACCAAGCCTTTACGTTAAATATCTTAAGTGCAGCGGTAGTTCAGTTGGTTAGAATACCGGCCTGTCACGCCGGGGGTCGCGGGTTCGAGCCCCGTCCGCTGCGCCACTTAAGATTTTTAATATTGTTTGTACCACATTAGTGACTTTGTGTAAGTGCAGCGGTAGTTCAGTTGGTTAGAATACCGGCCTGTCACGCCGGGGGTCGCGGGTTCGAGCCCCGTCCGCTGCGCCATTTATACAAAATCCTTAATGAGGGCGCTTAGCTCAGTTGGTAGAGCGTCTGCCTTACAAGCAGAATGTCGGCGGTTCGATCCCGTCAGCGCCCACCAGATTTTTTGCGATGCAGCGGTAGTTCAGTTGGTTAGAATACCGGCCTGTCACGCCGGGGGTCGCGGGTTCGAGCCCCGTCCGCTGCGCCATTTAAAGAATCTATTAAATTTAAGTTCCTGAGCTTAAATTTGAAAACTAAGACTGACAATCTTAATCAGGGCGCTTAGCTCAGTTGGTAGAGCGTCTGCCTTACAAGCAGAATGTCGGCGGTT
>NZ_JBIMCF010000008.1:0-138575 GCF_048551975.1 Acinetobacter johnsonii | reverse complement strand
AAATTTACAGAATTAGGCCGACCTCACACCCAAGTTGTCACTTAAAATTGAGTTACTTAGGATAACTCTGTCTTTTAAGCCTTTATGCAACAAAGCCCAGGATTATTTAAGTTCACTGGGCGTGATTACGCAGCAAATTCATCTTGAGCACCATTATTTCAGTCAAGAAACAGCCTATAAAGATTGGATACTGTTATTGGAGCAAATTTCTCAGCAGTCAGAGGAAATCACGCTCATCCTGAATGTAGATTCTGAAATTGACCAAGAACTGCTCGATGAAAAAACATGGTTAACCGATCATTACTTGCCTGCTGAATATGCCTCTAGTTGGTGCTTAGCATCATCTTCTTTAGCATTACTTGATATCACCCCCTTAAAACAACTCAAGATTGCACTAAACGAGGCCAATCTTGCCACTCATTTTGCATCCCCACCGATGAAGCAATTAGAACAATTTAAAGATATTCAGCCTTTTGTGCTGATGCTCGATGATATTACAGACATTCAAACCATGAAAAAACTTAACCAAATTTTCGATCGAAGTGGGATTGAATCGCATCACTTCATTCATACCAAACAAAGCTTTGGACATACGCAGCATTTGGCCAAAGTATTTGGATTTATGTTGAGTATGCATTTGCCTGATGAGCTGATGGCGATGATTTATAGCACTGATCAATTGTCTACACATTGTTTTCTGCATGCGTGCGAAGACAGTAATACCCCTGTAGAACCAACCATTTAAATTAAAAAAGAATAAGAGAGTATTGTGAATTCTTTATTTTATAACATCTTAGGTTATGTTTGGCAGTATGTAAGTAACCCGAAAGCCATTATGGCCATATCGGGTTTTGTCGCACTAATGGCCATGTATAACGTCATTCCAGCCAAAATCTTTTGGCCTTTAATGATTTGTTATTTATTCGGGTTGATGCTGTGGGGGATTTATTTACTCATTGTACGTCGTCGACATGCAGCTCAAGGTGAAGCACTTGCCGATGCCATTGCACATGATACCAATGCGGAATATGACAAACACAAAAACAAAGATGAACTTCATTTGATTCAACAACAAATGAAAGAATCTATTCAGTTGATTCGAAAATCAAAACTGGGGGATAAAAAGGGCAATGCTGCACTCTATGAATTGCCATGGTATATGGTAATTGGTAATCCTGCTGCGGGTAAAAGTTCGGCCATTTATAACTCGGGTTTAAAGTTTCCGTTTGAAGAAACCCATCAAAAATCAGTTTCTGCTGGATTAAGCGGAACGCGTCATTGCGACTGGTTTTTTTCAACAGAGGGCGTGTTATTAGATACCGCGGGTCGTTATTCCGTTTATGCAGAAGATCATTTTGAGTGGTTAGGATTTTTAAATATTTTGAAAAAAAACCGCTCAAAAGCACCAATCAATGGCTTGATCGTGATTGTCAGTATTGCTGAGTTAGTGAGTAACAGTCCAGAAAAGTCGATCAAACTGGCAAAGAATTTACGTGCACGGATTCAAGATCTCACTGAGCGCTTAGAGGTTTTCTCTCCAGTTTATTTGGTCTTCTCTAAAATGGATCTGATTGCAGGTTTTACTGAGTTTTTTGAATGCTATGAAGTTGGTGAGTTTGATCAGGTTTGGGGGGCAACACTGCCTTATACAACCGATGGGGCCAATAATGCTGTTGAACTGTTTGAAAAACACTATTCAATATTATATGACGGTTTAAAAGGCGTCAGTACGACACATCTCAGCCGTCGACACTCGCAGAATATTTCTCCAAGTGTCATGACATTTCCCTTAGAGTTTAAGAGCTTAAAGCCTGCGTTGAAGACATTTATCGGCACGCTGTTTGAAGATAACCCTTATCAATTTAAACCTGTTTTCCGTGGCTTTTATTTCACCAGTGCACTTCAAGAAGGCATTATTGAAAGTCCAATGACCGAGCAAATTGCTCAAGACTTTTTATTGCAAAAAGGTTTAGACAATGAAAATGGCATTCCAACGCGCTCCGTTTCTCAAAACCATGGCTATTTTTTAAAAGGTTTATTTTCAGACATTATTCTGAAAGACAAGAACCTCGTTAAACAACATATTAACCCGAGCCGAAAGCGTCAGCGTTATATTGCCTTTGTTGCCGCTTTATTTGGTGTAGCTATTATTCTAAGTCTATGGGTGTGGTCTTATCGGAATAATCAACAATTGATTGCAGACGTACAAGCCGATTTAGACAAAGTCGTTTTACTTGAAAAGCAATCGGGTCAAGAGTTGTCTACACAACTGAGTGCACTCTTGATTTTACAGGAACGTATGCAGCAGTTGGACCAATTTGAAGAAGATCGTCCTTTAAAGCTGGGTTTTGGTCTATATCAGGGAGATGAGCTGCGGGAGAAGCTAAAAACTGAATATTTAAAGGGTGTTGAGCAAATCGTCTTGACTCCAACACAACAAAATATTGCCCAATATCTACAGCGGGTGAAAAGCAATGAAGAAAAATTGCTTACAAACCACGCAAATGTAGAGCTGACGCCTGTTGCAAAAACACAGCAATATTTAGAGCCTAATGATGCAAATCCACAAGATGCATATAATGCTTTAAAGGCCTATTTAATGATGGGCAATACTCAATATATGGATGCAAGCCATTTAAGTGATCAAGTCACACGTTTCTGGCGTTCATGGTTGGACAATAATCGTGGTCAAATGCCGCGCGGAGAAATGATCCAAAAGGCAGAGCAAATTTTGTCGTATAGCATGACTTTAGCTAGCGATCCTAAATTTCCTGTACTCAGCTCAGACAGCTTAGTGGTGGATCAAACGCGTCAAGTTCTCTTGTCTGTTGTTCGTGGAATGCCTGCACGAGATCGTGTTTATAATGAATTAAAAATGCGTGCGGCTGTCCGTTATCCAGCATTAACCATAAAACAAATGCTTGGCGATGCCAATCAAAATGCAATCTTAGGGAGTTATGCCTTACCGGGTATGTTTACACATGCTGCATGGTCAGAATATGTTGAACAAGCCATCGATGAAGTTGCAAAACGTCCTACAGATACCAAAGATTGGGTACTCAACAGCACACAGTCGGATGACCTATCATTTAGTGGTAGTCCAGATCAAATTCGTAAACAACTCACAGAACTCTATAAAAAAGAATATATTGCGGAGTGGCGGAAATTCTTAGGTGCGATACATTATGCCAAAGCTAAGGATTATGGACAGCAGGCTGGTTTCGTTCAAATTTTAGGCGAGCCTGAAAACTCACCCATTCGAAGTGTTTTTGATCGCGTTGCCAAAGAAACCAGTTGGGACAATCCAGTCGTAATGGCAGAGCTGGCAGCGCCGCAAACAGGTTTTGTGGCTTGGTTTAAACGCAAAGTATTAAGACGAGATGAAACTCAGCTTGATGCCAAAGTCATGAATCAAGCGCAAGGCCCGATTTCTAAAGAATTCCAGATGTTTTATCAGTTGGTACGTAAGCGTGACGACCAACAAAATAAGTCTTTGCTTGATGAATACATGCAATCTTTAGCTCAAGTCCGAAGTAAATTCAATGACTTGAAAAGCTCAGGGGATATTGGACCATCTGCGATGAATTTGGTTAAATCGACCATTAATGAGCAAAATTCTGTCTTTAATACAACACAGAAGCTGGTAGATGAAAAAATGTCTGTGGGCTTGTCTGAGGTTGATCAGAAACTGCTCCAAAAGCTATTGATGTCGCCTCTGACACAATCATTTGAAAGTTTAATTCTCCCTGCGCAAGATGAGATGAATAAGCTATGGGTTATGCAAGTCTACCAACCTTTCAACACGAACCTGAGTAAAAAATATCCTTTTAACTCTTCAGCGACACTGCAAGCAACCAGCAATGAAATTAGCCAAATTCTTGGCGAAAATGGCAGTATTGCGCGTTATGTCAAAGAGTATCTTGATTCACTGGTTATTCGTCGTGGTTATACCTTGACTTCTAAGACATGGAAAGATTTAGGGATTAGTTTAAATCCACAATTTGTAATGAATTTCCAAAGCTATGTTGCGCCAAGTAATGGCATGGCAACTGGAACATTAAATCAAGCCTCATCTGCACCTGCAGCTACGGCGCAATCCAATTTTCAATTTTATCCAATTGAAAATCCTAAGTTTTTATCCTATACCATTGATATTGATGGACAAAGAATGCTTTATGAAAACGGCATTCAACAATGGGTGAATTTTGTATGGCCCAATGCTGGAGCAATTCCAGGTGCACGTATTACAGCCATTGATTTAGATGGGAAAACGCATACGATTTTTGAGGCGCCTGGTGAATATGGCATTAACCGTTTAATTGACGGTGCTGAACGAACGCAACGTGGCGGAAGCTATGAAATGATTTGGAGAAATCAGCAAAATCCAGAGCTTGCAGTAAAAGTCAATTTCCGTTTAATCAGCGGCGACGCAAATGGTGGAGTAGGCGGGCAGCGCAGTTACAATGGCATGCAACTGGTCGACCAAATTGTCACCAATAAATCCGTACGTGTGGTGGCAGCGCAAACCACACCTTCAGCAACAGTTGCAAGTCCTAAAGCTCCAACACCAGGTATACAGGAGTCTCGTTTATGATTTCTCGAAAGTGGTTGGGTTGTAAGGAGTATTGTGATGGATGAACTGCGGACCTTAGCTTTATATTATGGAAAATGTCCTGCACGTGGCGATTTCTTAAAAACACGCGGCCAGTATGCTCTAATTCAACTGATTGATCAGTGGATTACTGAGGCATTAGAACATGCCATGCAATCAGAGGGATTTAGTCAAGCGTATGAAAAGCTACCTTCATTAGACTTCTTTATCGCTAATCCACAAGAAAATAATTTTCTTTTGGCAAATTTGATAGCCAGTCAAGATAGTTCTGGTCGTCAATTTCCAATGGTTTTGAGTCATTTATTAGAGGTTGAAAATAGTTTTGATAATATTATTTATGCGCCATATCGCTATAAGCAAACTTTAATCGACTTATTTCAAAAGAATCGTGTGGTACGTTCGATACGTGACCCCAATATCGTGCTCGATAAATTATCTAAATTAAATAACGAGATACAGGTTTTTAATAACAGCGAAGTTTCGGCATTTTATGAACACCACACGATGCATTCATTTGCTCAATTAATAAGAATGAGCAGTTATGAGCTTGCACAAAGCATGATTGGACTCGGGTTATTGTTACAACCCGTCATTCAACATGGGACTAGTCGCTTAACTAAGGTGTTGATTTTACCTATTAATAACTCTAGCTACTGCTACGAGATTGCAGCTTTTTGGGTCAATCTAATCAGTTTTTTTATTCAAAATCAAAATACTGAGCTTCTGATAGGGATTTTGCATAACGAAAAACCCGTACTGCTTTTTGGCTTTCAAGGGGCAGATATTATGACCTTAAGTGAAATTTTCACGCAGAAATTAGATTCAGATCATTGGGTTTCATTGGTCCAAGCCAATTGGATTGATGCATATTTAGAGCAAAATGCAGGTTTGGCAACGCTGGAGCAAGCTTTATGTGAGCGGCAATTGAGCTTAATACAAGCTGTGAAACTTTTTAAAAAAACTTTTATAGATTAATATAATATGAAAATAAATCATAGATTTAAGCTAAATAAATGGCTGCTGACTTTAACGCTAGCCCTGAGTGGGAATGTCTGGGCTGAACCGATTATTGTTGAAGGTGTTGTTCCAAATGATGCCAGTAAGCAAATTATTTTAAGCAAGATGTACAGTGTCTATGGCGCTGACCAAGTGATTGATAAAATAAAGGTTAAAGCAGTTAGCGCTCCGAATGGTTGGAGTGAATCTGTTGCGAATATGGTGGTTCCAGGGTTAAAAAAAGTTCACCAAGGTAAACTTTCTGTACGTGGTACGCAAATGGAACTTAATGGAAAAATATCGAGTTCAATTGAAGTTCAGCCAACAACAAGCTTATTCCAAAGTTTAGTAACGCCACCGTATCGCTTAAATGTACAGCTTTCTGTCAATCAGGCTGAACAGCAAATCATAGATGAAGCACTTAAAAACAGAATTATAGAATTTGAATCTGGCAGTGCCGTTTTGGCTGTGAGTGGGACTCAGATCTTAGATGAAATGGCCGTGGCTCTAAATAAGGTTGGTGGGAAAAAGGTTAAAATTATTGGACATACAGACAGTTCAGGTGACGCTGCAAAGAATCTGGCTTTAAGTAAAGAGCGTGCAATGGCTGTTAAAAACTATTTGATCAATAAAAATATTACAGCAGAACGTTTAAGCGTTGAAGGATTGGGATCGAACAAACCTGTTGCTGATAATACAACTACAGATGGCCGTAAGAAAAACCGTCGAATTGAATTTGATGTGATCTAATTTATTTATAAGAAGCTACATAATCAAGTGTGGCTTCTTATAAATAAATTATAGTTCGTATAATGTAGCCATGATTATGTTATTTGCACTTCACATTGCTACAAATAAAAAGCCCATTGGTAAATCTCTCCAGTGGGCTTTTTGTTTGTCAATGTTGCGAGGATCGTAGAGGGGCAGAGAAGTGCATTTAACATCAATCTGCATTATACGAAATTAGTCGTTTTCTAGGCGGTGGCGGGTCGAGGGCTCGCAGAACGCACCGCCTAGAAATTAGACGTTTTAGACGAGGCACACTGCTGTCAATAGTGTGCCTGACTCCGGAAAGTTTTTTGCAATTTGCTCTATGAGCTATATATATCAAGTGTTTCAGACTTAATGAGAGTCTTTCGCATTTACAGCCTATTTTGTTTATATTTTATTCATCTTTTCCTAGAAATTTTTTTCTATATTCTAAAACTTCATTTGCTGTTAAGTCCTTTAAATGGTGATAAATCAATGCATTTATTATATCTACATCTATAACTTCTACTCTTAATTTGTATTTGATTTCCCACTTAACATCTTCAACTTTATCTAACAATTCGTTTCTGATTCGCTTCTGACTTGAACTCATTTTTACACCTTACTGTTTCACTGACACATTATTATAATTTCTATTGTAATGACACGTTGTTTCATGGTAACTTTCTCGCATCGTTGTTTCACTGTGTCACCGTGACACATAGTTGTTTTTTGGGTGCTATATGCTTGATTTCCTCCGTTTAGCGATTCCAATCATTCCTACGCATGTGCGTAGTTTTGATAATCACCATCAATTTAATGGTGATATTCGCGACTATGGAATTCCAGCAGCAACTCGCCATGTAAGTAAGACAGATGACGGACAGACCATAACAGGGGATTTGTATCATCCTTATGAAGCTCTCCCAAGTGATTACACAGATATGGCGGTGAAGTTTTATACCAATACCATGAACACTGTGCCTTACGTTGAATTGAAAGCATCTCCACTTAAGCTTTTACAAGGGCACAATGTTTATGGATTTGAATGTATCGAACTTGGTGCAATGCACATGCTTGGAATGTTCTTTGAAGCCTTTCCGAAGTTAACTGCAATTCTTGATCAAGAGAAAACGGAAGTGCTTTGCCTTGATACGACTTACTTGTTCAGACTTCCACATCAGAATATGGTTCAACCTGTTTTGGATTACATGGCAAATCTTGCATCAGGACACCGTAAAGCACGTCAAATCAAGTACGAGAATTACATTACTTGGGGTAATGATGGTGCCAGTGTCCGACCTAAAGCCTATGGCAAATTCGAAGAAGTAAAAAGCCAATTAAACAAGATTCAGAAACAAGCAGATAAGGGCTGTATGCGCTCTAAGTCGCTTGTAATGGCTATGCACGATGCTCTCCCTTTTGCGAATGCTGTTTTACGTCTTGAGGCTCGTATTTGTAAAACCTATCTGACTAAAAACGGTTATCCGTCAAATCTATTTCAGTTAATCAACTTGCAACATGAACAGCCAGAATTATTGCTACGCCTCTGGCACGTAGCTTTTGACCCGATCCTAGACACAATGAAGGGTAAATACATGAATTTTTCATCTGATGGAGAAATCTTAGATTTATTGAAATCTAAATTAGTGACTTATACCAAGACAGGTAAGCCAAGTTATACAAAAGCTACTAACGCTATGAAGTTTTACTCATTGGTTCGTCAAATGGGTTTACAAGCTACTAAAGAGCTGTATAGAGAAAGTACTTATTACGATGCGCTTAACTGTTTGTTAAGTGTTGGTATTTCAAAGTCCCATATTCAAAACCTTGCTAAGAATCCAAACGGCAAAGTTATCCCATTTGTTCGTATGTTCGAACTTAAGATGTGCGACCAACAGCCGTCTGACTATCAAATTCCAGTTTCACAATACAGCCCAAGACGTGGCTTACATTTAGTTGCCTAAGAGAGGTTATCACTCATGCAAATTCAATTTAACAAACGCTCAATCTTGCCAACAACGTTTACCAATGACAAAGGTACAACGTATTACAACACTACGTTGTTTTCGCCAGTTCGTTATAGCTTGAGCTTTGGTGAAGGTCTTATGCCAGTTGAGCAAATGAAAGCTGTTATTGAACAGTGTGCTGAAAATTCTCAAGAGGTCGAAATTGAGTTTACTGAATCCCAATCTAAGTTTGGTCCACAGATGCAAATTTACAGTGTTAAGCCAGTTCCTAAGAAAAACCCTTAGTATCAAAGGCTTTATTTATAACATTTCGTATAATGTATATTATGTTAAATAGCATATCCAAGACTGTGGCCTACGCAACTCAGTTGGTGCCACAGCTCAGCAACGTGAATCTGTAAAAATTATATTCACGTTGCTGAGTATCCTAATGAACATAATATACGTTATGCCGAAATCCGTGAGCCTTATCCAAATATGATCTGGTATCCACCCGACCAAACAAATAATTTAAAAGCGAAGACCACAGCAACAATATAAAGCTGAATCAGCATAAGAAAATAAATTAAATCATCTTTTGTAATCATCTAAATCAGCCCTATTTTGATTTAAATTTAGTCAATCGTAACCCGCATGTTATAAATGGGGGTAGAAAAATCAGTCAGGCGACTAGATTCTGCTGAGAAGAATTGTGCAGATTTAGGGCTTTCCACCGTGTTTTTACGGGTTTGGGTTGTTTTTTGATCAGCTTTTTTAGTCATGATTAAAACTCACCAGAACAATTATGAAATTCAAGATCGGAAAAATAAGAAACTAAAGAACCACAATGAGGGCAAGAAACAGATGCATGAGATTCAGGCTCAAAACCAAATATCTGATCAAGTAATTCAGAATCTTGATCTTGAGAAGATGGAATTAAAGCAATTTCAAGAGCAGTAGAATTCTTCATTTCATCCCCCACACTTAGTCATATGAAATGGCAAATACTGATGATGAAATCTTGAGAAGCACTTTGGGCACTCAACATCAACAGATCCTAGAACGATGCTTAAAATTCTCATTTTGGTGGCCCCTGATAAAAAATAGCTGCAACAACAAAGACACCAACCAAAGCGAAAGAAGCAAAAACAATTAAAAGCATCAGGAAATCAGCCATTAGCAATCCCCCATTTCTTCTTTTAATTCAGCGTTTGTTTTTTTGTATAAATCTGCATGAACATCAATCAACGAATAGTCATAAGCCATTTCTGACGCAACAAATGCCAAATGCTCTAAACACTGCTCCGTAGAAAAAGCAGGTACAAAGTTATCTAATGCACATTGGCCATTTTGAGAAACAAGCTCTGCTACCCTGTTAAATGCTGCTTGGGTGAAGTCTTGAGGATTATTAAAAGCTATTAGCATATTGACACCCTGACACAGGGAAACATAATTTAGCGAAAGTTACCATGAAACAATGTGTCAATGCAACAGGTTATATAATAATGCCTCATTGACACAGTATGACAGTGGGACAGACATGGCTTCAGTACAGATTAGAGTTCAGGAAGATTTAGCAGACAAAATTGAGAATGCTAAGTGGGAAATTAAATACAAGCTCAGATTGGAAATACAAAACACCGATGTATTGAATGCACTCATTTACCATCACTTAAAAAATCTGACTGAAGACGAAGTATTGGAATATCGCCGAAAGATTCTAGGGAAAGACGAATAATGGGATTAGCAATCTTTTGTCTTATTCTGGGATTTATTGTTGGTTATTTACTTAGAGATTCTAGGCAAGAAAAACCAAAAGAAACCGTACAGAAAACAAGAAATGTGTACCTGAACTACAATGAAAGGCAGCGAGAAAAAATACGCTATCACAATGATGCGGACAGAATCAGACAACTAAATTTACTTTCTCCAAACGAAAGTAAATTCATGAGATTGCTTCAACACCAATTTGAAGACCATAAACTGATTGTAAAAGACAGACGTTTTTATATAGCAGATCGGGACAACTACCCTGTTGCTATATTTGAATATCGAGATGGAACAAAGCAGCTAAAAGTAGAAGATGCCGAAGAAGGAACACCAGTGTTTCTATACAAAGCAATTTTATCTAGCGAAGCAATTTTAGAAGATAAAGCAAAGCTCAGAGCCGAATGTCGCATAACGTAATTTTATGTTAAATACGATACACCTAATCATAAATTCATATCCTTCTTACTTAAACCAAAATTCAATAACTTAAGTGATTTCTATTTTACTTCTTTGTACACGACAAAAAAAGATAACTCATTGAAATAATGGCATAATACTTGTTTTCTGAAGACGAATATGATGACACATTTCAATGAGTTAGATCTCATCTTAAACAAATATCTAAAGTGGAACAAGTCACATGCAAAATGTTTTACACTGATTATGCTTGCATTAATTGTAAAACAGACATGTAATCTTTCTTCTGCATCTAAAGCCTTACCCATCAAGTGCTTACCACAATCATTTTATCGACGTATACAACGCTTCTTTGCAGATCAGTATTTCGATTATCGTCAAATTTCTCAGTTAATTTTCAATATATTTTCATTCGATAAAGTCCAATTAACTTTGGATAGAACTAATTGGAAATGGGGAAAACGAGATATCAATATCTTGATGTTAGCCATCGTCTATCGTGGAATAGCGATACCTATTGTTTGGACATTGCTCAATAAACGTGGAAATTCAGATACAAAAGAGCGTATTGCTTTGATTCAACGCTTTATCTCCATTTTTGGTAAAGATCGTATTGTGAAAGTGTTTGCAGACAGAGAATTTATCGGTGAGAAATGGTTTACATGGTTAATTGAAAATGACATTAACTTCTGTATACGTGTTAAAAAAACTTTATTGTGACCAATCACTTGGCCAAGAATCATAAAATTAGTGATTTATTTCGTCATCTTCAAGTTGGTCAAAGTGAATGTCGTAAACGACGTATTTGGGTTGGCCGAGTGAAACTGTATATTAGTGCGCTACGATTAGAAGATGGAGAACTTTTACTTGTTGTTTCTCCTATGTTTAATGCTTCTGCTATTGGTGATTATGCATTACGCTGGGAAATCGAAACGTTATTTAGTTGTCTCAAAGGACGTGGATTCAATCTTGAAAATACTCGTTTAACAGACCCTAGACGAGTCAAGAAATTGATAGCAGTGCTAGCTATCGGTTTCTGTTGGTGCTATTTAACAGGTGAATGGCAACATGATCGGAAAAAAGCGATAAAAATAAAGAAGCATGGACGACTTTCAGTAAGTTTATTTCGCTACGGTTTGGACTATGTTCAAATGGCTATTCTACGTTTGATTGGTTTTGGAAAAAAAGAAGAATTTAAGAAAGTGCTAGCAATTTTAAGAAAGAAAAAGCCTGATAGGACAAGGGTCCTATGAAATTTGTCGTGTACAGAGATTTTACTTATAAAATATGATATGTTTACCTTAAGAATACTTCATAAACTTTACTATGTTTGCTTTAAAAACAATTCATTTAGAAAAGAAAGTCTCAAACGAAAATCAAATTATTCTTTTATTTGATCTAAATTCATCTTGTCCATGTTTGTACCCTATGCTGTACACAATGAAGTTTCTTAGATTTCAAAGTAGCCTTGAGGTTCTGCATACCATTGTGTCTTTGAATCGAACCAGTTGTGCGGTAGATTTTGTGTGTAGGCTTCTTCATTTGAAAATTATATCGCTGAAAAAACGTTACAGATAGGTTTGTGCAACAAAGCCCTTAGTTGAAAAAAACTTTTAGATTTCATGCTCACACATCACCTAAAACAAAAAATATCTAATTGATTTTACAAGATTTTAATTTAAGGCTTTATTCTACCCACTCGCAATATCAACGTTTAGTATCGCCACTCACTAACTCATTAAATAAATATGGAGCAGTACGGCTATCTTGATTTTCTGTTATTTGTTTTGGTGTTCCTGCCACAACAATATTCCCACCAGCATTTCCAGCACCTGGTCCCACATCAATCACCCAATCTGCTTGTGCAACGGCACGCATATCATGCTCAATCATAACCACGGTATTACCTACATCGACTAATCGCTGCAATTGAACTAACAATCGATCTACATTTGATGGATGCAAACCTGTAGTTGGCTCATCAAGTATATACAGTGTATTTCCACGCTGATTGCGTTGCAGCTCGGTCGCCAATTTAATACGTTGCGCTTCTCCACCAGATAGTTCAGTCGCTGGTTGCCCTAAACGTAAATAACCAAGGCCAATTTCCTTTAATAATTGTAGTGAACGAGCAATCGAGACCTCTCCATCAAAAAAATCACGTGCTTCATTGACGGTCATTCCTAATACTTCAGCAATATTACGTCCATTCCAGCGAATTTTCAGAGTGTCATCATTATATCGAGCACCATGACATGTCGGACAAGGCGCATATACACTTGGCATAAACAATAATTCTACACTGACAAATCCTTCACCTTCACAAGTTTCACATCGCCCTTTAGCCACATTAAACGAAAAACGTCCAGCATCATAATGAGCTTGGCGAGCTTCAGGAGTTCCGGCAAATAACTTTCTAACATGATCAAATAAACCCGTATAAGTTGCCAGATTAGAACGTGGAGTACGGCCAATTGGTTTTTGATCAACCTGTACCAGACGCTGTATAGCCTCCACATCACCAGCCAGAGAACCCTGTGTAACCTCGATAACCAACATTCCTTCATTTAAAGGATTATTTTCATTATTGTTTTCAGTTTCAGATTCATTGCCTAAATATGAAAGTACTAACTCGGGTAAAGCTTGAGAAATGAGACTAGATTTACCTGAACCTGAAATACCTGTAACTGCTGTAAGTACACCAAGAGGTATACGAGCATCAATATTATGCAGGTTATGTCGATAAATATTATTAAGTTCAAGCCAACCAGAGGGTGTACGTCCATAACTTTGAGTAACTGGGATTTTATTAAATAAATAACTTGCAGTACGTGAAGCTGAAATCTCACTTAAACCCTGAGGTACTCCACTATATAAAATATTACCACCTTGCTCTCCTGCATCTGGTCCAACATCCACTAACCATTGAGCACGACGCATGAGCTCTAAATCATGCTCTACAACAAATACGGAGTTTCCAGCGTCTCTTAATTTATCGAGAGAATCATATAATGACTGACTATCTGAAGGATGTAATCCAGCAGACGGTTCATCCAGTACATAAACTACACCAAATAGCATAGAACTTAATTGTGTTGCTAAACGCAAACGTTGTAACTCTCCCGCTGAAAGAGTCGGTGTGGCTCTATCTAATGTTAGATAACCAAGACCTAACTGGCGTAATTGATTTAAACGCCCCACCACACCATTTGCTAAACGCTGGGCAGCAATTTTCTTTTCATCTGAAAGTGCTGACGTACGTCTTACATCTGGAGATACAGAATGCACTGCTCTACCTGTTGTTGCTCGTTCAGATCTATCAAGTTGGGTTACTTTATTATTAGTCTTTTCTCCAGCATCATGAGCGTCGAAATTGCCAAGAACAATGGGCTCAAGCAGGCAAGTTAACTTATCCAAAGAAAGTTGCATAAACTCACCAATATCTACTCCAGCAAAGGTAATAGATAAGGCTTCTGGTTTAAGGCGTTTACCATGACAGGAAGGGCATATTTTTCCTTCCATAAAACGTGAAACACGTTTTTTCATCAACGTACTTTGGGTATTAGCAAAAGTATGAAGGACATAGCGACGAGCACCAGTGAAAGTGCCCATATAGCTGGGTTCTAGTTTACGTTTAAGTGCAGATTGAGTCTCAGCGGGGCTTAAACCAGCATACACAGGAACTGTTGGGATTTCTTCAGTAAATAAAATCCAGTCTCTATCCGATTGCGGTAAATCTTTCCATGGTCGATCAACATCATACCCTAGGGTTACTAGGATATCGCGTAAGTTTTGCCCGTGCCAAGCAGGTGGCCATGATGCGATAGCTCTCTCACGAATACTGAGTGTTGGGTCAGGAACCATTGTCGATTCTGTAACGTCATAAATGTGACCTAAACCATGACAGGTAGGACAAGCACCTTGAGGAGTGTTCGGTGAAAAGTCCTCGGCATATAACATTGGCTGATCGGCAGGATATGCACCAGCACGCGAATAAATCATTCGCACGAGACTTGATAAAGTTGTTACACTTCCAACAGAAGAACGGGTATTACTTGCACCACGTTGTTGTTGCAATGCTACTGCTGGTGGTAGACCATCAATAGCATCAACATCTGGTACTCCGGCCTGATCTATTAAGCGTCTTGCATAAGGTGCAACAGATTCGAAATATCTTCTTTGTGCTTCAGCAAAAATAGTTCCAAAAGCAAGTGATGATTTTCCTGAACCCGATACACCTGAGAAAACAACAAGTGCATTTCTTGGGATAGAAACATCTACATCCTTAAGGTTATGCTCACGTGCACCTCGAACTTCAATACAATTATTAGATAAAGTAATGTTATTGTGTTCACCAAAAGAATGTATTTTCATGTTTCTACGAGCCTGTAAATTATTTTGTGTAAGTCTCATTTTTTATAAATGATCTTTTAATCGATCATCGAACTGAATCGTAAAACAATTCATTGCTAAACTAATACATTTAAATATGGCTGTCATTTGGTTTAAATCTTCAGGAGTTTTTAAACCTTTAGCTAATTCAGCTGCCATACTTTTGATTGTAGCTTCATCCATGTGAAGTACCTCTTTTTATTATCCTCAGTAGGATAAATGAAAATTAAGTACTTACACAAAATTTAGAACAGTCCCACAACTCATTTTGTTGAACTATATTTGTACAACAACTCTACCTCGAATTTTTCCATCTAAAATTTCATTTGAAATATTTAAAGCATCTGTTAACTGAATTTCAGTCGTAACTTTTTCTAATTTTGTTTGATCTAATTCTGTAGCTAAACGTTCCCATGCTTCTTTTCTTAATTCGATTGGTGCCATCACGCTATCAATTCCATATAAGGTAATCCCTCTTAGAATAAATGGAGCAACTGTTGCTGGAAAATCCATTCCGCCTGCCAAACCACACGCAGCAACTGCACCACGATATTTTGTACTAGCACATGCATTCGCTAAAGTATGGCTACCAACAGTATCAATCACGCCAGCCCAAACTTCTTTGTTTAATGGCTTTCCTGGGGAAGATAATTCAATACGATCAATAATTTCACTCGCACCTAGATAGGTTAAATATTCTGACTCTTGAGGTCGACCAGTTGAAGCTGTAATCTCATAACCAAGATGATTCAAAATAATAATGGCAATACTACCTACTCCACCATTTGCACCTGTCACTAAAATTTTTCCATCACTTGGTTTAATACCATGTTTTTGTAAAGCCATGACACACAACATTGCGGTATAACCTGCTGTACCAATAACCATCGTATCTTTAAAAGAAAAAACTGAAGGTTTTTGTATGAGCCAATCACCTGAAACAATGACTTGCTCGGCTAGTCCTCCAGAATACTTTTCACCCACTCCCCAACCATTCAGTAGAACTTCATCCTCTTCTTTCCATGCTGGATGTTTTGATTCAATCACAACGCCTGAAAAATCAATACCTGGTGTTAACGGAAAACTACGAATCACAGGTGAACGCCCAGTAATGGCTAAAGCATCTTTATAATTGAGTGTTGAATATTTGACTTCGACTCTAACCTCTCCTTCTTGTAAAGGCTTTGATGCAATCTCAGTAATTTGTGATGTGTAACCTGCTTCACCTTTAGTAATTACAATACCTTTGTACATAGAACTTCCTCTCCATTTAATTAGACTGCTTGTCTAGAATTAATTAAAAAATAAATACAGACGTCTGCATTTATTTTTTAATTAACTTTTTACGTGATTTTGTTGTTTTACAGCTAAAGTAAACA
This sequence comes from Acinetobacter johnsonii, assembly GCF_048551975.1. GTDB lineage: Bacteria > Pseudomonadota > Gammaproteobacteria > Pseudomonadales > Moraxellaceae > Acinetobacter > Acinetobacter johnsonii_A. Next base: position 122,310 of record NZ_JBIMCF010000008.1, on the reverse strand, counting down.
AGCGATAAAATGCATCTAAGGGACTTGTTGATTTGACCAAACGTGCTCTTAGAACTGCACCTTCCCACCCAATCCAAAACTGATAAGCAGCTTCATCGCAATCAGCTAGGCTATATTGTGAATTTGACTGATGTAGGCAATCAGAAACTAATTTCTCCCACACCTTAAAAATACTTTCGATTCGGGCAATGATTTCTTGTGGCAAATACGACACTTCTTGTCCTAAGTTACCTAAAATACAACCTCGTTTAAAATCATATTTTTGCATTTTTTCACCCGCATCTTTTACAAAATTTTGCAGCTTTTCTAGTGGGGAAAGATCAGTTTGACTTAAAAACTTATTCAATCGCTTCATAAAATAAAGTTCATAAGCATTTAAGACTTCTAAAATAAAAGCCTCTTTATTTACAAAATAATGGTAGAAAGACCCTTTAGGAACTTGGACTGATTTCATGAGATCGTCCAAGCTCATAGCATTCATTCCACGTTCAGTCAGTAACTCGATACCTCGGTGGATTAAAACTTCTTTAGTGTCTGCATAGTTACAACCGTGTTTGGTTGGTCGACCACGTGGTCTTTTGGGTGAGGAAGAATAATTCATATAATAAAAATAGACTATGTGACTAGAAATAACAACAATAAGATTATTTGATTGAAAATTTTATCTAAACGTCATCTAGTTCTCTTTTTTCACAGTACTTAGTCATTCATATAAATGCTCTTAAAAATCCTATAAGTTCATGAACTAATTTTTATAAATTTCTATTATTTTTATTCAACATATTGAAATTAATAAGTATATTGTGAAAATAATTTATAAACTAGATTTTAGGTAAGCATAAGTTAAATAAATAACACATACTAATTTGTTCATTATTATTGATATAGATTAAATCAGGTTTTATTATCTGTCAAATTAGTAATGCACTTTTATGTTTGCTTCAGTTAAATAGGTTTTCTTTAAGATCTTATTCTATAAAAAGAAAGGTCTACATTTTAAGACACCAAATCAAATGGCAGAAGATTTTTACAAGTCGGCTGACTAGAATCTTACAAGTGAATGTCTCCTGCTATTTCAGCACACATCAATGTTAATTATGTTTAAATTTCAACCCTCCCATTTTTCAACTAGCTCAGGTTATAATGATGGACTCCAAAAATATGGTTTATCTATTATGAACGCCTCCAATGACCCTCTACACGGCAAAAAACTTGCTGACATTTTGGATGAGTTATTGGATTACTATGGTGACTTTGAAGGCTTAAGTCGTAAAATTGAAATTAGATGTTTTTGTATAGATCCGAGTGTTAAGTCATCATTACGGTTTTTACGTACCACACCATGGGCACGTGAAAAAGTTGAAAGCTTATATTTGTATGTCTTACGCCAAAAAGCCAAACAGAAATCGTAGCTATCAAAACCCTAACCTCAGCATAATATTTTATATCAAATACTAAACTACACTTATTGAATAGCCAATGATTTTGTAGACACCTTTTAATTAGTGGTGGACTGCCACAACTCTCCTGGCAAAATTTAGTCTATACACCTATGGTTTATTTAAAAACTTATTTTCTATCTTTACTAGGCTCTATGATCAAAATCATACTGGCACTCAACACTGTAAATTTGAGAATGAATCTGTACGTACAGACTCATTCTCTATCGATAAAGATATTAGAAATAGCTACATCGAGTTCATTTCTAGCTTATTCAAATTAGGCTTTACTATGGATGAACAATAATTTTTACAGCAGACTCATTATTATGAATCAGCGTTTCAAAGCCTTTAGAAACAAGATCATCTAATGCAATACGTTGGGTAATAAAAGGTTCTAGATTAATCTTACCTTGCTCGACTAAACGGATGGTTTCCTGATGGTCATTGACATAAGCAATCGTGCCACGAATATCTAGCTCTTTCATCACCACACTATGTACATTAATTGTGGCAGGATGGCTCCAAATAGAAACGATAACGACTACGCCAGTTGGTTTCATTGCTGCAACGAGTGTATCCATGACTTTATTGACACTACTACATTCAAAAGCGACATCTACACCACGGCCTTCAGTAATTTTCATTACTTCATCAACCACATCAACCTGAGATGGGTCTAGTACATAATCGGCAACGCCAGCCTCTATCGCTTTTTCTTTACGTTTTGCACTCAGTTCAGTAATGATGACCGTAAGACCTTTGGCCTTTAAAATGGCTGATAAAAGTAGGCCTATTGGGCCTGCTCCACCAACCAGTGCAATATCGCCAGCTTTTGCACCACTTCTGACATAAGCATGATGGCCGACAGATAAAGGTTCTATCAACGCTGCTTGGTCTAAGGGAATATCATTTGAAATAGGATGTACCCAACGCCGCTGAACTGCAATTTTTTCAGAAAGACCACCACCGCGTCCGCCTAAACCAATAAAGTTCATATTTTTTGATAAATGATACTTATCATTGGGGCCGGTCGGCACATCGTCAGCAATAATGTAGGGTTCAACTACGACATGTTGCCCAATTTGGATATCATCTACACCCTCTCCAACTGCATAAACCACGCCTGAAAATTCATGTCCCATTGTTACAGGTGCAGATTCTCCCGAAATTGGGTGTGGGTGACCACAAGGTGGAATAAAAATAGGACCTTCCATGAATTCATGTAAATCTGTACCGCAAATACCACACCACGCAACTTGAATTCCAACTGTGCCTGGAAGTACTTTCGGTTCAGGGATATCTTCAATTCGAATATCCCCTCGGTCATAAAAACGAGCTGCTTTCATTTTGTATTCCTTATATTGATGTTAACGGTAAACCATTCCACCATCTGTCAAAATAGACTGACCTGTAATGTAGTTCGCATCCTCACTGGCTAAAAATGCAACGAATGCAGCCACGTCATCTGGTGTTTCAGCACGTCCTAAAGCAATACCATCTACATATTTTTTATACGTTTGACCAATTGGTGCGCCTGTAATTTCAGAGAAACGCTGATCTATTTCGACCCACATGTCTGTGCCTACAACACCCGGACAATAGCTATTTACAGTAATTTTAGCACTGGCATATTCTTTAGCCGCTGCTTGCGTCAATGCACGAACTGCAAATTTAGTTGCCGAATACACACCCAGTAAAGCAAAACCTTCATGACCTGCGATTGAGCACGCATTAATAATTTTTCCAGCCTGTTGACGTTGTTTGAATTTATTTGCTGCGGCTTGAATCCCCCAAAGTACACCACCAACATTGATGTTCATAATTTTGTTAAATTCACTTGGCATTACTTCTGCCAAAGCTTTAACTTGCGCAATACCTGCATTATTGATCATGATATCAAAACCATTAAGTGTCGATTCGGCATGATCAATTGCATGACTGACTTGTATTGGATCTGAAATATCCGAAATAAATGTGGTGGCTTTTACGCCAAAGGCTTCAACTTCTTTTTGAACAGTATTTAACTTTTCTTGATGAAGATCGACCAAGGCAATATGAACACCTTCTTGCGCTAAACGTAAGGCAATACCACGTCCAATGCCTTGTGCCGCACCCGTAATTAAAGCAACTTTGTTGTTTAAACCTCTAGGCATGTTGCGACTCCTTAAATATGGATTGCACGTTGCATCGCCGACAAGACCGACTCATGCATCGCCTCAGACAAAGTAGGATGAGGGAAAATGACCTGCGCTAAGCTTTCATCCGTCGCTTCTAGGTATTTTGCGATGGCAAAACCCTGAATATGTTCGGTAACTTCATGTCCAACCATGTGAGCACCTAACAATTCACCCGTTTCCTGACTAAAAATGGTTTTAATGAATCCTGCGCTATCACCCAAAGCCAATGCCTTACCATTGGCTTGCAAAGGAAACTTACCCACATTGATATTCAAGCCCGCAGCTTTCGCTTTCTGTTCTGTCAAACCAATACTGGCCACTTGCGGATGGGTAAAAATACAGCCCGGAATTTGTGTACGATCTAAAGCATGTACATGATCTAAACCTGCAATTTTCTCCACACAAAGAATAGCCTCGTGACTGGCTTTGTGTGCCAAACACGGTGCGCCTGCGACATCACCAATTGCATAAATGCCCACTACATTGGTTTTACACCATGAGTCGACTTTAATAAAACCATTCTCAAATTCAATTCCCAAAGCTTCTAGGCCAAGATTTTCAGCATTTGGTTTCACGCCAATAGCTGAAAGCACCTTTTCAACAGTAATGATTTGTACACCTGTGGCAGTTTCAATATGACAATGTACTTGAGCCTGATCAGTTTCTATTTTTTTTACAGTCGCTTCGGTTAAAACCTGCATACCCTGCTGTTCAAATTGCTTTTGTACATACTTCGCAACTTCAATGTCTTCGCTAGGGAGAATCTGCTTTGCAATATCAACCAAGGTGACTTGGCAGCCTAAGTCTTGGTATAGGCTTGCAAACTCACTGCCTATCGCACCTGAGCCTATTACCAACAATGATTTGGGTAATTGCTCTGGAATTAAAGCCTCTCTATAGCTCCAGACATGATGGCCATCTACAGGAATATGAGGCAAATTGGCCGCACGTGCACCCGTGGCGACAATAATATGTGGGGCATGAATCTGCTGTTTTTGCCCCTGAGCATCGGTCAGCTCTAATTGTGCTTTGGCAATAAACTGGGCCGTTGCATTAAAAACTTTGACCCGATTCTTTTTCAGCAAATGACCTATACCCTGCACCAATTGCTCAGAAACCTGTCTGCTATGACGAACCAGTTGTTGAATATCAAAATCTACTGCGCCCAGTCTAAACCCAAACTTTTCTGAAGATTTAAATTGCTGTGCCAGTGCAGCTCCACTCAACAATGCTTTAGTCGGAATACAGCCCCAGTTTAGGCATATTCCACCTAAGTGTTGCTTTTCCACAATTGCAGTTTTCAAGCCCAGCTGGGCTGCGCGTATCGCAGCCACATAACCGCCTGGACCTGCCCCAATGACGATCAAATCAAACTGTGTATCAGACATGATTCTGCTCCTACACTAAAATCAAGGCAGGATTTTCGACATACTGCTTGAATGCGGATAGGAACTGCGCGCCTAAAGCACCATCAATCACCCGATGATCACAAGACAGGGTTGCTGTCACGATTTCACGGATCACGATGCCATCATTTTCGACAGTTGTACGTTTCTCGGCTGCACCTAAAGCCAGAATTGCCCCTTGAGGCGGATTAATAATCGCATCAAATTGCTTAATGCCCAGCATGCCCAAATTGGAGATACTGAAACTTCCACCCTGAAATTCATCAGGTGCCAGTTTTCCAGTTTTGGCACGGGTCGCCAGATCACGCATATCATTGGAAATTTGCGCCAAAGATTTGCTATTGGCGGCTTTAATAATTGGTGTGATCAGTCCATTTTCGATGGCCACAGCAACCGAGATATCAGCCTGTTCAAACTGCAAAATTTGCTGATTTTCTTCATCAAACTGGACATTCACCTGTGGAACTTTAATCAATGCTGCGGCGGCAGCCTTAATCAGCATATCGTTAATTGATAACTTGACTTGCGGTACCGTGCTGTTAATTTGCTGACGTAGCGCCTGAATCGCTTCAACATTTAGGTCTACCGTCAAGCGGAAATGTGGTGCATTGCGTTTCGCAGCCTGTAAGCGCGAAGCAATTGCTTTACGCATCCCATTCATGGCAATGGTCGTAACTTTTACGGTCTCGACTTCCTGCTGTTGTGATGCATGTTGAGTCTGTCCCGCATTTTCACGCTGATAAACTGCTTCTACATCTTCCTTGCAGATGCGCCCACGTGTACCTGAAGATCGGCAGTCATGTAAATTAATGCCCCATTGTTTTGCCAAACGACGAGCAACTGGGGTTGCAGCAACTTGGCTATCATCTGCAGTGGATTTCGCAATTTTTGTACTGGCCTGATGGCGTACCTCTGGCCATGAACCTCCTGCGGTTCGGACTGCGGTCTGAATATCATGAATGCTAATACGGCTTTCACGCCCTGAGCCTGAAATTTGAGTCAAATTCACATTATGCTTTGCAGCCAGTTTTAAGGCATGCGGTGTGGCAAAAATCTCAGCGCTATGTTGATAACCTTGTAAAGTGGCTGGAATTGAATACCCACTCTGCGCCACAGGTTGTGAAACTTTTTCAACACTGTGCTGTTTAGGAGCAGCTTGCACTTTGCTTTCATCTTGAGATACTGCTGCCGGTTCTGGAACCACTTCAACAGCTTTATGTTCAGTTGCGGTAGGTGCTCCACCTAAAGACTGTGCATATGCTTCAATTTCTGCATCGGAAACTTGAGAATCGGCACAAATTGCAATCACACCACCGACAATCAGTGTGTCGCCATCTTTAGCAATAATTTTTCGTAGCAAGCCATCAAAAGGCGCTTCAAGCACATTGACGATTTTTGTGGTTTCAATTTCACAAATTTCGTGCCCTTTACTAAATTGCTCGCCTTCCTGAATCAGCCATTGGGCAATCGTGCCCTCTTCCATGGACAGACCCCATTTCGGGATTTCTAAGGTTTTAATTTCGCTCATCCTAAGCCTCCAACGTCTTACGTACAGCCTGTTCGATGCGTTCTACACTTGGTAGCCATTCTTTTTCTAATACTGGTGAAAATGGTACGGGTGAGTGTGGTGGAGTGACTAACTCGATTGGTGCTTTAAGAAAATGAAAGCCTTTCTGTGCAATGAGTGCAGCCACATCATGTCCGAAACCGCAACGCGCCGCAGATTCATCTACAATCACCACACGACCTGTTGAAGCCACAGACTCTAAGATGCCATCTTCGTCTAATGGAGAAATGGTGCGAGGGTCAACCACTTCAACCGAAATGCCTTCTTTTGCGAGCTTGTCAGCAACTTCATTGGCACGATGCACCATCAGGCTTAAGGCAATAATGGTGATATCTGTGCCCTCACGGGTGTAATTTGCGACACCAAAAGGAATAGTGTAGGCCTCATCTGGCACTTCGCCCTTAATGTCGTACAACAACTTGTGCTCACAAAAGACTACTGGATCGTCATCTCGAATGGCTTGAATCAACAACCCTTTCACATCATAGGCACTTGAAGGCACCACCACTTTTAAACCAGGCACTGAGGCAAACACGTTATATGGCGACTGAGAATGCTGCGCTGCTGCGGAAAAACCTGCACCGATCATGCCTCTTACAACGAGTGGCGCTTTGGCTTTGCCACCAAACATATAGCGGAATTTAGCCGCTTGGTTATACAGCATGTCATAACACACGCCGTAAAAATCCATGAACATTAAATCTGCCACAGGTCTTAAACCGGTTGCAGCAGCACCTGCCGCCATACCAATAATCGCCGATTCTGTAATCGGGGTGTCAATGACTCGCTCAGAACCAAATTCAGTCCATAAGCCTTTGGTTACACCAAGTACACCGCCAAAACCTTCCAGTTTATTGTCTTCTGTATTTTTGCCACCATGCCCACCACGAACATCTTCACCGACCACAATGACACTCGGATCTCGGCGCATTTCTAATTCAATTGCTTCTTTAATCGCGTTTCGATAACTTTTATTTGGCATTTTTCTACTATTCCTTTAGTAAGAGACGTAAACATCAGTAAGTAACTGAGAGACTTCTGGGTACTGAGCTGCGCGTGCTTTTGCAACGGCATCGTCTACATTGGCTTTAGACTGGGCATCAATCGCATCCAGTTTGGCTTCGTCAATTTTATCCTTGACTTTTTCACGGAATATTTTCAATGGGTCTTTATGTTCTTTGACATAATCCAGTTCTTCTTTGGAACGAATAAGCCCCGGATCACCTTCAAAATGTCCATAAAAACGGTTGGTTACCGTTTCAATCACACTCGGACCTTCACCACAGCGGGCACGTTCAATGGCTTTTTGTGCAACTTCATACACAGCAAAAAAGTCTGTTCCATCTACTTTTTCAGCGGGTAAGCCAAAACCTGCTGCTCGGCCTGCAATGTCTTTACTGCCTACGGCATAGTCGTGTGCAGTGCCTTCACCAAAACCGTTGTTTTCAAAAACAAAAATGACAGGGAGCTTTAACACGACAGCCATATTAATGGCTTCAAAAGTTAAGCCCTGATTTGACCCGCCATCACCGGTAAAAGATAGACCAATCCCACCATTTTTCAGTGTTTTAGCACTTAAAGCTGCCCCAATAGCCAAAGGTGGACCACCACCCACAATACCGTTTGCACCGAGCATGCCTTTATCTAAGTCCGCAATGTGCATTGAGCCGCCTTTACCACGACACAAACCATCATCTTTGCCAAAAATTTCTAACATCATGGCATGAATGTCACAGCCCTTAGCAATACAATGTCCATGACCACGATGCGTTGATGTAATGAAGTCCTTGTCTGTTAAATTTTCACAGATCCCTACGGCAACAGCTTCCTCGCCGCTATATAAATGGATGAAACCGGGAATATCACCTGTATTATTTTCATCGTGAAGTCGATCCTCAAATTCACGAATGTCGCGCATTCTTTTGTATGCTGCTAGCAATTGCTCTTCCGTTAATTGCATATCTTTGTTCCTTATTAATTACGCTTAAAAGAAAATCCAAAAATTAATGGTTGAATTTTTAAACCGTATATTTATATAAATATATTTTTATTTAATTTCATATTAGACTAAAAAAATATAATGCATAAAAAGATGAGAAAAATATTAAAAACAGAAGGTTAAGAACTTAAAAAATTTTTTAAAATTTTACAGTAGTTCAATCACATATGAAAACAAACCTTTAACCAACCTTTATTTTATATGATAAGTTTTTTGCACTGTTTTAATATTATTAAAGCACCTAAAAGAGCTTATTTAATATCGGGATCTATATTAATTATTTTAAACGATGGAGTGTTTGTAATGGATTTAAATAACACAGTATTAACTGGAAAGAAGCTACGTGGCGCTGAAAAAATGGCGCGTATTCCAATTAAAGTTGTTCCAACGGAAACGACACCGAAAAAGCCAGAATGGATTCGGACTAAAATTAGTCAACCTGATGAAGTTCAAATCATTAAGGATTTATTACGACAACAGAAACTACATACGGTTTATGAAGAAGCGGCCTGCCCCAATTTGCCTCAATGCTTTAGCGGTGGAACTGCAACGTTTATGATCATGGGAGATATTTGTACCCGACGCTGTCCATTCTGTGATGTCGCACATGGTCGTCCTAATATCCTAGATCCTAATGAGCCAAAGCATCTGGCTGAAACAGTCAAGAATCTAAACTTAAAGTATGTCGTGATTACTTCTGTTGATCGAGACGACTTAAAAGATGGTGGTGCACAGCATTTTGCAGATTGCATTCGAGAAATTCGTCAAACCAGTCCAGAGACTCTGATAGAAATTTTGGTTCCTGATTTTCGTGGTCGTGCAGATATTGCCCTGAAGATTCTGAGCCAAAACCCACCCGATGTTTTTAATCATAATATTGAAACCGTTCCACGTCTGTATAAAGCCATGCGACCAGGCGCTGACTATCAGCATTCATTGAATTTAATTAAGAAATTTAAACACTACTGTCCAGATATCTCAACCAAATGTGGTTTGATGGTCGGTTTAGGAGAGATTGAAGCTGAGGTTATTGTGTTATTAAATGATTTGAAAGATTACCACGTTGACTATGTCACAATCGGTCAATACTTACAGCCATCTAAGTCTCATGCGCCAATTCATTGTTTTGTTACGTTGCAAGAGTTTAAGCACTATCAAACACATGGAGAGCGCTTAGCGTTTAAAAATATTTGGAGTGCACCATTGGTACGATCAAGTTATTTTGCCGATCGTCAGTATCATGGTGAGGCTGTGCCTAACCCTTACATGAGCGAATGAATTTTCATTCTATTTACGTTTATTAACATTTCAGATGGAAATAGTCATTTTCAGCTCATACGAACACTTTTAAAGTAACTCAAGGACTGGTAAAGCCAAAAGTTCTAATTTAACCAAGCAAAGAAAAAAGCATTTAAAATCGAAGCAAGAAGAAATGACGTAAATGACTATAAATTTTGAAGCTCATTTCTAAAGTTTAAAAATATTACAGTCTCATCATAAAGGAATATGATATGAACCTGTTCAATACCGCATCTGCAAAACAGCTGCAAACGACGCATTTAATTAATCAAACTACTGTACATGCTGCCCCTGTTTTAGCATTGCCTCAAGAAGATCAAACGTCTTTATTCCGCCGCTCTATTCAGCATAATTATGCTGACTTACTCAAAATAGCGGATGATTCAGATATGGCGATTGGTCTTACAGATCATCACGGGACTCTCTTGTGGACATGGAGTAGTTCAGCCATGCTTTCTTCTGCTGAACAAGTTCATTTTATTGAGGGCGGACATTGGTCTACACAGGCAGTTGGAACCAATGCGATTGGTATGGCGTTAAACAGCCAAATATCAAGTTGCGTCTATTCTCATGAAAACCAAATGGACAGTGTTAGAGATTGGGTTTGTTATGCCGCACCGATTTGGGACCCAACATCAAGACAATTTCACGGCATTATTAACCTTTCTACAAAATATAAAAAACATACGCCTTTAGGGTTGCTCGCAGTTGAACGCTGTGCAGATTTAATACAGCGTGCCATAAAATTTGAGCAGCAAAATTTTTTGTACATTAAAGCGCTAGATTCACCTTGGGTTCAATTTAATGGGCAAACTTTAAACTTGAGTCACCGTCAAATTGAAATACTTTGCATTTTAGCTTTGCATCCCCATGGAATTGGCTTAGAAGAGTTACACTATGCCCTTTATGGTGAGCGTAGTGTCAGCCTAAAAACCCTAAAGGCTGAGCTTTCACAACTTCGTAGCCTATTACCTCATTCAATTGAGGCTCGCATTTATAGGCTTAGCTGTGAAGTCCAATGTGATTTTTTACGTGCTGAACAATCATTAAATGCAAATCTTATTTCCAGTACATTCTCGCTATATAAAGGTAGCTTTCTCTCTAAATCAGAAAGCCCTTTACTCAGCATTTGGAGACATTGTTTTGATGCCCGTTTGAGCCAGTTGATCTATCAAATAAAGGATATCGATCAATTATTAAGAATTATTGGGCAGACACATGACCGAATTGATGCTGTACAGCGTTTATTAGAGTTATTACCACAGGACAGTATCCACCGTAATTATTTTTCAAATCTGATTTAGATTTGATCTGTTGCTTCAACTCGGCTTTGTTGCACAAATACCTAAAACTATGATTTTATTATATTTATTTCCTATTGAAATTTGGTAAACCCCTTAAAAATCAGTACCTTGCAAAATATTTATGCAACAAAGCCTATAGCCTGACCATTTTTTCCATAGTGTCCTGCCTAAATGGTCAAAATAGCTTCAATATTAAGTTTTTAATCACTAGATGGCTGAATAACCTTGTGAACGATATGTTCATGTGTCGGTACGAGGCCGGCTTTTAAGCCAAGTGGTTTAAACACCTTATCTAATACGACCTGAGTCAGTTGACCTTTGTCCTGTTCAATGTCGGTTAAAGTACGCCGACTGATTCCAACCATTGCTGCATATTTTTCTTGAGATAGCCCCAATACATTTTTGCGCAAGTGGCTCAGAAGTTGCCCCAAGGTAATTTTACCGAATAAATATTGGGTATATAAACCAATAAGCAATTGTTGACGGTCAAGTGGCTGATTTTCCTTTTTCATAATAGCTCCCATCGACTCAATTTGGCTTCAATAAAGTCATATCCTAGACCAGGCATCTCTATAATCGTTTGGGGAACACCTTTATTGATTAATTGCTGCTTGAGACCAATAAGTTTACTCGCCAATGTTTTCAATGTACTTAAAGATATATGTGGTTCACACCAGTGTGCAAGATTTTGTGTAATACCTTCCCAGCGGTATTCCCCTCCTTCTTCATACGGGCTTCCCCATGTTGTTGATCTTGTCACAACTTCTGGATCGGCTTTCATCGGCGCAAAATCATAAATTGGAGCAAGAAATATTCGTCCTGATTTTTTTAGGAATGACGTATTACGACCGTGATTATCTGAATTACCAAAAATGATATTCAGTAGATCCCTTTGTAACCACTCACAAACGAACTGCGAAGAATCAAAGTTTTTGTCCACCGATTTTAATAAGGAACAAAGCGCGTCTATGACTTCAAAATGATTCAAATGGCTCCCTGATGTTTTATTCAATACGGAATAAACTGACTCAAGCCCGAGTCGATGCCATTGTTGATTATGCCACTCTGTGTCAAATCTCGGCAACCATAACGAAGGGTATTTCTGACCTTCAATCAGTTTCATCTGAGAAGTTTCAATTGTTGTAAATCCAAGTTCATTCAGGACATGATAAAAATGATATTCTGCTCTCAATATGTCGCAATCTATTGCACTGCGCTTATTTCGAGGGAATTTAACTAGATAGTGCTGATCCGGTTCATCAAAAGAATTTTGATAGGTATCAATCCAAACTTGCTGATCCTTTGAGACGCGAATCAGTAGTTTTGGAGCCTCACCTCCTGCTCCAGTTGCACCACCACTAATTGCACCCATTTGTTGTGCGTATTCGAGAAAATCAACATTTCGTTCTGTAACATCACCAGTAGTGAACTTGCGTAAGTGCAATGTTGATTCTGAATTGATTGGTGGAACAGATTCCTTAACTCTTAGATTCCCTACAGGAGCAATTGTACCTTTTGCCAATAAAGTGAAATCTTGTTCTGCTGATGAGAGTTTTTGCAACCCTAGATATTGGACCAAATAACGTCGAGCAGCACCAGATGGAAAAATATCATCTAAAAAACTAAACCAGACTTTCGATTCATGTTGAATAAGAATTTGAACAGGAAGTGCTAAGCTACATGCATGTTCATCTCTCTTATCTAGATAAGAAATGGCATATTCTAATTCGTAGGCTAACTCACACGCACTTGCAGAACCCTTATGTGGTTCTAATATTTTAAGTTCTGCTATATCTAGCCATTCTGTATCGAGAAGAGCTTGAATCGTTAATTTTTCCATAAATATTAATGAGCAAATATTTTCTCAAAAATACCATAAAACTAAAAAAATGAGAATATATTTGCGCATTCACATAATAATTTAAATTAAATGAGCAAATATTTGCTCAATCAATAGCTAAAACTTCTTTCCATACTACAAATATAGAGCTCGTCCAAATCTGTAAGCAATTACCGAGCTACTTTTAAATGCAATACACCTAAAGCTAGATGCTATGATTAAGCACTGTTTATTATCTAATTTTCTCATGACGAATACATTTTCTGACAACAATCAAATTGAAGTAGTTTCTTCTTTTTCTGAACTTGTAAATTCCAAATTTCAAGGAGAAATGAATGCACTTTGCTGGCATAGAAATTTGGTTGGGGATTTTAAAGAAATTGTGGCTAAACTCGAATTAAAAGAAAATATTACAGAAGTTTCGATTGAAGATCTTTTAGCATTACAACTTTCAGAAAAAGGAAATTTAGCAAGGGAAATCATTTTAAAAGATATACAGCTCTTAACTGATTTTGGTGCATCTCCTGCTCTTAATTTACTAAAATGTTATGAGCGAAATGACGAGCTAGATTTCATTTCCACAGATGTATATTCGTTTCATGTTGATCGCTCACCGATTGAAACAGATACTTTCCTCTGCACTTATCACGGCGCTGCAAGTGATATCGTACCCAATGATCAGGTGGAGCAAAAGATTCTAATTCCCGAGATCAGAGAAAAACTTAAAAAATTACATGATGGCCCTGAAGCTGAATTTGAAACATTTCTAGAAGAATATTTTTTTGATCTGCATTATCAGCCTAAACTGAATGCAAAACCTGTGAATTTAGGCTTAGGCCATCTTTGTCGTTTGGCGGTAGATCATCCTATGCAAAAAGTCTTGCCTTGTGTACATAGAGCACCCGTTGAAAAGGATGGCGAATATAGATTACTGTTGATTTGTTAAACATTTATTCGATACAGAGTCGATGAATTTAATCTATTTATAGACGCTAAAAAAGCACCTTAAATTTTAAGGTGCTTAGCTGAAAAGCGTTACTATGCGATTTCACCGTTATTGAGTTTAGTAATCCCAAAAAATGCGTTGGATTTCCTTGGCATCTTTGGTTTTTGTTAAAGCAAGTGCAGCCAGTAATTTAGCTTTTTGCGGGTTAAGATCATGTGCAACGACCCAACCATATTTGTCATCTGGTTGTTCTGCATTTCTAAGAATAAAACCTTGAGGTACGCGAGATGAACGAATAATTTGCACACCTTGTTTTTGTAAGTCAGTTAAAGTTGGGACAATATAATTGGCTACCGAGCCATTCCCTGTACCTGCATGAATAATAGCCTTTGCCCCTGCTTTAGCATAAGCCGTGTATGCATCTGGCAACATATTGCCTGAACCATAAACAATTTGTACCAGCGGTAAATTATCACCTTTAATATTTTCAATATTAAATTCGGAGCTCTTATTATGACGTTTCGCCGTGTTTCTGAACCAATATGCTTTTCCTTCAACTAAGGTTCCAAGCGCACCCCATTGGCTCATAAATGCATTGGTATGGATATTAATTGTTTTTGAAACATCTCGTGCTGCAAAAATGTCGTCATTCATGAGCACAAATGTTCCCTTACCTTTTGCACTGTCATCGGCAGCAAGTGCAACCGCACTATAAAGGTTCAACGGGCCATCAGCAGAAAGTGCAGTACTTGGACGCATTGACCCGACCAATACAATCGGCTTATCTGAATGAATCACTAAATTTAAAAAGAAAGCTGTTTCTTCTAGGGTGTCTGTTCCATGTGTAATCACTACACCATTCACATCAGGCTTTTTAAGCAAATCATTGACTTGACGTGCAAGGGATAATAATTCTTTATCCGTAATACTTTCTGATGCAACTTGCATTGCCTGCACACCAGTTACATTGGCAATGTTTTGAATCTGGGGAACCGCATTTAATAATGCATCTACAGGAACTTTTGCCGCAGTATAGGTTGCACTATTGGTAGAACTTGCACCAGCACCTGCAATCGTTCCACCAGTAGCGACAACAACAACATTATTTTTGGCAAATGCTACACATGGGAGTAATAGGCTTAAACTGAGTGTCAAAGCTGAAATCGTTTTTTTCATAGGTCATCCTTTTTGAGTCATTTTATTCTTAGCATTTTTCATACCATATTATAAAATTACTTGAAAAAGATCGGATTGTATAGGTGTAGAAATTGTATTTTTGGGCCATCACATTTCTTATCTTAAATACAAATAAGCAGCTACAACATGAATGATCTGACCTATGCAATCATCCAATCACTATGAATGGGTGATATTTCCGCCCACTTTCGACTAGCTCAAGTGGGGGTATTCTAAAAGCAAAGGCTCTTAGGTGACTTCCTCACGGATTTCGCTTGCTTTCTACTTCATAGGTCGACCTTTAATGTATCTTCCTTCCACAGACAAAACGGTACATCCTACCGCTAAAATGTTGCGAGAAGCGTTTGTATCCGCATTCTCGCTAAAGCCACACTCAACACAGTTAAAGTTTGCCTGTATGCCTTTATTTAAAACTATTTATTAGAAGTTCACAGTCCATGAAAATTGCGCTGTACGCGGTGTGCCCAGAAATAAGTAATCATCCCCGAAGAAGCTTCCTGCATCTCGCCAATATTTTTTATTGAACAGGTTATCCACATTCAGGCTAAGCATATTGTCATAACCATAAGCACGGAAGTTATAGGCTGCACCCGCATCGAATACGGTATAGCCTGAAACTTTAACCGTACCAGTTTTGTTAGCATATTTACTACTACTGTATTGCATACCTGCGAGTAGACGTAAACCTTCTACTTGAGGCATTTGATAAGACACATGACTGGCAAAACGAACCGTCGGTAAATTTTGAGTTTGATGTCCTTTGTAAGCATCTACCTGTATATCTTCCAAACGTGAACGAGTCAGAGCCAAAGTCGATGTCATATCCATATTTTCAGCAACGCGACCTTGCAAGCCCAATTCCAAACCTAGATTATGCTGTTCACCATCGGTGACATAGTAATTGTCTAAGTTGGTATATTGATGGTCTTGTGTTAAGTCAAAAAAAGCGGCAGTAAATAGTAGCTCTTGCCATTGCTGTTTAAGACCTAACTCATATTGAGTTGAGCGTCTTGGTGCTAAAGTTTCAAAGGCATTTCCTACGATGCCTTTATCCTCATTACCATAGGCAGACCACGGCGCTTGACTGCCGTCACTTATCCCTTTGGCATACGAAGCATACAGATGAGTGTTCTGCCAAGGCTGATACATCAACGCAAGCTGTGGCAAGAAGCGATTGAAGTCGGTGTCACGAATACTATTGCCATCCGCAGCATAGGCACTTTCATTTAAATGTAAAAACTTACCGCCTAGCAAAACTGACCAAGCATCATTAAATTCGATTTGATCTAACACATTGAGGGCTGTTTGTTGACTATCCAGAGATTTGTAATGATTACCTAAAGGTTTATCCGTAGGCGTATAGCTAATAGGATCATTATAAATATTTCCTGAACCTATCCATTCATTGATTGCATCATACTGAGTATGGCGTTTGTAGGCATGTGACAACTGTAAACTCAGGTTATGTTGCCATGCTCCAGTGCTGAATTTTCCGTTTAAGCCCGTTTTAAATTGATTGGTTAGATAGCTATCATCTGGGCTGCGGAAATCATAAATGTCATAGTTACCATCAGTGTCAAAGGTGTAGGCAAAGGCTGAGTAATCATCTACGACCACACGGCTTTGTGAAACAGACAGATTGCTGCTCCAATTATCATTGATTTGATAGTTATATTTCAGACTCGTATTTAAACTTTCATTGGTGATTGGTTTGCTCCAGCTTTGATAACCCAGCAAACGATCCCATTCCACTCCTGTCGGTACAGTTTCACCCCCAAGTAGCTGATAACCGGGTACCGAACGCTGTTTTTGACGCTGTGATTCAAGATCAAATTCAAGTTTTGAACGATCTGAAATTTTCCAGTCTAAAGCCAAGGAGCCAAACAAACGTTTTCCATCGGCATGTTCAACATAGGGGTGAATATCTTCATAAGCTGCATTCACGCGATATCCAAATTTTTGATTGTTTCCAAACCATCCACCAAGGTCAGTCGCTACACGACTACCGCCATGACTACCTGCATCAAGGGTTAAAGATTGAACATCTTGAGGGCGTTTGCTCACATAGTTCACCACACCGCCCGGCGTTGACATCCCACTTTGAATCGCACTCATGCCTTTTAGGATTTCAACTTGCTCTTTATTTTCAAGTGCTATATTTTGCTCACCGCGTAGCAAATGACCGTTCAGTAAATAACTTGATCCCGCATTTAAGCTAAATCCACGCATCACAAAGTTTGCATAGTAACCAATAGGTGCATAGCCATCCCCAACAGACGCATCGTTCTTTACCACATCGCCCAGTGTTTTCGCATGTTGATCTGCGATCAGTTCAGCAGTAACGGTGTGAATAGATGCAGGAATGGCTGCAAGGTTTTGCTGACCAAACCCAGACAAATTAACTTTGGGCTGATAATAAGCCAGTTGTTCAGTCTGAGCAGTGGTTGTAATGGTTGCGAGTTGTTCCACATCACTTTCTTCTGCCGCATGTACCCATACCGAGTTCAGCCCTAGACATGAAAATGAACCAACCGCCAATAATGCTTTTTGTAAACGAGAAAATGGATACGTTTTCACTGTCGTTGCTAACCCCAAAAGATAAATTTACAGCCTGAATTTTGCGGCATGAGTATTCACAATTTTCTTAGAATGAACAAGCACATTATTCAACATATCTCAGCTTTTTTTAAATTATCTGGCGATAGCTTTGAGTGTGAAGATTTAGAATTAGAAATTGAGTTTATAGTTTAACCACATGCTTTTAAATTATAACTTAGATCTGCTTTCCATATCTTCAGTCGTATTTGATACAGCATATGGTATTGGGACTTTAGCTGCCTTTAAACAGTGTATGGTGGATTGGAACCTAAAAGCTTAGGTTGATTTATTTCATTTTTTTAAACCATTTTTCGTTTTTAAAATGATTTTTTAACTACAAATTCATTAAAATGTTATAACATAATAATACAAATTTAAACTACTCTCCTTCATGATGAATAAATTCTCTCTTTTTTTCCTCAAGCATATATTTAAGCCTGCTGAGTTCTTTCACTTGGGCCGAAACTTCAACAGAAGTACTCCAGACCATCCAATTACAAGCTGAAACTGAGGGGGAAAACCTTCAACAAAGCACCGCAATGACTAAGTTTTCGCATGACATTTTAGACGTGCCATTTAGTCGAAGTGTGTTATCCAAAGCGTTAATTCAGCAACAAGATGTGCAACGTATTGACGATGCACTCACGCAAGTGAGCGGGGTTTATAGTCAAACTAATTATGGTGGCGGCTTTTGGGATAACTTTTCATTTAGAGGTTTTAGTACAGACCCCAATATTGGGGCACAAATCGTCAGAAATGGCCTCAGTGTCAACCGTGGACTCAGCGCTCCCCGAGACATGGTGAATATTGAATCTCTCGACTTTTTAAAAGGCCCAATGGCTGCGCTCTATGGCCGCGGGGAAGCTGGTGGTCTACTGAATATCAACACTAAAAAGCCTGAATGGGAACGTTCTTCAGAAGTGAATTTACGTGCCAATAGTTTAGAAAAATACCGTGCTAGTTTTGAACATACTGCCCCAATCAGTGATGCTGTGGCTTATCGTATTGCGGTCGCACATGAAGATAACCAAAGTTTTCGTGATCATGTGCAGAGTGAGCGTTGGTTTTTCTCCCCTCAACTCACATGGAAAATTTCAGATTCGACTCAGTTAGATTTTGACAGCGAATTTACCCGACAAGATGGAACCTTCGATCGTGGTGTAAGTAGTTATCAAAAACAATTCGTGATGGACCCTAAAACATTTACAGGCGAACCTGATGATGGTGATCATATTCAAAAAGATCATTTCTATCAGCTTCGACTTGCACATCAGTTTAATGATGACTGGAAAATGAATAGTGCCCTCAGTGTGAAAGATACTCAGCTCAAAGGCTTTTCCAGTGAACCTCGTCGTATTCAAAGTGATGGACGCACATTAGGGCGCCAGCGTCGCTACCGTGACAATAAAAGTGATGACATTCTCTTTCAAACTGAAGTTCTTGGGACGATCCAACAAGACTGGGCCCGTCATGAAGTACTTTTGAGCATTGAATTTGGGCAGATGAAGTATCGTCAATTACAACTGCGTCGAAACCACAGCAGTAGCGTGCCAAATAGCATTGATATCTATACTCCTATTTATGGACAATACTTACCCGAGCTTCCACTTTTCATTAACACCGAAGAACAGCAACGCTATTTTGCACTGAATCTACAAGATCAAATTTTCCTCAATGATCAATGGAGTGTACTGTTTGGTGCGCGCTTTGATCACATCACCCAAGACTTTCAAAATAAACTTGCAGGTACATCCAATAAAAAGGATTTACAACAAACCAGTCCACGCTTGGGTTTAAACTACCGACTGAATGATCGTTGGTCATGGTAAGCCAACTATGGAGAATCGTTTGCACTCAACAGTGGCATGGACCGAAACGGTGATGTGTTTAACCCTGAAAAAGGCAAAAGCTATGAAATTGGTGGGAAATATCGGATTAACCCACAGAGTTTGTTGAGCTTAACCCTCTTTAAAATGGATAAAGAGAATGTCTTAACCACAGATCTAGCAGATAGTAACTATCAAATTACCGTTGGAGAA
This sequence comes from Acinetobacter johnsonii, assembly GCF_048551975.1. Taxonomy (GTDB): domain Bacteria; phylum Pseudomonadota; class Gammaproteobacteria; order Pseudomonadales; family Moraxellaceae; genus Acinetobacter; species Acinetobacter johnsonii_A. The sequence goes on along the minus strand of NZ_JBIMCF010000008.1, from coordinate 102,496 downwards.
GTGTCAAGTAAGGGGCTAGAGTTGGATTTAGAGACACAGCTTAATGATCAATTCTCTATACGTGCCAATTATAGCTATACAGACGCTCAAGTGGAAAAAGACCAGAGTCTTGCTAAAGGTTCACGACTCAGCAATGTACCAAAACATAGTGGTTCTGTTAGCAGCAACTATGAATGGACCTTTGCCAATGCGGACAAAGTTGGACTCGGTGCAACGGCAATCTATGTGGGAAAACGTAGTGGACACAGTACAGATAACGGATTCAACTTACCTGAGTACACGTTGTTAAATCTAAATGCTTATTATGCGCCAACAGATCAGCTACGTTATCAGTTCAATGTGCACAATCTCTTAGATGAAACGTACTATGTTGCAAGCTATAGCGATATGTGGATTCAACCAGGCGACCCTTTAAATGCATCTGTCTCGGTGCAATGGAAGTTTTAAAGTTTAAAAACCAGACTCATCTCGTAGGAGTTGAGTCTGGTAGTCAGAAAATTAAGATTCTGATTGCTTTTTGAAGTATTAGCTACCTTAGTTTTCTTTAGCCTTACTATGTACTTACTTCAAAAAGTATTCCCAAATGATAAATCCAAGAAAAAATCCAAGAAACGAATATAAAGTAATGATAAAGAATACAAACCAAGCTCTATTTTTCTTCAGTAAAAAGTTCATTTTCAATACCTCAACGTACTCTATATATATTCATTATTCTAAGGTTTCCTATACGAAAGGACAGATACAGTTCTTTGTGAAAAAAATATAACAGACTATAACAGATTTGCCATTTTTAACTTCCAAAACCGATCATACTGATATCAAGTACTATATAAAAGCATAAGGAGGCTATTTTGCCTCCTCATGCTTCAGTAGATTAAGGAATTAAACTTTCATTTCTTTTTTGCATTCATCCAACGATACAACACTGGCAATAGCACCAAGGTCAATAACGTCGAAGAAATAATTCCACCAATCACCACGGTCGCCAGTGGACGTTGGACCTCTGCCCCTGTACCCGTAGCAAGCGCCATGGGAACAAAACCTAAAGACGCTACACAAGCGGTCATTAAAACAGGCCTTAATCGCAAAATCGCTCCCTGCCAAACGGCTTCATGCAGGCGATATTGCTCTCTTAGCTCTTTAATAAAGGTCAGCATGACCAAACCATTTAAGACGGCAACCCCAGACAAGGCAATGAAACCAATACCCGCAGACATTGACAAGGGAATGTCTCTTAACCACAAGAAAAGCACACCGCCAGTTAGAGCAAATGGAACCCCCGTGAACACCAACAAGCTTTCTTTGACGTTATGGAAAACGGCCATCAGCAAAATAAAGATCGTCAGTAACGCCAGTGGAATCACAATCTGCATTCGAGCCTGCGCCGAGGCCAAATTTTCAAACTGACCACCATATTCAATCCAGTAACCACTTGGTAGAGAATACTGCTTAAGCTGACTTTGTACTTCTGTGACAAAAGAACCCAAATCTCGCCCTTCCACATTCGCCGTGACAATCACACGACGTTTGCCATTTTCACGACTGACTTGGTTGATACCATCCATCATGTTTACAGTGGCAATATCAGTGAGCAGAATGCTGCCACCGTTCGGAAGCTGTATTGGCAGTTGTGCAATCCCAGTGACACTACGATCTTGCTCACTCAGTCGAATGACAAAGTCAAAACGGCGGTCACCCTGTAAAATTTCACCGACATTTTGTCCGCCAATGCTTGCGGACACATAGTCTTGTATGGTTTTAACACTTAAGCCATATTGAGCTGCTAAACTTTTATCAATTTCCACATTGAGTAAAGGTAAACCCGACGTTTGTTCAACTTTAACGGCGGTACTGCCTGAAACCTGTTGAATCAATTTACTAATTTTTTCAGCTTCCGTATTTAATACTTGCATGTCATCGCCAAAGATTTTGACACCAACATCGCTACGTACACCCGATATTAACTCATTGAAACGCAGTTCAATTGGCTGAGAAAACTCACTGTTGTTACCGGGCAATGTTGCTAAATAGGCCTGCATACGGCTACGCAATTCATCGAGTGTTTCTTTTGGATTTGGCCATGCATCACGGGGTTTCAGCATGACGTAACCATCTGAAATATTTGGAGGCATTACATCCGTCGCCACTTCAGCCGTGCCTGTCCGCGCAAAAATAGCGTGTATTTCAGGGAATTTTTTCAAAAGTAGCTTTTCTGTATTTTCCTGAATACGAAGTGATTCTTCTAAGCCTGTGCTTGGAGAGCGCAGTTGCTGTACAGCAAAGTCCCCTTCACTCAGTTGCGGTGCAAACTCACTGCCGATACGCGTTGCAAGTAATCCTGTCAACATCAACAAGCACAGTGCAAAGGTTAAAACCACCGCTTTATACTGATAGGCACAGTCCAATACCCGTTGATAATGCTCTTTTAACCACAACATCCAACGGCTTTCGGTTTCTTTGATGTCACCTTTAACAAAAAGTGCGACAGCCGCAGGCACAAAGCTGATCGACAAAATAATGGCTGCAACGAGTGCAAGTACAACAGTCAAAGCCATTGGGTGGAACATTTTTGCTTCTACACCAGTCAGTGCAAAAATCGGTAAGTACACCACTAAAATAATCAGTTGACCAAAAATGAGCGGGCGACGGGCTTGGCGTGCTGCCAAAAACACTTCTTTAAAGCGTTCCGACTGGGTCAATGGTCGTTTGAGTAATTGCTGCGCATGGGCTAAACGGCGAATACAGTTTTCAACAATCACCACTGCGCCATCGACAATAATACCGAAATCCAATGCCCCTAAACTCATTAGGTTGGCACTGATGTTCTGCTGTGCCATACCCGTTAAAGTAAATAGCATAGACAGTGGAATAACACAGGCTGTAATTAACGCCGCACGAATATTACCTAAGAATAAAAAGAGGATCACAATCACCAAGATTGCGCCTTCAACCAAGTTCTTCTGCACCGTTTTAATGGCTTTTTCCACCAAAGTGGTTCGGTCATAAACCGTTTCTATTCTAACGCCTTGCGGTAAACTACTTTGCACCTCTTGAATTTTGGCATCTACAGCTTTAGACACCGTTCGACTGTTTTCCCCCATCATCATCATAGCGATGCCGAGTACAGTTTCTTCGCCGTTATAGGTGGCGCCTCCTGTTCGGAGGTCATGGTCAATTGAAACTTGCGCAATATCCGCAACACGGATCGGGCTGCCATTTGGGCTGGCAACTGTTGTATTTTCAATGTCCGCAAGACTGTTGAGTGTCCCCGGAACACGCACTGTGAGTTGCTGACCATTTTCCTCAATATAACCAGCGCCACGGTTTTCATTATTTTCCTGTAATGCAGTTTGCAATTGGCTTAAGGAAATATTTAACTGTTGCATACGGTTTAAGTCAGGAGCAACGACATAGGTTTTATTAAACCCGCCAATACTGTTGACCTCGGCCACCCCCGCAACACGTTGCAGTTGTGGACGAACGATCCAATCTTGGATCTCCCGCAAGTCCATCGCGCTATAAGTCGTACCATCGGCTTTTTTGGCATTCGTTTCGGCTTTAATAACCCATTGATAAATTTCACCTAAACCTGTCGAAACTGGTGACATGGTCGGGGAAACATCGCTAGGTAAATCTGCTTTGACCTCTTGTACCCGCTGATTAATCTGTTGACGTGCCCAATAGATGTCTGTGCCATCCTCAAATACAATAGTGACTTGCGACAAACCATAACGTGAAATCGAACGAGTCAACTGTAAATCTGGAATACCCGCCATTGCAGTTTCAATCGGATAGGTAATCCGCTGCTCAACCTCCAGTGCGGTAAAACCATTGGCTTGTGTATTAATTTGTACTTGCGTATTGGTAATATCGGGCACTGCATCAATCGGCAGTTTTTGATAGCTATAAACTCCGACCGCAATCCATGTACAGACAAAGAGCATAACCCAAATTGCATTTTGAATAGAGAACTGAATAATTCGTTCAAACAAACCCTCAGGCTTGGGTAAATCATGATTAGTGTGCATGATCAGCCTCACCTTTTTCTAGTTCGGACTTAAGCACAAAGCTACCTTGACTGACATAGCGTTGTCCTGCTGTTAGGCCTGAAATCACTTCCACCCATTGAGCGTCATTTGAAGCTTGCCCAAGTTGAACGGGCTGCGCTTTCAAATGCACTTGTCCTTTTTGTTCAGCCTCGACCACAAATACCGAAGTTTGACCTTCAATGTTTTGAATAGCACTTTTATGGACGCGAAGCGCTGTTTTGGAACTGGTATTGTCTAAAAAGATATTCACTAAAACATTTGGACGTAGTTCAGCCGCTTGGCTTTTTAACTTAGCACGTACCACCAAGCGTCCTGTTTGTGCATCGGCTTGAGAGGTTAAGCTTTGGATAATGGCTTCATATTTTTGCTCAGAAGCATTCGGCTTAAATGTCAGACTCTGATTGGCTTGTAACTGACCTGAGTACTGAGCAGGCAGATTAAACTCAAGCCATAACTCTTTAAATTGTTCAATCACAAAAAGCTGATCGGCCAATTGTACGTTTTCACCCACCACGATATCTTTTTGGCTAATCACACCTGAAATGGGTGCTTTAATGGCAAAACGACCATTTACTCCACCTGTTGCCCCTAGGGCGTTTAAGCGACTTTGCACCGATTGCACAGTAATCTGCGCTTGTCGGTAAGCATTTTCTGCCCGTTGGTAGTCTTGCTTAGCAGAAATGCCCTGTGACCATAACTGCTGTTCACGTTGATAATCTTGACGTGCCAAATCCAAACTGGCTTGAGCCATCCGCAAATTGGCCTGTTGATCAATCAGTTCTGGGACGGACAGTACAGCTAAGGTTTGTCCTTTTTGTACGTTTTGACCAAGTTCAACATTCACCTGTTCCACATGCCCACCAAAGTTTGGCGAAATATGTGCTTGCTGATCGGTATTAACCACAAGCTTTCCAGGCAGAACGGTAACTTGAGACACCACGCCTTGTTGAGCTGAAGCGATTTGAATGCCTTGCTCTGTCAGTTGCTGTGCCGTCAGTTGAATTTCACCTTCCTCGGCATGTCCTTTTTCTGCCTCGGGTTCATCAGCATGTTCAGATTCTTCATGTTCTGCATGCGCATGTTCATCAGTGGTTTTATCTTTTGAGCTAAACCAGATCCCTAAAGCGATGAGAAATGTAATGAGGAGCAAAAGCCCAATCATCAATGGCTGTGATATTTTTCCAAGTTGGTTTTTTAGTTGCATATTATTGTGCTCCGCCAAGGATGAGGTCTTGTATTTGTGCGATAGAATTTTTACTGATTTGGCTATAAGCATCTGAACTACTGATCTGTTCGTAGCTAGTACCTAGGCTGAGTGCTTCTGCGCTCAATGCAGTCTGCCAAGCTTGACGTAATAACTGCAACTGCCCAAGGCGTATGCTTTGCAGTTGTGAGTTAGCTTGTTGGATGTCGGTAATGGACAGCTTTCCCGCTTTAAAACCTTGCAGCGTGCGTACTTGAACTTGTTCTGCCAAAGTGGTTTGTTGGCTCATCGAACTGAACTGTTTATTTAGTCCTTTGAGCTCATGCATGGCATTGGCGATATCTAAAATCTGCTGTTTTAACTCACGCTGTTGCTGCTGATTCAACAGGCTTTGCTGACGCTGGGCCATCGGAATGCTGTATTGCTGACGGTTAAAAATATTCAGCGGAATATCCACGCCGACACCTAATGTGGTATCGCTACTTTCATTCGGTGCTTGGCTCCGTTTCATGCCGACATTTAAGGTCGGATTGGGACGTGCCTGCACTTTTAAACTTTCAATGTTTAAATTGGATTGTTGAATGTTCAGTGCATACAGTTTTTCCAACCAACCTTCAGCAATATAGCGCTGTACTGTGGCATCGCTTTGATCTGGCCATGGCATTGAGGTCGCATTGAGTTGAATATCGGCTTTGGTTTCGCCCCAAAGGTTTGAGAGTTGACGCTGTGCTACTTGTTCTGCCAGTATCGCTTGTTGGTATAAGCGCTGCATATCCAAACTTTCGATTTGCGCACGTTCATAGTCAACCAAAGCAATACTGCCCGCCTGATAACGTTTTTTGGCACTGTCTAAATTGTTTTGACTCACTTTAAGTTGTGCTGCGTACAGTGATTTTTCAACTTGCGCTAAAGCCAACTGTGACCATGCAAATTTCACCACCAATTGGCTTTGTGCTGTCCACAGTTGTTGCTGTAACTGCCCTTGTTGGTGCGCTGTTTCTGCGAGTTTTTGATTGAGCTTACGCTGTCCAAAAACATCTAAGGGCTGACTGATGGCAATACTGAGCTCTTGATCGGTATTTGAACCAAAACCATCTTGATTGATATTTAAGCTAGGATTTTGCCATAGGCCACTATTTTTGATGTTCAGCTCTGAAATGCTTTGACGCTGTTGCCCAATGTCACTTTGGTTTTGATAGCGCTCTACTTTTGCGAAAGCTTCATCCAAAGTCTTGATCGGTTCGGCAAAACTCCATTGCATCGCGGCTGTTGTTATGCCCACAGCAAGGGCTTGGCGTATAAACGCCTTAAATTGATTCGACATGCTTTTTCCCACTAATTTTTAGAAGAAGTGGTGGGAAATGTTTTAGGCTACCCCACCATTAGCGGGGAAAGTTCAGGAGGAGGATGTTGCCCCAATAAATCAGGGGCTTGATAGGCATTGTGCCAAAAAAACTGCGGACGCTCACGAAGTTCAAGCGCGAGTGGCAGTTGATAGTTTTTTTCTTTCGGAATAATCAAATGTGCCATTGAGGGCAAATGATCTTGATGGTCTTCACCCAATTCAAACTGATCATTTGCCGTTTGAGTATGGTCATCAACACTGCTTTGCTGGTGTGCCTTATCATCAGACACACACAAGGTGGTTTGATGGTGGCCAAAATGAAAACTTTGTTGAGTCACGACTTGAGCTTTTTGTTCTTCATGGACGCAAAAAGCTGCCGCCACGTTCCAAAGACTTTGGAACATGAATAAAGCAACTAAGACGCTAATCCACGTGGTAGAACGCATAATGTCGTACTGAAATAAAGTGATGCTATTGTAAAGCCTAGACTAAGTCTAAGGTCAAGTCTTTTTAATGACTATGTTCATGTTGGTGTGGATGGCATTCATCTTCTTCAATCTGCAAAGTCACTTGCGTAATCCCATGCTCATGCCCCAATAACTCCACAGCTTGGTGGTATAAAGCTCTCTGATCTACATCGGGTGCAATCAAATGCGCTGTTAAATGCACATTTTTAGAGGTAATGGCCCAAACTTTAAGCTGGTGAATGCCTTGCACTCCATCTAAAGCCAGCAAGTCATTACGTAAAGATTCGATATCAATTTCACTTGGCACACCTTCGAGCAAAATATTGATACTTTGTTTCAGTAGGACCCAAGTTCGAGGTAAGACCCAAAAGCCGATCAACACCGCAATAACAGTATCTACCCACATCCAACCTGTGAAATAAATCACCAGTGCGCCAATGATCACACCCACAGAGCCTAAGGCATCACTGAGCACCTCAAGATAAGCCCCTTTCACATTTAAGCTGTCTTGGCTGCTCGACACCAAAATTTTCATTGAAATCAGATTGATGATTAAACCCAAAGCCGCAACAATCAGCATGCCCAAGCTTTGAATTTCAGGTGGCTGACTAAAACGCTGATAGGCTTCATATAAAATGTAAATCGCCACCACAAACAACATCATGGCATTAAACAAAGCTGCCAAAATTTCAAACCGCTGATAGCCAAAAGTACGTTTATCATCGGCAGGCTTTTGACCAATTTTAATGGCTGCTAAAGCAATCGCTAAAGCAGCGGCATCGGTAAACATATGCGCTGCATCGGACAGTAAAGCCAAACTTTGTGTGATAAATCCTGCAACCACTTCCACAATTAAGAAGGTAAACGTCAGGGCAAGTGCAATGGTTAATTTCTTGGCATTTTTTGCAGTCACTTCAACATGACTATGATCATGGTTATGAGAACCACTCATGTAGGGCTCCTTATCATTTTATTTAACGGAATGCTTCAGCATTGAAATCAAAGCTTTTATTAATTTAAAAATTACTCGATTCAGCATACTCGGTTAAAACGATAAAATCATCTTTCATGTGAATACGTCTTTATTTGCGGCGTTTTTTACCTGTCAAAAAGTTCATCGCCTGCGTATAGCCTGTTGGTGTAATACGCTGTACCAGATCGATAATTTTGGCATCTGTTCCAATTAATACACGGCGCTCATCTTTTTTCACAGCCTTTAAAATGGCCTGTGCTGCTACATCTGGCGGGGTTTTAAGCATTTTATTGAAAGAATGGCTGGCACGCTCTGGGTTCATACCCAGCGTACGAATACTGTCACTCATTCGAGCACTATTGGCGATATTGGTACGTATACCACCGGGATGAACACAAGTTGCACTAACGCCACAGTTTTGCAAATCTAACTCTTGACGTAGTGCCTCGGTAAAACCACGAACAGCAAACTTTGTCGCATTATAGGCACTTTGGGTAGGCTGAGCAGTGAGCCCAAATAAACTTGAAATATTCACAATATGCCCAGAGCCACTTTGTTTTAAATAGGGTAAAAAAGCTTTGGTTCCATACACCACACCCCAAAAGTTGATGTTGAAAATCCACTCGGCATCTTCATAGCTTAAGCCTTCAACAGTACTCGCTAACGCGACCCCTGCATTATTAAAAACTAAATTGACCTGTCCGAAATCCTTCTCACACTGCTTTGCCCAATCCTCTACAGCCTTACGGTCTGAAACATCTAGTTTTGTGAGCGTGACTGAAATAGGATAATCTTTGACGTGGTTTAAGGTTTCCGCCAAACCTTGTTCATTGACATCACTGAGTGCCAAATGTGTACCTTGTTTAGCCAGTTGAATCGCCAACTGCTGCCCAATGCCTGAACCTGCGCCTGTGATCGCAGCCACTTTATTTTCAAAACTTTTCATAATGCTCTCTAAAATATAGTGTTCTAAATATCGTTTTACACTTAAACGTCATGCTGAAGGTTCAAGTACTCTAATTCTACGCAGCCAAGGTGCTATTTTAGTTAATGTACAAAAATTAAAGTCATGAATGAAATGATCATTTCTAATGATTCAGTATGTATAAAATTCATGGGTGGTATTTTAAATATAAGATCATTTTTTATTTGGTTTTTGTTCTTAAGTGATAGGGCTCTAAAAACTGAAATCAAGTTACTGATATCTACATACTGTCCCAACAGGATTTAAAATATAACAGTCTTTAGCAATTCTGCTTCATCTGTTATATTTTTTTAATCTTGTTTTTGTATCTGTTTCATCAGTCGTTTGCTTTGCATAATGTACTCATCACCTCAGTTGAGTGCCCCAACCATGAAAGATCTAGACTCAAAAAAACCAGCAAAATATGCAGATAGTTCAATTTCAGATAAAGCTTTTAAAAAAATGATTATCTGGTTCGCGATTTACTGTGGGCTTTTTTGTATAGGTGTGATTTTCTTTGTCGGTGCAGATCAAAACTACCTTCTTCAGTAAGAATTTGAAGCTTGTTGCACTGATATAGACATCTAAATTTTAGCTGCAGAACGGAATTTTACGTGAAGGATAGACTTTGGAGATTAAACCTAGACATGGGTTTAATCTCAATTTTTTTGATTTGAAAACTAGTAAAACGGTAGTTATATTACATTTTGAATGGTCAATGTAATTACAAATGAATGACAGAGGTTGTGTAAAGATCAGACTTCAAGCCCAAATCACTAAAAATGCAGCAATCACCACCAGTACAATACCGAGATGTTCAGCACGTGCCAGCTTTTCTTTAAAGAAGTAGGCTGAAATCAACATACTAAAAATAATCTCAACCTGCCCCAAAGTTTTTACAATGGGCACGGACTGCATACTCATGGCACTAAACCAACCCAGTGACGCCAAAAAACTACAGAGGCTGACACGAAATGTAAGTCCAATACGCTGCCACATGGCCCATAGTGTTGCACGGCGAAATATTCCTAAATACATTAAAAGTAAACAGCACTGTGTCCCAATCACCATTAAAAGCACCCAAGCTGCGCGGTGAATAAAGGGTAAATTTGTTAGTTCTAAACTGGCCTCACGTACCAAGAGCGAGGTAATGGCAAAACATAAACCACTACCGATACCTATACATAAGGTGGGTACGGAAAAATCAGAAAAGTCCCGCCCTTTAGACATTAAAAATACCGCAAAGCCTCCCACAGCAACCCCAAACAAGCCTAAAAGGCTTAAATGGTCGGATAAAAAGACTACAGCAATAATCGCAGCAAGTACCGCCTCACTTTTAGCAAGACCCACCCCAATCGCATAATTTTTTTGCTTAAAAAGCTGAACCATCAACGCTGTTGCTGCAATTTGGCTCAATGCCGCAATAAGCACATAAATAGAAAAACGGAGATTGAAATGGACGGACTCCGTCACAGGCTGGAAATGGTAAAGACAACTGATGTAAATGAGTGCTAAGGGTAGAGCAAAGATGAACCGCGCTAGAGTCACTCCATAAACATCTACAGTAGTACTGAGTTGCTTTTGAAAAGCGTTGCGCCAAGCCTGCATAAAAGCGGCCATAAGCGTAAAAACAATCCATGTTATTGTCATCAAGTACTATATATGCAGTTACTTATCTCGCATAATGTAACCTTTTGATGGCAGCACATGTGCTTTATTTTCATGACTTATTCTTATGTGATAAATAACTTAAGTTCTGATGAAACTTCGACTATTACATTACATGTGCAACATCTTTTCAAAACTGAGTATCGAGTAAATTAAACGGCAATACATAAAAAGCCGAAGGAGTTATCCTTCGGCTTTTTATGTGAAATTTGACTTAAAGTATTAGAAGTTATAAATCGCAACCAAGTTCACACGGTTGTCTTCACCTTTTTTACTACCATTTGCCGCAGGTGCAAACGCTTCACGCTCACCGTAGACATACTCGACGCCAAGGCTAACAGGCTGAACTGGGCTATAGAATAAATTACCCCATGCTTGCCATAAGTTTTTATTGATTTTGGTATCATCAGTTACAGCATCAAGGTAGTCCTGATTTTTATCAAAAGTCATATAACCATAAGCCAAAGTGCCACGTAATTTGTCATTAAACTTCTGTGTTAAACCGACAGTAATTGAGTCAAACTCACTTTGTTCAATACTTGTGCCTGTTGCAACTACGCCAGGGTTTGTAAAGGATACAAAGCTGCTATCCCCTTTGACATGGTAGTAGTCGGCTTTTACAGAAGTTACTGGGGTGATGTCAAATTTGGCACCAACACCTACGCCATACGCCCACTCTTCTTGATTTTGAATGCGTTTTTCATGCGCCATTGCACGTCCACTGACTGAAAGGGCATCATTAAACTTATGATTCAGTCGTCCTGTAAATGCAGGCATACGTTGGCTTATGCTGGCATCTTTCGGGTCTTCCACTGCCGCGACTAAGTTAGTATTTGGCGTGAATTTATGGGTATAACGCACTTGAGGTGTACGTTTAATTGAAGCACCCACATAAGCCAAAGCATCAATCGTTTCAGGGATATAGTCTGGAGTCGCAAAGTTTGACCACGTTTGACCAATTAGCCAGTTACCATAGTTTAAATACGCATGACGAATACGTAAATTATCAAGGTTTGCACCACCTAAAAAGTCGACCTCAATTTTGGCATTTAAGTTCTGATCAGCTACTGGCGCTTTAAAGTCCAAACCTAATCGCGTTGCTGAAAGGGTTGATCTTAACCGATCGCTATTTTCAGCATTTCCTTCTAAAGGTACGCTATTGATTTGGTTATAGGGCATATCACGAGCACCACCTTCAGCTTGATACGATGCATCCATTCGAACATTACCGTATAAGTTGAACTCGGCCCCACCTTTGGTCAAACCTAAACCCGTTTTTTCAACCGTTTTTGGCGTCGTCAACACTTGACGTTCAACAGCGCTCAATTGAACAGCTTGCTGCTGTTGTTGCTGCGTATTCTGTTGAAGCATTTGTTTTAACACATTAATTTCATTTCTAAGTTGCTCAATCTCTGTCGTTGTATTGGTTTGTGCGTGTAATGCTGCACTACTTAACATCGATAAAGTGACAACTAAAACGTTCTTCTTAAATTGTTTCATTCTAACACGGGTCCTGTGTATTTAAGTCTGTCCTGACTTTTACTCTTTAATATTTAGCTCTCTTTTTCATCGCTGTTTTCTAACGCAATGCATTTCTTTTAATACTTTAAAATGAAACTTTTTATCGCATTAAAAATCGCGTTAAAAAACAACTTATAAAAAGCAAATTGATTTTAACAGTTCATACAGTTTTGGAAATGAGCCTACTACTAATGCACTAGACTCATGGGTTCAGTATTATTTAATTAGCTGTGGATTTAACTGCATCAAACACTTGTAATGCCGAAATTCACTATCAAACCTTTGGTGACCCAAAAAATCCCGCGATCGTTTTTTCAAACTCGCTAGGCACAAACTTCAACATGTGGAAACCACAAATTACTTTTTTCCAAAAAAATTATTTTGTGATTTGCTATGACACTCGCCGGCATGGCCATTCTTCCGCACATCAAGGGCCTTATGATATTGAACAACTTGATCTAGACCTGATACATTTATTGGACCATTTAAACATTGAGAAAGCCATTTTTTGCGGTATCTCAATGGGCGGACTTACAGGTCAGTGGTTAGTCATTCATAAACCTGAACGTTTTCACCGTGCCATTGTATGTAATACCTCAGCCAAAATTGGCAATGAACAAGCATGGAATGATCGCGCGTCGTTAGTACGTACCCAAGGTCTAGAACCCATTGCATCGACGGCTGCGAGCCGTTGGTTTACGGAACCCTTTATCCGAAGCAACGCAGCAACTGTAGCAGCGCTTTCAAACGACTTAGGTGCTGGCAGCCCAGAAAGTTATGCGAGTTGCTGTGAAGCTTTGGCTAAAGCGGATTTACGTGAAAAACTCGAAAGTATTCACGTACCTTTACTTGTGATTGCTGGGCGTAAAGACCCCGTAACAACAGTCTCAGATGCACAGTACATGGTGAATCACATCCGAAGTAGTGCCCTATTTGAAATCGATGCCTCTCATATTTCAAATATCGAACAGCCCAAAGCCTTCAATTAGGCCATTTTAGACTTTATTGCTTAATAATCTAGATGTGAACGCAAAACAGCCCAACAGGGGCTGTTTTTTTATCTATTTAAATAAAGAGGTAAGAATGCATCAAACGAATCATTAAAAACATGCTGGCTTTGGTTCATTCTATTTTTCCTCTTAAAATCATCAAAACTTAAAAAGTTGTATATAAAACAAACTGAAATTATTATGATTGCAAAATTATCTCTTCCAAATTTCACTTATTGCCAATCCTAAAGTCACCAGATCCCATCATGTAAAGCCAAATCTACCCAGTTAAAATGAGCAAAATAGCCAATTCTTTTCTTTTATAAAATCTTCTCTCACAGCAAAAGCCCTGACGCAATAGGAGGATATTTTTTCAATACATTCTGCTAATCAGCAATTTTTCTACAGTCTTTTGTTTATTTAACGGCAAAATTTCTCAACCAAGAGGATGCTGAAAAACACCGTTACAAACCTGAATTTTCCTCTTACTGGTTCAAGTTTTTCAGTTTTTATCTAAAAGATCATGGCATCAGCTAGATAGACGTTAACAACAGACAAAATCGTGCATCTACACTCTAATGTAACAAGTTAATGTTTTAATTGATGAAAGTGATATTTTTCCAGTTCAATGTTGATCCAATAAAGCTTAGAAGCTGAATTGATCATGCTCGTCAAGCCAGCCAAAAGAGTTAGAATAAATTGATCAGATCATCTCCAGATACAAACCATATCAGACTTCAGTTTTATTTTGATATACAGTTTAGCCATATAAAAATTGATCTACATCTGATGCAGAGTGAGCTATCGACTCAGAAGGCTGAGTTGCCCTGGTTTCAAGACTTGAGTTGTACCTGTGGCACAAAACGAAAACAAATCTGCTGCTTTTGGTCAATTTGGCTTACAATGTAAAAAAGAGTAATAATCCAAAAATTTGTAATCTTTTAACATTGCCAATTACTTGCAAAATTTACATTATATTGCCGAAGTTTGGCACTAAGCATCTACGTCAATTCAAACAAACTATAAAAAAAATGTAGAACTTTATGCCATAATACGCAAACTTTGCAGCCATCTTGCAAAGATTTATTGCAACTTATAATTGGAGCAAGATAAATGAGTTCGACCATTTTGGTTATTCATGGACCGAATCTAAATTTGCTAGGAATGCGTGAACCAGAGGTCTATGGCTCTCTAACGCTGAAAGACATCAACCTACAACTCATTGCACAAGCTGAAAATGCTTCAATTTCTCTCGACACTTTTCAAAGCAATTGGGAAGGTGCCATTGTCGACCGTATTCATCAAGCTCAAGCGGATGGCGTTCAATTTATTATTATTAACCCTGCTGCACTCACGCATACCTCTGTTGCTCTACGTGATGCTTTGCTTGGTGTAGCCATCCCATTTATTGAAGTTCATTTATCAAATGTTCATGCGCGCGAAGCATTTAGACATCATTCATATTTATCAGATAAAGCCGTTGGCGTTATTTGTGGCTTAGGTGCTCAAGGTTATAGCGCTGCGCTCAATTACGCTCTCAATAAAATTCAACCCTCTACGCAATCATAATTAGGAATACTGTCACATGGATATTCGTAAAATCAAGAAACTCATCGACCTGATGATTGAGTCTGACTTACAAGCGATTGAAGTTAAAGAAGGCGATCAATCGATTGCATTGACTCGTCGTAATCCAGTTGTTGCAGCTGGTGCTCCTGTTGCTATGACAGCTCCTGTTACTCAAGCTCCAGCGGCTAAAGCACCACGTGGTGCTGTAGAAACGTCTCCAATGGTTGGTGTGTTCTACGCGGCTCCGAGCCCAGGTGAAGCGCCATTTGTTAAAGTCGGTCAAACAATCACTGCAGGTGAAACACTTGGTATTATCGAAGCAATGAAAATCATGAACCCGATTGAAGCAACGCAAAGCGGTGTAGTCGAAGAAATTTTAGTGAAAAACGGCGAAGTGATCCAATTCGGTCAACCATTATTCCGCTACCGCGCGTAATAGACGGGGACTTATAATGTTGCAAAAAGTTTTAATTGCAAACCGTGGTGAAATTGCCCTGCGCATCACTCGTGCCTGCAAAACTTTAGGGATTAAGACTGTAGGAATCTATTCAGATGCCGACAAAGACTTAATGCATCTACGTTTTGTAGACGAAGCAGTATGTATTGGACCGGGTGCGAGCAGCGAAAGCTACTTGAACATTCCTGCCATTATTACAGCAGCTGAAATTTCAGGTGCAGATGCCATTCACCCAGGTTATGGCTTCTTATCAGAAAATGCTGAATTTGCTGAAATTGTAGAAAACTCAGGTTTTATTTTTATTGGACCACGCCCTGAACATATTCGTTTGATGGGTAATAAAGTTTCTGCAATTACCGCAATGCGTAAAGCAGGTGTTCCAACCGTACCAGGTTCTGCAAATGCGGTTACACCGCAAAATGCGCTGGCTGAAGCTAAAGAAATTGGTTTTCCATTGATCGTAAAAGCTGCTTCTGGTGGTGGTGGTCGTGGTATGCGTATTGTAGAACGTGTCGACACCCTGCTTGAATCCGTTCAAGCTGCACAGCGTGATGCTGAAATGTGGTTTGGCGATGACACGGTGTATATGGAGCGTTTCCTACAAAAACCTCGTCACGTTGAAGTTCAAGTTCTTGCTGACGGTAATGGCCACGCGATTCACCTGTATGACCGAGACTGCTCTTTACAGCGTCGCCATCAGAAAGTGTTAGAAGAAGCGCCAGCGCCAAATTTACCTGAACAAGCACGTGCTGACATTTTAGAAGCTTGCGTAAATGCTTGTAAATTAATGCAGTACCGCGGTGCAGGTACATTCGAGTTCTTGTTTGAAGATGGTGAATTCTTCTTTATTGAGATGAATACACGTGTTCAAGTTGAGCACCCTGTAACTGAAATGGTGACAGGTATCGACATTATTGAACAGCAGCTCCGGATTGCTGGTGGTCTAGGTCTTGAAATTGAACAAGATCAAGTTGAAGTGAAAGGTCATGCGATTGAATGCCGTATCAATGCTGAAGATCCAACGACCTTCTTACCTTCACCGGGTAAAATTGAGAATTTTTATGTGCCAGGTGGTGCAGGTATTCGTCTTGATTCACATATCTATCAAGGCTATAGCATTCCGCCATACTATGACTCGATGATTGCAAAGCTGATTGCACACGGTAAGGATCGTAAAACATCACTTGCTCGCATGCGCCAAGCACTTGATGAAATGATTTTGACAGGTATTAAAACCAATATTCCATTGCATAAAGATTTGATTCTTCAAGATGAAAAATTCTGTGAACAAGCAATGGATATTCACTACCTTGAAAAGCATTTGTTAAAGCAAATTGAAGGTAATCAAGATAAATAATTGTCTTTATCCTTAATAAAAAACCGCGATAAATCGCGGTTTTTTATTTATAAAACAATTAATTAAGGTAGTACACGACGTAGCGTTGCAAAGCATTGTTGTGCTTTATCATTGGCACAAAAATTAATGGTCGATGGACTTTGCCATTTCACAAAATACTGAGACATTTCACCAGTCTGATCTTCTTGAGACCCAGAACAATCCACTTGGTTATTGTCAAATTTGACCTGTAAAATTAAAGCAGGCAGTTGCACATTTTTATCGGTAGATGGCTGGTAATCATAAATTCCCGTAGACCATTCTTCCCCACTTTTAATCACAACATCACTATTACTTTTAAAATTATAGTATTCAACGCATTTACGATTATTTGGAATTTCCATTCCCCATAGTCCTACAATTTCAGGGCGAGTCGTTACACGAATATTATTTTGATTTGATGCTTGAGTATCTTCAGCCTGATTTGGCGTATTTGCCATAAGCACTGATGAAGTTAACATGAATAACATGCCGAGTAATGTTTTTTTCATACAAGCCATAATGTTTTTAAGCGTCTCACTAAATTAGCATATTTTGATTCAAAACATCATTTTATAACCATTTCATAACAATCTATTTTTTGTTATCGGTTGCAATCTCGATTTAACAAAACGATTTATTGTCAGCACTAGATAAATCCTACTTTCAGAATCGAAAAAAGACCGCTTAAGCAGTCTTTTTTGTATTTATTGATATTTGAATTTAGGCTACAGGTGCCAGTGTAAACAGCACCTGACCTGTTTTTACCGTTTGCTTTTTTTCAATGGTAATGGCTTCAACCTTCATCCGCTCAGGTGCAATAATGGGAATTTCAATTTTCATGGCTTCAATCACGACCAAAGTTGCTCCTTCTTCCACAATGTCTCCAGAGGAAGATTCAGTTTTCCAAATAGAACCGGGCATGTGCGACTCTACTGCACAGCCACCTTGAGGAATTTGAATTTCACTGTCGCCTAACACTGTATCTAGACTTTCAGAAACATATTCAGCCAAACCTGCCTCATGCCAGCGACGGCGTTCATCTTCAAAGTTTGCTTGCTGTACCGCTTTAAAACTTGAAATGGATGCTGCATTTTCAATGAGGAAGTCATTATATTCTTTTAGATTTAAAACCCCATCTTCCACACACAGCTTTAAGCACCCTGCTTTAAAGTCTTACCACATTTGCATCAATTCTGTTTCAGATACTTCATAAAATTTAATTTGATCAAAGAAGCGCAGTAACCATGGCTTATCCTGTTCAAAGTCTGGATTTTTGCGGTAACGATTCCACATTTGGGTGGTACGCCCAACAAACTGATAACCGCCAGGGCCTTCCATGCCATAGACACACATATACGCTCCACCGATGCCGACTGCATTTTCAGGTTCATGTACGTGCAGGATTATATTTGGTGGTCACTAAACGATGGCGTGGATCCAGTGGCGTTGCCACAGGTGCCCCCAAGTACACATCTCTCAAGCCCATGACCAAATAATTGGTACTATACACAACGTCCTTTACCGCTTGTTTTGACTCTAATCCATTGATGCAGCGGATAAATTCAATATTGTCTGGACACCACGGCGCATCTGGACATACCGTTTGCATATAGCGCTTAGTCGCCAGCTGGGTTTGCGAGTCTTCCCAAGCCAAAGGTAAATAGACTGTACGCGAAGGCACTTCGATTGCGGTCACATCAGGCAATTCATTTTCTGCTAGCTGTAATAATTCCAACAAATGCTTCTGATTAAGTTTTAATGAATCAAAGTGAATTTGTAGCGAACGAATTCCTGGGGTTAAATCAATAATCCCTTCGATACTTTGCTCTTTAACCCATTGCATTAAAGCGTGAATACGGAAACGTAAATTGAGGTCTAAAACCAACTCTCCATATTCAACCAGTAAATAACTGTTCCCTGCGGGACGATAAATTACATCGGGTGCAGCACTCTCACCTTTTTGGGTCGCCAAAACGGCGTCTGAGAGGGTTTCCATTTCAGCGTGAAAACTTGGAGCAAATTCTAAATTTTCAGTCGTATCCGCTGTTAACGCTGCGCTATATTTTTGATTCAATACTTGTGCTTGATCATAAGAAATTGGGGTAAATTTAACTTTATCGCCCGCTTTAAGTTGACTAATTTTCCATAGTTCAGAGCTAACCACCACCGCAGGACAAACAAAGCCGCCTAAACTTGGACCATCTGGTCCCAAAATAATTGGCATATCTCCAGTGAAGTCAATCGCACCAATGGCATAAGCATTGTCATGAATATTCGAAGGGTGCAGCCCTGCTCCACCACCATTTGTATGCGCCCATTCAGTTTTTTCACCTACTAAACGAATGCCTGTACGACGTGAGTTAAAATGAATTTCAAATTCTTGCTTGAACAAACGCTCAATATCGCGTTTGGTGAAAAAGTCGGGCGCACCATGCAGTCTATACATCACTGCAATGTTCCAAGTGTGGCTAAAGCTTGGCACTTATGCTGCACTGAGTGCAACAGTTTCTACCGAGCTCTAAGCCGTAATGGGCAACATATCTACTATGAGTAAATTGCGTCCTGCATGACCACTAAACTAACCTAAAGTAAAAGTTGCTTGTGAGCCTAAGTAGGAAGGTACATTGAGCCCACCTTTAATACCAATATAACTGCGACAACCTGTGGTGATTTTACCTGTTTTAAGGATTTGCCCTTTTTTAACATTAAGGGTCTGCCACATTGCAACGTCGACACCATCCAATGTCGCAAGCATGTCGCCACCCGTAATCACTATTTGGCTGTCACAATGGAATTTTAAAGTTGGGCCTTGTTTAGTTTCAATTCCTGCCACTGAGGTTTTTACCAAGGTGTCACTCATGGCCTGAATTGCACTTTCACGGTTTTCGTGAGCCACAATGATTTTGGGAAAAGCATCAAATTTTAAGAATTACTTCATCAAAATTTCATGGAACATGTGACGCAGCCATTGGTGGCTGGTTTTATGATGACAAGACATGTGCCAATACTGTTTCACTCCATAACTTGGAAAGGCAATCGGCGCATTGAAGATCTTTAAATTGCCACGTGAAAGCAGCACTTCACTCAAATAGTATGGAACTGTGGCGATTGCATCTGTTTCTTGTACCACCAAGCCTACCCCCAAATAGCTCGGTAAACGCATTAAAATGTCACGCTTTAGTTCTAAATTAAGCAGTTCGTTTTCAATATGGTAATGTCCCATACCCGCATCAATATCGATATGTGACTCAGCCAAGTATTGCGCTGTGCTGATACTGTCACCTGTCAAACGCGGATGGTCTTTGGCTGCAATCACCACATAATACTGCTCAAACAGTTGCTGTTGATAAAAGCCATTTTCCAGTTGAGGTAAAAAACCCAGCGCCAAATCAATCTCACCATTTGCCATTTGATAACTAGTTTCAGAGGTGATCGGACGAATATTCAAACGAATATGCGGCGCATGTTTCTTTAAGTATTGCGAAATTTTCGGCAATAACACCAAATGCGAAACATCGGTCATGGCCAAACTAAACTGTTGCTGCGAAGTGGCTTGGTCAAAATCAATCGTGAAGTTATTGATGATTTCAACCTTGTTTAAAGCCTCACTGACCAATGGAAATAACTGTTTCGACAGCTCAGTCGGTACCATTTCATTGCCAATCCGTAAAAACAGCGGATCATTATAATGTTGGCGAATTTTATTCAGAATGTTACTCACCGTCGGTTGACTCATTTCTAAATGATCAGCCGCCAGTGACACACTTTTAAACTTATAAACGTAAAAAAAGATACTGAGTAATTTACAGTCCAGTTCAAACACGAAAAAAATGTTCCTTATATGTATGTGATGGTAGACGATCCATCATCTACCCATTATAGCGATGATCCAATGCTCAAAACTTACTTTTACAGGCATCTAGGTTTAATATCAGACGTTTCAGCAATAAAAGTACATTAATTATACCTTTAGCTGTACTGCACAATCGATGCTCTCCCTGAAAAGTTAAGACGCATGATCTGCATGTATTTTACAAAATAAAAAAGGCCCGAATCAATCGAACCTTTGATGAAATCAACCATGCCGAATTATAGCGATTTAAAGTATTTTCTTCACAGGCATAGCTAAGAATATTTACAGCTTTAGTCCAGCAGCTCTATGGCAATAGCAGTCGCCTCACCACCACCAATACACAAGGCAGCTACACCCTTTTTCCCACCAGTACGTTTCAAGGCATGCAGTAAAGTCACGATAATACGTGAACCAGATGAACCCAATGGATGACCAAGTGCACAAGCACCACCATTCACATTGACTTTTGCAGGGTCTAAATGAAAACCATCAATTGCAAGCATTGTGACCATCGCAAACGCTTCATTGACTTCCCACAGATCTACATCACTCGCAGACCAGCCTGCTTTGGCTAAAACTTTCTCAATGGCACCTACCGGGGCAATGGTGAACTCAGATGGATGCTGGGAATTACTTGCATAAGCCACAACTTTTGCCAATGGCTTAAGACCACGTGCGTCAGCAACTTCGGATGAAGTTACAACCAATGCCGAAGCACCATCCGAAATAGAGCTCGAATTTGCCGCGGTAATCGTGCCGTCTTTTTTAAATGCCGGACGTAAAGTTGGAATTTTATCCACTTTGGCATTTAGCGGCTGTTCATCCTGATCAACCACAACATCGCCTTTACGGCTACTCACCGTCACAGGCACGATTTCATCTTTGAAGAAACCACCTTGAATCGCAGCAACGGCTTTATTTAAAGAACCAATAGCATACTGATCCTGTTGCTCACGGGTATAGCCTTTTTTATCTGCCATTTCTTGAGCAAGTACACCCATCGATAGACCTGTTTCAGCATCTTCTAAACCTTCTTGGAACATGTGATCGGTTGTTTTACCATGTCCCATACGGTAGCCCGCGCGTGCTTTTTCAAGTAAATACGGCGCATTTGACATCGACTCCATACCACCGGCTACCACAATCTCAGCTGAACCTGCTTTAATTGCGTCAGCCGCTTGCATGACGGCTTTCATACCAGAGCCACAAATTTTATTGATGGTTGTTGCACCCGTTGAGTCAGGTAGGCCCGCCATACGCATTGCTTGACGTGCAGGGCCTTGTTTTAAACCTGCTGGAAGTACACAACCAAAGATCACTTCATCGACATCGGTCGGCTGTAAGCCAGAACGGTTTAACACTTCTTTAATTGTCACCGCACCCAGTTCAGGCGCGGTACAGCTCGATAGTGAACCTTGAAAACCACCCATTGCTGTACGTACACCGTCTACAATAACAATCATTTTCTATTTCATCCTTTTTTGCGGTTTATTTACTTTAAGTCCAATTAAGAGACTTAAAAACATTCCCTATCTATTTTTTCATATTGCAAAGGAGTTAACCTTTTCAGATCTTATTTTAATGTTTTTCATAGTGCTACCATCTCAAAGCAAGTCATCTATAAAGACATTAAAATAAACACAAGTGCATAAGACATCGATCCATAAGACACATGATCTATTTATCAACCCGCACTGCATTCAAGGTTTGAGCACTAAATGTTCTCGTCTCTAAGAACACAGTGGCTCTACACTGACAATAGTGTAAAAATCACGAAAAAGGAATGCAATGGCCTAAATTTGATCTCTAGAGATCAAATTTATTGACAACGAAATGAGAAAATGCACCTGTATTTATTTCTATTGTTGAACAAGTGGATATTTTTAAAACGATTGTAGTAATATCCAAGACCTTAGTTGCATTTTCATTTTCAACCAAGTTCAATAGCCTCTCTATAGTTCTCATGAAATACACTGGAATAAGCCAATGACTTCAGTACGCCAACAAAATTTTCTATTACGCAAAGAGAAAATTTTAGCCATGGCTGAGACTTTATTATTAGACAATAATCAAGACATCACCTTAAGCGAATTAGCAACGGAACTCGATATTGCGAAGGGTACGATCTACAAGCATTTCAAAAGTAAAAATCAACTTTATTTAGAGCTGATTATCTTGAATGAAACTCGCCTGCTAGAGATTTCTCAAAAGCATAACAATGATATTAAAACGTATGTTTCCGAATACATGCTTTATAATATGTTGAACTCGAACCGTACGATTTTACTGCACGTTATTGAAGAACGTTTAACCAATAATGAACGTAAACTCAAAGAACTTTTTGAGAAGCTCTATCAAATACGTGAACAACGTATTATCGAAATTAAAGACATGACCTCTGACTATTTAAAGTCTTTAGACAGTGCAATGTCCATTCGTGATTATTTATCTTATGTATGGACAGTGACCTATGGTGCGTCATTGTTACTCAATTCAACGCATTATCAAAAATCAATCGGTTCTCGCGAGCGTCTGATTAAACTTTATGTAAACCAAGCCCTCATGACACCTGATAAAATTTCACACGCAGCACTTTAAGTTTCTAAACGGCATAAAAAAGCTAAACATTTTATATTTAGCTTTTTTTCATCTAGAAAATTAGTCTACGGAAATATCTTCAAACAAAACTGAAGATAAATAACGTTCACCACCGTCAGGTAAAATCACCACAATAGTTTTACCTGCATTTTCAGGGCGTGCTGCAAGTTCAGCTGCTGCTGCCATCGCGGCACCACTTGAAATACCTACCAAAATACCCTCTTGACTTGCTGTTTTTCGCGCCCAATCAATTGCTGTTGCAGCATCAATTGGCATCACTTCATCGACCAAGTCGAGGTCTAAGTTTTTAGGAATAAAGTTAGCGCCAATGCCCTGAATCTTATGTGGTCCAGGCGTCAAAGTTTCACCACGTTTGGTTTGACCAATAATCGGCGATTCAGCAGGTTCTACCGCAACTGAATACAGGGCTTGTTTTTTTACTTTTTCAAAATAACTTGAAATCCCTGAAATCGTACCACCCGTCCCAACACCTGCAACTAAAATATCAACTTTACCACCTGTTGCTTCCCAAATTTCTGGGCCAGTCGTTGATTCATGAATAGCTGGGTTTGCTGGGTTTTCAAACTGTTGTGGTAAAAAATAAGTGTCTGGATTTTCATCCAACAAACGCTGTGCTTCTTCTACCGCACCGCGCATCCCTTTTGCAGGGTCGGTGAGAACCAAGTTCGCGCCCAAAGCTTTCATCACTTTACGACGTTCGATACTCATGCTTGATGGCATAGTTAGAGTTAACGCATAACCTTTTGCAGCAGCAACGAATGCCAAAGCAATACCTGTATTGCCACTGGTTGGTTCGACAATGTGCATTCCGGCTTTCAGCACACCGCGTGCTTCCGCATCCGCAATCAGCGCAGCCCCAATACGACATTTTATTGAAAATGCAGGGTTACGGCTTTCAACTTTGGCTAAAACGGTGGCTGGACTTTGTATAATTCGGTTAATACGAACCAATGGTGTGTTACCAATCGCTTCTGCATTATTACTATAAACCGCTATCCCTAAATTATTAGGCGTTGGAAAAGCTGAGTCAGTACTCATACCAATGTTTCCTATGTTGTTTTTAATGATCCACTCATTATCATACCCTGATTTTTAAATGCAAACTGACATTTGGTCGGGCTTATGTTTTTATTTGATAAATAAATCAATTAAACAGAAAAAGTATGCGTTTTCCGATGCCTTTTCCCCAAGCGACCAACTCAAACAAGAGTGAGACTATTCCACTTTTCTAACTGTGTAACGGCCACGCTAAAATCTACTCGTGCAGCCTGTTCTCGGTCTGTTTTTAAGAACAGTTCCTGTGTCACTTGAAAAATAGGTGTTTTCATCTGTCCTTCTTCGGCAAGATCTACCGCAATACCAATGTCTTTTTGCAACAGGTTTAACGCAAAGGTTTTTTGAAAAGTTCGGCTCAAAACTTTTTGCGCCATCACTGTTTCAGACATGGTACTTTTACCACTGGAGTGATTAATACAACTCAATGCTCCAGCCAAGTCAACGCATCGATTTTTCAAAATAGACAACCCTTCACACAGTGCCCATAAATGTGTTGCCATGAGCGTATTGTTCACCGCCTTAACCGCAAAGCCTGCACCACTTTCCCCGACGTATTCAATCAGTCCTGCAAATGCCTGAATAATAGGCTTTGCCCTTTCAAATCCAGCGATATTACCACCCACCATAACCGTCAAAGTACCGCGTTCAGCACCAATGGTTTGACCCGAAACAGGTGCATCTAAGTAAGTTACTCCACGTGCTGCCAAATCAGTGGAAATTCGCTGCGCGGACTCAGGCACGCCACTGGTACAATCCACCCACAGACTTCCAAATTTGGGCGGATGTAACGCAATTAACGTTTCAACATCTGCACTTGTCGGTAAGCATGAAAATATAACATCGGCTTGCATCGCTTGTTGAAGTTCAACCTGCAAAGTACCAAAGGTTTGCGCATGTGAAGACGCTTTTTCCGCTGTGCGATTCCACACCCAAACAGGATGACCCAGATTTGGCAAATGGGAGGCCATATGCCAGCCCATTGCCCCAAGTCCTATAAATGCAATATTCAGACTCAAAACGTACTCCTAACTGTGTGCAATAGTGCTATTGATTTGATCTTCTGACTTCTCTACGACTGGCTCTTTTTCACTGCCTCGGTTCAAGAAAAGATTGAGCAGAATGGCTGCTAGTGTTGCAGTGCCAATACCACCTAGGTCAAAACTCCCTATTTGTAAGCTGTAATTGCCTGTTCCCATAATCAAACACACGGCCCCAATCATTAAAGTACTGTTCTTGGTGAAATCAATTTTGTTATCGACCCAAATTTTTGCGCCAGCAACGGTAATCAAACCAAAAACCACAATGGATGCACCACCCAAGAGTGCAACAGGAATAGTACTAATCACTGCGCCAAACTTTGGCGAAAGCCCCAGTAAAATCGCAAATACACCTGCAAAAACAAAGATTGTGGTTGAATAAACTTTAGTGACTGCCATCACCCCAATGTTTTCAGCATAGGTGGTCATCCCTGTCCCACCAACTGAAGCAGACAGTGTGGTACATACCCCATCTGCAAAGAAACCGCGTCCCATATAAGGAGACAAATTTTTCCCAGTCATCGCCGACACAGCTTTGAAATGCCCTAAGTTTTCGGCCACCAAAATAATCGCAACGGGTGCAATCAACATCATAGCGTTTAGATCAAAGGTTGGGCTGTGGAACACTGGTAAACCAAACCATGCTGCTTGACCGACTTTTGCAAAGTCAATTGCAGTGCCAAAACCCATGACATTGGTGAGTAAGAAGTAAATAAAATAGGAGGCAACCAAGCCTAAAAGTAGCAGTAAACGGCGCAGCATACCTTTGGTAAATACCGCAATGACACTAATACAAATAATCGTGATTAACGCCATCCAAGAGTCAAACTGATTGGCTGACACACTTTTGATCGCAACTGGTGCAAGGTGTAGGCCAATAATCATCACGATGGCACCTGTCACTATAGGTGGCATCAACTTTTCAATCCATGCCGTACCAGTTCGTATCACAATTAAACCGATGAACGCGTACAGCACCCCACATGCAATAGTTCCACCCAGTGCTAAAGAAAGATTTGGGTTTGCTCCAACACCTGTATAACCCGTAACTGCAACCACTGCTCCAATGAAGGCAAAGCTGGACCCCAAATAACTTGGCATACGTCCACCGGTCATGAGGAAGAAGAGTATCGTACCAATGCCTGTAATGAAGATCGTTAGATTCGGATCAAAGCCCATCAGCAATGGCGCAAGCACAGTTGCACCGAACATGGCAAAAGCATGTTGCAACCCCAAAATAATACTTTTTGCTGCGGGTAAGTATTCATCTGTTTGCACAGGCGTTGTATCTAAATCGCCTTGATAAGGCTTAAATTTTGGAAACCACGATTCTTTTGTTTGCATGGGTTTCCCCTCCTTGTAAAAGTAGGAATTTTTGAATTAGCACATTGGTAATGGCTCACAATAACCACGGTTAAAATACATCAGCGCATTTAGTCCATAACTTTGCTTCATGGCTTTGACTTGGCAAAACAGCACATCATGGCTACCTACAGATATGGTCTGAACCACTTCACAATCAAAGCTCACCAAGGCATCCTCCAAGACCGGTGCATTGGTCAACAGTGTGGACCATGTGCCCTGAGCAAAACGTTCAGGCATTGGGGTTTTCCCCCAAAACAGATTAGATAAATGTTGTTGCTGGCTCGACAACGTGTTTACACATAACACTTGATTGCTTTTAAATGTCTCAAACACAGAGGCTGAACGGTTTAAACACACTAACAACGTTGGCGGTGTATCGGTCACACTACATACTGCCGATGCCGTAAAGCCTGCCTGACCGGCCCTCCCATCCGTTGTAATCACATTGACCGCAGCCCCTAGATTCGCCATACCTTGACGAAACGTGTGTTGATCCAAGATTGCCTCTGGTGCTTTATGATTGAGCATGGTTTCAACTTGATCTTGATTCATCAGTTTTGCATTCATCGTATTCTCCATGCCCTAAAAAATCGTATATCAGGGCATTAAAATTTGATTATTCCACTTAAGCCACATGTGCAACCGAAGCGATTTCAACCAAAGCCTCTGGCTTGACCAGTCCAGTCTGTACGCAATAGCGTGCAGGTTTATCGTTTGGAAAATACTCGGCATATACAGCATTAATCGCGCCATAATCGGCCCAATCTTTCACAAAAATATGATTAAAAGTGACGTCATCCATTGTGCCACCTGCCGTTGCAAGGACTCGTTTAATGGTTTCTAAAATATGTCGAGTCTGTGCTGCGGCATCACCAACATGAACGACGTTGTTATGTTCATCAAAGGCCAAGGTGCCTGATACATAAACGATATTGTCAGCCTTAGTTGCAGGTACAAATGGTGCAAGTGGTTTCGCTGTGCCTTCTAGCACAATAATTTCTTTAGGCATGAGGTTTCCTCTATCTTTCGTACGTATGACTTATGCAGTTTTTGCCAGCGTTTGACTGCTTGAAGTTTCAAAGGTGTTCACAAAACTTTGTGTATCAGACACCCAACCAAAAAAGGTTTTGATGTTATAGAGACTTGCTTCTTGCACCTCGATAGGCCCAGCTTGATAGCACGCATCTTTAAGAGCGATTCCAAAATACTCCAAGAAAAAACCATCCCTCAAAGTTGACTCGACACAGACATTGGTCGCAATACCCACAAAAACTAAATTTCGGATTCCTCGCACCCGCAACATACTGTCCAACGCAGTATTAAAGAATCCACTATAGCGAGGCTTTTCTATAACTAAATCTTGTGGTTCAGGCTTGAGTGCATCAATCAACTCAAAATCCCAACCACCTTTTGCCAGTAGTTTTCCCTGCAGCTCTGGATTGTTGCGCATGGTTTTTAAAGCATTCGACTTATGGAAGTTTGGTGAATCACCCCCTCCTGCTTCACGGTACTGGTCATCCCAACCATTTTTAAAGTAAATCACCTGAATGCCAGCTGCATGTGCAGCAGTAATGGTTTTTTGAATGTTTTCAACCACAGGTTTGGTTTTAGATACATCAAACCCGGCCAAGTCCAAATAGCCACCTACTGAGGTATAGGCATTTTGCATATCAATCACAATCAATGCCGTGTGTTCAGGTGCTAAAGCAATATGTTCAGGTTCTGCTTTTAATGTTTTTGCTTGCAGACTTTGTTTAGTAAATTCTGCACAGACTATAGATTCATTCATGCGCTTTTCTCCAAAACAACGCGTGGTGCATCCGCTTCAACCACGATATGTTCACGGCATTTCATCAAAGGTTGTATACGCTGACCAAAGTCTTCGACCCCTTGTACAAAGTCATCAAAGGTAAGCAAAATACCTTCAGTCCCCTGAATTTCACTAATTTCATCCAACATTTGTGCAACATGTTCAAACGAACCGACTAAAGTTCCCATATTGATATTCACAGGCGAAACCGAAGATGCCATTTGGCGAATATTGGTATCTGTTCCAGATTTGGTATCTTTACCACCTTGGTTCATTAGCCAATTAATCGCCTCCATATCCGCACCAGCGTTATATGTTTGCCATTTCGCATGCGCCTCTTCATCTGTTTCTGCAACAATCACCATAAACAGCACATAGGTTTGTACATCACGCCCTGTTTTATCGGTTTGCTGTTTTAAACGCGCATTGATTTCTGCATAGGCAGTCGGTGTATTTAGCCCTTTACCGAAAACAAAGTTGTAATCGGCATATTTGGCAGAAAATTCAAGCCCTGTATCAGACTGGCCCGCGCAAATAATTTTCATATCCGCTTGTGGACGTGGGCTCACACGGCAGTCCTGCATAGTAAAATGCTCTCCTTTAAAATCTGAACGACCTGTCGCCCAGAGTTCTCGTAGAATTTCTACATATTCAGAAAGATATTCATAACGCTGTGCAAAATATTCATCTCCTGGCCACATCCCCATTTGTGTATATTCGGGTGCTTGCCAGCCTGTCACGACATTTAAACCAAAACGACCATTTGAAATGGAATCAATGGTTGATGCCATACGTGCCACAATTGCAGGCGGCATCACCAACGTCGCTGCTGTTGCATAGATTTGGATTTTACTGGTCACCGCAGCGAGGCCAGCCATCAAAGTAAATGTTTCTAGGTTATGATCCCAAAACTCTGTTTTCCCGCCAAAGCCACGCAGTTTGATCATCGACAAAGCAAAGTCAAAACCATAATGCTCAGCACGTTGAACAATTTTTTTATTTAGTTCAAATGAAGGCATGTACTGTGGCGCGGTTTCCGAAAGCAGCCAGCCATTATTTCCAATCGGGCAAAATACACCTATTTTCATCTCGTTTATCCTCTACACTTATTTCATTATTTGCAGAACTTCAAAGGCTAAATAGAGCAAAACTTTTGACCTTTAGTTTGATAAAAATATATTTGCACAAGGCATGCCAACTATTATTTATTATTATTTTTCAATATATTAAATATTTTTACTTAATTTTATTTTTTACCAAAAAGTAAAATTGGTTTTGATTTTATGCACTATCTCTGTGAGGCGTGATCAATGATTGTGCGGTAAGTGATCCAAACTAGAATTTTTATATTTTTAGCCTAAATAAAAAAGGTGTATAGATTTCAGAACCTATACACCTTCACTTTATAAAGCCAAATTAAACAATCGATAATCTAAACTAAAATTTCCTGCCCTGTTAAAAAGCCCAACATTTCCTTATTCATCAGTACTGTTTCGGTTACAGTCGCTGCATGAGCGCCCTGCTTTAAAAGAGTCAACTGTGCATGGGGAAACAACCCTTTTAGGTTTTGTGAGCGTTGGTAAGGCACAAGGAAATCATCTTGGTTCGCAATCAAATGCATCGGTATATTCTGCAAAGCGGCTCGTATCTCCTCGCTCAGTTGAAAGTTCATTAAAGCACTTAACCGTCGCAATACATTTTCATGAGGTGGAAACTTTTGAATTTGCAACTGTTCTTGTTTTTGAATACTTTCTATATTTGCTGAAATCCAAGCTGGTGGATATAAAAACAAAGCCTGTGCTTTGACATAAGCCTCAGTGCCTGCACATGTTAAAAGATTAATTCGGGTTTCAAAGCATCTATAGGTATGCGCATCTAACGTGTCCCAACCATTTAAAATCGTGATTGATAACATCTGATACTCGCTCGATTGGCACAAGTAGGCCAACTCCGCACCAATAAAACCACCCAGTGCATGGCCGATAAAATGAAAGCGTTGAATATGTTGTTGTTTTAAAATCTGCAAAAGCTGCTGCCCCAAATCGCGTATGCAATAATCTGGTTTTAATAATGTACTGTTTTCATGGCAACCTTCTTGATCGTAAGTTAAGACATGAAATTTAGTTTGTAGGTCTTGAATTTGTGGCTGCCAAAACTGCGCATGTCCACCTAAACCCGACGACAAAACCACATATTCGGCATCTTCGATATGGGATGGAAAAATTTATACATTCATCTCAAAGTTTACTTATTGGTCAAAAATATTATCTAGCAATAATTATGCCTTTTAATAAATGTTTGTATTTTTTAA
Source organism: Acinetobacter johnsonii (assembly GCF_048551975.1). Lineage (GTDB taxonomy): Bacteria > Pseudomonadota > Gammaproteobacteria > Pseudomonadales > Moraxellaceae > Acinetobacter > Acinetobacter johnsonii_A. The sequence continues at coordinate 71,861 of NZ_JBIMCF010000008.1, read as the reverse complement.
ATTTATAATGAATTTTTTAAAAGCTCTGTAGTTATGATTTTAATGTTCCCTATATGATAAAATATTCAAAGCTTATTATAAATAATCATAAAGAATGAGTTTTTGATTTAAAAAATCGGCTTAAATTATATAAATATCGAGAACTTAACTGACATTTTGAATAACTAATTTTCATGTAAACATTCAGTATATATAACTTTAGCTAATATTTTATTTCACTAAAAGCCATGCATATTGGACTTGAAAAGACAGCATTATGAACGGCTTGGTTTTATACTAAGCGCACAGTTGTTTTGTTTTATGAGTAGGTTTTAAATGAACACAGGACTTGAAATAACGTCTATGCGCGACTCTGCTGAAGTTGTTGTGAGTATTTTAAAATCTCTAGCCAATACTGATCGTTTATTAATTTTGTGTCATTTGTCGCAACAAGAACTTAATGTTTCTCAAATTGAAGAAATTACTGACATCAAACAGCCGACTCTTTCTCAACAATTAATGATGTTACGTAAAAGTGATGTGGTAAATACGCGCCGTGATGGTAAGCAAATTTATTACTCCATTAAAGATGAACGCATGATTGAAGTTTTAAATACTTTGTATAGCTTGTACTGCCCAAAACCACATCTCTAAACCAAATCACTTCTATATTTTGTGTGCTATGAAAACGAATGCTAAGACTTCTTAGCATTTTTTATGCATAATATATGTAAATTTGTGATTTAGATTTTTTTATGTCTGATTGGAACCGTCGTCTAAGCCATTATCTACCCGCATGGCAATGGCTCAAGAACTATGACACGCCTACGTTTAAGTCAGATTTACCTGCATCTTTTATCGTCATTGCCATGTTGGTTCCTCAAGGCATGGCCTATGCCATGTTGGCAGGCTTACCGCCAATCACTGGGCTCTATGCCAGCATTATCCCAATGATTATTTATGCCATCATTGGTGGCAGTCCGACACTTTCTATTGGTCCTGTTGCCATCATTTCGATGATGACCTTTGCGACTTTGAGCTCGATGTTTGAAGTTGGTTCACCTGTTTATATACAAGCGGCATGCTTATTAGCACTAATGGTCGGTATCATTTCCCTGCTGTTGGGTTTATTTCGGTTTGGTTTCCTCATCCAACTGATTAGCCACCCCGTCATCCAAAGTTTCATTATTGCATCTGCTTTGCTGATTGCGTTGGGTCAGTTGAAGTTTATTGTCGATCTACCTTTGAAAGCCAATAATATCCCCGAGTTTGTGGTAAGTGTTTGGCAATACATCAGTTTGACTCATATAGGTACGCTGCTTTTTGGACTGTGCGCAATCGTATTTTTAATTTATGTACCAAAGCTGCTGAATACTAATACCTTAAAAGGTTGGTTCGGATCGACCACATTACTTTCGCGTACCATTCCTTTATTTTTAGTGGTTGCCTCGATTGCCTTGGTCTATTTTTTCCAACTGCAAAAGCTTGGAATCAAAACGGTCGGAATCATTCCATCTGGTATGCCCCCACTCGATATGCCATATTGGAACTGGACTTTAGTTCTGCAACTTTTGCCAGGCGCAACCATGATCGCGATGATCAGTTTTGTTGAATCACTTTCCATTGCTCAAGCCACTGCTTTACAAAACCGAAGTCAACTCAATAGCAACCAAGAACTTATCGCTTTAGGATTAGCCAATATCAGTGCCGGTTTCAGTTCCGCCTTTCCTGTAACAGGCAGCCTTTCTCGTACTGTCGTAAATGCAGATGCAGGCGCTCAGACCCCTATGGCTGGCGTCCTATCTTCGCTGTTGATTATTGTAGTGAGCTTATACTTTACCGGTTTTTTTCAGGACCTTCCTTTAGCTATTTTGGCTGCAACGATTATCGTCTCGATATGGAAACTTGTGGACTTTAAACCCTTCATCGAAGCATGGAAGTATTCCAAAGCAGATGGTATCGCGATGTGGATTACCTTTTTTGGTGTTGTCTGTATCGATATTTCAACCGGCCTGATCATTGGCATGATCTCAACCTTTATTTTGTTGCTTTGGCGGATTAGTCGGCCACATATTGCTGTGATTGGCTTGGTCGAGGGGACACAACATTTTCGCAATGTTGAACGCCATCAAGTTCAAACAACGGCACAAGTACTGTCAATGCGTATAGATGAAAGCCTAACCTTCTTAAATGCTAATATATTGAAAGGCGAGCTGATCAATGCTGTGAGCAAACACCCTGAGTTAGCTCATGTTGTTATTAATTGCTCCAGTGTGAGTAGTATCGACTTGAGTGCTTTAGAAATGCTAGAAGATATTAATCTAGAATTGGCCAAGCAAAACATTCAACTGCATTTGTCCGAAGTTAAAGGCCCTGTGATGGACCGCCTGCAAAGTTCAAAATTATTGAAACATTTGAGTGGAAATGTCTTTTTAACTCATTATCAAGCCATTCAGACCCTTTCACCTCAACTGCTTAAAACTTCATAAGAGACCGAATGTCTGCTTGCACTTTTTCAATATAATGAGAAATATCAAGCAGGCATTTATGATAAAAATCCATTAAATATGTCATTTTTATGAATTAAAATGAATAATAAAAACTGAAATTACAACAACTTAATTTTTATATTTAAATATTTTTCAGTCAATTAGTAAATTAGGTATAAAATGGCGCACTTAAAATCCGTATTTTGTCCTCGTAATTTCAACAAGGCGCCTCTATGTTTTCTGTTTTAGCGCGAATGAGTCTAGTTACTCGAATTATTATTGCCATTATTTTGGGTATTGGTGTAGCCCTTGTTTTCCCAGGCGTTGCACCTTATTTGAGCCTGCTAGGCGACTTATTTATTAAAGCGTTAAAATCTGTCGCGCCTGTACTTGTATTTGTCTTGGTTCTTGCTTCTATTGCAAATTTTAAAGTAGGTCATAGTGCGAATCTACGTCCTATCATCATCATGTATGCAGTGGGTATGCTACTGGCTGCTTTTTCAGCAGTTGCTGTCAGCATCGCTTTCCCAAGTACTTTGTTCTTAAATTTACCTGCAAATACTGACTTACAACCACCAAGTAGCTTGATTGAAATCTTTAAGAACCTGCTGCTGAGCTTTATTGCTAACCCTGTAACTGCCATTAGTGAAGCAAACTTCATTGGTATTTTGGCGTGGGCTGTAGCCTTGGGTACTGCATTCCGTCATGCCAAAGACTCAACCAAAGACTTACTCAATGATACTGCACACGCAGTAAATAGCGTGATTCGTTTGGTGATTAACTTTGCGCCTATCGGTATTTTCGGTCTAGTGGCGGTAACCTTTGCAGAAACAGGTTTAAGCACATTAGCAAGCTATGCACACTTATTGGCGATCTTAATCGGCACAATGGTTTTCGTTGCCTTAGTCATCAACCCGCTTATGGTTGCTGTGGTAACACGTAGCAATCCATATCCTTTGGTATTTCAGTGTTTACGTGAAAGTGGTATCACTGCTTTCTTCACGCGTAGTTCTGCTGCGAACATTCCTGTGAACTTAGATCTTGCAAAACGTTTGGGTGTGGCTGAATCTACAGCGAGTGTAGCCATTCCACTCGGTGCGACCATCAACATGGCCGGTGCCTCAGTGACTATTACTGTTCTTACACTGGCAGCAGTCAATACACTAGGTCTTAATGTTGACTTTACCACTATGATGATTTTATCCGTGCTTGCAACAGTTTCAGCTTGTGGTGCTTCTGGTGTTGCAGGTGGTTCTTTGCTGTTGATCCCTGTTGCGTGTGGACTGTTTGGTATTTCATCTGATATTTCAATGCAAGTCGTTGCAATTGGTATGGTGATTAGCGTACTACAAGACTCTACTGAAACCGCGTTGAACTCATCAACTGACGTGTTATTTACTGCAGCAGTTGACCGCGCTTCAAAATAATATATTGTAGAATCAGTATATTATTTCTTTTTGAAGTTATGCCATTTCAACACTTACCACTTTGGATTCAAATGGGGGCATTCTTTCTTGCAGTCAATGCAGGAATGATTAATGTCTTAGGACTGGTGACTGTTTTACACCAGTCTGTTTCCCATATGACTGGTAATGTAAGTGTTTTGGCGATGTCGCTTGTACATTGGCAACCCGAAAGCATTTTATATTTGCTATTAGTAACGCTCTGCTATGTCATCGGTTCATTTTATAGCGGTGTAATTTTGGGAAATAGTCACTTTCGATTGGGACGCCGCTATGGCGTACCACTCAGTTTAGTGGCTTTTTTTATTTTTCTGTGTTGGTTCTTTCTACCTTATTTTCCACGTTATGCTTTACTCTGGGCCTGTGTCGCAATGGGTGTGCAAAATGCCATGGTGAGCCATTATAAAGGCACTATCATTCGCACTACACATTTATCGGGTGTCCTTACCGATCTCGGCTTAGCCCTTGGTTATCGAGTGCGCGGACTCGTGGTTGAGCGTCGGCGCGTAGTTTTACAACTTTTGATTTTAAGTGGCTTTTTGATCGGCGGACTCTGTGCAAGTTGGATGTATCCCTATTTAAAACTCAATTCTTTTTTAGTTCCAACAGCATTAAGCTTGATCCTTAGTGTTGTATATTGGATCATTTACTTTCGTTATCGTCGTTTTTAAACGCAGTTGTGGAATTCGCTATGGTAAAAAATGCATTACAGGCTCAGTTACTCAAAGCCGGTTTAGTTGACAACAAAAAGGCCAAAAAACTTTCTAAACAAGCAGTGCATGAGCAAAGAACAGGTCAAAGCAGTGAAGCGGAGATCAAGGCAAAAATTGCACAAAACAAACAGCAAAAACAGGCCAAAGATCAAGCGATTGAACTTGAGAAGAAAACGATATTGCAAGAAAAAGAGCTCAAAGCCACGATCATTCAAATGATCACGCAGCATAAAATCCGGGATACCGATGGTGACGTGGCCTATCAGTTTATTGACGATGGCAAAATCAAAAAACAATATATCAATCAACAAATCTATAATGCCTTGGTTGCTGGTAGCCTCGTGATTGCACGTGATCATGAAAGTTATGCCTTCTTACCTAAAACTTTAGCTGATCGTATTAATGCCAAACTTGAAGGCTTTATTATTGTAAATACTTCAGAGAAAAATGAAGCAGTCACCGATGAGGAAGATCCATATGCTGCGTACGTGATTCCTGATGATCTCATGTGGTAATTTGAACCATCAGAAGCTTCCATATTGGAAGCTTCGTTGTTTCCTAGTTCATTATAAAACTAATTTACCATTCCACTGCTCTGACATATCCCGACCATCAACAATTTATGCTTCATGACATTCAAATATCGATTTAAAAAATAAATCTACGAGAGTAAATAAACAAGTCGTTGAAAACATGTATAAACTTAGTGACACAATTTGCTTAATTCGTATAGCTGATTACACTATTTACAGTGTTTTAATCATAAGAAGATCGCATTTTGGATAATTTTCATTTTATACAGAGTTTAAAAGACTGGTCAGACCAGTATCCTTGGATCGAAATGTTGACAGGATTCTGCATACTCATTCTAGTGACTATACTGGCGTATATTATTGCCAAGCATGTTGTCGTTCGTGGTATTCGGCATCTCATCACTAAGCTAAAATTTGCTAATCACGACATTATGTCGCAGCATAGCGTGATTCGTCGAGTTGCCAACATTGTCCCAGCAATCGTCATTATGAATGGTATCGTCACCGTTCCTCACCTGTCTGCCAAAATAATCAGCTTTGTTCAAATGGCGGCTCAGGCCTTTATTTTCTTAACCATTGCGCTTGCGATTGGTGAATTACTGAATATATTCAATTTGGTTTATCAACGTAATCCAAAGTCTAGAAATAAGCCCATCAAAGGCTATTTACAGCTGATCAAACTTATTATTTTCATCGTTTGTGGCTTGATGATCTTAGGAACTTTCCTGAAAAAAGATGTCTTCACCTTGCTAGCGGGCTTCGGTGCTATGGCAGCAGTGCTGATGTTGGTCTTCCAAAACACCATTTTGTCTTTGGTGGCTTCTGTTCAGATTTCATCCTATGACATGGTTCGCATTGGGGATTGGATTGAAATGCCATCTCTGAATGCAGACGGTGATGTCATTGATATGTCATTACATACCATCACCGTACAAAACTTTGATAAAACCTTTACCACGATTCCAACCAACAAATTGGTCACTGATACTTTTAAAAACTGGCGTGGTATGTCACAGGCAGGCGTACGTCGTATCAAACGCTCACTTTATATTGATCAAAGTAGCGTTCACTTTATGTCTGAAGCAGAACAAAGCAAACTTAAAAAGTTCTTATTATTAGACCAATATCTGGATCACAAAAGTACAGAGCTGATTCAGTTTAATCAGAAACTGAGCAATACATCTCCTTGTAATCAGCGACGTTTAACCAATATTGGGACCTTCCGTGCGTATGTTGAGCTGTACCTTAATCAGCATCCCAACATTTCAAAACAACAGTCTTTAATCGTACGTCAGTTACAACCGACTGAAAAAGGCTTGCCACTTGAAATTTATGCATTTAGCAATCAAATTGCGTGGAAAGATTATGAAGCGATTCAGTCGGATATTTTCGACCATTTAATTGCCATTCTTCCTGAATTTGGTCTCAAAATTTACCAAGCACCATCGGGATATGACATGCAAATCGCAATGTCAAACCCGTAATTTTTCACTTTGGATATGCTAAAACTACTGCAGTTTTGGCATATCGAAAGTCTTAAAAATGCAAAATAAGCATTTTAATATATATTCAAAACTACCTAATTAATAATAAAAATTATCAAAAAACATAGCATTAGAATTCTTGCATTAGTCAAAATTTAAACAGCCCAAAGCTACATTTTATAAGGTTTTAGCCAATTCAAAAATTATGTAAAACGATACTTTCGCAAGAGCTTTATTAGTTCTGAAGTAAATAAGTTATTTATAATGTGTATTATGTAAGTTAATTATGTGAAATATACTTCAATATCACAATACCAACCTTTTCTCTTCATTAAATTAGCCACTCCTTTTCACTTTATAAGACTTTCTAAAATGAATACTTTAAATAAATCTTTATGTGCCACCCTTTTAGCTGTCACAGCGGCATCTTCTTTTGAAGCAGAAACTCAAGCTGCTGTTGCTACTGAAAATGCAGCACCTGCTTCAGAAGCTGCGGCATCTGATGGGGTTGCGACATCATAAGTTCAAGCAAACTAATGCTTTAAGCATCTTGGGGGATTCATTTGGTTGAATTCCCTTTTATCACGCTTCTCTATATCAGACTTTTATATCTATTCATCTACCTTTCATGCTATCAATACTGCTACAACATCGTTTAGCCTCTGGCAATTTACACAGACGACTGAGGTATTTTCATGCTAAAATTTTCAAATTCTGCTTATTTATAAAACAAGTCATTAACTCATAAATGACTTATTTTTTTGAAGGTTTTATTCATGTTCAAATGGTTTGAAAAACGTGTTGATCCCTATCCAGACGAAGGTTTAAATCAACCTTTACCGACCACGTTCTTTCCGTTTGTATGGCAGGCCGCTAAAGGTGTGCGTGGCTATTTGTTGATCTTGGTTTTATTCACGGCTGGTGCTGCCAGCTTTGAAGCTTTGTTCTACGCCAAAATTGGTGACTTAGTGAATTGGCTCAGTAAAAGCCAGCCAGAAACATTTTTATCGGAACATGGTTCAAACTTAGCCCTTCTATCCTGTATTTTATTAGCCAATATTTTATTTGCCAGTTTACAGTCGATTATTAAACACCAAATATTATTTAGTAATTTTCCTATGCGTCTGCGCTGGCGCTTTCATAATTTACTACTGAAGCAAAGTCTCGACTTTTTTCACAATGACTTTGCAGGACGCCTCTCCGCAAAAGTCATGCAAACCGCACTGGCAATACGTGAGTTTTGGGTTATTTTAGGTGACATGTTGGCATATGTGCTCATTTATTTTGTCACGGTCAATTTGGTACTTGCCACTATTTCCCCCCTCCTAATATTACCGTTACTGGTCTGGTTAGCGTTGTTTATCTGCGCAGCGTATTACTTCATCCCGCGTTTGAGCAAAGTTTCAAATGAACAGGCCGATGCCCGAGCTGTGATGACTGGCCGTGTTACCGATGCCTACACCAATATTCAGACAGTGAAGCTTTTTGCTCATGCAGGACGTGAAAGTTTATATGCCAAAGCCTCGATGCAAGAGTTCATGGTCACCGTCTATAAACAAATGCGTTTAGGTGCTAAATATGAAATCAGCATCCTGTTTTTAAACGTAGTACTGTACGCGGGTGTATTGGGCACTGCGGTTTGGTTATGGATGAATGGGCGAGTTGAACTCGGTGTTATTGCTGCTGCAACGGCTATGATTTTAAAACTGAGCAGTATCGCAGAATTTATCATGTGGCAAACCTCAGCACTTTTTGAAAGTGTCGGCACTATTCAAGATGGCATGAAAACTCTAAGTCGTTCAATCACGATCCAAGACAAACCTGATGCCAAAGATCTTGCGGTTAAACAAGGTGTGATTGAATTTAAAGACGTAACTTTCGCGTATAACAGTAAAAATGTCATCGACAATTTAAACCTACGCATCCAAGCTGGTGAAAAAATTGGGATCGTAGGTCGCTCTGGTGCAGGAAAATCAACACTGATTCAACTATTGCTACATTTTTATCAATTGAATCAGGGTGAAATTTTAATTGATGGACAGAATATTGAAGATGTCACCCAAGATAGCTTACGTCGTAATATTGCCTTAGTGACTCAAGACACCTCCCTGCTACACCGTAGTGTCGTAGAAAATATCAAATATGGCCGCCCCAATGCCAGTGATGAAGAAATGTATGCTGCTGTACGTAAAGCCAAAGCTGAAGAGTTTATTCCTCAGCTGACTGACTTACGTGGCAAATCAGGTTATGAAGCTTATGTTGGTGAACGAGGGGTGAAACTTTCAGGCGGTCAACGCCAGCGTATCGCCATTGCTCGTGTGTTCTTAAAAGATGCACCAATCTTAATTTTAGATGAAGCCACCAGTGCCCTAGACTCAGAAGTTGAAGCTGCAATTCAATCTAGCCTTGATGACTTAATGCAAGATAAAACGGTGATTGCAATTGCGCATCGTCTTTCAACCATTGCTCAAATGGATCGTTTGATTGTGCTTGATGAAGGTCGTATTGCAGAACAAGGGACACATCAAGAATTGATTCAAAAAAATGGTATCTATGCGCACCTTTGGCAGCGTCAAACAGGTGGGTTTTTAACGGAACAACATCCGATTAAAAAGAAAGAAGCCTAATTTTTCTTTCCATTTTCAGTACGTTTAGATCATTATCTCAATGATTTTAGCATGCTGATTTTGAAAAGATTTTACTTAATTTTTACCATCATTTGCTAAGCGTTGTTTTTTATCAAGAGTCTTATATTTTTGCTCATAAATTTATGATATTTATAATATCGTTCCACTAAATCAAAAATGTAAAGGATACTGAATTGATATAGGCTCGGAACATATTGTCCAACAATATGCTCCATGAATTTGAAATATTCATGCCAATATAACTTCAGTCAGAAAAGAAAGAAAAATGCAATGGATTGCGCATGAAAACAGTTTCACTTCGCCAAGATCAAGGAATTCCTGGGGTTTATGGCTTATTGTTGTTAGATGTTGTGTCTCGTTGGGGCTATAATGCAGAGACGCTATTTTCCCCTTTTCAACTCACGAGTGAACAACTCGCAGAGCCTGAGTTCCGCATACCTGTTCATACTGCCAATGAACTTGTGAAGTTGGCCAGCCGTCTCACTGGTGAGCCCACGCTTGGCTACCATCTAGGCACGCAAATGCGTATTTCAATTCATGGTTTCATTGGCTATGCCATTATGACAACTCATGATATTGGCGAAGCCTTGGTACTTGCTAACCGTTTTATTCAACTGCGCATGCCTTTTTTGCAGCTTTTCTTTTCCACCTTTGGCGAAAAAGCAACTTTACAATTACGCTGTGATGTCGATATAGAACCGTTGCGTACCGATATTGCGATCAGTATTATTTTTGGCATTGTTTCTATGAATAAGGCGCTCACTGGCATTGAAAATCTGGCTGGGGAAATTGATTTCGATTTTCCAGAACCCGAAGGCTTTGATCGCTATTGTGCAAAGCTACCTAACCATAGTGTTCGCTTTGATCAACCGCATTTACTTTTGAGTTTTGATAAGCATTATCTCGGCTTTAAAATGGCCAATGCTGACCCACTTGCAAGCCAAATAGCCATTAATCAATGTGAAGCTGAGCTCTCAGCCATGGGCGAACGCCGAAGATTATCGATGCGTGTACGTGACATTTTGACGCGCTCAGAACAACACTATTTAAGCATCGAGCATGTGGCTGACCTCTTACACATGTCTGATCGCACACTGAAACGCCAACTGGCTGCTGAAAGCATATCTTTTTCTACTATTGTGGATGAAGTGCGTTACCGTCATGCTACGTCACTTTTGTCACGTACAGACTATAGCTTAGAGCAAATTGCGGACGAACTGGGATATAGTGATGTGGCAAATTTCAGCCGAGCCTTTAAGCGTTGGAGTGGACGCAGCCCGAGTAATTGGCGTAAAGATCCGTATTTATAGATCTTTTGTTTTGATAGAAAAGCATGTATAAATCATGCGAAAAATGATTTTTGTATTTTAAGGAGTTATTCATGAATCATCCTTCAGAATTGAAGTATGCAAGTACACATGAATGGGTGCGTATTGAAGGTGATCTTGTTGTAACTGGTATTTCAGACCATGCACAGGATGCCTTAGGCGATTTAGTCTACGTTGAAACACCAGAAGTTGGTCAACAAATCACTGCGGGTGAACAAGCGGGTGTGGTTGAATCTGTAAAAACGGCTTCTGATATTCATGCACCGGTTTCTGGCATCGTAGTAGAAATCAATGCCAATTTGGAAGATGATCCTGACTTCGTCAATGATGACCCTTATGGTAAAGGTTGGATTTATAAAATCAAACCAGACAATATCGCAGATGTAGAACAACTCCTTTCAAGCACAGCCTATGAAGCGGGTCTATAAGCTTAGTATTTATACTTACGGCTCAAAAAATCAGTTTTCGGACTGATTTTTTTGCATCTATTCTCTTATTTTAATAAATTAACTCAACATTTACATATTCATCTCGCTTTAACACCAGAATTTATTACTATAATTATACTTTTCACGTGCATTATCTTATAATTTGATTGTTTCAATTTCACAGCCGAGACCTAGCTTCTGCATAAAATAATAACAACAGTTTACGTCCTGTGGCCTCATCTTCGAGCCAAGGGTTCTGCATGTCTGCTCTCAATACATCATCACTATGGAATAAGTCTTTTATTCTGTGCTTAGCGAAAAATCTGTTTTTGTTCATCTTTTACTTTGCACAGACCTCAATCCTCCCAATCTATATTTTGAATGATTTGGGTGGAAACCTTGCACAAGCAGGCTTAGCCATGACCTTGTTCATGGCATCGTCTATCGCAGTTCGCCCTTATAGCGGACTCATTATTGAAAAATTTGGCAATAAGAAAACGCTTTTTTTTTGCGGAAGCCCTATTTGGTTTGTTTTCCTTGGCTTGTTTGTTTGCCAATAATTTACAACTGCTGTTACTGATTCGTTTTCTACATGGCATCTGGCTAAGTATCATCACCACAGTTGCCGTACCTATCGTCAATGAGTTTATTCCAGAAAAACGTAAAGGCGAAGGTATGAGCTATTTTGTCATGTCCATTAATCTGGGGATTGTACTTGGGCCATTCCTCGGTTTAACCCTGATCCAGTCTGTATCCTATCCAATGGTCGCAGGGATTTTAGCGTTTAGTATCTGTCTCGGTTTCTTGTTTTGCTTCTTTATCCCAATTCAGCAGACCACTCAAAAATTGACACTACCCGTGAAGCGCAAGCTCAGTATCCATGACTTTGTTGAAACTAAAGCCTTGAATATTTCAATTATGGGCATGATCGTTTCTTTTTCCTATGCCAATATCATGTCGTTCATTTCAACTTATGCAGAGTCTAAACATCTGCTCAACTACGCGAGCCTGTTTTTTATCGTCTTTGCAATTTCCATGATGAGCCTACGTCCGATTACAGGCAAAGTTTATGACCGTTGTGGGCCAAGTTATGTGATTTACCCAGCGATTATATTATTTAGCTTAGGGCTTGTGATTCTTAGTCAGATTCAATCTTTGACGGGTTTATTGGTTGGGGCTGTATGCGTTGGCATGGGCTTTGGTTCTGCACAGCCTTGTCTACAGACTCTAGCTATTCAAGGTGCGGAAAAGCATCGGATTGGCCATGCGACCTCTACATTCTTTACCATGTATGACTTAGGTATTGCACTTGGCTCTATATTGTTGGGCATACTCATTTCTAAGCAAGGTTATAGCTTTACCTATTTATTCTGTGCACTGACAACCGTTTTAAGTTTATTTTTCTATGCCTTTATCGCGAATAGAAAGAAAACTGCTTAAAACATCAGTCCGTATGCGCATAGCAATGAACATACGGACTCAGAAAATTAGGCGTCGGCCTTGTCTTCTTCAGCATCTTTGGCTTTTTCAGCAATCGCTTGATCAAAAGACAAAGCACTATTTGAGTTTAACTGTGGGTTGGCACGACTACTCTTTAATTTAATCTGTAGACGTAATTCATTGACCGAGTCTGCATTTCGTAGCGCCTCTTCGTAAGCGATTGCACCTTGATTGTATAAATCAAACAAAGCCTGATCAAAAGTCTGCATGCCTAACTCTCGTGACTTCGACATCACTTCTTTAAGTTCGTGGAAATTCCCTTTAAGTATCAAGTCTGACATCAACGGTGTATTGAGCATGATTTCTACTGCTGCTCGGCGACCACGCCCATCTTCAGTTCGCACCAGACGCTGTGAAATAATCGCTTTCATATTGGAAGATAAGTCCATCAAAAGTTGATTGCGACGTTCGTCTGGGAAAAAGTTAATAATTCGATCTAAAGCCTGATTTGCATTATTAGCATGTAATGTGCCTAGGCATAAGTGGCCTGTTTCTGCAAAAGCTATGGCATGCTCCATAGTCTCCGTGTCACGAATTTCACCAATTAAAATGACATCGGGCGCTTGGCGCAAAGTATTTTTCAAAGCATTGTGCCAAGAGTGACAGTCCACACCTACTTCTCGATGAGTAATCATCGACTTCTTATGCTTGTGAACATATTCCACTGGGTCTTCAACCGTAATAATGTGCCCTGCCGAGTTTTCATTTCGATGATCAATCATGGCCGCCAAAGACGTAGATTTACCTGACCCTGTACCCCCAACTACCAATACTAAACCACGTTTTTCCATAATCACGTCTTTTAAAGACGTTGGAAGTTGTAACTTGGTGAAGTTAGGAATTTCCGCGGTAATCGTACGAATCACCATACCTACATGTAGTTGCTGCTGAAAAACATTGACGCGAAAACGTGAAACATTGGGAACGCTAATTGCAAAATTACACTCAAGCTCAGTTTCGAATTCCAATCGTTGCTTTTCGTTCATTAAGCTATAAGCAAAGAGCTTAGTCTGATCAGATGGTAAATTTTGTTGACCTAATGGCTTCATGAGGCCCTGATGCTTAATACTTGGCGGAAAGTCTGCAGATATAAATAAGTCTGAACCACCATACTCAACCACTTTGCTGAGCATGTGAAACATCATTCGACGGGCTTCTTCTAAAAGTTCTGCAGAATACATAGTGTTCTCTAAAAATTAGTGCAAATAGCTGACTTTAAAAAGCATTTCTTTTATTCAAAATACAATTTTTATCGTGTTGTTTCAGGCTTCTGATTTTGCATAAGTTTCTGCTCTAGCTCAACCTAATTTATCGTTTGATAAATAACTTTTAGCTTATTTTTCAATTTATTATCTTAATTTATTGAACTAGATCACAAAAAAAGACCTTTCATTGAAAGGTCTTTTTGGCTGCGTTGATTAAGCACTACGTTGAACGGCATGACTGCGTAATGTGTCGGCAACCTCTAAAAGTACTCGCTCGGTTTTTTCCCAGCCTAAACAGCCATCGGTAACAGACTGACCATAGACCATGTCATCTGAAATTTTCTGATTACCATCAACCAAATGACTTTCAAGCATGACACCACACACATTGCTTTGCGTACGTTCTGCAACAATGCTACGCAATACACTAGGTTGATTAAGTGGATTTTTACTACTGTTCCCATGACTACAGTCAATCACCAAAGCAGGTAATTCACCTTTGACTTTATCTTGCATATGACGAATATCTGTTAAAGCATAGTTAGGCCCTGAGTTTGCCCCACGTAAAATCAGGTGCGGCTTCGGATTTCCTTGGGAATGAAGCATACATGCCATGCCTTGCTGCCCAATTCCCATGAACTGGTGAGGGTTTGATGCAGACTGAATCGCATCCAGAGCAATTTGAATTGAACCATCTGTGCCATTTTTGAAACCAATGCTGAATGGCATATGACTCGAAATTTCACGATGAATCTGCGACTCGCTGGTACGCGCACCAATGGCTCCCCATGCCAACAGATCATCGAAATAAGCAGTCGCCATCGGGCTTAAAATTTCTGTAGCAATCGGCAAACCCATTTCAATAATCGCTAAATACAATGCTCGAGACTGCTCTAGTCCCAACTGCATATTGGACGATCCATCGAGCAGAGGATCGTATAAGAAACCTTTCCAACCCACTGTTGTCCGTGGTTTTTCAATATAGGCACGCATTACGAAGAAAATCTGATCTGAAACCTTGGTTTGTAATTGTTTTAACTTTTCAGCGTATTCTAAAACCGCAATAGGGTCATGAATGGAACAAGGGCCAGTAATGACCATTAAACGATGGTCTTTGCCTTCTAATATATTTTGAATGGTTTGACGCTGTTCAGCAATTTGTAATTTTAATGGCGTTGAAAGTGGTAACTGCGCTTTGAGTTGCTGCGGCAAACTTAAAAGTGTTTCTTGAACTGTCGTTTGATTACTTTGTAGTGCAGTATTTAGAGCATTCATTGGTTTGTATCCTTTGGACTGTGGTCTTCAGTCCGATCTTTTATTTGAGCGTTATGGGTCTAATGGATTGCTGGGCTAAAGTCATAAATTGACTAAAGTAAAACCAATAAAAGTTGCTAAAGTATGAATAGTTAGTTGTTTTCATGAAGTACTCCAAAATTTATTAAAACAGCAGATATAAAAAAACCTGATCAGGGTTGCCGATCAGGTATTAACTAGGTGGGCAACCTTTTGATGCCCGAACGCGTTCAGGCAATTATTTAAATTGCCAAAAGTAATAATTTGCGTTAGAGATTACAGGTTGCTTTAACATTTTTATATCTTCAAAAAATATGTTATCTGAAATTTAAAATACGCTGATTTTTTTGCTTTTACAACACTTTTTTATACAAAAAATTCTGTTCTATCCAGTTCAAGCTACTACCTTCGTCTTTAATTCAATGGCCTAATCATGTTTGAGTTCATGAGAACAGTTTAAAGCGCGACTTAATCTCTGGGACTATGTTGAGTACGAAGACTAAAGCAGACCAACTATCTACAAATGGCTGGAACATTCAGTCATGTGCATAATCCAAATAGTTACCTAAAGTAAGCCTATTTCAGAAAATAAGTTCTGATAAGCCTCAGCTTTTTTCTCTAAAGCCAAAGGATAGGCTCGAGAAGAAGATGGCATCCGATAAAGGTTCAGGTCTCGCCCGGCAAAATGTGTCTCGGACTTCATACCAATTTGTGGTTTTAAAGTACCTGTAGGCATAGACAGCATGAGGGTGTCAGTGGCTTTATCACCCGTGGTCATCACACTATGACACCCGGGTATTTGTTTAAGTAAATGGTGTATATTGGTTGGGGTAATAATGTGCAAAAACTTATCTGAAGCATTTCCTTTTTGGCGAATCACTTCATAGGCTGTATCAAAAATCGCAATGCCACGTTCATTTAAAAATGTACGGATCTGTTGTTCTTTAAATGTCTTCTGCTCGATATTGAGAAAATAATTTTTATCTTGAAAAAAACACAGACCAAATATTTTCCACATATCATTTTGAAAATTTGGATAGTAAAAGTCCATTTTCCAGCGAGTCTTGGGCGGCGGAAAGCTGCCCAGCATCAATAATTTGGCATTAGCTGGGAGGAACGGTTTAAGTGGATGTTTTTCGATTTCAACTGAATGTGTCATAAGCTATAAAAAATTGTCTTTATTGCATTTTAAAAAGATTGGCGTATTTTTTCAGCCACTTGTTTACCCCAAAATTGATAAATTTCTTTGCTAGGGTGGAAACCATCTTCGGCCATAGCTAAGTTTAAAGTCAAAAATTTCTTGAGATCGTATGCTATCCATTCCATCTGATTTTGCTGTGCGACAAATTGGCCTAATTCTAAGTTCATCGCTTTGGCATATTTACCGAACAACCACGCAAGTGGGTTTGGAAGTGCGGGAAACTGATCCATCGGTGGTACACCTGATGCAATTGTTAGTTGTGGACTAAACTTATGTTTGAGTATTTGATAAAGCTGCCTCTGTTTTGTGATCCAAGCCTGCGGCGAAGTGAATTTTGTAATGTCATTTACGCCCACAGAAGTAATAATGACATCAAAATGCTGTGTCTCAAGTGTTTGGATGGACTGAATGACCTGATCTGTGGTGAATCCCGTCGTTGCGTGTAAATAAAATTGAATACTAAACTCAGATGACAGTTCTTTTAAAATTGAACCCAATAACGCATCATCTTGAACATTTACACCAACACCAGCCGCCGCTGAATCCCCCAAAATGAGCAAGGAAAGCGACTTACCCACGCCTTTTTGTCCAATGCGTTCTCCTTTGGGTTCAGCCAATCTTGGTGTATTTTTTTTGACGGCATAGCCCTGAAAAAGAATGACTGGAATCAAAGCCAGCGTATAAATTTTTAATCGCATATTCAGTGACTGGGTCTAAGCTAGCTGAGAGATGAAAATAGTATACGTTGAATTGCACCGACACACCGACTTAAATATTCTTAAGAAATCAAGAAGTAATGTTGTTCCAGCCATTTTAAGTCTATGTGTTCGGCTATTTTTCTAAGTGACAAATATAATCTACGACTTCACTTGCCATCATACTAAAGCGACTGTTGGCAGGAACATCAAAACTTTCACCTGCATGATACAGCATCATTTCAGTCTGTAACCCAATTTTAACTTGGCATTGACCTGAAACAATTTCAATATGCTCCGCGAGATGTGTTTCAAAAGTCAGTGGTTGATCTGTAGGCAAAATAACCCCAAGGGTCTTTTGTGAACCATCTTCACATTGAATGACATGGATGATTGCGCGCCCACCAAAATGAACATTGGGCTTTTTTCTGACTGAAACAAAGTCGAATTGTGTGGACATCTTGATCACCTTTTTTCTTCAATGCTACCTCGAGTTTATGACCAACTCATGAATGCACTCAAATGATCATCTGGAAATAGCAACGTGTGTTTAGAAGGCAGTGGCATAGTTAAAAATAAAAAGGCTGATTTACAGCTTTTTTATTTCAATCATTTGTTCCGTCCTGAAATAAGTTTACACCTTAAGAGACTTATTTTATGGAACATGCACGAGAACAAAGAGTTAAACGTACACAACGTGATTATAACTTCGCCTTTAAAATGATGGTTGTACATGAAGTAGAAAAAGGGCAAATTACTTATAAACAAGCTCAGGCAAAATATGGTATTCAAGGAAGATCAACTGTGCTGGTATGGTTACGCAAGCACGGACAACAGGACTGGACTTCGAATATGCCGACTTCTTCTAAACGCCAATTGACACCCCAACAACGAATCCGCCAATTAGAAAAACAGTTAGCCGCAGAAAAGCTCAAAACTGAATTTATACAGGATGTGATTTATCACATTGATAAAGAGTGTGGGACTGATCTTGGAAAAAAGTATACCGAGCACGTTTCAAAGATTGGCAAAGCCAAAGAAGACTAAGCGTTTCACGTTATTGTCAGTGGTTAGGAATCACTCGACAAGCTTATTATCAAGCAGAAAAACGTGCTCAAATGACTGCACAAGTAACCGAACAAATACTCGAGTTGATTATGGAGTATCGCTGTCTCATGCCAAGTATCGGAACACGTAAGCTGTATTGGCTTAGCGCCATTATGGGATATGTCCTTCCATGACAGATGGAGGAGACTGTTATCAAAATGCATTAGCAGAGCGGATTAATGGAATATTAAAGCAAGAGTTTTTAACTACACGATGTCAAACCATGAAGGAGTTAGATCACTTAATTACGGAATCTATCATGATTTATAATTGCTATAGACCACATTTAAGTTTAAATATGAACACCCCGAATCAGATGTATGAGCAAACTAAAACCGAGCTAATTGCTTAACTCGGTTTGAAGTGGAATACTGTCAATCTATTTCAGGACAAGACAATTAACCCAGTTTATTGACCAATTTCAGCGGTAAAATTTTCATTGCTAAACCAAGTGGTAACCACGGCCATTTAGGAACATAGGCTTTTACAGGGGCTTTTTCAATTTCTGCGGCCAACAGTCGTGAACCTGTTTTTTCATCCACTTCAAAAGGTAGTGGTTTTGCACCCTCATTGATTTCTGTACGAATATAGCCAGGGAAAATCGTGGTGACTTTAATTGGGGTATTGAGCAGTTCTGCAAGAATACCTTCGGCCAAATGTGCAACACCTGCTTTACTTGCACCATACGCTGTCAAATGTTTCGGCATACCGCGGACTGCACTCATAGAAGAGATAACAACCAAATGCCCTGCATTTTGCTCACGGAAAATTTCAACTGCAGCTTCACACTGCGCTAGAGCTGAAATAAAGTTGGTTTCAACAGTGGCTTTATTAATCGCAAAACTGCCTTTACCAATTCGACGTCCATCTCCAATTCCAGCATTTACAATCACACGGTCTAAATGGCCAAACTCTTGTTTAAATGCACGAAAAACTTCAACCACTTGATCGTAATTGGTCACATCTAAAACTCTAGGGATGACTTTTATCCCGTACTTGCTTTTAAGTTCCTGCTTTAAACTTTCAAGGCGATCTAAGCGTCGTGCACAAATTGCCAAGTTATAGCCTTTTTGTGCAAATTCGCGCGCCATACCTGCACCAATGCCAGAACTTGCCCCTGTAATTAAAATTGTTTTAGCCATGTCTTAATCCTGTCCTTAGATCCATGTCAGTAAGTTTGAGTTTTCAGCTTTAATAAAATGATGTTCATTGAGACTTAAAAGCTGTGGTTCATTGCCCACCAGTCGTAATGTGGTCATGCTGCTGTTGGCAATAGCCCAATTAAGCGCAAAGGTTTTATTTGGACTTAAACCCAACAGCCTACCTGCAACCACTGAAATTACACCGCCTGAAGTAAACACCACAGCATAGCGCGGTTTGCTTTGAGCCAGTTCATCACACAAATCTTGTAAAGCGACTTCAATTCGACTTTTAAACTCAGGCCATGATTCATCGTACTCATGGTGATAGTCGCCACCTGTCCATCGTTCAATTGCCCCTTCAAATATCTTGGCCAAATATACACGTGGGTTCGACTCTTTTGCCACATCGGCTTTTAGTAAATGTGGCTCATTAAAACGCGGTTCGTAATGAGCAAAGACTTGCTGATGATTGAACTCATTCCATGCAGGATCTGTTAAGACATCTACTTCAGGAAAGCATTCAGCCAAAGAAATACATGCCGTTTGCTGATGTCGCTGCATGGAGCCTGACACCACCACAGGGGCTTCTTTTAAGATCTGATC
Source organism: Acinetobacter johnsonii (assembly GCF_048551975.1). GTDB lineage: Bacteria > Pseudomonadota > Gammaproteobacteria > Pseudomonadales > Moraxellaceae > Acinetobacter > Acinetobacter johnsonii_A. The sequence goes on along the minus strand of NZ_JBIMCF010000008.1, from coordinate 52,050 downwards.
AAAATATTGACCCAAAATTTTGGCTTGGAGTTCACCATTGGGAGAGAGTTGATCATAACTTTCTGCACCAAAAGATGCTTGCCCGTGGCGAATGAAATAAATAGTGGTCATTTGCCTAATATTTCCTTCATTTTAACAATGTACTTTTGAGCGACTTCATTGGCTTCAATTTTCTGTAAACCAATCAATTTAAGTGCACGAATATGGAGAGCATGAATCAAAATCCAAAAATCTTTGAAGGCAGGATTATTGGTCTGTTTATGGTGATAGCGATAATAAATTTGTTGGGCAATCACGGCTAAACGGAAAATGCCAAAGACTTCATAAAAGGTCCAATTCTCTGCTTCTAAACCCGTTTTTTCTAAATAATAATCGACCACTTCTTTACGTGTGAACATGCCTTGAAGATTTGTCGGTTGACGACGTGTCGCTTTAAAGAGTGCACTATCCGACTCTTCAACCCAATATGCCAAGGCCGAACCTAAGTCCATGAGTGGATCACCGAGCGTTGCCATTTCCCAATCTAAAACGCCAATAATTTGTGTCGGATGATTCGGATCTAAAATAACATTATCAAAACGCCAATCGTTATGAATTACGCAGGTTTTTGAGTCTGCTGGAATGTTATCCTTCAGCCACTTTCGCACATATTTGAATGAAGGGACGTTAATGGTTTTGGCTTTTTCAAAACGAGCGTCCCAACCTTCCACTTGACGACGGCAGTAACCATCACCTTTACCAAGGTTCTCAAGTTCTGTGCCTTGGTATGGCACTTGATGAAGTTCGATCAGTTTATCAATCACATTGATACACAACTCACGAACTTGGGCTTCTTTAAAATCTAGCTCTCTCGGTAAATTGGCACGTGGAATAATGCCTTCTACACGTTTCATCACGTAGAAGTCACAGCCAAGAACAGATTCGTCCTGACACAACGCAACCATTTCGGGAAGCACAGGATAAAAAGGGATTAAATTCTTTTGCACATGATATTCACGTGCCATGTCATGTGCAGATTTAGCTTTTGTACCTTTGGGTGGGCGGCGTAGAATTAGATCGACATTGTCGTATTTCAATCTATACGTCCAGTTAGATGCACCGCCTGAGTATTGCGTAACTTCTTCAACCTGCCCTTGTAGATCGACACCTTGTGCTTTGAGCCAGTTTTCTACGGCTACAGCATCCAGTTCTTCACCCGCCCGAACTGTTCCACCTACATCAATCGCTGACATTCTTTTTTCCCAAACTATCAATCTTTTCTTTATAACTTAGAAGATCATCTATTCTTATTTCAACACAATGAATTAAAGAGGTGATCTTCTCGTCTATTATTTTTTACGACGCGTACTATAGCCACGTTTTGCCAGTTCTAATTTTGCAATCATACCTTTATGCACTTCATCTGGTCCATCGGCCAAACGCAGTGAACGTGCTTGAGCGAAGAAACCTGTCAAAGGTGTATCACGCGACACACCTGCTCCGCCGTGAATTTGAATCGCCATATCGACCACTTTTTCAAGCACACTTGGCGCCACGACTTTAATGGCAGAGATTTCAGTTAACGCTGCCATATTCCCTAAAGTATCCATTTTATACGCAGCATACAAGGTTAATAAACGTGCTTGATCAATTGCAACACGTGCATCAGCCACGCGCTCTAGATTTCCACCTAATTTTAAAATTTCTTTGCCAAATGCAGTACGATTCATACCACGATCGATCATCAACTCTAAAGATTTTTCCGCAGCACCAATACAGCGCATACAGTGATGAATACGCCCCGGACCTAAACGACCTTGGGCAATTTCAAAACCTTGACCTGCACCACCAATAAAGTTGGAGACAGGAACACGAACATTACTAAAGCTAATTTCGCCGTGACCATGTGGTGCATCGTAATCGCCAAAGACTGGTAACATCCGTTCAATTTTGACTCCAGCTGTTTCAACAGGCACTAAAACCATCGAATGTTGATGGTGGCGATCTTTGGTTTCATCTGGTGTATGCGCCATAAAAATAATAATTTTGGCATTGGGGTCACCTAAGCCTGATGACCACCATTTACGACCATTTAACACAATTTCATCGCCTTCGATCACGGCTGTTGCTTGCATATTGGTCGCATCGGATGAAGCAACAGCAGGTTCTGTCATGCAGAAAACAGAGCGAATTTTTCCATCTAAAAGCTGTGTAAGCCACTCTTGCTTTTGAGTTTCAGAGCCGTAACGCCACAATACTTCCATATTGCCACTGTCAGGCGCATTACAGTTAAACACGGTCGGCGCAAGGAGACTCCGACCTGTAAGTTCTGCAATATGAGCATACTCTTGAACCGATAGACCTTGACCCAATTCAGGACAAGGCAAAAACATATTCCATAAACCCGCAGCTTTTGCTTTGGCTTTAAGCGTTTCAAGTTGCGCGGGCCACTGCCATTTGGTCCAGTCACCACCTTGGTTTAGTTCATGTACCTCATGCCAAAAGTCGGTTTCGATAGGCTCAATTTCGTTTTGAATAAATTGTTTGGTACGTTCTACATAATCTTGAGCACGTGCTGAAAGTTCAAACATGGCTGCTTCCTTCAATCTATTTTGATATTTTCGCTTTACATCAACATAACCTAAAAACTAATATGAACAAAATGGTTTTATTTTATAGATCAGCATGAACAATATTCATAGTAAGTCACCCATTGATATGGGACTTTTTCATCGCATTGATATCAATTTATACCCGCTTTTTATTGCGATTTATGAGCAAAAAAGTATTTCAAAAGCAGCTCAAATCTTGTCGATTACGCAGTCTGCTGCTAGTCATGCCTTGCAGCGTCTACGTAGCCATTTAAAGGATGATTTATTTGTTCGCTCTGGCAGCCAAATGCTTCCAACACCTTTTGCAGAACAAAATTACCTAATTATTAAAAATGCTTTAATTGCGATTCAAAGTATTTCTATGCAGCAGCAAAGCTTCGACCCGAACATGGTTCAAAGCCTAAAAATTGCGATTCATGATGAAATCGAACCGATTGTTTTCCCAAAGCTAGTCGCTCACTTTCAGAAACTTGGACTAAGTATTCAGTTTATGAGTAGCAAGCTTGACCGTAAAACGGTAGATGCCGATTTAGTTTCTCAACAAATTGATTTTGTGATTGATTTGGAACAAAATTTTGGTGATAAAATTCAATTTGAGAGCCTAGTCAAAGACCAGTTTGTGGCTTGTACTCAGCTCCAGCAAATCAATGCTGAATTGTATTTGGCTGCACCGCATATTGGTGTATCTTCGCGGCGTACTGGTGTTTTGGTTGAAGATATTCATTTAAATCGTAAGCAACTGTCTAGGCAGGTTTTTTTGCGTTGTCAGCACTATTCCACTGCGCTACAAATTTTAGAGCAATATCCAAATGCAATTTTAACGATTCCTCAAAATATTTTGAGCCATTTGCATGTTTCACCTCTACTCAATATTTTTGATGTTCCTGTTCAACTGCCGCAAATGAATATTGGAATTTATTGGCATAAAAACTTAATGGATAATAAAAGAAACCATTTTTTAAGAAACGAAATTTATAAAATTTTTACTTAGGCTATTTTTATATCTCACAAATTTGCTTAGGCTATTTCTTAATGAACTATAAGTTTATGCAAATAGACTGACTATTGGCTTTTTTATTTCGTTAAAAATTTGTTCCAGTTTACTTGTTCAATTAAACATCTATTTTGTTATTAAAAATAAACACTTGAGATCACTTAAAGCATTTTAAATAATGTATCTACCATACAATGTCTTTTTGATATTTTTATTTTCCATTGCTCTCCTCTATGTTTGATCACCTGTCCAATAGCTGGCTCATCGGTATTGGCTTCGTCCTTTGCCTGATACTGGTATTTACTTTTTATAAAATACAAAATGCTCTCAGCCAATTTCTTCATCCTTTTAAAAAAGGTAAAACCTATTGGTGTCGAATTACGGCTATAAGTGATGGTGATACACTGACATGTTATCGCTTTAACTTTTGACGCTCTGAAACCAAATTACGCTTTGCCTATATTGATGCGCCTGAGTCGACTCAAAGCTATGGGCCTGAATCCAAACGCTTAATCAAAAAAATGGTTTATCGGAAAGTGGTTCGTGTTCGCATTACAGACATTGACCGTTACGGTCGTTGTGTAGGTGAAATCTACCGTTTTCGGAGAAGTATGAATGAAGAGATGGTCAAACGTGGTGCAGCATGGGTCTATGAGGACTATATTAAGGATAAAAAGCATTTGAAACATATGAATGCTTTACAAAGTCATGCGAAAAAGCACAAGAAAGGTTTATGGCGCGGCACCCACCCTATTCGCCCGAGTGACTACCGAAAAATGAAGAAGTAGCCGATCTGTAAAAACTAAGCCGAAAAAGCCGCTCCATATGAAGCGGCTTTTTCATTAATTATTTGAAGACTTTAAAGCGTACAGCATCATCCACAAAGCCTTTTTCTTTGGCTTCCCCCTCAACCGAACCAAAGACCAGTTGTGCACACAGTTTCCAACTTGCAGGCACATCCCACTCAGCATGCACTTCTTCATCTACAATTGGATTGTAATGCTGTAAAGATGCACCTAAACCTAAGGTATGCAATGCAGTCCAAGTTGCAAACTGCGCTATTGCAGTTGAATGCTCTGCCCATACTGGGAAATTTTCAGCATAAGATGGAAATTGCTCTTGTAGGTTTTGAATTACATCCAGATCTTCAAAAAATAAAACTGTTCCCACACCTGCTGCAAAACTGGCCATTTTTGCCGTTGTTTTAGCCGCACTTTCTTCATCTTTAGCGTAAGACTTCAGTTTTTCAGCCACAAAAGTCCAAAACTTTTCATGTTCCGCATTAAATAAAATTACCGCCCGAGATGACTGTGAATTGAACGATGATGGGCTTTGTTTAATGGCTGTTTGAATCAAATCAGTTAAAAATTCAGGGCTGTGCTCGACCTTTTTACCAATGGCATAAATGGTACGACGCTTTGTGATTAAGTCGATGAACTGATTTGACATATTATAAAATCCTTACGGTTATATTGTGAATGATGACCCAATGTATCAAGCAATATTAATTCCAACATTTGACCAAATGATAAAATTTAGTGCTTTAGATGCAGTTTAAGTACTTTCTTGTTCTCGCAAGTACATAGTTTTGCTATCGATATAAAAAATCCTCCATTTGGAGGATTTTTTGAATGACTTAAAATTTAGCTTCTAAGACGTGAGTTGGAATTTTATTTTTCCATAAGTCACGAAGAACGGGTAAATAGAACTTTTCACCCAGTTCAACCAATTCTGCATCGATCAATGCATGAATCTCATGCATAAATAAATAATCGAGTTCAACTGTTTTCAACTGTTGCTGCGCTTTTGCAAAGTCTTTGCGTTTTTGTTGTGCACGTTTCACTAGAGCATCGGCAAAATCTTTATCTTTAAACTGTTTGATCGCGTTTAAACGTAGCTCAATCACGCCCCAACCACTCAACAACAGTTTGAAAAGTTCAAAGTCAGTCGTGGTCGATTCCCATGTCATTTCTTCAAGATTTTCATTTTCAGGTAGAACAGGAAGTAATAACTCCATAACACTTGGGAAAATCTTTTTGAAATTTAAAACAAATTTAACAGGATGTTCACCTGGATAATCGTTAAATTGCACGTTTTTCTGAACATCTGTCAAATAAATATCAAGCATGGCAACTCATCAGCAGTTTATCTTTAGTCGACCATTGTACCGACTTCGCCCAAAGATAAAAACCGCTGATGTTCATTTGCTCTTTAGTTGAGCATCTTTACCAAGGGCTATTTTACATTTGGGGAAATCATTTGCTCTGGACGTACAACTTCATCAAACTGCTCAGCGGTGACCAAGTTCAACTCCACAGCCACTTGTTTTAGGGTTTTGCCTTCTTTATACGCTGTTTTGGCAACTTTCGCTGCATTTTCATAGCCAATCACTGGGTTTAAAGCCGTGACTAACATCAATGAGTCATGTAAGAAATGGTCAATCTTTTCGCGGTTTGGCTCAATACCCACTGCACAGTGATCATTAAAGCTATTACACACGTCACCCAAAAGCTGAATAGACTGCAACAAATTAAACGCAATCACTGGCATGAATACATTCAATTCAAAGTTACCTGATGCACCCGCAACATTAATCGTGGTGTCATTGCCTAAGACTTGAGCCACCACCATGGTCATCGCTTCACTTTGAGTCGGATTCACTTTCCCAGGCATAATACTTGAGCCTGGTTCATTTTCAGGAATACGTAACTCGCCAAAACCACAACGTGGACCACTTGCCAACCAACGAATGTCATTGGCAATTTTGTTCAAGCTTACCGCAAGCGTTTTTAATGCACCTGAAGCAAACACTGCTGCATCACGCCCAGCCAATGCTTCAAATTTATTTGGTGCAGTCACAAAAGGTAGTCCAGTCAACTGTGCCAGTTGCTGCGCTGATTTTTCTGCATAATCAGGATGAGCGTTCAACCCTGTACCTACAGCGGTTCCACCTAAAGGTAGTTCATACAAACCTGAAAGTGCTTGTTGTAAACGCTTTAAGCCGTGATCGAGCTGAGAAACATAACCGCTAAATTCTTGGCCTAAGGTTAAGGGTGTCGCATCTTGTAAATGTGTTCGCCCAATTTTGACGATGTCAGCAAATGCTTGAGACTTTGCCTCTAAAGTATCTCGAAGATGGGTAAGCGCAGGAATCAGTAATTCATTGATTTGAATACTTGCTGCGACATGAATCGCCGTTGGGAACGAGTCATTGGTTGACTGAGCACGGTTCACGTGATCATTCGGGTGTACAGGTTTTTGCGCGCCTAAAGGATTGCCGAGTTTCTGATTGGCTATATTGGCAATCACTTCATTACAGTTCATGTTGCTTTGTGTGCCTGAACCAGTTTGCCATACCACTAAAGGAAACTGACTATCCCACTGCCCTGCAATCACTTCATCCGCTGCACCGACGATGTATTGCGCCAATTCTTGTGGAATTTGGTTGAGCTCAGCATTGGTCAATGCTGCTGCTTTTTTCACTAAGCCCATGGCACGAATCATTGGACGTGGTAGACGTTCATTACCAATTTTAAAGTTTTGCAAACTACGCTGAGTTTGAGCACCCCAAAGTGCTTCACTAGGTACTTCAACTTCGCCCATCGTGTCATGTTCAATACGTGTTTGCATTTTAACCTCTTCCTTTTTAAGTGAATTACAAAATGATTATTTTGCGCTTGTTTTCCTTATCTTAATGATTAAGCAAAAATATGTAAATGATAATTGTTATCATTAAATTAATTAACCGCCATTTAAACTTTGTTGGTAGAAATGCCATCCATCTTCAAGGGTTTGTTCTAAACTGCGCTTCGCTTTCCAGTGTAAAACCTTGTTCGCTTTACTACACTCGGCTGCGACCTGATCTAATTCTACGATGTTCGAATCCTTCACATCGACTGTCGCAATATCACTTTGCGTCACATTTTCAACTTTTTCAATCAATTGCTGTATCGACACACTTTGACCTGCAATATTAAAAGCTTCACAGGCAAATTGTTGAGTACTTAACCATTGTAACGAAGCGGCAATCGCATCACATGCGTCGAGGATATGTAAAAAACTACGCTCTACGGTATGGTCTGTGGTTTGTGCACTTTTTCTAAGTTCAATGTGATCACGCTGTTTTCCGGCGACTTGCATCAACAGTGGAATAATATTTTTCGGTAAAGGCGGGAACAATTCTCCGAGCATCGCATTTTCAAATGCACCAGCGACATTGCCCATTCTTAAAATTGCAATTTTCCATTCATTATCCGTTTTTGCTGTATCTCGAATAATTTCTTCGACCATTTGCTGCGACTTGATATACGGGTTTGGATAGCCGAAATTCAGCTCCAAATCTTCTTCTAAATGTAGGCTGGATTCACCATAGACCGCAAGACTGGAAAGATGAACCAAAGTGCGTACACCTGTGCGCTGCATGGCACGCAGTAAACTCATGATACAACTGACATTATCATTATAGTATTCCAAAGGCTTCAGTACAGATTCTTCAAGTGATTTAAAACTTGCTGCATGCACCACTGCGTCGATGGAATACTGCTCAAAAACTTTGTTTAAAGCAGGCGTATTTCGTATATCAATTTTGACAAAAGGCACGTACATGCCGCTAATAAATTCTAATCGTTCAAGAGTTTGTAAGTTCGCATTGGATAAATTGTCTACAATAATGACCTCTTGCCCATGCGCCATAAAGCTCAAAGCAATATGAGAGCCTATAAAGCCTAAACCACCAGTCACTAAAATCATTGTATACATACTCCCTATAATAATCAGCAAGTTGCGTTTTATTGGTGTATTTATGGTGTTTAAAATGACTTATCCACAGATATTAAACGCAAAAAACCGACTCAAAATTCTCTTGAGTCGGCCAATCTGCAAGAGCACTATACCATCATTTTAAAGGTTCGGAATACCGCATGTGTTACAGTTGTAGCTATGTACTGTATATCGTTTATGAAAAGAAAAAATTTGTTAGATAAATTGTGAAGCTTTAATTTGATTGCGTAACCTCTCTAGTTTTTGAGTTTAAAGAAATACAGAAATTCTCAGGAAGACTATAAGACAGCTTTCTCTACCAAATTTGTTAAAACATACCCTGATAAGCCCTTAACATTCTCCTCTCACAATCCAACTTTGAAAGCACTTTACTTGCAGTATTAAATGTGCAATTTTTATACATAAAGGTAATGTTTTTTTATTAATCCATTTTTAATACATATTTTTAAAATATATTATATTTATTCTTCATATAAATTTGAAAATCAAATGCTTAAATCTATACTTTTAATTAGTCCATGTGCTTTTTTAACAGCATGTATTGTTGTTGAATATCCTGTACCAGTCGTTGTAAATAAGGACGTAACCACCACTATAGATTATCCAATTAATGCACCTCTTGATCGGTTTAAAGAGGTAAAAATTCGTACCTACGATAATCGCTGTTTAGAGCTTAGTCCTTTCAATGAAAGAGAGCTTTTAGCTTCACGTTGCCAAAATACATCTAATCAGAAGCTGGTCTATCATGAAGATAAAAGCATAACAGTACAAGGAAAATGCTTAGACGTATCTGGCGCAAATAAAAATGATGGTGCTCAAGTTATTGCATACCAGTGTAATAACCAACCAAATCAAAAATGGTTTTTTGATGGTTACCGTATTCGTAGTCAAGATAGCGGTAAATGTCTAGATATCTATAATGGCAAAATGAAGATGTATACCTGCAGTAATAATCTTGGCCAGAAGTTCACTATTACTCCTTTACTATAAAGAGATTTACCGGCTTTGTTACATAAATATTTTTGCAAAATGCTGATTTTTAACGGGTTTTATAGAATTTTAATAAAAAATAAACATAATAAAATCATAGTGTCAGGTGTTTTTGCAACAAAGCCGAATTTAGCTATAGAGTGTGGTTTGATTTTAGGTGGGCGCTTTTTAGTTTTCTGGAAATAGTCGTCTGCATTCATAAATTTCGCCCATTAAAAAACCACCCGAAGGTGGTTCGCTTAAAACAACATCGACATTTGCCCAAACTCATAAATAATTAATGTAAGGACAAAAGCAGAAACCGAGATTACAAGCACATCTTGTGAAGCCATACTTTCCTCCCTTTATTGTTCTTTTTTTATACTCTCACAATTGAAATATTTATCAACACCGAAATAATACATTTCTCACAATTTACAGTCATAGATATGTAAGAAATTATACCCAAAAAGTGTAGTTGTTAAATAAGTGTCTAAGTGCTTAAAAATTTACGCAGTTGCTTTTGTCTTCTTGTAAGTCCAAGCACCTCTTTTCGATTAAGAATTTCATCTTCAGTGAAAGGTAGGTGCTCCTTAAGGTCATCAATCAACATAGAACTATTTTCAATTAAGAAACAGTCTTGTTCTGTTGTCCAATTTGACGTTATGTGCTCAGATTTTTTACGATGTCTTCTCATAAGATAAAATTATACACATGTTCAGTAAGGTGAAAAAGTAGCATAAATTGCTCTAGCTTTTAACTTCCTTCAAGCATTCTCGGCAGACATTAATTTCTTCATGGTTGATTGTATAATCGATCTCAATTGCACCATGAAGGCCAAATAAACACATTAACAATCGAAGCATTACTTTTCTCCATGCAAAAAAAGCCCACATCAGCAGTAGATTGATGTGGGCTTAAACTAAGGACCTTGGAAGTTCATTCTGAAACTACAGCTGTTTCTAGCAGCAATCATGCATAATTATTCGTGAATTTTTTGTGAAAAAAATGAATTAAGAATAAATCAATATTTTATGAATTAACTTTAATTGAAATCTGGGTGGCGACATGCAATACAAACCACTAGGAATAAAAGAACCGCCATACGAGCATCGATATTGCTTATACATAAAACATTTCTGTGAGCATTTGTTGTAATTCTCGTCTTTCCCAGTATCAATCGATTTACTTAGTTAAATGATCTATAACGACATCTAACCGGCTTTGTTGCACAAATCTATCTGTAAAGGGTTTTTCAGCGATATAATTTTCAAATGAAGAAGCCTACACACAAAATCTACCGCACAACCAATTGGCCCGCATATAACCGAGCACTCATGAGTCGCGGAAATATTGCCATTTGGTTTGATCCTGCTACGCAATGGTATGCGCCATCAAAAGGCAAACAAGGGCGAAATCAAACCTACTCCGACGCAGCCATCCAATGCTGCTTAATGATTAAATCCTTATTCCGTCTGTCTTTACGTATGGTCACTGGCTTTGTGCAAAGTCTGATTAAACTTTGCGGATTAAATTGGATAGCTCCAGATTACACCACGCTTTGTAGAAGACAAAAGCATATTGATATTGTAATCAGCTACCAAAAAAGTAGCGATGGGCTGCATCTACTCATGGACTCTACAGGCATGAAGTTTCTAGGTGAGGGCGAATGGAAACGCAAGAAACATGGACCTGAATATCGTCGCAAATGGCGTAAACTTCATATTGGTATAGATGCTAAAACCCTACAAATACGAGCAGTTCAGCTTACAACCAATAATGTCAGTGATTCACAGGTGCTTGGTGATTTACTTAATCAGATTCCACAAGATGAGCAGATTAACTCTGTTTATACCGATGGAGCTTATGACACCAAGCAATGCCGTCAGGTCATTGCAGATCGGCAAGCGCATGCGGTGATTCCACCTAGAAAAAATGCGAAACCATGGAAAGATACAAAGAGTAGCTCGCTAGAGCGAAATGAATTACTTCGAACAATTAAACGTTTAGGCAGGACATTATGGAAAAAATGGTCAGGCTATCATCGGCGAAGTTTGGTTGAAACTAAGATGCATTGCATCAAATTATTAGGAGATAAACTCAGTGCAAGGAGTTTTGATAGCCAAGTGAATGAGATCCATGCACGTGTAGCAGTCCTTAACAGATTTACGGAATTAGGTCGACCACTTACCCAAGTTAGGCCTTAAATTTGGCTCAATTAGGGGCGCTTTGCATTTCAAATCTTTGTGCAACAAAGCCGATACCACCTAAAATCATTGTATACTACCTTTTTATTATGAAGTCCGAATGTACCAAGCAAGGTTTGGACATTCCTCTAGTGAAGTTTGATGAGTACTTTATTACTAATTACCTCCGCACCGAGTTCAATTCATGCATGGCATGCTTTAGGTTTAGCACAAGCATTGAAAGCGAAAAATGAACCCTTTCGAGTGTTTTTCTACCAAGATGCTGTTCAAGTTGCCAATGCCCTGCAATGGGTACCTGACGACCAACGGAATCTATGTTCCGAGTGGCAAAAACTCGCCATTCGTCTACCCGTTTGTGTAAGTGCAGCTTTGGCCCGAGGAATTACCGATGCCGAAAATGCACAGCGTCATCAGTTAGCACAGCATAATCTTGCGACAGGTTTTGACTTGGTAGGCCTAGGGGAACTGGCCGATGCTGTTCAGTCTGCAGAGCGCTTAATTCAATTCTAAGTGCTCAGTTTTCAAGAATTTGTTGCTTTTAAAAGGTATATTGTGTGAAATCTGTACTGGTTATTTTAACCGAAGCCAATTTGAACTCTTTGCAAGTGCATGAAAGCCTCTCTGCAACCATGGTTCTTGCAACTTTTGGCTGTGAAGTCAAAGTCTTATTACAAGATGCTGCACTCAGCTTATTAAACAATGCTCAATCATTTGAACCCTTAAAACATGCGTTTAAACTGGCTTCAAACATGGTTGATAGCTTTGAGTTTTATGACTTAAGCCCGATTTGGATTGAAACCAACAATCAAGCTTCTGCTTTTGTTCAACAAACCGAGCAAGAAATCGAATATGTTGAACTTAATGCCAATTTAATACAACAGTTTGACCATGTATTATATTGGTAAGGAGCCAGCTATGAGCAAAACACTTTATCTCGTGCAGTCTCCATTTTCCGCGACGGAACAAGCACTGAGTAAATTACAAAACCTCTATCAATCAGGGGATGATGTGGTTTTAATGGGCGATGCAGCACTTTATATAGATCATACTTTTATTCAGCAGTTAGCTTGTGTATTTGTGCTTGAACAGGATGCTGAAAATATTGCTGCTGTCCATCCGAGTAATTTAGAAACCATCAGCTATACTAGGTTTGCTGAGCTATCCTTAAACCATAGTCGTTGTATCAGTTTGAAATAGTTTTGAGTGTTTAGATGAATTTAGAATTAGACCAAGATGGTCATTTAGTCGATTACACCATTTGGAATCAAGAAGTTGCAAAAGAGTTAGCAAAATCTTTAGAACTTGAATTGACCGATTGGCACTTTGAAATCCTCATGGCAGTGCGTCAGTTTTACCAACAGTTTGGACACTCACCTGCAACACGTCCACTAATTAAGTTTTTAATGAAAACAGTCAGTGCAGACATCAATAATGCCATACTGCAAGAAAAGTTTAATACTGGGCTTGTAGCGCGTCATCTGAGTCGTTTGGCAGGCGTGCCAAAACCTGCAAACTGTTTATAAACTTAAGCTTGTTTAACGTCTGATTGAACAGCTAAAGCATCGACATAAACCTGTGTCGGTATCGCTTTGATGTCTTTGGCATGTATGGCATCACCACATTCATTACAAACCAAATGTGGCTGAATGCTATGCCCGCAGGTTTTATGAATAAATTGCACGGGACGACCTAAACCCTCGTCCATCCATTGATCGGCCCATGTTGCCATGGACATCAGCACTGGGTATAAAGCCAGACCTTTTTCAGTCAGACAATATTCAAAGCGCTCTTGGCGATCTGTATAGGGTCTTTTCTCCAAAATTTTATGTTCAACCAAACGCTTTAAACGCTCAGAAAGCACATGTCGAGTGACACCTAAGTTTTGTTGAAAACTTTCAAAACGGCGTGCACCCAAGAATGCATTTCGTAAAATCAACATCGTCCACCGATCGCCAATCACCGACAGCGTTCGTGCAATTGAACACGGTTGTTCCCCGATCTCATCCCATTTCATTGTAAAAAAACCAAGTCTCTCTTAGGTCTAACGTTAAAAGATTTAAGACCATAAGAAAAGCTCTTTTTATCAAGCCTTTCTTATGGTGTTTTAACATTTAAGACGGCTCAAAGAGATCTGAATATCATGAAGACTTAAGCACAGCTCATTTCAGCCTTTTGAGGTTGGTCAGGGATCATAAAGTCTTCCATTCCCAACTCACCATTTTGATATTCATTGATACGTTTTTGAATGACATAATACAGCGCTTTTTTGTGCGCTTTTGACAGGTTCATCTGTTGAAGTTGCTGCTTCAGATGTCCTAACAATACATCCATGGGTTGGTTCTCTTCTTCCATCAAATACAAATAGCCAAAGATCGCACCACTTAATAGTGCTTCAAAAGAAAATCCATGCGAGACATTGTACGCGACCGATGAAAATACACGTTCAAATGCACTCAACTTACGCAGTGGATCACGCCCAACCCGACGACATGGGTCTTTATACGCATACTGGCAAGATTGATCAAAACTTCGGGCTAAACGCGTTAAATCATTTTTGCGTTTTGGCAGGTAATGCGTCAGACCCTGCGTTACTTCTGCAAGCAGTTTTTCAACATAATACTGCACTCGCGGATCGCCCATCGCCACACCAATAGTCTGATGCCCGAGTAGGCTGGCATACCACGCAGTCATGGCATGTACGCCATTCCATAAGCGGTTTTTAATGAGCTGAATATCTGAAATTTGATCTACCAAGATCATTTGACGCATTTTACTAAGTAAGGGACTTTTGTTTTCCACATAGATCGGCATATCCATTTCAGCATTGAATAGAATTAAATCCATATGTTGTAAAATATGACTCGGTTGAAAATTTTGTCTTAAATCTTCTACATATTCACTGGCACGGCGCTCTTGTTCCGCACTCAGTTTACTGACATCTTCAATTTCAATTTGATTACTCTCGTCATCAAGTTGATATTGCTTAAAAATATTGTATTTAATGCACAGTTGACGATATAGATTTTTATCGCTCAGCTTAGATACCATACGGTTCACAACCGTATCGCAGAAATAGTGCTGCTCTAAAATAAAATCAGCAACAGCATGGTCTGTTAATTCTACCAAGGCTTTACGTACCTGTTCTAGAACCAACTGCTTGGCACCAATTTTATTTAAGATAATTAACAGCGTCATTGGAGTTTGAACTTGCTCATCTTGCGCCAGATAGCGTGCATAGAGGCCCTGTGCAATGGTTGCAGCTTCACTGGCTAATGCATTTTCAGCTAAACAAATCGCAATTAAACTCGACTCGACGTACATGGCATGCATCTGCTGTAAGTCTTCAGCATCAATAATATGCATATTTTCAATACGCTCATCATAAGACACTTGCCCATAACGTATGCAATATGCGCCAAAAGCATTTACGGCAGAACGGTATAAACTGTTACGTGTAGACGCATAGATTTTTTTAGGACGCGTATAGCCATCCCAATGCGACAAGATTTGTGTAATATAGCCTCCGCCAATGGCGCCAAATCCGTGAATTCCAACAGTGAGTTGATTTAAAGTTTGAGGAAAGCTTTCTTGTAAGTTGGGCATTTCCAGATGTGAGCTGTAGATATCTAATTCCGTTAGATAGTCATACATATTTTCAAAATAATAATTGGCATGTGCCAACATGCTTGCATTGGGTTCTTTAATATCTTTGAACAGTACACAGATGCCCCCAGCATCATGTGCCGAGCGGATACCATTTTCAGAGTCTTCAAACATGAAACACTGCGCTGGTTCAAGGTTTAGTTTTTGTGCTGCACTTAAGAAAATTTCAGGATGTGGTTTTCCCTTTTCAACCTCATCACCACAGACCAAAACATCAAAAAATTTATAAACATTGGCATTGATTAAATACTCTTCAGCAATCGCTCTTCGGCTAGAAGTCGCCACGGCCATACGTAATCCTGCTTTACGTAAGCGTTCTAGAACTTGTACCAAACCTTTTTTAATCGGCACACCATATTGGCGCACTGTTTCTAATTCTAATTCATCTGCCCGTTTACGAATCTCTGCATAGGGAACTTCCTGCCCATATTGCTTTTGCGCCAAGGCTTCCGCACTTCGGGCGCTTAAGCCTAAACATGCCATAAGGTAGGCATCTGAAAACTCGACCCCAATTAGCTCTTTGGATGCCTGTTTCAAGGTTTGAAACCGTAAACGTTCGGTATCAAACATTGTTCCATCCATGTCAAAAAGCGCACCGTGCACAATATCATTCTTAAATTTGAACATTTAGCCTCCGTTTTTATGTTTGCACTTAGACTATACAAAAATCGGGCACAGAGACTCTGATCTGATTTTATGAAACATTTTTGTTTACTTATTAATCAATAAATTAGTATTTAGACATTTTTTTGTAAACGTAAGGTAACAATAGGTAATCAAAACATAACCAGAGTGATCATTTTTTAATAAAGCGTGTCTGAAGATGAACTATCTAAAAATGAATTTGATCTTTATATTCATCAACGATCGATAACCATGCACGAGTTGCAGGATTCATCACTACGGTTGAATTCCATGCCATATTTAAGTTCCACCTCAAGCTAGGTTGTTCCACTAAACTGACACTGAATTTTGCGCGATCTAACTGCTCACAATAAATTTGCGGCAATAAAGCAATACCGACACCTGACTCGACCATTTTGGCAATAAAGTCCCACTGGCTACTTTTGCATAACACTTTGGGTTCAAAACCAGCCGCCATCGCCGCATCTAGAATCACATGGTTTAAAGTAAAGGTGTCTGCATACAGTAAAAATGACTCTTCTTGAAGTTCAGCAAACTGCACCACATCGCGCTTTCTCCACTGTGAATCGTAGTTAGAAAGCAAACACAAAGGTGAATCGATAATTTGAATGCCTTGAATGCTGGGTTTTAACTCGCCCAATAAAATCCCAACGTCAATTTTTTTGGCCAAAATGGCTTCTTCAATGCCTGTTGCACCGACTTCTAAAAAGTTCAACTCAATGTTGGGATACAATTTGTGAAATTTAACAATTAAGGAACTCAACAATACTGAGCCTAAAGGTGGTAAACCCAATCTCAGCACACCTTGTTTCAACCCACGAATTTGATCTGCAGCTTCAAAGATCTGTTGCTCCTGCTGCAAAATCTGCACAGCATGTAAATAGACTTGCTCTCCCATATAGGTCAGTTTGACTTCTCGCTTACGCCCTGCCTCGCCTTTATGAAATAGAGGCAGTCCTATCTCGTCTTCTAACTGTTTTAAAGATTTACTAATAGTGGGTTGAGTCACAGATAGTTCCTCCGCAGCAATACTAAAACTGTGACTTTTCACCAGCTGCACAAATATTTTTAGCGCTTTAAAATCCAAAATTATTCCAATTAAGCATAATTATTATTTTATTATTCATAATTACACGATCAGGTCAAACTTAAAATAACACCAACAACTTATACCCTGTGGTCTTACAATGCGTTCGTTCAAATTGCCTTATCGTTCTACTCTTCAAGTAGGTTTGCTGATTGGGATTTGGTATCTCGGAACGCTGATACAAGTCGCCATGTCTTTACCAATATCAGGTGGGGTCGTAGGTCTAACGCTTTTACTTATTTCTCTGTTAGCGGGTGTATTTAAGCTGGACTGGATTAAGTCGGGTTCGGATTTACTTTTAGCTGAACTGTTGTTGTTTTTTATTCCTTGTATTATTGGGTTAATTAAATATAAACATCTTTTTATTACCCAAGGTTGGCAACTGGTTTTATCTATTGTACTTGGAACCATTTGCGTGATGACCTGCACTGCCTACTGTGTTTTCTTGGGCTTTAAGCTTGAGGCCAAGTTTCAAAAAAAGCACAAGCAGTCACATCAGCTGAAAAGTCAAATTTAAGGAACGATCATGCATATTCATTTCGTTGCCTTGATCTGTTTTATCGGAACGGTACTGGCCTATCTTTGGGGTAAAAAGTTTTATCAGAAACACCCGTATGTATTGCTCTCACCAGCGGTTTTTATTCCCTGTCTGATTATTTTGTGTCTAGTGTTTTTCAACATTCAGTATGACAACTATATGTACTACAGCAAATGGTTAGTCTGGATGTTAGGCCCTGCAACGGTGGCGTTTGCCATCCCGATCTATGAATATCGCAAAGTCATTCAACAGCATGCTTTTTCGATTGCTTTGGGCATTATCGTAGGTATGTTGGTTGGCGTAGTCAGCTCTTTTTACTTGGCACGTTTATTCCATTTCGATGCTGCAACCAGTTATAGTTTGATGAGCCGCTCTATCTCTACCCCTTTTGCCATGGAAGTCACTCAAGCCGTCGGAGGCTCAGTCGAGCTGGTGATTTTATTCACTGTGATTACGGGGATCGTTGGTGGACTCTTGGCCAACACCGTATTACTTGTTCTAAAATTGGATTCTAAATTTGCTCAAGGTGCATCCTTGGGTAGTGCCGCACATGGTTTTGGTACCAGTACCGCGTTCAAACGTCATAAAGAAGAAGGTGTCGCGGCCTGCCTCAGTATGGTTTTGGCCGGTATTTTCATGGTGCTGTTTGGCCCAAGTTTAATTCACGCTGTCGTTTATCTTCTTGGTTAATCCTCTTCGATAAAGGATCTCATGCCACACTACTGAGATCCTTGTTGGTTTGTATGTGTTTAAAGCTGAAGTACAACATCAGCGCCATCATCAATACCAATAAAAAACAATAAGGTAAATGCTAATTCCACTGATATAAGCCTGTACTTAGTAAAGGTGCAAAACGAAACTCAGTGCTTGCGTAGCTGTGCATAAACTGGCAATTTTAGTTTGTAGCATGGTTGGTGCGGTTTGGGCTGCCTCTGTGGTAAAAGCTGGAATTAAACAAGCCACGCCGATACCATAAAAAAGATAAGCCGCTTGGAAAGTCCAAATCTGACTAGCACTCAGTGAAAGTAATAAACCTAAAACCATCGTCACAAGACCAATCCAAAGTAATTGTTTAATTGATCATTTAAAGCGTTTTGAAATCGCCAATTGCATCAAAACGAGCGCTATCCCCACAATCAATGAACACTGAGAAAAATACATTGCACTCTGATAGGTATCGAAATGGAATCGATCTTGGATATAAAAACCAGCGGTTAAATTCAGGGTGACAATCGCAACATATAAGCTAAAACCCAGCAACAACCAAATCCCTAACTTTGACCATTGCAGCTTTTCTGTAGACACGTCTTGTAATTTAGCCGTGGTTTCATCTCGTTCTTGTGTATGTAACGCTTGCTTCCCTTGAAAGCCTAGTACAATCCAAGCCGCCATAGCCGTTAGAATAGCCACTGGGCCCCATAACGGTGTCAACATTCTCCATGTCAGCAATAATGTCGTCGCTAAAGGACCTATCACCACGCCTAGGCTATTCAGCGCGCCAAACTTTGCCATATTCTGGCTACGTTCCTGTTCACTGTGAAAAGCCGTCATGACATAACTTTGCAGCGCAATTTGTGGCATCGCCATAAAAAAGCCAGTACTGGCACGGGTCAATATCAGTAAGCTAAACAATAAATGACATGGCATAACTCAGTCCATAGCTGAGTACCGCCGCAAATAAGCCCCAAGCGATCGCCATACCGATAAAACCGATACTTAACAATTGATAAATGATGAATTTTTGAGTTTGTTTAGAAATATAAATAGCTGAGATAGCCATCACCAAACCACCAGCCGAAACCAACGCTCCACCTTGCAGTTCCGTCAGTCCCAGTTGCCGAATAAACGGTGCAAGTAAAGGTAAAATCATCGAAAAACAAGCGCCATTGGCAAGGCTGCCTGCAATAAAGATTTTGTTATTGCTATTGATTTTATTATTGAAACCATTTCTTAATGGCGAGATTACAAAGCAAAGAGGTAGCTGAAAGCTACCTCTAGTTGTGCAATTAGTATTTTAATGTGTAGCTCAAACCATAGGTTCGACCTTGAGCTGCTAAGCTTGAAATAGCACCATAAACTGACTCCACAGCTTGACTATAGACTGATTTGTAGTCCGCATTCCAAACGTTATACAC
The DNA here is from genome assembly GCF_048551975.1 of Acinetobacter johnsonii. Taxonomy (GTDB): domain Bacteria; phylum Pseudomonadota; class Gammaproteobacteria; order Pseudomonadales; family Moraxellaceae; genus Acinetobacter; species Acinetobacter johnsonii_A. Next base: position 32,442 of record NZ_JBIMCF010000008.1, on the reverse strand, counting down.
ACCAAAGCCCACAGTACCAGGACCTGCTTTTGCATTGGCTATGACGTCCATTGTTGCAAAGCCTTTAATTTCAGCAGGAACCGTTGAACCATACTTTACAGCATCTTTTTTGGCTTTATCTGTACCACCGATAGCAAGAGCTTGAACACGCAGGCTCATGTCATTGTTAAACTGCCACTCAGAAAATGCTGTACCTTTCAGTGGTGCAACACGGATTGCATCTAGCTCTTGCCACTTTCCTGCGGTATTTTTAAATTGTCCGCGGGTGTAAGCCATGGTTCCACCCACTATCCAATTTGGCTGTAGTCGATATGACAGATTTCCTTCAATACCATAAACGCGTTCATCGGTATCTAGTACTTCAATCGTGTAGTTGGGACGGCCAAATTTTAAACTTTTATCTGAGTCATTATAGAAAGTGGTGACACTCGCATTTAAACCGTTTGCAGCTTGTACACGCCATCCCAGCTCATAGTTATTGACTTTAATTGGATCAATAGTTTGACTATTCACAGTAAAACTTGCGGGTACATCACGAAGCATACGTTGAATATCAGGTAAATTTGATCCTTGAGAAAAGTTTGCAAAAATTTGTTGAGCATCTGTTAAGTGATAAAGCGCGCCCAAATTAAATAATGTCGCATCATGCTTTACCTTACCGCCATTTAAAGTCTTGGCTTGGTAGCCTGGTTGCAAGTCAGCGGTAATTGCCTCTAAATAAGGCGTTGATTCATCAACTTGGCTTTCTACACGTTCATAACGCACCCCTGCTTTTAAGCCTAAGCGATCTATCACATCAAAGTCTGTTTGAATGAAGGTACCCAACTTTTCTGTTTCGACATCTGGCCCAAAAGCATAATAATTAAAAGGCTTATAATTTAGACCGTTACTAGCCACAAATGCAGCACTATCGTACATTTGAATATTTTGTTCATCTTGTTCATTTTCATAGTCAATACCATAGCTGAGTCCCAACTTCCGACCATTTAAATCAAACTGTTTCTGCAAAGCAACACGCGCACCGTACACATCAATATCTGTTTCCGATTGATAAACGAGGTATAAACCGCCACCCATTGCTTGGGCTGAAGGAAACCAACGTGCCTGTTCGTTACGATAATACGCTTCGGCATTTAAGGTATGACCCAATACATTTTGATTTTCATATTGTGTATTAAACGCATAGCGTTCAGTTTGAGGTTGAGTCTCAAGTTGCATGCCTTTAACTGCAGCAAGGCTGGCTGTATAGGTCGGGTCTCGTTTTACATAAGCTAAATTTGGACCATAGTCAGGTCCATACTCACTGTCTTGTTGATCATTAAAATATTGTGCACCAAAACTTAAACTTTGTTCATCTGAAATATTCCACGTCAAACGGCCATTGAGGTCCAATGTGTCCGTATCTTGGCGGTCAGTCTGCGCAACCTCAGGTCCTATGCGATTGCCATGGCTATCCTGAATTTCACCGCGAGTGGTGTAACTTGCACCGAAAGCACCTTGCAATACACCTTGATTAAATAAGACACTTTGTGATGCTTCATAGGCCATAGCATCTGATTTAAAGTTATTTCCCGCAGTCATCCCAACTTTAGTTTCAAAGCTAATCGGGTCTTGGCCACCACGTTTGGTAATAATATTAATAATCCCGCCTGTTGCTCCCGAGCCATAAATACTGGTTGCTCCTGAAACCACTTCAATACGCTCAATCATAGACGGTTGAATGCTATTTAACTGACGTGAACCATCGCGATAACCTGTTTGCGGTACACCATCAATCATGTATTGCACTACACGACCGCGCATGGTCATACCATAGTTTGAGGTCGTTCCACTACTCGGTGTCAGAGATGGAACTAACATTCCCAAGATATCTGCAATACTCTTTCCTGCATTGGCCTGTTTTTCAATTTCAGCTTGATCAATGCTATAAACTGTCCCCGCAATATCCGCAATGCTCTTTGCAGAACGAGTTGCTGTCATCACAATCGGTGCCAGTTGTGTAGCTTCTTTTTGTTTAGCTTCAACACGGCTTGTTTGGCTATCTAATGTTGTAGTGACATTATCTTGTGCATACAATTGTGTACATACAGCAAGTGTTAAACAAGTCAACTGCATAGGTAACATAAAACGGCTCATATCTTTTTCCTTTTATTAAATTTCTTGATTCAAAAGTTTTGTTGAGTTTTTTGATGACGTGAAATGATGTATTGGCTCAGTAGTACACTGACCACAGACGCAACCGTCAATACCATATAAAAATTGCCATAGCCAAGTGATTTGGCTAAAAAGCCCGATGTGGCTCCCCCGATGAAATAAACCAACAGTTCAAAACACACTAAAATGGTGAAATCAGTGCCTGCCTGTTCTTTAGAACTGCTTTGCATGAAATAGGCATATAACGAAGTCATCGCGACATAACGAATCGCAAGCATGACAATGACAAATCCCCCCAAGAGCAAATGCCACTGGTTTAACCAACCCAAAATAATGGCTACACCAATCACCCCATACAACGCTGTTCGGCACCACCCCGCCCAAATGAGCAACTGTGTAGCCTGAATTTTTTTCAATAAAAATGCGGCACTCACAGCAGCCAACAAACCAACACCAGCTCCAATCACAGACATCAGTACCCCAATTTGGGCAAGCGTCCATTTCTGGTCAATCAGCATTGGATTGAGCATCGCCATTGCCGGTGCTTCAACCACGCGATAACACAGGATCAGTGCCAAGGCAGATAGAATCTCTGGTCGTTTAAAAGCACGGATTAAGCTTGGGGCTTGTTTAGCGATATTCGTCTGTTCGTTTGCATTTTCTTGAATATAAAAAACAGCAAACATGGTCAATGCTGTCATGAGTGCTAAACACACTAATGCGCTTTCCCAACCGTAATATTGGTATAGCCATAATGTCGCTGCACCACCCAACATACTCCCCAAAGCGACCCCAATACTTTGTGCCATACTGCCTAGATGGTACTCAGACGCTGAAAAGGTTTCTACGGTATAACCATCTATGGCAATGTCTTGAGTCGCCGCAAAGCTTGAAATCCACAAGCCAATCACAATAAACACCACCAGCCCATAAGAGAACTGGGTAAATGCCAAGGCCAATACCCCAAGTACTAGGGCTACTTGTGTAAAGAGCAGCCATGTTTTTCGTTTCCCTAACTTCTTGATATAGAGTCGGTCAATCAGTGGTGCCCATAAAAATTTAAAAGCCCATGGAATATAAAGCAGTGACAACATTCCAATCCAACGTAAGTCTACCCCCTGATGTCGCAAAATAGCGGGTAATGCCACATTGTAAAAATACAAAGGCAAGGCATGCGCCAGATATAAAACAATAACAACGGCTAGGCTCAAAGCTGAGATTTGGCTTGTTGCTCTTTGTGTATTTAGGTTTTGCATATCCACCTCTGCACGGCCCATTGCAGTGCATCAGAATGATCAAGCGTGACGTAATAAGGCACCCGCCACGCAGCATGCAGTGCGGGTGTATTCAGTCGTTGTTGATCTGCCGGGTCTTGTGCGATTCGGACTAAACCCAAACAATATTGAAAAAAAAGCTGTTTGTATGTTTTGTACCAAGCCGCTTGCAGTTGACGATATTCTTCCGGAAATTCCGTACCAACGTCGGTTTGCATGACCAAAGCAAAGTTTTGTTTCTTTAAGAAAAAACGTTCAATTTGGCTGAGCCATTGTTCAAATTCGGCGACAGTGACATGCGCTGAAAAGCGCATGTCCATGATTTGTATATGTTCTGAGCTATAGCTCATGTAAGTTCCTCAGTCCTATTGAGTGGGTTATGGTTTTGCATAAATGCATTTGAATCAGTTAAATACCCTCCAAATTTTTCATAGAATTTTTGTTTAAAGCAACAATACAACATGGCCGTTTTTTCAGGCATCGGGATCAAGCGCTGCGCCTCATAGCACATTTCTTCCACTACTACGGCATAAGGTTTAACGGTGTGGTCAGGCTCCCCGACAATTTTGTCGGAGAGTGCATTTTCAAAAATATAGAAACCTAATAGCCACATCACTGGACGCAAGTAGCCTTTACCAAAAGCCGACTTTTCACCAAACAATAAATGCCAACCGAGGTCTAAATCATCACCATCGTAATAACGCCCTAGACGGTCACGCTTGCCTTCATAGATTTCGGTATAGCCGACATCCTACCCATCCCCCCCAACGATCAACAAACGGTGATGGTCATCGGCCAGCATTTTTTCAAAATACACCGTGAGATCAATTTCAGACTTATTCCAAGCTCATTTCATGTAATTATGTTTCTTAAAGGTGTTCACGTTAGCCAACGCTGCAAAATAATATTAATGATAATTATTACCATTAATATTTGCAATTTTGTTTATTTTTGAAGATACACCCACTAAACCAACATATATTATTGTTTTTTAATACTTTTAAAAATTTAATCAGTTTTTCTAATAAAGCCTATACGAAATCACACCATAGCTTTAAATGATAGTTTATGAATTTATAATTGATTCGAACTATAAAATTTCCCTATATTTCACAAGGAAAAGCCCATTCCGTCACCTAAATGGGCTTTCATTTATACTGAAATTAATACTAAAAAGAGCTTAAGACTAAATTAATATAGATAAATAAAGCAGCGAAGACGTCACTGCTCTTTATTGATCCAGTACATCAGCAAAAGTGGCTGAAAGCAATTTTGCTAAATCCTGCGGTTTTAAACCGATATCTAAGCCGCGCTTCCCCCCACTGACATAGAGTTTTTCCAACTGTACTGCGCTTTGGTCAATCACGGTTTTTAACCTTTTTTTCTGTCCAACAGGACTAATCCCACCAACCAAATAACCTGTCAGTCGTTCTGCATCTTTAGGGTCGGACATTTTTAGTTTTTTTGCCCCCACTGCCTGTGCAACTTTTTTCAAGTTTAACTGATGATGTACAGGAAGAATCGCAACAAAATAGTTTTTTTCGTCAGTCACCAACAGTGTTTTAAACACCTCTTCGACACGTAGATTTAATTTTTCTGCGGCTTCAAGCCCAAAGCTTTTTGCATTGGCATCATGTTCATATTCATGAATAGAAAAATCGATTTTATTGGCTTTTAAAAGTTTGGTTGCAGGTGTCATTTCTGTTCAATATTTTCACAACATACTCGGCATTATATGCCTATTCAAAAAGAAAGTTTAGCGCTACGACTATCATGATCATCGAACTTACAGGCACTCAACGAATCAATGACTGTAAATTCGATGTCAATTATGTATGCAACTTGTTATCGCTGAAATATCGCAGTTTAGTCAGCACATAATCCAAATTTCTTAAAGATTAGAGCACGGCGCTTTGGCAAGATATTGGCCTTGGTCAAATCACCTTCGTAGTGATCAAACACTCGTTGATCCATCATTTTAAACCACAGCTTTGGAATTAACGCTGGAATTAACATGGTAGCATAACCACTCGGTAGCTCTGGGGCTTCATCAAAATGCCTTAAGGCCTGAAATGGGCGGGTTGGATAGGCATGATGATCTGAATGGCGTTGTAACTGGTATAAGAATAAGTTAGTCACAATGTTGTTATTATTCCAGCTGTGTTCTGGCATGGTTCGCGCGTAGCTGCCATCTTCCTTTTGGCTACGCTTTAAACCATAGTGTTCAATATAATTAATAATTTCAAACAGACTCACGCCATAAAATGCTTGTGTCACCAGATATGGCGTCACTTTTTTACCAAACAATTTCAACATGGCTGCATGAAAACCAGCACTCATCGCCCATCCATGAAACAGTTCATTTTCTTTGGAGAAGAAAGACAGACCTTTTCGTTTTAGGCGTTTATGTTCAATTTCAACACCCGACTTTAGCCCACCGAAAACGGTGCGTGGCCAAAACTCATAAAAAGTCTCGCCCATTTTCGATGAAGCAGGATCTTCTGGCGTTGCAGCACGTTTATGATGCCCATAAGGGTGCTCAATGCGGAAATGGTTATAGACCAACGGCGCTAAAGTCATGTGTGACCAATAATGATCTGATTTTTTAGGACGATGGCACAGCTCATGTGCTGTATTTACTGCTACTCCATTAATTGCCCCCATGGAAACACCCAATAATATTTGGTCGAGCATCGATACATTTTGGCGAGTCACCACATAACCTGCAAACAGGTTGGCTGCCATTTGTAGCGGAATGAACAATTTCACAATACGGTCATAGTACGGGTCATTTACCAAGACCTTAATTTCATCATCTGAAGGATTATTTTCATCTGCACCGACCAGACCATCTACCGCAGGTATAATGACATGCAGTAGCAACGGTCCACCCAAAGCGAAAATTTTCTTGGTGGGTTTCGGGCCAAAATGATAGCCCGCTAAAATACCCATGCCAATCACAGGAAGCCCAGGACTCAATAACCAGCCAAAACGCTTGTTATCGATCCCTGCTGCATTTTTGACGACCACGCTAGAATTCGTCATTTTCACTGATGCATTCATTACCATTCTTCCAATTTTCTTGTTATGCCTTTATATTTCTAGAAATGGGTCATAAAGAACAGTTGCTAACGTCCAAGAAAACAGCGTAATCGTCCTTGGCCTGAAATGACTTAAATTGACCCTAAATCAAATATTAAGCCTAAGAAATAAAGACTAGAAATCGTAAAGTATGGATGCTTTAAGTAAAATTTTTGAAGATATACACCTCAACCAATCTGAGTACCTCTACCTAAAACCTCATGGTGAATGGGCTTTTCGCTATACCGAACAATCAACCATGATGGCCTATGCGGTACTTCAAGGACAATTCACCATTTGTTTAGATGCTAAACAAATTATTGTTGCTGAAGTCGGAGACTTGATATTACTGCCTTCAGGGCCAAGCCATGAGTGTCGATCCTCAACCACCGACCAACTATTGGAAGTATTCGATATTTCTGACTTATTTGTCCAAAACCAACATAAAGAAGTCTCTTTTGGGAGTAATGCGACACAACAAAAAACCGTGATCTTGGCCCTACATGCATATATGGACCCCATTATGGCACGTCCTTTAGTACAGGCCTTACCCGCGTTTATTCACCTTCAGCACAAAGATCTCAGCACGGTTCCTGAATGGTTACAAATTGGACTGCAGTTTCTCGCTCTAGAAGTCCAGCGCATACGCCCAGGTCGTGACAAAATTTTGGATCATTTGGTGAGTATTTTATTAATTGAATGTGTACGTGATTATATTGATGCGCTGCAAGACTCGAACAATTGGCTGAGTGCTTTATCTCATCCTGAACTCTCCAATGCCCTTGCAAAAATTCATGCGGAACCTGCACAGCCTTGGACCGTTGAGTCCCTTGCAGAACAGTGTTGTATGTCACGGTCTAAATTTGCCACATTATTTAGCCAAATTTTAGGCACCAGCCCTTTGGCTTATTTGCAACAACACCGTCTGCGTTTAGCCGCCCAATACCTGCGTAATGGACAAGGTAGCATTCAGCAAATTGCACATCGGGTGGGTTATAACTCTGAAACGGCTTTTAGCCAAAGCTTTAAACGACAATATCAAATGAGCCCAAGCCAATATAGAAATCATCCAAACCCAATTTAAAATGCTCGTCCGTAATGATTTAATAGCAGTCTTCACTCTACTCATGTCTTTCTGTACCCAGATAAATACCTTGAACTTGCAGACAAAGATTAGCATCTTGTGAAAATCACACTATAATATCCCGCATCCTTGCTAGAGATGGCTTCAAACCACTGCTTGTTTGTTCTTTTTCGCTCTAGCCACACTTTTTTTAAGTCCAGTCTTCATCCGTGATTCGGCTTATTTTCAATATTTTATCTCTTATATGTCCATGCTGACATATAAGAAAATTTAGGTGCCAGCATGGAAATCAAGGTTAATTATCTCGATAATCTTCGCCAAGAAGCGAAGTTCGACGATTTTACAGTCATTGCCGATCAACCGATTCGCTACAAAGGTGATGGCTCTGCACCCGGTCCATTTGACTATTTCTTAGCATCTTCTGCGCTTTGCGCGGCTTACTTTGTCAAAGTGTATTGTTTGGCACGTGACATTCCAACCGACAACATTCGTTTGTCACAAAACAATATTGTTGACCCTGAAAACCGCTATAAACAAATCTTCAAAATTCAAGTTGAACTCCCAGCGGACATTTCAGAAAAAGATCGCCAAGGTATTTTGCGCTCTATCGACCGGTGTACAGTTAAGAAAGTGATTCAAACAGGTCCTGAGTTTATTATTGAGGAAGTAGAAAGCATTGATGCTGATGCTCAAGCCCTACTTATTCCAAGCCTTGCTTCTGAAACCAGCACCATCATTGCAGGTAAAGACCTGCCTTTAGAAGAAACCATTGCCAATATGTCAGGTATTTTGGCTGGTCTAGGCATGAAAATTGAGATTGCCTCTTGGCGTAATATTGTGCCGAATGTGTGGTCTTTACATATTCGTGATGCTCAATCACCAATGTGTTTTACCAACGGTAAAGGGTCAAGCAAAGAAAGTGCATTAGCTTCTGCACTGGGTGAGTTCATTGAACGTCTGAACTGTAACTTCTTCTATAACGACCAGTTCTGGGGTGAAGATATTGCTAATGCCGAGTTTGTGCATTATCCAGATGAGAAATGGTTCATGCCAGGTCCAAATGGTGAAATGCCAGAAGGCGTTCTGGATGAATATACCCTTGAAATTTATGACCCTGAAGAAGAACTGTTAGGTACGCATTTATACGACACCAACTCAGGGAAAACTGAGCGCGGTATTTGCGCTTTGCCTTTTGTTCGCCAGTCTGATGCTGAAGTGGTTTACTTCCCATCAAACTTGATTGAAAACTTGTACCTTAGTAACGGGATGAGTGCAGGAAACACCTTAGCTGAAGCACAAGTACAGTGTTTGTCTGAAATTTTTGAGCGTGCCGTAAAACGTGAAATTTTGGAAGGCGAACTGACCCTGCCAGATGTACCACAAGAGGTTTTAGCGAAATATCCTAGCATTTTAGCGGGCATCCAAGGTTTAGAAGAGCAAGGTTTCCCTGTACTGGTGAAGGATGCTTCTCTAGGCGGTCAATACCCTGTAATGTGTGTGACGTTAATGAACCCACGTACAGGTGGTGTATTCGCCTCTTTCGGTGCACATCCAAGCTTTGAAGTTGCGCTTGAGCGTAGCTTAACTGAGCTACTTCAAGGTCGTAGCTTTGAAGGTCTGAACGACTTGCCTCGCCCAACATTTAGCTCAAATGCGGTCACTGAACCCAATAACTTTGTTGAACACTTCATTGACTCAAGTGGTGTGGTGTCATGGCGTTTCTTTAGTGCCAAATCGGACTATGACTTTGTCGAGTGGGACTTTACCAATCAAGGCAAAAACTCAAATGCAGATGAGGCTGATGAACTGTTCGGTATTTTGGAAAATATGGGCAAAGAAGTCTATATGGCGATTTACCAACATTTAGGCGCAACGGCGTGCCGTATCTTGGTACCAGGTTACTCAGAAATCTACTTGGTTGAAGACTTGGTTTGGGACAACACCAACAAAGCACTGCTTTACCGTGAAGACATCCTCAACTTACACCGTTTAAACAACGAACAACTCGAAGCGCTGGTTGAACGTTTAGAAGAATGTGAGCTAGATGACTATACTGAAATCAAGACTTTGATCGGGATTGAGTTTGATGACAATACCGAATGGGGTCAATTGACTCTGCTTGAACTTAAACTACTCATCTATCTTGCATTAGAGCAGTTTGAGGAAGCTAAAGACTTGGTTGAAGCATTCTTACAATACAACACCAATACCGTTGAACGTGGTCTGTTCTACCAGTGTATGAATGTCGTGCTCGAAGTAATGCTGGATGACGACATGGAACTGGAAGAATATGAAGCCAACTTCCGCCGTATGTTCGGTGATGAACGTATGGATGCGGTAATAGGCACAGTTGAAGGTCGTATTCGTTTCTATGGTTTAACAGAAACCAGTATGAAACTTGAAGGTTTGGACCGTCACTTACGTTTAATCGACAGTTATAAAAAGTTACACGCTGCACGTGCCAAGGCTGTTGGACTAAAACCTTAAAATAAAAAGAAACAACCCAAATACGTTTGGGTTGTTTCTCACTGCACTATCACGATGTCTTAAAGAAAATTAATCTAAAATATTTAAAATCGCCTCAACAGGGTTTTCACTATTACCTGCAAGTAACTGTTTATGCATGGTAATGTGCTGCATAGCCTGAATCTGTGCGGTTTCAATATTCATTAATTTTTCAATTTCATCCGCCAATTTCTCAGGCGTTGCATCTTTTTGAATTAATTCTTGTATCACTTTCTTGCCCGCAATAATATTTGGCAATGAATAATATTGAATCTTGATCAAGAATTTCACCACATGATAGGTGAGCCAGTTCAACTTATAGAAAGTTACCATTGGTCGGTGTAACAGCATAGCTTCTAAAGTTGCTGTACCTGAAGCCAAAGCTACAATATTAGCGGCGTTCATCACTTGGCGCCCGATCTTTGACTCGGTACTTGAGTTTTCAAGCAAGTCTATTTGATCGACCAGTGCTTTTGGATACTGGGCAAGCAAAGCTTCGATTTGTTGCTTACGTGCATCGTTGATCGCAGGTATCACAAAGCGATGGTTTGGATATTTGGCGTAGAGCAATTTTGCAGCATCTAAAACCAGTGGACCGAGCTTTTCAATTTCACCACGTCGGCTTCCCGGCAGTAAAGCAATATGCTTTTGGGTCAGATCTAAACCCAGTTCTTCTTTGGCTTGTAAAATTGGGTTTTCCAAAGGCAATTGGCTCGCCAAGGGGTGTCCTACAAAAGCAGCAGGAACATCCCATTTTTTATAAAATGTTTTTTCAAACGGAAATAAACACAGTACCAAATCAATAGAAGCTTTGATCCCATGAACCCGTCCCTGACGCCATGCCCAAACGGAAGGACTAACGTACTGCACAGTTTTTATGGGCAATTGTTTTTGTTTTAAACTTTTTGAAAGACGCAAATTAAAATCTGGCGCATCGATACCAATAAATACATCGACAGGATTGGTAGCCCACTTCTCTACCAGTCCATCACGCACAGCAAAAAGCTTTTTAATGTCTTTCAGAACCTCAACCAACCCCATGACCGATAAAATATCCATCGGATAAAAACTCTTGAAACCCTCTGCAATCATTTGCGGGCCACCAATACCCTCAAATTCTGCATCAATTCCTTGCTCACGAAAACTGCGAATAAGTTTAGCACCTAAAGTATCACCTGATACTTCACCCACTACGATTCCAATTTTAAGTTTCCGATTTTGCAAAGCATTATTCCTTATTTTTCAACCCATACATCATAACATAGCGTCTTTTAGATTGGCGTGGGTATGTTAAAGCAACAATGATAAAGTGCCGTCAACTTACATCAATGGTATTCATAAACCCTTAACCACTCCATATCGCCTCAATCAAAGATTTCTTTTGATTTATTTTTTCAATTGTAAATATCTTGTAAAACTCACATACAAACAATAAACTTATTAATAATTATTCTCATTAGTATTTATAAATGTCCAATATCTCCTTTCGCGGTTTTAAGCTCTCTATCATTAGTTTAGCTATTCTTAGCGCTCAGTATAGCTTTGCACAAGACGCTCAAAGCTTAGCAACAATTACTGTACAACCCACTGGTGATCAAGCCACTGAAAGCTCTGAACAGTCTAAATCCTATATTGTTCAACAGTCCATTAGTGCGACTAAACTAAATATCCCACTCAAAGAAACACCTCAAACAGTCAATGTTGTGACACGTCAACAACTTGATGACTTCGCACTCAATAGCACTCGTGAGGTTTTAAATAATACACCTGGAGTCACAGTTACGAACCAAGAAACGGAACGTTCAACGTATATGGCTCGTGGCTTTGAAATCTCAAATATATTAACAGATGGCGTTGGATTTCCATCGAGTAACTACAACTACAATAATACCAACCCAGACACATATTTTTATGATCGAGTTGAAGTCATTAAAGGTGCAGATGCTCTGACCAATGCTTTTGGCGACCCAAGTGCAACAATCGACTATATTCGTAAACGCCCAACCCAAGACTTTCAAGCAAATGCTGGTGTAAGTTATGGCTCTTGGAATACACAACGTTATGAAGCAGATGTATCAGGTACCCTCACTCAAGACGGACGTATTCGTGGTCGCTTAATGGGTTATGAGCAAACTGGAGATTCATATATAGACCGTTATTCTTCGGAGAAAAATGGATTTTCAGGCATTCTTGAAGCCGATCTGACAGATAGTACTTTACTTACTGTTGGCTATAGTGAAGAAAAAAATAAACCGAATGCAAATAATTGGGGAGCGTTACCTTTATTAGATGCTGATGGAAATCAACTTTCATATGATCGCAATTACAATCCAAACCCTGATTGGGCATATTGGGATAATAAAAGTCAAAAAGCATTCATAGAATTAAAGCAAAAGCTGAATGAAAATTGGGCAGCAAAATTCAGCTACAACTACACCAATACTGAGCACAATAGCAAGTTGCTCTATTACTATGGTTATCCAAATCAGGATGGATCTGACGTATCACTCACTGCTTGGGGTGGTAAAGAAAGTCAAAAAAGACATTTTGCTGATTTAAATTTACAGGGGGAATATGCTTTGTTTGGCCGAGATCATGAGGCCACGATTGGGTATAGTTATATTCACAGTAAGCAGCATGATCAACAAACCAATGGCTATATTAATGATAGTAATATTGTAGATGATTATTCGCTTGGCTACTTACGTCAATTAACGACAAATTGGGCAAGTTGGACTCCTCAATCTGTAACTTGGTCTGATTTCAGTGAAGCTGCAAATTATACTCAGAAAATTAACTCTTTATATGCCGCAACTCGGTTACATCTCAGTGATGACTTAAAGTTATTATTAGGTTCCAATTATGTACAAGCAAAAAATGATGGAACTAGTTATGGTTCATCTGTTGCTTATGATGAAAGTAAAGTTTCGCCATATGCTGGCATCACGTATAATTTTACTCCTGAATATACAGGGTACTTAAGCTATACCTCTATTTTCCGCCCACAAACTGGTGCAGAAGTTGATAAAGCGCTTAAACCTGTTGAAGGTGAAAGCTATGAGATGGGAGTTAAGAGTTCATGGCTAGATGAGAAACTCACTGGTACATTTGCTGTATTCAGAACAGAACAAAGTAACTATCCTTTACGTAGCTCAGATGGCAATCCACTAACACGGAAAGTGGAAACAAGTGATTTACGTTCCCAAGGCATTGAAGTGGGCTTAGCAGGTCAACTCACCGACCATCTAAATATATCCTTTGGCTATGCTCAATTTACCCTAAAGGATCTAAAAAACGGTGGAGATGCTCGAACTTATAATCCGAACCAAACCATAAATCTTTTGACGACATATAACATTCCTACCTTACCAAAACTAAAAGTTGGTGCGGCACTACAGTGGCAAGATTCGACGAAATTATATGATTCATCAGTAGATAGTACGATCACTCAAGATGCTTATGCATTAGTCAATTTAATGGCGAGTTATGATTTGAATAAGCATATTTCCCTTCAAGCTAATGCAAATAACGTTACAAATGAAAAATACTTATACAGCTTCCCTGATGGTCAAGCATTTTATGGCGCACCAGCCAATTATAGTGTTGCTGTAAAATTTAAATATTGATTCAATTGCGCCTTGTTTTCTGTTATTTAACAGCACAGAAAATGAGGTGCTTTTTTCTGGGTTAAATGGTTCGTCATGCATAAATTTCAATATCCCTTATCCGTTTTGTATCGGTTTTTGATCGCATTTGGCTTAGGCTATTTATGTACATTCATGTTATCAGAACTGCTTACACTCAGTTTTTACCCTCACTTCGCTAAAGCAGAATCCATTTATTTGGCGGCTTTTCTATCTCTTATTTTCTTTACCATTTTTGTCATTGTAAGCTTTTGTGTTCAATCCCTGAAAAAGTTAAGCGCTTCAACTATTTCTCTTTCCCTTTGCTTTTTTCTATTGCTGAAGTTCGTAGGTTAAACCATGCAAAAATCTGTTCGCCAATCAATGGCATGGCTACACTCTTGGCTTGGACTAACACTGGGATGGTTATTATTTGCCATTTTTATAACAGGTGCTGCGACCTATTACCGTCATGAAATAAATTTATGGATGCAACCGCAATTTGCCACCATGCAAGTCAAACAAGACACAGCGATGGAGTCGGCATATCAATACTTACAAAAAAATGCCGCAGATGCGCAAAGTTGGTATATCGGCGTGGCTAGCCCTAGTTCACCTGTTAATAAAATCTACTGGCAAAAGGCCGATGGTGGCTACGAAAATAAGACTTTGGATGCGAACACGGGTAAAGAAGTCACCTTGTCTGCAACCCAAGGCGGTGAGTTTTTCTATGGCTTTCACTATCAGCTGTATGGTGTGCCCTATTTTATCGGTAGGCTATTAGTCACGATTGCTGCCTTCTTAATGTTGATCATCCTCATTTCAGGCATCATCACACATAAAAAGATATTCACCGAATTCTTTACCCTACGAGCCTTCAAAGGGCAACGCTCGTATCTAGACTTTCACAATGTCACCTCTGTTATTGCTTTGCCCTTTTTTCTGACCATTACATTCACTGGTTTAGCCATTTTCTTTTATCTCATTCTTCCCAATGGCATGAAAAAACTTTACCCAGAGCAACCGTTCCAATATTTTGATGAAATTAGAAATATTAGCATCAGCTCTGAGGTTAAACCGACACCTGCTACGATGCGACCGATTGAGTACTTCATACAACAATCTGAGCAGCGTTGGGGTAAAACAGAAATTGACAATATTACGGTCAAACACCCCAATACCGATATCGCTCAGGTGAACTTGGTTGAGTCAACTGACCGAAGCATCACGCGAAACCAAGCCCAACTCAGCTTTAACGGGGAATCTGGCGCCCTGCTCGGTGACATTCGGAATAATAGTGCAATTGCAACGCTCAATAATGGAGTCTATGGTTTACACATGGCACACTTTGCACAGCCCATATTACGCTTTGCTTTATTCTTCTCAGGGCTTTTAGGCTGTGCCATGATTGCGTCTGGACTTTTACTCTGGAACTTAAAACGTCAGCTACAAAATAAAAAACAAAGTTTCCACTTTGGACATTATGTAGTTAACCGCCTAAATACGGCTGCCATCATTGGCTTGCCGATTGCTATGCTCAGTTATCTTTGTGCAAACCGTTTACTTCAGTTAGAAGCTGGTCAACCCAACTACGAAATTTACGCATTTTTCGGCACTTGGTTACTTAGTTTAGTCATTGCATTGCTCACTCCACAGCAACACCTTTGGAAAACTCAACTGAAAGTCTTCATTTTACTGGCTGTATCTTTGCCTATTTTCAACCTTTACTATTTAATCAGCCACCAATATGTACATGACTTACATGAATATTGGTTATTTTTGCGAGTTGATCTTATGATCTTCATCCTTGCGATATTGGCTGTTTTCTTACATCAAAAAGTCCAGCCGATTCAACAAAAAGCAGTACAAAAAATTCAGAAAAAATATGCCAATACTGCAGTTCAGGAGCCCAATTCATGATCTACCTGATTACAGGACTTCTGATCACTCTCGCGTGCTATGTATTATTTCTGGTGAGCGATAAGCAGCGTCCAAAAACTCAAAAGTCACGTTGGGCCAAGTGTGCAGAACATTATCAAATCTGCCGATATCTGGCTTTTGGTATACTGGCCGCGACATTAATTTTATTGATTCAATTCACGGGCCGCGGTGTGGGTAGTGTCAGTTTATTTGTATTTGCAACCCCGATACTTTTTATACTGATTCTGAGCATCAATGACTTAAAACCTAAAAAAACAGCTCAATCTAAGTAATTATTTACTCTACAACTCACACACCTTTTTATTAAGATCATGAGCCAAATAAAAAGGTGTGTAAATATATGAGCCAGAATCATCTCAACAGAATTTTAAAGAGTGATCAAAATCATTTAAGTTGAAACACCGTGAGTTTTTAGTTATAACACGCTTAATAATAAGCACTTTTATAGATCATTTCTCGGGACAAATATTACGTTCAGCTTTAGATTGGTTACAAAAAGAAATCATAATACCCTTTCAATAGCTCTGCATTTGGTCGCAGCATTATTTTGGCTGGACGCTTTTTATTTCATTCATTTTCAATTTGCTTGTATTTATTTGTTTCCCAAGCAGCTGGATCCCCCCCACTCAGATTCAGAGTAAAACCTTTGATGAAATCACCGTTGAAGTTAGTAAAGGATGAATCAATGCCTTGAAATTTAAACAACAGCATCATTTATGGATCGCAAACTGCGCATTGATGGGAGAACCTGTTCAAACACTATGTGACCAGACATCACATCGTCACCAATTTACGGCAAAGCAGGTCGAGGTTTACTATTTGGAGCGTATTTTTTTGAACCTAAAAAATGCAAAAAAGGAGGCATTTATTCATCAGATCACATTAGCTAATCCACGTCAGCAGCACTTAGATATGACCTATAGCTCGACCACAGCGAATTTTTGAGCAATGGAAAAAGCATCAGCTAGCCCCTCTTTATGTTCTACAAACACTCATAGGTTTCAATCTATGGTGGTTGCTGACAATTGTAGGCATAAAAATAAAAACGCGGCTACAGCTCAAATAATCTTTTCTATATCTCTTTTTAGAATAAGTAAATCAATAATCAAGACAACGACTTATATGAAAACGTCATAAGATATGCACGTTTTTTGATATTTTGGCATATAACAATGTTTGGTCCACTCGAATTTATTCTCGCAGGTGTTTTAGTCGGTTTTTGTGTGGGAATTACTGGTGTAGGTGGTGGTTCATTAATGACGCCGATCCTCATCAGCCTTTTCAGAATTGAACCACACATTGCCATTGGTACAGACTTGCTCTATGCAGCAATTTCAAAATTTTGTGGTTCATTTGTACATGCAAAAAAACTAAATATTGTGTGGCCAATTGTGCTTTGGCTTGCAATTGGCAGTATTCCAGCTTCCTTTGCAACGCACTGGGTACTCGATAACTATTTAAGCCAGTCTACCCACTACAAAGCCGTGCTCACCATAGTTTTAGGCTTCATGTTGACCATTACAGGTTTATCGATTGTCTTCCGTAATCAAATTGAAAAATTCTTCAACAAATTACGTAAGGATGAACTCCCAGACATGACTGAAGACTTAGAAAAAGTTCAGCTTCAAACCAGCAATAAACGTAAGTACATTGTGATGATGGGTGTGGTTCTTGGGGTTTTCGTAACACTGTCATCAGTCGGCGCAGGTGCTTTCGGAATCATGGCTTTGGTGATTATGTTCCCAAACCTACCAATGATTCGTATTATTGGTTCTGACGTTGTGCATGCGGTGTTACTTACTTTCGTTGCAGGTATGGGTCATATGACTTCAGGCAACGTCGACTTCCACCTCCTTATGTGGTTATTGGTGGGTTCTATTCCAGCAATTATTATCGGAACACTGATTAGTTCACGCCTTCCTGAAAAAATCATCCGTAAAGTGTTGGGTATTACCCTGTTTGCACTGGGTGTGAACTTCATGTTGAATCCGATCAAAGCCAAACCTGTGAAGCCAGCCGAAACCGCTCAAGTTGTTCAAATTTCAACAGTTAAAAATGCCTCAGTGTAGGCATTCTGATTTAAAATAAACCTAAGATTCATCACTTTTTTTTCAAAGATTCATTCGACTTTTTTATAACCTTTTATCAGCTAAACCGTGTTATATTCAGCTTATAAAGCAACTTAATACGATCGAACCAGTGACGGCAATGAATACTCTACAGTCAAACTCTATTACCCAAAACGACATCGATGACGTGAATTTACAAAGCATTCATCCGCTAGTTACCCCTGCGGAATTAAAAACTGAATTGCCTCTCACTGAGTCTGCATATCAAACTGTACTTCACGGTCGTGAAACGATTCGCAATATTTTAGATGGTAAAGACAAGCGCATTTTTGTGGTGATTGGTCCATGTTCAATTCATGATCCTGTCGCTGCTCACGAATACGCAGACCGTCTAAAAGTTTTAAGCGATAAAATTAAAGACTCAATCTATATCGTAATGCGTGTTTATTTTGAAAAACCACGTACCACAGTGGGTTGGAAAGGTCTGATCAATGACCCTGACATGAATGACTCATTCAACATTGAAAAAGGTTTACGCATTGGTCGTAAGCTTTTGGTTGAGTTAAATGAAAAAGGCTTGCCATGTGCGACTGAAGCACTCGATCCAAACTCACCACAGTATTACCAAGACTTAATCTCTTGGTCAGCGATTGGTGCACGTACCACTGAAAGCCAAACACACCGTGAAATGTCTTCAGGTTTATCTTCACCTGTAGGTTTCAAAAATGGTACAGACGGTGGTTTAACTGTTGCAACCAATGCAATGCAGTCTGTTAAACATGGACACCACTTCTTAGGCCTAAACAACCAAGGCCAAGTCTCTGTGATTCGTACTTCAGGTAACCCGTATGCACACGTGGTACTTCGTGGTGGTAACGGTAAGCCAAACTACGATGCAGGTTCTGTAGCAGAAGCAGAAGCAGCATTGGCTAAAGCGAAAGTCAGCACCAAAATTATGATTGACACCAGTCATGCAAACTCGAACAAAGACCCGTTCCTTCAACCACTTGTTCTGAAAAATATTACCGAACAAATTATTGATGGAAATAAATCTATTATCGGCATTATGGTTGAAAGTCACCTTAAAGGTGGTCGTCAGGAAATTCCTGAAAACCTATGCGATCTTGAATACGGCAAGTCAGTAACCGATGGTTGTATTGACTGGGATACCACAGAAAAGGTATTACTAGAGATGCACGAAGCACTCAAAGACGTTTTACCGAACCGTTAAGTTTTTAAAACGCCATCTTCGGATGGCGTTTTTCATTCTAAGATTAAGAAATAATTATGAACGCTATTGAAACACACTTAAGCCAAACACTTAACTTTCAATTTATCCACGAGCATTTGTTTACTTCTGGACAACCGACTGCTGAGCAATTACAGCAAATTAAAGAGTATGGCGTAAACACGGTCATCAATCTTGCGCTCAGTAATAGCAATAACTATTTAGCGAATGAAGATCAAATCTGTTTAGAGCTCGGTTTGAACTATATACAAGTGCCTATTTCATGGGATACACCATCTGATGATCAATGCTTATTGGTCTTAGATATGATTGATCATTTGGTGCAAGAACAAACTATTTGGGTCCATTGTTCAGAAAATTATCGAGTCAGTAGTTTGATGTATTTATATCGTCAATATTATATGAATATCGATATGCCAACCTCACATGAAGCCATGCATCAAATTTGGGAACCGAATGACACATGGACAGGTTTAGCTCATGCTGTTGCCTTACAACTTCAAGGTCGTAAAGCAACACAAGAATTAAAGCTCGCGATGATCAATCCTGATCATTTTGCGTGAGAAATCAGCACTGTAGCTGTAGATAAAATACCTTCCTGACGACCCGTAAAGCCCAGTTTTTCCGTGGTCGTTGCTTTAATGCTAATCTGCGTGATTTCAACATCAAGAACGTCTGCAATGCTTTGGCGCATCGCTAAATTATGCGGTGCCAACTTCGGACGTTCACATGCCACAGTAATGTCAGCATTATTTAACTGATAACCACGATCTAAAATGAGCTGATAGACATGTTTGAGTAATACTCGACTGTCTGCCCCTTTAAAGCGAGGATCGGTATCGGGAAAATGCTGACCAATATCGCCTAAAGCCAACGCACCCAATAATGCATCTGTTAAAGCATGCAAAACCACATCACCATCTGAATGTGCTTTTAAGCCGTGTGTATGTGGAATTTGAATACCTGCCAGTGTGACAAATTCCCCCTCTTCAAAAGCATGTACATCAAGCCCCTGTCCAATTCGAATATGTGCAACCATGCTCAGTTTCCTTTAAGAAATAAATGATTGAAATCTTGTATTCACGCTTTCTCTTTCGCTATAGTTACAAGCAGCGCAACATAGTGAAAGTATAAGCGATCATGCTGTTGAAAACCGACATAAAACTTATGAAAAAATTTAGTATTTTAGTGTGTCTAAGTTGTCTTTGTACCAGCTTTAGTTATGCTCAAGTCATTGACTGTGATGATCCTACTTCATCTAGCCTTAAAAAGATCTGTAGCGATCAATTCAAAGACATTCGACAAAAATTAGACACGCAATCAATGACTGCTTTTTTAATCAGTGATGCGCCGCAGCGTTTATTGGTCGATACCCATCAGCTATGGTTAAACCGCCTACAGCAGTGTAAATCCTTAGCTTGCTATCAGCAGCAGATGGATTTTAGAATTGATGATCTCAACTTCTATACATCGTTAAATCAAAGTTTGACTCAACATTATTTGAAATTTGAACATGGGGTCATTGCCAAACAACCTGTGCATCTACAAGTGCATCAGCTCTCTAAAGATAAAATTAAGATCGAAGGTATTGCATATCGTAGTCCCAATAACCGAATAGAAACCCAAACCATTTCATTTTTGGCCTATACAACACCAGACCAAAAACAAAACATTACTGATAATGAAAACAACTGTCACTACCAGTTCAACTTTCAAAAAGCCATTCTTTCTGTAAAAAGTGAAAGTAAAGCATGTAATCGTTTTGTCGGTTTGTACCGTGTTTATGACTAAGCTAGCAAACAGATCAACGTAATGAACATCGGGAGGCTAAAGTCGTGCAAGTACTCAAGCAATGCTGTAACCTCCTAGAACAAAAAAAATTGACCATTGCCTTTATCGAAAGTGCCAGTTCAGGTTATCTATCCAGTCAATTTTCGATTTATAAACATAGCGGAGCTGACATTCTACTCGGTGGACTGGTCAGTTATGACCCCAGTATCAAATGTGAAATTTTAAAGATTGACCCTGCACTTATTCAGCAATATACAGCAGAGTCGATTGTAGTCACTGAAGCTATGGCGCTTCATGGGCATCGACTGTTTGGTCATGCCGATATTATTGTCTCCTGTACAGGTTTGCTCAAACCTGGTGGAAGTGCGACGCCTGAAAAACCTGAAGGCACCTTTTATATTGCCATTCATTATCAAAACAGTTTAAGTACTTACCATTATTTACTACTGGGCAGTGCACTCGAGCGACTTGATCAACTTACGAAAAATGTCGCTCAAATGGTCATTGAACGTGTTCAAAATGCTTAAATCTTTACACTAAATTTGATTTTTCTACATTTAGAACCCTTAAACTGAACCATAATCAATAAAAATGTGAAGCGCTTCATGATGAAAATAATCCATTCTCTACTTTTCAGCACCCTATTTTTTTCAAGCCATAGTTTTGCAACTGT
Organism: Acinetobacter johnsonii; assembly: GCF_048551975.1. GTDB lineage: Bacteria > Pseudomonadota > Gammaproteobacteria > Pseudomonadales > Moraxellaceae > Acinetobacter > Acinetobacter johnsonii_A. The sequence goes on along the minus strand of NZ_JBIMCF010000008.1, from coordinate 10,998 downwards.
AGGGGGACCACAAAATATTGAAGTTTTAGGACTCGATCAAGCTGATCAAAAAATTTATGTGATGCGACATTATGTAGATGGTCGTGGTCGTTTACCACAATTGTATTATTATCAACTCAACAGCAAAACACCCTCTAAGCTGATTGAAGTAAAATCGTTATATATCAATCCAAAAACTCAAAAAATTGACTATGATCAAGACAGTCAGAAGTTTGACCGTGACATTGCAAAAATAAAAAAACGACTCAAAGCTTTAACGCCGATTCCACCCAAGCAGGTTAAAATTCAAGTCATCAGTAAAAAGACTTCAAAAGAACCCTCTTGGTATGACGCTAAAGTCTCCATCCCGAAGTTTAGCTATCAATATGAAGTGAAATACAGCAATTTGAAAAGTCCCGTACAAAAGGCGGTGGACTATAAAAATGGCATGCGCATTTCGCAAAGTTATAAAGTTCCGAATCAACAAAAAGTGCTGGTAACAGTTCAATATCTCGGGATTCCTTTTGAAACAGGTTATAACATTGAAGATCCTGTTTTATTGATGCCTAAAAAATAAAACCTCAGAAGAGGGAAAGCCAGTCAGTTAATAAGTTGCCTGGCTTTTTTTAAATTCATGATGTTATTCGATACATGGAAACGTCATCCGCAACTGTTCAAGGCAAAACTATTTTTAAAAAGTAAGTTTTCTGCGATTAATTAATCAATAAAAGGAATTTGGCGAGTTTTGCAGATGACAAATGCTTTTGATTACTTTGGGCTTATCCAAAGTAATAGATGAGCTCCAAGTATATGATTTAAAATAGAAGACTCCGTCGTGCATAACTAAAAGGCTAAGGTCTTTACTTCTAAAACCCTTTACTGACTGGCATTACTCTGAAAAGGCTTTTTTATAATGTATCAGAGCTTTACATTAAGCCGCTGAACGTTCATCAATCGGCACCACTTTACGTAGCTCAGGCCCCGTATATAGCTAAATTCTAAAAACACTAGCACATGGAAACATCTGTAAAACCTCATTTCCTATGGTTTTAGGTGTGATAATAAATTAAGTATTCAGCTATAGTGCGCACTTGGTCGAATAATACGTTGAACCAATCTACCCAATTTAATGTCGCAAGTTGTACATCTGCTAAACCTTGCCAATCTGCTTTTAAATATTCAATCACTTCTGTTTTGTATAAACCATTTACCGTTTCAGCCAAAGCATTATCATACGAATCACCAGTCGTGCCGACTGACGCTCGTAAATTTGCTGCCTCTAGACGATTTGTGTAGCGAATAGAGAGGTATTGCACACCTCTGTCTGAATGATGAATTACATTCTTTGACATACCTCGATCATGCAATGCTTGCTCAAGTGCATCGAGCACCATATCTGTATTCATCCGTGTAGATACTTTTCATCCAACAATTGCTCGTGAGAACACATCAATAATAAAGACGCTATCTCATCTCAGAATATTGACTCTCCAACAAACCCGGTACGGTTCACATCGTTTTAATCTTAAGTTGATGGCTGTAGTCAAGGATGAAGTGATACTTCACTCGGGCTGGCTTGCAAAGTACCTTGCGGCCTTTTTTAAGATATCTCGCTCCTCTTCTGTTTGTTTAAGCTGACTTTTAAGCCGTAGAATTTCTTTCTTTTCTTCAAGCAGTTCATGTTCATCATGATTGTTGTGTAATGGATGTACAGCTTTAAGCCATTTATAAATACTGTGCTGTGATACACCTAAACGTTCTGCCACATCAATGACAGATTATCCTCGTTCAGTAATCAATTTTACAGCTTCATCTTTAAATTCTGGGTATAACGTTGTCCACTCATAATGTTTTCTCCTATGCAAAAATAATAGATCATATTTGTCTAGGAGAGTGGTGGTAGTCCAAAAGATGGTTATGTGTGTCTAGAATTTTGGTGACTATTCACATTTCTGTTCCATGATTTATGGTTACTTATGTTACTATGTCAGGGACGATACAAGAATTAAGGTAACTTATGAAAATAGCGAATACGAAATTACTAGCTGGTGCTTGTATGGCCCTAACTTTAACTATGCTTAGCCCTGCCGTACTTGCAAATGATAACAATGATATACAAAAGACTGTTGTAGTTAAGTTTGCAAAAAAAGCTTACTCTGCAAATTATTACGGAAGGCTAGATGGATACAAGTATGATTCCTACAAATTTTATGCTAAAAAAGGGCAAAAGTTAAAAGTGAAGTTGACTGGAGGAAATGTTGAAACTTACTTATGGGGTAATCAATTAAAAGACTCCATCAATCTTGGAGAATATTCTTCAGATCTTGATGATAATGGTATTTATATTTTACCTGCTTCAGGTGAGTATGAAATTAGAGTATTACAACCTAGATCACAGGCAAGAAAAGATAAAAAACCTCAATACTGGATGAATATTAACATTAAATAAAGACTTGCTAGATTCGTTTAAACTTTTATACAAGGGTTCAAAAACTATTGCCAGTTAAGCGGGGCGTGATTTTTACGTGTATGTGTTTATGTTAGTAAAATGATGCAGTTTACTTGTTTAATACCCCGAGAAATAATTTAATCTTGCTGTGCGTTAGTCACGTTTCTTTCTTTCAAAAGTTGATTATATATTTCAACCTAACCGTCGTAATATTCAAACTCTTCTGATAGGAATTTGCAGTGAAAGAATAGGCGAAACTTGTCTTAAATAATGGTAATTCCTTATCTTTAAAATAGAGAACGCCCGATGAAATTCATTGGGCGTTTAATTTAAATAAGTGTCAGCTTATTTTTTTAACTAGATGTACTTGTCAATCACGACTCTTTTTCTAAATTGCCTTTAAAAAATCAATCTTACTATTTTTGACTTTTCACACCATTTTGTTCAATTTGTACTGCGGCTTGCCAGCTAGGTAGTTGGCTTAAACCCGCTACATAACGTTGGATATGAGGATAATTTTCACCTTGTCCCATATGATGAACTAAAGCATGTAGTCCAAAGCCCATCATAAAGTCAGCACCGGTTAAACGGTCTGCCACTAGAAATTCTTTATCTTTTAAATATTTATTTAAATAGCTAAATACTTTATCGAACTCAACTTGAGTATAATTTTCTAGAAATACCAACTTCGTACCCTGCTTGGTTTCTATCGCATTAAACGTTTTTAATAAAAATGGCAGCATGGCAGAGCTTTCTGAGAAATGAATCCACTGTAGATAATCGACATAGGTAGGTTCATCCATATCTGGTGCTAAATGCGGCGCAAGTTGCTGAATTAATAACTCAACGATTGCGCCTGACTCTGCAATAACTTTGCCATCCCATTCCAATACTGGAGATTTCCCTAAAGGATGGATGGTTTTTAAAGAGTCAGGGGCCAAATGCGTGTTTAAGTCACGATAATAGCGTTTCAGCTCATAAGGCTGCTTGATTTCTTCAAGTAACCACAAAATGCGAAAAGAACGTGATTGATCTAAATGATGTAGTGTAATCATGATAATTCCTAAATTTTTACAACGACTTTGCCAAAGTTTTCGCCTTTCAACATACCATTGAAAGCATTGATCGTGTTATCTAAACCTTGCACCATATGCTCTTTATATTTGATTTTTCCGTCTTTCAACCATTCAGACATTTGCTGATAGAATTCCGGATACTGACTGCCATAATCATCAAAAATAATAAAGCCTTGCATGCGAATACGCTTTTTTAAAAGGGTGGAAATAAAGCCCGGTAAACGGTCTGGCCCTTGTGCTTGCTCGGTAGCGTTATACTGGGAAACCACACCACACACCGGTACACGTGCCGCAGAGTTAAGCAATGGCCATACCGCATCAAACACTTTACCCCCTACATTCTCATAATAAATATCAATACCGTTGGGAACTGCTTGTTGTAATTGTTCTGCAAAATTTTCATCATGATGATTGATACAAGCATCGAAGCCGAGTTCTTCTACTGCATAACGGCATTTTTCAGGCCCACCTGCGACGCCAACCACGCGACAATCTTTAAGTTTGCCAATTTGTCCAACCGTAGCACCAACAGGTCCCGTTGCAGCTGCAACGACTAATGTTTCACCGGCTTTAGGCTGACCAATGTCCAACAACCCCATATAAGCAGTAAATCCTGGCATTCCCAAAATACCCAATGCCCAAGATGGATGTTCAGGTTGCATACCTAAGCTTTGACAGGCAGACCCATTAGAAATTGCGTAGCCCTGCCAGCCATTTCCTGAAAGAACCCACTCGCCTTCTTTGAATTTTGGGTTTTTAGAGGCCACCACTTGACTGACTGTTCCACCGACCATCACTTCGCCAATTTCAACCGGCGCTGCATATGAAGGAGCATCACTCATGCGACCACGCATATAAGGATCGAGTGACAAGTAAATGGTTTTCAACAATATCTCGCCTTGTTTAAGTTCATTGAGCTCAACTTGCTCAATACGAAAATCGCTGTGTTTTGGCTCACCTACTGGCCGTTTAGCTAAAACGATGCGTTGGTTAATAACTGTTTCCACTCGCATAACTCCATGTTTTGTATAAAAGTATTTCTATTGATAATTGAAACTGTTGATTAAAACGTCTTTACATCAATTGTAGATGAGTTATAATAAAAAAAAATACGACTGGTCTATTTTTTACAATAGAGTAAATAATTAATATGAAGCCTACCCCTATTAAGAAGTCTGAAGCGAAGCGTTTACACATTCTTAACACCAGTTCAGACCTGATTTTGCATAAAGGTTTTACCGGTGTAGGATTACAGGAAATTTTACAGAGCTGTGAGATCCCTAAAGGCTCGTTTTATCATTATTTCCAATCTAAGGAAGCTTTCGGATGTGAATTGGTACAGCATTATGTGGATAATTATCAAGTCCGTTTAAATAATGTATGGCGTAGCGATAAATCCCCTTATCAAAAGCTGATTGAGTATTTTAATTTATGGATAGAAGATCCTGAAACACAGTGTGGTTGGGCGGATAGCTGTTTAATTGTGAAACTTGCCGCAGAAGTTGCCGATCTATCTGAAGATATGCGCTCCATTATGTCCGCTGGCGTCGATGATGTAATCCAACGTATTGCTGGTTTAATTGATTTGGGTAAACAGGATCAGTCTATCCAAGCAGATACTGAGGCCTCGACGTTGGCACAAGTACTTTACCAAATGTGGTTAGGTGCAGCATTACTGAGTAAGTTGCAAAAAGATAAAACACCATTACATCAAGCTCTAAGAGCAACTAAATTTCTATTAAAAAATGAAGATTCATAAAAATTAAATTAAATATCAATCACATAATTAATGACAGCAGCCCAATGATGACTTATTAATGTGTTGCTATTAGATCAATTTACAATCCATGAGTATAGCGCACAATGAATTCTCCTTCTAAAGCCCTCATGACTCGTATTTTAGTTGGTTATTTAGGCTTATATCCCACACTATTACTGGTTCTCACTTTATTAAAGCCAATTACTCAGCATCAAAGTTTCCCGATGATGGTGTTGATTGAAGTCATAGTATTAGTGCCAGTAACGCAACTGATTTCTTTTCCACTGGCTGGTTGGCTCATTACACAGCTAAAAAATTTTAAGAATTTGTTTTAACAAGAATTTATGCTGGCAACAGCAATCCTAAGTCCTTATTTTGCCAACTACAAAGGTTGGCAAAATAACTCACTTAGTCGAGATTAATCTGCGTAAGCTGGATAATCAATATAGCCTTTTTCCGTCCCACCATACATAGTGCTTGCATCTACTCCATTCAATGGCCAGCCATTGGCGATGCGATCGGGTAAATCTGGATTCGCAATAAATGGGCGTCCAAATGCAATTAAATCGGCCAGTCCTGCCTCTAAAATTCGAGTCCCTCTTTCTGCCGTATATCGACCTGCATAAATAATCCGACCACTGAAAGTGTCTCTGACATCTCTACGAAAATCATGAGGAAGTTCTGGTGCATTATCCCAGTCAGCTTCTGCAATAGATAAATAGGCAATCCCAACTTCTTCAAGTATTTTTATGGCTTCAATATAAGTCACATGTGGATCATCTTCAACCAACCCTATGTAAACACGATCTTCCTCTGTACTTTCAAATAGCGGGGCAAAACGCACTCCTAAACGATCTGCACCAACCACCTCAGCAACTGCCTCTACTACTTCACGTAAAAAACGCAAACGATTGTTTAGTGATCCACCATATTCATCTTCACGGTGGTTACTATGTGCAGAGATAAATTGATTCACCAAATAACCATTTGCACAATGAATTTCAACCCCATCAAAACCAGCAGCCAAGGCATTGCGTGCTGCTTGAGCATAGAGTTGCACTAATTCTTTAACTTCTGCATTGCTTAAAGCACGTGGCATTGAAGGATCAGCCAAGGTCCCAACATTAGGCCCGGTCTCAATAAACACTTTAACATTGCTATCAGCCCTAATAGCCGAGGGTGCGACCGGTGATGCATGATTGGGTTGCAAAGATGTATGTGAAACACGCCCAACATGCCAAAGTTGTGCAAAAATTATGCCTCCTTTAGCATGCAATGCTTCCGTCACTTTACGCCATCCAGCAATCTGTTCAGGGCTTTAAATACCGGGAGTCCAAGCATAGCCTTGTCCACGTGGCTCGATTTGCGTACCTTCGGTGACCATAAATCCTGCCCCGGCACGCTGTTGATAATAGGTTGCCATTAATTCATTTGGAATATTACCTGGCTGACTACTGCGCGACCGTGTTAATGGTGGCAATACAATACGGTTTTGCAAAACATAAGGGCCTAAGCTTAAGTTCTGAAAAAGTTTGCTGTCTTTCATTTCATTGTATCCAAGTAATCATGACTTAATTGATCTAAATTAAAAAAATACCCTTCCTTCCTGTATATAGAAAAAATAAAGGAAGGAAAGCTATTAACTCAGGCCCTTCACCATTAAATGAGGGTTATTTTGCTTATTACACCAGTTGCTCAGAGTCAGAAGTTTTATTCATTGCTAAGCACCACAACACAAACTAGCCACTCTTTATTTCAACAATTGAAGTAATGCTGAGGCAGTTGCAGCAGAAGATGCTGGATTTTGTCCAGTAACCAGCAAGCCATCTACTTGAACATATACTTGCCAATCATCCACTTTAGAATAATGACCACCGTTTTCTTTAAGCATGTCTTCGACTAAAAATGGTACAATTTCAGTCAAACCTACAGCGGCTTCCTCAGTATTGGTGAAACCAGTCACTAATTTACCGCTAACTAAAGGCGCTCCATTACTCGCTTTCACATGACGAAGAACACCTGGGGCATGACACACTGCTGCAACAGGTTTGCCAGACTGAATCGCCTGTTCTATCAGAGAAATTGAAATCGGATCTTCTGCTAAATCCCACAATGGGCCATGCCCGCCTGGATAAAACACTGCATCATAATCAGCTACAGAAATTTCGCTAAGTTTATGCGTCTGTGCCAATGCTTGCATTGCAGTTGGATCTGCTTCAAAACGATGAGTGGTTTCAGTTTGTGCTTCTGCTAAATTACTTTTCGGATCTAGTGGTGGCTGCCCACCTTTAGGCGACGCCAGCGTAACTTCAGCACCAGAGTCAATAAAGGTGTAATACGGTGCAGCAAGTTCTTCTAACCAGAAACCTGTTTTCTTACCAGTATTGCCAAGTTGATCATGTGAGGTTAAAACGATTAAAATTTTCATGTTATTTCTCCGATATTTTTCAGGATTGAGGAGCATTGTTGCATGATCACTTGTCGTGTAACGTGACCATGACAGATACGCTTATTTAGATACTCGTCTCGAGAATTTGGCGACTGATCTCTAATGAAACAGTTTTATGTTCGCCTAGCTGTGTAAGATTGTGTGATTTAAGTTGCGTAATGATGATCTCAATATCTGTCTCCCCCAATCCATAATCGCTAAGACGGGTCGGCAATCCAAGTTGCTCAAAGAAGGCTCGAGTACGAGCAATAGCAGTATCAATACGTTGTTCTTCATCACCTTCGACAATCTGCCAGACACGAGCCGCATATTGTAGTAATTTTTCTCGCTTCTCTTGACGACGTACTTGTAGATTGGCCGGCAACACAATTGCCAAGGTACGAGCATGATCAATACCATATAAAGCCGTGAGCTCATGTCCAATCAAATGGGTTGACCAATCTTGTGGTACACCAGCTCCAATTAGCCCATTCAGCGCCATGCTGGCGGTCCACATCAAGTTGGCACGCGTGTCATAGTCTGCCGAATCTTCCAAGATTTTCGGTCCAATCTCAATCAGAGTTTGCAATAGACCTTCGGCAAAACGATCTTGTACTTGTGCATTGACAGGGTAAGTTAAGTACTGTTCCATGACATGAACAAATGCATCGACCACGCCATTTGCTAACTGGCGCGTCGGCAAGCTAAAAGTTTTATTCGGATCGAGTACGGAAAATTGTGGAAAAACATAGGGACTGCTAAATGACAATTTGGCTTGGGTCGATTTTCTGGTGACTACCCCACCGCTATTCATTTCTGAACCAGTTGCTGGAAGGGTGAGTACACTCGCAAAAGGCAAAGCTTGAGTAATTTTAGTACCATGGGTTTCTAAAATCTCCCATGCATCCCCTGTATAATTGACTGCTGCTGCAATAAATTTAGTACCATCAATTACCGATCCACCACCGACAGCCATCAAGAAATCTATCTTTTGTTTTCGAATCAGCTCTACAGCTTTCATGAGGGTTTCATAACTCGGATTCGGCTCAATTCCGCCAAATTCATGAATTTCTCTTGGACCTAATGCTTCACGCACCTCAGCTAAAGTACCATTCTTACGTGCACTTTCACCACCAAACAACATTAATACTTTTGCTTCTGTAGGCACATAGTCATTGATTTTAGCTATTGTATCGCCACCAAAAATAATGCGGGTCGGATTATAAAAGTTAAAATTCAGCATATTTTTATCCTAGGATGATCAACTAATTGATTTGAAAAACCACCGTTATTCATCAAATAAACTTTAAAAAATTGGACAACACTGCGGCTTTTGCCTACACCATGTGGTGACTATACATAAAAATAGACCAGTCGTCTATTTTTATAAAAATTATTTCAGCTTGCAACTTTAGTGATGGTTAAAAAATCCAGGCTTGTTCTATACCGCTTTTATTATTGATGTATTTTCACGAGCGATTGTTGGATGAAAGGTATCAACACGTATGACTACTGACATGGTCATGAACGCATTGGCTAAAACAGTGGTGATTGAATATTTAAAGCAGATTGGCACGGTTTAGCAGATGTACAAATGCGACAGTAAATTAGATATATTGGTTCAATATAAAGCATGTACATGGGTGCATTCGTTTATTTACCCTGTTTTGATATTGATCCATGTAAATGATGAAATTAAGCCATTAAATAAAGTAGCCCAACTTGAATAAAAAGCCTCCGACAAACCTCAAAGGGTTGAAGTGCTGTCTTTCATTCGAAATTTCAGGCAGCACTTTCATACATTTAGGCGTCAGTATGAGCTGGTAGTTTACTAGCTAAAACATCTACTTTTTCAATTGATGGTGGCTCTGAAAATAGCTCATCGGCCTGAGCCATCAAAGCAGCTGCAACCTTGCCAGATAAATGTGCTTCGCGACCCGCCTCATCAGGAAATGCATCAAAAATACCAAATGTTGTAGGTCCAAGACGTAGGCCAAACCACGCAACTGTCGCAGGTTCTTCCATTACAATAGGTAAACCGGCTTTAAGGAAAGCTTCCACTTCGTCTTCTTTACCCGGTTTAGCTTCAAGGCGGACATATAAAGCTGTTTTAAGCATGACTAAGACTCCACAATTGATTAGAATTAAAACGATTCTGACATTGCTAATGGATGCATGTCAGAAAGTTTTGTTGTATAAAAGTTAAAAAAAATCCCATAGCTGAGCCAAAATCTGGTTTTTTTATTTCGGCATAATGCTATGAATTTATTCAAGTTAATACCATTAACATTTGAATCAGAAAATTAAGATATGAGATGATTAAATTCAATCTTAGTTATATAAGGATCAATTGATTCACCCTTAGATTTATAAGCTGACCTCTTCATCTGGAAATTATATTGCTCAAGAGACATTCAAGAACAACATATACATCCTCATATCTATGAAAGTTATTTAGCTAGGAATTTGCTGTGAAACTCTAGATGTTTCTCTATAAAGCTCGCAATGAAGTAATAGCTATGGTCATACCCTTCTCTTAGGTTAAGTGTAAGAGGATATTCTTGTTCCAAACAAATATCACTAAGAAGCTTAGGCTTTAACTGTTCTTCAAGAAAATCATCAGCTGTTCCCTGATTGACTAAAATAGGTAAATGAACTTCAGCGTTTTTGATTAATTCAATCGCATCATAGCTTTTCCATAAAGTTTCGGTTTCACCTAGGTAGTGTGTGAAAGCCTTTTTCCCCCAAGGTACTTGGCTAGGTGCAACAATTGGTGCAAAAGCAGAAATACTTTTATACAGCTCAGGGTTTTTTAAACCAATTACTAATGCACCATGACCACCCATGCTATGCCCCATAATGCTTTGGACTTGGTTGGTCGGAAAATTCAGGTCAATCAGATTTCTGAGCTCTTCCACAATATAATCATACATTTTGAAATGCTGTGACCAGGGTACTTGTGTTGCATTCACATAGAATCCTGCGCCTTGGCCTAAATCATAATCTGCATGATCTGGTACATCCTCTCCACGTGGGCTGGTATCTGGTGCAACAATAATGACTTTATGTTCAGCCGCATACTTTTGTGCTCCGGCTTTAGTAATAAAGTTCTGTTCGTTGCAAGTCAGTCCTGATAACCAATATAAAACTGGCAACCGCTCATCTTTGTCATGTGGTGGCAGATATATTGAGAATTTCATTGAACAGTTTCTCTGTACACGACAAAAATAGATAACTCATTGAAATAATGTCACAATAATTGTTTTCTAACGACGAATACTATGACACATCTCAATGAGTTATATCT
>NZ_JBIMCF010000007.1:0-141129 GCF_048551975.1 Acinetobacter johnsonii | reverse complement strand
AGACTTTCAGATTCTACCACTTGGGCTAAATCCTTGTTTCTCAACAAGTTTTAATCAACATCACCGCCGATGGATGTGCATTCTACAGCATTTCTAATCCCTTGCAACACCTTTTTTCAATAAATATTTCTGCATGTTTATTTTTCAAACTCATAAAATTATAAGCTACTGTTATTTATATAAAATGTTTTTCAATAAATTTATCTACTTCCTAGTTAGTGCCTTAAACCGTACCATCACATTCGCACAAATTAAACTTAATGTATTGTTTTAATTAATTTAAATAAAAATATATCGAAATAATATTTAAATATTTTATTTAAATCGCTGTTTTTTTCTACTTTTTATGGTGAATATCCACTTAAAATGCTGTTTTCTCACTCAATTTCTATCTTAAAACCCAAAACAGCCATTCTATTTCTAGAATGGCTGCTTCCGATCTTCTCAATATATTTAGAACTTCATACTGATTCGAGCCCAATAATTTCGACCAATATTACTGAATTGCTCCTCTGCGGCAAAACCAAAGCCAGCACTACCAGCTTTATTTAGATGCTCGGCATAGTTTTTATTCAGCACATTATCTATTCCGACTGAAAGGTCTAGATCTTTTTGGATATTATAAGTCCCATTTAAAGACAGAGTTCCAAAACCTTTACTGTCTTCTAAATCGTATCCAATGATATTGCCTTCTCGGTAGCTAGTACGATCTTGTGCTGCAACCACACGCCATAATAAACCAAGGTTATATTTTTCTTGCACATAGCGTAGATTGAAACGTCCTTCTAATGGTGCAATTTGCGGTAAAGCGGTGTGATCCGTTGTATTTTCACCCCATGCATACATGGCACTGATGTCCGCTTGAATTTGATCCGTCAACTGGTAAGCCACACCTGCTTCAGCACCTGCAATGGTTGCATCGACATTTCGGCTTTTGGCTTCTAACTTGCCCATTGAACCTGTCGGGGTATACGCCACTAATATATAGTCTTGAATCAAACCTGCGTAAACAGAAGCCCATGATTTAAATGCACCCTGTTCATATTGATAGCCTGCATCAAACTGCGCGGTTTTTTCATTCTCTAAATCGGCAAAGGTCGTACCTGCACTTTGATGATATTTGGTACTAAACAATTCCCAATAATCAGGCACACGCTCTACATAACCTAAACCTGCGTAAGTTTTAAGATGTTCCGCAAGCTCACTTTCAATTCGAATAAAACCACTTGGCAAAGTTTCTTTACGTTCTGTATTAGTGGCTAAATTATCAATCTTCGCTTGATCGACGCGTGCACCTGTCACCAGTTTATGCTGATCATTGAATGCATAACTCAGCTCGCCAAAAGCCCCATAAGACTCAAATTCCATATTGGTTTTAAAGGGAGAGTTCATACTCGGCATAGCGTACATAATCATATTGCCACCATGCTTATTACGCTGTGAGTCTATTCCTGTCATCAGGCTGACTTTGTCCCATTCAGAAGTCATTGCAGCACGTGCATTCAACGTACGACGTGTCACCTCCATCTCCATCTTATTTGGCACAGTCATACTCATGCCATTCATCGTCATAGTCGTTGTTGGTGGTGTTCTTAAACGAAAATTATCCATAACATGGTCGTTATAGCTATAGTCAACTTGTGCTTCGACCTTCTTAATCACCTCGCTGATATTTTTCTTTTGCAGATGCAAACCTAGACTTTCACGGTCAAATTTAGAGCCATCCATGCTACGTCCAGCATAAACAGCCTCACCATCACTTTTACCACCTTTTAGCTCTATCCATGTGTCTTCATTCGGAGTCCAGCCTAATGCAAGGTCTGCATTCCACTTTTCCCAATCGGACGGAACCGTGTGACTAGCTCCATCTTGATAACTGTCTGCAATCGAACGGTTAGCATTTAAACGTGCATATTTCTTTTCATCACCAACAGCGGCTTCAATATTCTGATCCAAACGACCATAAGAGCCAAGCATGACACTGGCTTGTCCACGATAAGGTTTCGCCGAAGTGAGCTGTTCAGGCTCACGTTCAAAAATAACAGTTGCGGCTGAACCAGTATGCGCATACTGAACAGTTTGCGGCCCTTTTACGACCGTGATTTTGTCGTAGCTTTCAGGAGAAACATACGACGCTGGATTATCCATACGACTTGGGCATGCGCCTAAATTTTCCGTACCATCTGTGAGGATTTTAATACGTGAGCCAAACATACCACGGAAAGTGACATCACCATTCGCACCGCCATTTTTGATTTGGTTAAAGCCCACAATACTTTGTAGGTAGGCTGCACCATCAACCGCAGGAATCGGCTGCGTGGGTTGTTTAGGATCGGCATGTACAATCAGACCATGGGCATCATTGCCCTGCTGAGCCGTCACCACGATAGGCGCTAAAATGTGCGCGCTGTCTGCTTCAGTGGCAAAACTCACTGTAGAAAAACAAGCAAGGGAAATCGCAGCCACAAGAGGCTGTAAAAAGAATGTAGGCTGAGCCATTTTTTATTCTCACTGAATCTATAAATACAACTAGGCTAGAGTCCGTTAAGACCCGAAAAATATATGTCTAGGTTTATACAGACAGTGGCGGTGCTCGCCCTTGAGGTAGTAAGAAGAGTTGTTGCAGTGCAAACCAAACATGCGCAAAGGCTTTCTGAAATGCAACTAAACGGACTTGAATACGGTCAAGTACCGCTTTCAACTCTAAATCAGGCGGCAACACGAGATTGCCATATACCGTACAGTATTGGCATTGATGATTTGCATCATGATGATTGTGTTCGGCAGGTTGTGAACTGAGTTCATACTGAGCCTGCATTTCATGATGATGTGTGGAGTGCTTTTCAGCATGAGAACTGAGATGTTCAACTGGTTTGAGTAAAAGCGCACGCGAAATGGTTTCACAGACCGGCGCAATTTGATATTGCGTCGGTAGTAAAGGCTGTAAAAAAACAGCAATCTGTAAAAACACGGCTACACAAGACAGTAGCAACGCAGCTCTAAAAAACAATCCATTCCATCCGAATTGACAACGCGGCCATTATAACAAAGCCCAATCGAAATTGGGCTCACTTTAAAGATGATTTTTAAGCAAAAAAACTTAACCGCGTTTTACAGCCACTTTGTCTTTTTGGCGCTGACGGGTCAATTTTTCAACTTTTTCACGTGCACGTTGACGCTTCAATGGTGACAAATAGTCGACGAACAATTTGCCATTTAAGTGATCCATTTCATGTTGAATGCAAACAGCGAGAAGTTCGTCAGCTTCGATCTCAAATGCTTGACCTTCAAGGTTAATTGCTTCGATCTTTACGCGTGACGGGCGCTCAACTTTGTCGTATATTTGGGGAACTGATAGGCAGCCTTCTTCATAGGGCTGCGTTTCTTCAGTCAATGGGGTAACTTTGGGGTTAATGAATACCAAAGGTTGATCTTTATGTTCAGATAAGTCCATGACAATCAGCTGAATATGACGATCAACTTGTGTCGCGGCAAGTCCAATGCCTGGCGCTTCATACATGGTTTCAAACATATCTGCAGCCAGCTGACGAATTTCATCAGTAACTTCTTCGACGGGTTGTGCAATGGTACGAAGACGGGGATCAGGAAAACTTAAAATAGGTAATAAGGCCATACTGCGTCCTCAATTATGCCATTGATCAAAAAACCAAATGAAGGGAATGCTTGATCAAAAAAATGTGTGTAATATCGTTATTATAACGCAACTACATACATAATTTTAGGAATTATGATAATGAAAAAGGTTTTTATGGGCATGCCATCTTTTAGTGCCTTGGGGTTTAAGCAACACATGTTAGCACTTGCGGTTTGCGTAAGTGTTGGCGCTGGCGTCACTTCAACAGCTCAAGCTGCACCTACACGAAATTACAATCCTCCTGCTTTAAAAGCCAATGCACCAAATGTTTATGTGGTAAAAAAAGGCGATACCCTTTGGGATATTTCTAAACGTTTCCTAAACAATCCTGTGCGTTGGCCTGAAATTTGGGCTAGCAATAGACACGTCAAAAATCCGCATTGGATTTTCCCGGGTGACCGTTTATTGATGTGTACCTATGAAGGTCGTCCAATTATTGGTAAAGATGAAGGCGATGGTTGTGAAGGGATTATTCGTCGTTATACAGGCGGCACTAAACTTCAACCTCAAGCACGCGTTGAGTCTTTAAACAATGCCATTCCTGTCATTCCACTGGAATACATTAAAAACTGGCTTGAACACAGCACTATTCTTTCTGAGGAATCTTTGCAAGGTACACCGTATATCGTTGGCGCTGCCGATCAGCGTGTGATTGCAGGTAAAGGCCAAACTGTTTATGCACGTGGCCAAGGCATTGAAGTCGGTCAACGCTACGCGATTTACCGTGAAGGCGAGCCGTACATTGTGACGGATGCAGAGGGCAAAAAACAAAATCTAGGTCTAGAATTGACTCAGGTTGCTTCAGCCATTGCCATTCGGGGTGAAAATGACATGTCCACTTTAGAAATCACAGATTCGTATAATTCTGAAGTACGTCGTGGTTATCGCGTACTGCCTGAATACGACGCCATGCTTCCAACCTTGTTCTACCCAACACATGCACAAGATGTGACTGGGGGTGGACAAGTGATTCGTGTTCAAGGTTCGATTGGTCTAGCGGCGAAGCATTCAGTTGTAACTATTGACCGTGGCACAGTGGATGGCGTTCAATCGGGTTATGTGTTCTCGGTTAGTCAAAAAGGTCAAGAAATTCGTGATCCGAAAACCAATGAAAAACTGACCCTTCCAACGGAGCGTATCGGTAATATCATGGTCTTTAAAACCTTTGACCGTGTCAGCTATGCTTATGTGCTCGACAGCGAACTACCAATAAACTTGGGCGCAAAACTTTCTCCCTCTATCGTGGATGAATAATCCGTTGCCTTAAGGTGTATATATGCTGAACTCTTTATCACATGAACAGATTGCAACAATCACTCTGTGGTATTTGGTTCAGCATTCTTTATCGAGCTTTCAAAAGCTAAAGCAGTATTTTGGCACAAGCACAAAAGCTGTTGCTGCTTCCAATCTTCAAATCTGGCCAAATCTCGGCTTACACAAAAGTCATCTACAACGTGTCATAGAAATTCAAACACCTGCTGGCCAAATCAAATTACAAACTTTACTGCAGGACGTCCAAGCCAGTTGTGATTTTATTTTGCTTGATAGTGAAAGTCATTATCCCTCGCAACTGCTGCCCTATGCTGACCGGCCACCGATTTTATTTGGTCAGGGTAATCCACAAAACCTATTACAACCTCAAGTTGCTATCGTCGGCAGTCGAAAACCCAGTCCACACGGCAAACAAGTGGCTTATGACTTTGCCTATTACCTCGCCGAAAAGGGCTTTTATATTTGCAGTGGTTTAGCTGAAGGTATTGATGCAGCGGCACATCAGGGTGGCTTAAAACATCAACGCACTATTGCGGTGATGGGCACGGGCTTAGATCTCACTTACCCCTCCCAACATCAAACACTGCGTAAGCAAATATTAGAGAATAATGGCTGTATTATTAGTGAATTTTTACCACATACACCGCCTTTACAGCATAATTTTCCACGGCGCAACCGCATCGTAAGTGCATTGAGTTTAGGCGTCGTGGTTGCAGAAGCCGCACTCAAAAGTGGCTCTCTTGGCACAGCCAAATCTGCTGCTGAACAAGGGAAGATTATTTTTGCGATTCCCGGTCATATTTATAGTGAACACCATCAAGGTTGTCATCAACTAATCCGAGAAGGGGCGATTTTGGTCGATCATCCTGAGCAAATCATTGAAGACCTGGCACTCCCCACTCAATGGCATAGCCAATCCCAGTCACAAGAAAATACACCAAGCATTAGTATTGAGATCCCATCTAATTTACTCGAACTTTATAATCAACTGGATTGGGTGGGACAAAATATGGATCAACTTAATTTCAAACTTAACACCGATATTGCCACACTCACTAGCCAGTTAATGGAACTGGAGATTTTGGGGCTCGCACAACAACAGGCTGGCAATTATCTGCGTTGCCGTTCTAGCCAATAAGGTTCACAATAACCCTTTATGAACCAATAAAAGGTACTAAGTGTAATGATTACCACCTCTGTGACTGAAGCGGCGCAATGTTTAAAACAAGGTCAAGTTTTAGCATATCCAACAGAAGCAGTATGGGGTTTAGGCTGTGATCCGTATAACGAACAGGCCTTTCTAGATATTTTGCAGATTAAGCAACGCCCGATTGAAAAAGGGGTAATTTTACTGGCTGGGCAAATTGCTCAAGTTGAACCGCTTTTAGAACATTTAGATCCCCACATCCGTCAACAAGTGATCGACAGCTGGAGCGATCGCAGTCCATCAGAACGCGCAACCACGTGGTTGTTACCTGCAAATAAACATATTCCAACATGGATTAAAGGCAATCACCCTAAAGTTGCTGTACGGGTAACCACACATCCGATTTGTGTGGCACTTTGCAATGCCTTTCAAGGCTTCATAGTCTCAACCAGTGCCAACCCTGCTGGATTATCACCTGCCCGCTCATTACAAGATGCCAACCAATACTTTGCGCAACAAGTGAATTATCTAAATGGTGACCTAGGCTTGAGCCAAGAACCGAGTCGCATACTCGATGCCGAAACTGGAGCAGTGGTTCGTGCCTAAAAGCGTGCTATTTCTCAGGATTTTTACTGAAAAATAGATAAAAAAAAGCTCAGCCATATAGGGATGGCTGAGCATGAAAAAGGATGTGTAATCACATCCAGAGGGTCTGAAAACTGATGAGCAAACACTTAATGTCCGTTTTGACATTCGCCTAAGTTTGCAGTGGACGTATTATGTAACAAATTACTTTTCTAAACAAATAGATTTTTTATATTAGAAACAGCGTTAAAACGCTGATTAATTGAGATAATTAAATTATAATTCAAATTATCTACCTATTTTTAATCAGCTTTTATATACATTAAATACATTAATCATCTAAAATAGCATTAATAAATTAACTTATTAATGAATTATTCTATTAAAAAAATAATTTAAATGATCGATTTTCAACCAAAATTAATCCATCGAGTTTACTAAAGGTGCCGTTTTTAAAGCTGTTTTACGCTGTGCCAGTAAAATGCCACAGATAATAACCACACCACCGACCGTATGATAAACCGTCCACGCCTCTTTCAACCAGACATAGGCAATCACTGCGGTAAAGACTGGCATCAAGTTCATGAAAATACTGGTTCGATTCGGCCCTAAATGGGTAATGGCCAACATCCACAGTAAAGGCGCAACCAAAGAAGGGAAAATGCTGGCATACATAACACTTGCCGCATTTTCACTATTGATTGAATCGAGACCGAAATAGGCAATAAAAGGTAAATGGTAAAGCAGTGCAAAAAAGATCTGCACATAGAGGCTCAACATCAAGGGAATTTGCAATTGCCACTTTTTCAAAAACACCCCATAAAAGGCATAGAAGAATACCGCAACCACCATCAGGACATCACCCAAATGCCCGCCTGATTGAACTAAGCCCGCAAGATTGCCCTGCCCAATGATATACACCAAACCTGCAAAAGATAAAATACTCCCGATCATCGCAAAACGATTTGGAATATCTTTTAAGATCAGCAGTGAAACAAAAATGGTAAAGATCGGAATAAAGGCATTAATCAGTCCCATATTAGTCGCAGTCGTATAGTGCGCTGCGGTGTAGGCTAAGCCCTGATACAACACCAGACCAAATGCACTTAGCACTGCCAACTGACCCAAATGCGCTCGAATTAATGCCCACTGACGACATAAAGCTCGCACGACAAAAGGCGTTAACAGAATGAATGCAAAGAACCACCGATAAAAACTAATACTGACTGGCGAAATGAAATCAGCTACATAACGCGTAACGACAATATTGATCGACCAAATGAGTACGGCGATGATAGGGAGACTCAAAGCCCAATACATACGTTGTGTTGTGGTACTCATTCTTTTTCCCGTTTAGCTTTTGTTTGCAAAATTTAAATGAATGGTAAAACATTTTTATGATTTATTCGAATATCATTTTGGTATCACACATAATTGATACATTTATCTTAAAATATAAAATTAATAAAAAACATAATATTAAGACAATATAAAACGATACATTTCAACAAATTGATGCATTTCAGCAGCTTCACTCTACAAAAACACCATAGAACAATGTCAACGATCTCTGCATCGTATTAATGCTGTTCTAGCTAACGTATTTTTTTAATTGATTGGTCATTGCTCTTAGACTCTGGCCTACAAAAACATATTTCCCGATAGAAGGATGTCGTTATGAAAAAGTTACTTTTAACCACAGTTTGTATGGCCACACTTACTTTGGCTGCGTGCGAAAAAAAAGGAACTGAGCCAGCCGTTGAACAAACGACGTCTGCATCTGAAGCGACCTCAACCGAAGCAACCACTATCGTTGCTCATCATAGCAATAACAATATTGCCGATATTCAAGCGGATTTGTTAGCCGTACAAACGCTATCGAATACCAAAGCTCAAGAAGCAGCCGCGTTTCAAAAAGAAGTGAGTGCAACCTTAGAGAAAAAGGATCCCGCTCAAATTAAAACCATGGTTGAAAAAACAGAAACCTATGTGAAGCAATTTAATGATGAATTAGATGCCTTAACCTTAAAAAGTGCTGAAGTAGATGCTTTACGTGAAAAAATGCAGGACGCCAATGATCTAGGTGTCGAGCTCACCAAAGAAAGTACAAAAACAAAGCCAGATAGCGCGAAAATCACCGAACTCCAAAACAAAGCAGCTGAATTGCAGAAATCGATCATTGCTGACGTAACGGCTTTAGAAGCGAAAGTCAAAGCAGCTCCAGCATCTTAATGACCTCCCTACTCTTTAAAGCAAGCCTCAGCTTGCTTTTTTGTTGCGATCAATCTGCAAATGGGCGTGACTTTGTCGAACGCTTCCAACACAATAAAATGCACATCGTATAAGGAGACGTAAATGAGCACTTCAATTTATAATATTCCTGTCAAAACTATTCAGGGCGAAGACATCAACTTAAACCAATACCAAGGTAAAGTTCTCTTGGTGGTGAATGTGGCATCTAAATGCGGTCTCACACCGCAGTACGAAGGCTTAGAAAAACTCTATCAAGACAAAAAATCACAGGGTTTAGAGATTCTAGGTTTTCCTGCGAACAATTTCTTGGCACAAGAACCGGGTTCAGATGCTGAAATTCAAGAATTCTGCTCCTTAAACTATCAAGTAGATTTCCCGCTTTTTTCAAAAATCTCGGTCGCAGGGGATGATAAGCATCCGTTATATGAAAAGCTCACCCAAGCGGTGCCTGAACGCATTGGTGAAGGCCCTTGGTGGAAAGACTTGGTGGACTATGGCTTAACCCCGAACGAACCACCTGAAGTGCTGTGGAACTTCGAGAAATTCTTAATCAATAAAAATGGCGAAGTGGTTGCGCGTTTTGCACCAGATATTACGGCCAATGATCCGCGTATTGTCGAAGCTATCAATGCTGAATTGGCCAAATAAGCCTGAAGCTGTTTATAAGCAGTCGAATTTAACGGCTGCTTATATTTTTATTTTTTTAAATCAGTAATGACACTCGAATCGGTTCGATCTTCATGATTTCTTCTTTATTTTGATAATTTTACAACACTTCATTCACGATCAATCAAACACTTCACTCTATAATTCATCTATCCGCTCAAGACAACTAGAAGTGAAGCTCATGAATACCTTTATTAAAGCAGCCATTTTATCTATCTCAACCGCATTGATTGCCCTGCCTACACTAGCAGCACCACAAGAACAGCATCAGCAACATCAAACCGCTCAGTCACATGAACATGCGCAAAAGCATACTTCAAATGGACATCAACAGCCAACCCATGGCACTGTGAAAAAAGCCAACCGTCCATCTCAAGACTGGAAAGCAGGTCAAAAACTCCCAAACGCTTACCATAGCAATGCCTATAAAGTAGATCACCAAAAATACAAAAAACTCAGCAAACCTGGTAAAAACCAACAGTGGATTAAAGTGAATGGCGACTATGTACTGACAGACATTCGCAATCATTCCATTATTAAAATCATTGCTGGTTAAACTACTGTAAATGAAGAGTGCTCAGGCACTCTTTTTTATTTTAAAAAGTTTTGTAATGACTTTGAAACCCAGCATTTTATCTACAGATTTTGCCCTTATATTAAAAAATACATAGCCCAATACTGATTTGATGATGAAAAAACTTTTACAAAACTTGGTTCTTCCTTTTGCACTGTTTAGTTCAGGCATCCTACTCATTGGCTGTGAGCAAGCAGCAGAGCCGAATCAGCAAGACATCCAGACTGAGTCATCTGAGCAACACCAATCAGCAAATACACAAAGCCCTGAAAAACCTGAACTGAAAAGTGGCAATATGCTCTATATCGTGCGTGATGTGGCAGATATGCAATTAAAAGCAGGTGAATACGTCACTCAGCTGCAAGAAACCCAAAGTGACTTGCAGGCCGCAATTGAACAGCATGATCAACAACAGTTGCAACACGCCGCGACAGCTTTGCAACAACAGCTCACAGGTTTCAATAATGCCTTGAATGGTCTGAATCTTAAAACACAAGAAATCAATGATATCCGTGAAAAACTACTGTCTGCCAACCAACAAGTTTTAGATTCACCCTTTTTAAATGGACAGGTGGATTTTAGCCAAGTCGAATTTAAAAAGATGCAACAGCAAATGGGCACTATTCAATCTGAAATGTTGAAACTGGCTTCAATGATGATTCCTCAGCAAGCTGAGAATGATAGTTCAAACACAAACCAATCTTAAAACATGTAAATATTAGTGCTTTCAGCAATAGAGTAGGAGAAAATGACTGCAACGGTTTTCTCCTAATTTGATTGAGGCACGATTTCTCACATGCAGCTGATTATTTTTATGGGCATCCAAGCTTCAGGAAAATCGAGCTATTATCTGTTGAATTTGGCACATAGCCATTTGCGCATCAATCTCGACATGTTGAAAACAAGGCATCGTGAAAAAATCATTTTTGAAGCAGGACTGGCCTCAAAAACCAAAATGGTGATTGATAATACCAATCCTACGCCAGCCGATCGTGCCCGTTATATTGCCAGTGCTCAGGCCGCAGGCTTTGAAATTGTTGGCTACCTCTTTGAGACTGAGCTTAAAAGTGCACTGCAACGCAACCGCCTACGTGAAGGCAAAGCCCGCATTCCTGAAGTCGGAATCAGAGCCACCGCCCAAAAATTTGAACCTCCACACTATACTGAAGGCTTTGATACACTGTATAAAGTTCGTATTCTCGGGCAAGGTGAATTTTCAATTTCGCCCATACCGATTTGAAGCTTTAATGAAAAAACATTAACTATTTTTCATTTTTAAGCTACTATGTACAAATAAGAAACACAGAAAAACATTTTTATAATGAAAAAAGTCATTCTTGTGATCGCCTGTTTAGCAATCATCGTCTTTGGCTGGATGCACTTTTTAATGCCTGAAAAAACGACGCCACACTTAACACAGTTTTTTTCTAAAGAGCATAAAGATGTTCAACTTATTCAGGACTGGCTCAAATACAAACAACAGCAGCGGTTACTTTTAGTCGATGTTGCAAGCCCTGTCAGCCCCAAACAACAAGGCGCTTATGCTGAATACATCAAACAAAAAATTGAGCTCAACCAGCAAAATATTCAACGCCTTCGGCTCACTCGCTATCAAACCAAAGCGTTTAAAGAGTTACAACAGCTCGAAATTCATGCGCTAGAGCAATGGAATACCTTATTTCAAACGCATATTGTAGATGCTTTCGTCGAAAAGCAACATTTCAATAAAATTCCAGCCGAAGAATACCAACAATTTGATGCTGAAACGCGCTATGCCTTACAAAAGCAGGAAGTTTTGGTTCTCGAACACTTACAACAATTGCTGCAAGACAACAGCCCATATCTGTCTGACATCGATCATAGCCTGCTCAGCGATTGGCTTAATTACCAACTAATGCAACATGAAATTCATCCGGTTCTCTCTGAATGGTTGGAAGTCGAAACAGATATGCCTGACCGAAGCCGTCAAGATGCAATGCAAGACCTGAGACTATATAAGCGGTTTAACCCCAATACCGATGAATATAAGTACATCATGTCACTCGAAACACAGCTTTGGCATGCCGAACACCCATCTTCAAATTTGCTTGCACAACCATCCAATACCATGTCCAATTCGGATATCGAAATCGACCCAGAGATTGTGATTCCTGAAGATGAGCCTCAAGTTGAGCAAATCAAAAAGCTGATCGAGACGCAGCACGATACCGTTAGCCGCATGATGTTCAGCCAATTGCGTCAGAGCTTTTTAAAATAATTTTAAAACAATGCTTTAAGCTCATACCTCATCAAAACGAAGACTGTTCCTGAGTTTTGCTCTGTGCTAACCATTCTTTAAAAGCCTTTTGCATAGCGTGACGCTCATAGGGCTTGGCTAAACGTGCTTCCATCATTGAGAAATCACCTTTGTAAGCTGCTTCAATCATGGCTTTGGTCAGCTCCTGAATGCTCGCACGACCCCGATGTTCATATTGTAATATTTCTTCTGAAGTCAGCACCAAGTCCCAACATGACACCACTGAGCTCATATCGACTGCTATACTCAGATAATAATGCTCAAAATCTTGGTAAAGTTCCCAAAAGTGGGATTCATGCGCTATCAGGTTCATTTTCATCTTCGCTTACAGAGAAGCATTTAAAATATAACTTCTGTTGAATAAAAGATATGCAACTTTAGATAGCTATGTCCTTGCTTAACGAAATATATCAAGTAGAGGAGCATTGATTTAGATGAATTTTAAAAATTGTGTATTCAAAATATTTTACAAGCCAGCATACAAGTAAAAGACGAACCACTATCATACAAAACAAAGATTGCGCGTATGCAACAGACCCATCCAATCCATTTGAACAATGACAACTAAGAAACCAACAAACTCATCATGAAATAAGCAATTGACTCATTTTTATCAACACATAAAAAAAGCCACCTTTCGGTGGCTTTTTTTAATCTCAAACCATCTCTTATTGAGCGCGGTTTTTGATTTTGCGGATGGTTTCCAACTGAGCAGCAGTTTCTGCAAGAGCAGCCAAAGCAGCAGCCGAGTCCAAGTCGCTCTTTTGATTTGCAAGCAATTGTTCAGCGTTTTTACGCGCTTCTAAAATTGCTGCTTCATCTAAGTTTTCTGCACGGACTGCAGTATCTGCAAGAACCGTAACAACATGCGGTTGAACTTCTAAAACACCACCAGATACATAGATTAACTCTTCTGTACCGTTTTCAAGCAGAACACGGATTGTACCCGGCTTGAGTAAAGTTACTAGTGGCGCGTGACCAGGCATAATACCTAATTCACCACCAGCACCTTTAGCAATTAGCATCGTTACAGTACCAGAGTACAAAGACTCTTGAACACTTACAACATCACACTGCATAGTCGACATGAGAATCTCCTAAATTAGGTAACTAATTAAAGTTTCTCAGCTTTAGCAATTACTTCGTCAATACCACCAACCATGTAGAACGCTTGTTCTGGAATGTGGTCATATTCACCAGCTAAAAGACCTTTAAAGCCACGAATCGTTTCTTTAAGCGGTACAAGTTTACCAGGAGCACCAGTAAACACTTCAGCTACGTGGAACGGTTGAGAGAAGAAACGTTGGATTTTACGCGCACGGTAAACAGTCAACTTATCTTCTTCTGCAAGTTCGTCCATACCAAGAATCGCGATGATGTCTTTCAATTCTTTATAACGTTGAAGAACGTTTTGAACTGAACGAGCGATCTCGTAATGCTCAGCACCCACTACTAGTGGATCTAACTGACGTGAAGTTGAGTCAAGTGGATCGATCGCTGGGTAAATACCAGAAGATGCGATGTCACGGCTCAATACTACAGTTGCATCTAAGTGAGCAAACGTAGTTGCAGGCGATGGATCTGTTAAGTCATCGGCAGGTACGTATACCGCTTGGATTGACGTAATAGAACCAGACTTAGTCGATGTAATACGTTCTTGAAGAACACCCATCTCTTCTGCAAGTGTCGGTTGGTAACCTACTGCAGATGGCATACGACCTAGAAGTGCTGATACTTCAGTACCTGCTAGTGTATAACGGTAGATGTTGTCGACGAACAATAATACGTCACGGCCTTTACCGTTTTCGTCTTTCTCGTCACGGAAGTACTCAGCCATAGTCAAACCAGTCAACGCTACGCGTAAACGGTTACCTGGTGGCTCGTTCATCTGACCGTAAACCATTGCTACCTTGTCAAGAACGTTTGAGTCTTTCATCTCGTGATAGAAGTCATTACCTTCACGAGTACGCTCACCAACACCAGCAAACACAGATAAACCTGAGTGAGCTTTCGCGATGTTGTTGATCAACTCCATCATGTTTACAGTTTTACCAACACCGGCACCACCGAACAGACCAACTTTACCACCTTTTGCAAACGGGCAAAGTAAGTCGATGACTTTAATACCAGTTTCTAAAAGGTCAGTAGAAGCTGCTTGTTCAGCATAAGAAGGCGCTTGACGGTGAATTGGCAAACGCGCTTCAGTCGCAACTGGACCAGCTTCGTCGATTGGGCGACCAAGAACGTCCATGATACGACCCAAAGTCGCTGTACCCACTGGTACAGAGATTGGAGCGTTAGTATTCGTTACGTTCAAACCACGCTTAAGGCCTTCAGTAGAACCCATTGCAATAGTACGAACTACGCCATCACCAAGTTGTTGCTGAACTTCTAAAGTAGTTTCAGTGCCATCAACGTGGAGAGCGTCATAGATCTTAGGAACGCTGTTACGTTCAAACTCGACGTCGATAACCGCGCCGATGATCTGAATGATACGACCGCTACTCATTGCTGTCTCCTCAATTCAAAATAATGTTAAACGGCAGCGGCACCACCAACGATCTCAGAAATTTCCTGAGTAATCGCGGCTTGACGCAGCTTGTTATAAATAAGTTGTAGGCTCTTGATCAATTCACCTGCGTTGTCAGTTGCAGCTTTCATTGCAACCATACGAGCTGACTGCTCACACGCGATGTTTTCGATCACGCCTTGGTATACCACAGACTCGATATAACGAACCAATAAGCCATTTAAAAGCTCTTCAGCTTCAGGCTCATAGATATAATCCCAACCGTATTGACGGTTAAGGGTCTTGTTTTCTTCAGCAGTCGCTAAAGGCACAAGTTGTTCGATCTTTTGATTTTGAGTCATGGCATTGACAAAGCCGTTGGATACGAGATAAATACGATCTAACTCGCCTTTATCAAACGCATCTAACATCACCTGTACAGAACCAGATAACTGTTCAAGGCTTGGTGTATCACCGACATTTGTCGTAGCACCGAGCACTTTACCGCCGTAGTTTTTAAAAAACGAAACCGCTTTTTGACCAATTAAAGCAAATTGAACTTCAATTGACTGCTCTTGTTGCTGTTGGACGTGTTTAACCACTTTTTTGAACAAGTTAATGTTCAAACCACCAGCAAGGCCGCGATCTGAAGACACAATGATATAGCCAACGCGCTTAACTGGGCGTTCAACCATATAACGGTGTTTGTATTCAGGGTTCGCTTGTACCAAATGAGCAATTACACGGTGCATATTTTCGGCATACGGACGGCCTTGAGCCATGCGCTCTTGCGCACGACGCATCTTAGAAGCTGCTACCATCTGCATCGCGCGAGTAATTTTCTGCGTGCTTTTGATACTAGCTACTTTGGCGCGAATTTCTTTTAAATTTGCCATACGCTTAACCTAGTATTCGAAGGCCCTTTCAAGCCCTCGAAGGTTGATCCGTGAACCAAACCAAAACTAAATCCAACTGAAGTTGAAATTAGTAAGTTTGAGTCGCTTTAAAGCTTTCAATACCTGCTTTGATTGCAGCTTCGATGTCCTTGTTGTAATCACCAGTAGCATCGATGTTTTGCATTAACGCAGCATGTTCTGAACGGAAGTAAGAGATTAACGCAGCATCAAAGTCTACGATTTTCTTCACTTCAACGTCAGCCATATAGCCTTCGTTAGATGCATAAATTGAAACAGCTTGGTCAGCAATTGAATATGGAGCATATTGTTTTTGCTTCATTAATTCAGTTACACGTTGACCATGTTCAAGTTGCTTACGAGTTGCTTCATCAAGGTCAGAAGCGAACTGAGCAAATGCTGCCAATTCACGGTATTGCGCCAAAGCAGTACGGATACCACCAGACAATTTTTTGATGATCTTAGTTTGCGCTGAACCACCAACACGAGATACAGAGATACCCGCGTTCACAGCAGGACGAATACCTGCGTTGAATAACGATGTTTCAAGGAAGATCTGACCGTCAGTGATCGAAATTACGTTCGTTGGTACGAATGCAGATACGTCACCCGCTTGAGTTTCAATGATTGGCAATGCAGTTAATGAACCAGTTTGGCCTTTAACTTCACCATTCGTGAATTTCTCAACATAGTCAGCAGAAACGCGCGAAGCACGCTCAAGAAGACGAGAGTGAAGATAGAATACGTCACCTGGATACGCTTCACGACCTGGTGGACGACGTAATAACAATGAAATTTGACGGTAAGCAACAGCTTGCTTAGACAAATCATCATAAATGATTAGTGCATCTTCACCGCGGTCACGGAAGTATTCACCCATTGTACAGCCAGAATATGGAGCCAAGTACAACATTGCTGCTGGATCGGCTGCAGCTGCTGCTACAACAGTGGTATACGCCATAGCGCCAGTTTCTTCTAGCTTGCGTACAACATTAGCGATAGTCGATTGCTTTTGACCAATTGCTACGTATACACATTTAATGCCAGAGTTTTTCTGAGCGATGATCGCATCGATCGCCATCGCTGTTTTACCAGTTTGACGGTCACCAATGATCAACTCACGCTGACCACGGCCTACAGGGATCATTGTATCTACTGATTTATAACCAGTTTGTACAGGTTGATCCACTGATTGACGCCAAATTACACCTGGTGCTACTTTTTCAACAGCATCAGTTAATTTTGCATCAATTGGGCCTTTACCATCAATTGGGTTACCCAAAGCATCTACGACACGGCCTAAAAGTTCTGGACCAACCGGAACTTCTAATACACGACCTGTGCAACGCGCTTTTTGACCTTCTTGAAGGCTTAAGTAGTTACCTAAAACAACGACGCCCACTGAATCCTGTTCTAGGTTCAGTGCCATACCGTATAAGCCGCCGTCGAATTCGATCATTTCACCGTACATTGCATCAGCAAGGCCGTGAATACGCACAATACCGTCGGAAACCATAACAATGGTCCCTTCGTTTTTAGCGGTCGCGCTGGTGTCCAGATCGCCGATACGCTGTTTAATGAGCGCACTGATCTCGGATGGATTCAGTTGTTGCATTGCGCTATACCTCAATCTTTTTAAAGTTCAGTCTTCATATGCAATTAAGCAAGAAGACGAGTCCGCATTTTTTCTAGCTTGTTAAGCGCAGAATCATCTATCACTTGGTCGCCTGCACGAATAACAACACCAGCAATAAGTTCTGGTTTAACTTCTACAGAAACATTTACTGCCGCAGCGAAACGTTTTTCTAACGCTTGAGCAAGTAATTGTTCTTGTGCAGAAGTCAATGGGAATGCAGATTCAATCACTACATCCACAGTATTGTTATTCTGTGATTTGAGCTGCTCGTATTCAGCAGAAATTTCAGGAAGAAGCGCCAAACGGTTGTTTTCAGCAAGCAATGTCAAAAAGTTTGACACTGCTGCAGTTTGGTCTTCGCCTAATACTTTTGCAAAAAGACTTACCTGCTCAGCAGGAGTAAGCTCAGGGCGAGTTAAGAAAGCTGAAAATGCTTTGTCTTGCACCGCAGCACTGAGCAAGTTCAATGCAGATGACCAAGAGTCAGTCGCATTTTGCTCAGAAGCGTAAGCAAATGCTGCTTTAGCGTACGGGCGTGCCAACGTCAAGAGTTCAGCCATAATCCGCCTCTCTTAAAGTTTAGCAGCCAGCTGAGTCAGCATGGCATTGTGAGCTTCAGCATCAACTTTTTGGCTAAGAATTTTCTCAGCACCTGTTACTGCAAGATCAGCAACTTGTTGACGTAATTCTTCACGAGCAGAATTGATTTCTGTATCAACAGCTTCTTTTGCTTGTTGACGAATACGCTCACCTTCAGCTGACGCTTGAGTACGAGCTTCTTCTACCAATTGTGCACCGCGACGGTTCGCTTGTTCGATCAATTGAGCCGCTTGCGCTTTCGCTGCATCTAATTCAGCTTTCACTTGAGCTTGCGCATCCGCAAGATCAGCTTTTGCTTTTTCAGCAGCGTTTAAGCCATCAGCGATTTTACGCTGACGCTCACTAATCGCATTGATTAGTGGTGGCCATACAAATTTCATGCAGAATGCGACAAACATCGCAAATGCAATCGCCTGGCCAATCAATGTGAGGTTGATATTCATTGCTATTCCTCAATAGTTTAATTTAGGAATTAAGCTGATTAACCTACAAATGGATTAGCAAAGATGAAGAACAAGCCAATACCAACACCGATCATAGGCACAGCATCAAGAAGACCCGCGATTAAGAACATACGAGTTTGAAGTTGTGGAGCCAATTCTGGTTGACGTGCAACAGCTTCAAGGAAGCGACCGCCTAAAAGACCAAAGCCAATCGCAGTACCTAAAGCACCAAAAGCGATCAAGATAGCAGATGCAATTGCAACTAGACCTAAAGTGAGTTCCATGATAATTCCTCAGAGGTTAGGTTTATACCAAATTAAATTAAAAAATTGTGCGCCCAACCATCCCGTGACAGTTAGGCAATACCATTAATGCTTTTCGCTTGCCATGCTCAAGTATACGATAGTCAGCATCATAAAGATGAATGCTTGTAGCGTGATAACAAGAATGTGGAAGATCGCCCAAGGCACAGACAACGCCCATTGGATCCAGAACGGTAATAATGCAATAAGGATGAAGATTAACTCACCTGCATACATGTTACCGAAAAGTCGCAGAGCCAATGAAACTGGACGTGCAAGGAATGTTACTAATTCAAGAATTAAGTTCACTGGAATCAATAACGCTTTTGCAACTGGGTTACTTGGGTTAAATGGGTTAAGTGCTAATTCGCCAACGAAACCACCAATCCCCTTTTCGCGAATACTGTAGAACAAGATCAATACAAATACAGACAAAGACATACCTAGGGTAATGTTTGGATCTGTAGAAGGTACAACCTTGAAGTAAACGTGATGAGGATCCATACCAAATACACTTGCACCAATTTGTTGAGCTAAGAATGGAATCCAGTCAACAGGGATTAAGTCCATTGCGTTCATGAGGAAAATCCACACGAAAATGGTCAATGCAAGTGGCGCAATTAAGCGTGATTTGCCATGGAAAGTGTCGCGAACACTTGAGTCCACAAACTCAATGATCATTTCAATTGCAGACTGGAACTTGGTTGGAACACCAGAGTTTGCAGCTTTCGCTACGCACCAGAACAACAAACAGAAAATCACACCAAGAGTGATAGACCAACCCATTGAATCCAAGTGAATAGCAGTGAACCCCATCTGTTGAGCTTCTTCAGCAGTCTCAGCCAACTTCCATGAACCGTCTGGCATTTTGCCATAAGTCATATTCGTCAAGTGATGCTTGATATACTCGGTCGAAGTAAGGGCATGTTCTTCAGCAGCCATAAATCACACCTGGTCAATGTCAAATACAAATAGAGAGAACGAACATCGCGTGCTGCTTGACATCTCGTTCTTCTCCTAAAAAACTTTTCAATTTTTTGTAGTGCTTATTAAACTCGTTTTTGTTGACGCGACACCCAAAATGGAGCAACCCACGTCATGGTTTGAACGAGCATAAAACCACAAAACAACGCCACCGCTGACAACGGTTTGACATTGCTTAAAATTAAAATGAAACCAAAAATCACAATTGCAAACTTACCCATCATGCCTTTATACATGTTCGCAAGAACTTGTTTAGAAGCGCGAGCTCCTGCTGCTCGAAACGACTGCCATGAAAAATAGCAAGTCGCAAGCCAACACACGAGCGCACCTAATACTGCACTCAGGGCTGCGGTTGAGTCTTTCACGACCCAGCCGATCAAGGCTGAAACAGGAATCATACATGCTTGTAAGAGGACTAAAGCTTTCGCTAATCGTCGGTCAATCAAGCGACTAGTTCGGCTCATTATTTATTCACTCACAACAATCATGCTTGACAAGTTTAGCTGATGATTATTTTTAATCGCAGGCATTATAGAGTTACACCCCTGAACATGCAATCTTTTCCCGACCTAAGTCGAGTTTTTTTCTATGTTTAAATTGCTTTTAAACTAATCAATTATTGTTTAATTTTTGCGTCACTTTCGCGCATTTAGCACACATTTATGCACATGATCGGCCAATTGCTTCCATGCGCTGACAAAATCCCCTGCCCCAGTCATGCTTTCGTCAACCGCTTGGAAAACCAATGGGTTCAACTTTTGATATTGTGCTTGACTGGCATGCACTTCGGCCAAAAGGCACATCTTTGAATAAGGGCGGCTGTCATTTAAGTATTTGATTTGCCCAACCGTAGGGGCAATATGTGGGTCATCTGTCAAGGCGCCTGCAAAGCGTAAGTTTAAAGGTCGCTCCAGATATTGATAGGCATCATGAAAAGACCAATACGGCCGAGTTTGGGTACTTTGACTATATATAGCTGAGGCTTGCAACATTTTCTGAGCAAAGATTTTGGCATTGTTCCAGTAACGCTCCTTATACTCAGGCATCTGCTGTGAACGCAGGCCCGCAATAAAGAAACCGATACGTACCGCATTGTTTGGGTCAAGCCAAACATGGGTATCAATGGTATTTTTTAAGGCATCAGCACGGGTATTTCGTAGTGGTAAGGCATTGATAATGCCTGAATCTAAAATAGAAACGGCTTTATCATTGGCGGTCAGGAGTTTATCCAGCGGTGCTTCATGTGCTCGTCCCAACCAAATAACCAAACCTGCATCCTGAATGATTTTACGATGCATTGGGGTCAAACTCACATCATGTCCAGATTGATCGGCCAACAATAAGGTTGGTTTTTCAATGCCTTTTGTCACTTCCTGTGCAATCAAGTAAATCGGCTGTGTAGAAACAACCAAGTCTTGCGTCCAAGCAACACTACTAAACAGCACAAATGCAAAAAAAGCCAAGAAACGGGACATGGGGAGCAATCACTAGAAATACAATTAGTGTTATAATATAACAAATCGACAAAAATACCTATGCCTAATCGAAACTCTCTGCGCTTCATGTTAAGATTTAATGTCGTTTTTCTTTTATAAATTTTGCACTTGAGGTTTGCTATGAGCGCTTGTTCTCACGAACACCACCATGCTTTACATGATGTGCATGGTCATCACAACGTTGAGACGCGTTTGGCTGAAGCAGAAGTATTGTGTGCAACCACTAGTGCGCGCCTAACCCCCTTAAGAAAAGAAGTCTTGGCACTGATCCTAAATGCGACAGGCCCGATGGGTGCGTATGACTTGTTGGCTAAAATTAAAAGCAATGCCGACCGCCCTGCTGCCCCACCGACGGTGTACCGTACTTTAGAATTTCTATTGGAAAAAGGTTTGATTCACCGACTCACCTCGATTAATGCCTATATTCCATGTTGCCATCCCCGCGAAGGCCATCAAGCAGCTTTTCTCATTTGCACTGATTGCAAATCAGTGACAGAAGCTTCTGCCCAAGGATTATTACAACAACTCGATGCGCTTTCCGCAGCCGATGGCTTTACCGCACAACATAGTATTATCGAAATTTCAGGAATTTGTCAGCAGTGTCGCCACAAGTAAGCCTCGATCCTGTTCTGGTCGAACTCTCCCAAATTAGTGTTCGTATCGATGAACGCGACATTTTAAAGCATGTTGATTTTGTCTTACATGAACGGGAAATTGTGACCCTGATTGGGCCAAATGGTGCAGGGAAATCCACGCTCATTAAAGTGCTGTTGGGTATTGTGCACCCTAATGCTGGCGAAATTAAAACAACAAAGCCACTCAAGTTTTCTTATGTGCCACAAAAGTTTAATCCCTCACATAGCCTACCGCTTAGGGTGAAAGATCTATTGGCTTTGGAAAAATCTGATCCCACAATCAAACAAGAAATTATCCACGATACTGGGATCAGCAAACTTGAAAACTCCAAAGTACAGCAGCTTTCAGGTGGGGAACGACAACGCGTTTTACTGGCTCGTGCACTGTTACGTCAACCCGATATTTTGGTTCTCGATGAACCGATGCAGGGCTTAGACATTCAGTCTGAGGCTGAGCTGTACGACTATGTGCGCAGTTTACCCGCCAAATATGGTTGTGCTGTGCTCATGGTTTCACATGATTTACAGTGGGTCATGCAAGGAACTCATCGTGTGGTGTGTTTGAATAAACACATTTGTTGTAGTGGCCTGCCTGAAAACGTGCAACAACACCCTGAGTATCAAGCCATTTTTGGTACCAACCGCGTGTTCTATCAACATCATCATGATCACTGCGCACATGGTGATAGTGCAACGCCTTGCCAGCATGACGCTCGTCCACACATTCACCCCGAACCGGAAGCTTAAGTCATGATGGAATGGTTACAACTGCTGTTGCCTGCATGGATTATGGGCACGCTCCTGGTCTTTTTGACTGCACCCCTGGGCTGTTTGATGCTATGGCGTCGCATGTCATTCTTTGCCGACACCATGGCACATGGCACATTACTGGGTGTCGCGATTGCAGGAGCAATGGCGTTGCCCCTATGGATGGGTGTGGCTTTTATTGCAGGGTTGTTGGTGGCAATCCTTTGGGTGTTGTATGATCCACGTTTACCGAATGACGCCTTGCTCGCACTCTGTTCTGCGACCTTGCTCTGCTCGGGTCTGATGTTTATTCAACATATTCCAAGCTTAAGACCTGAGTTACTCAGCTATTTATTTGGTGATTTGCTCACGATCACATGGGCAGACCTGCCCATTTTTGCCACTGTTATTGTTGTTGCATTGGCAGTGCTTTATAAGAGTTGGCAGGCTCAAATTCAAATCGCGATCGATCCAGATATGGCCGTCAGTGAAGGCGTCAGTGCGAAATGGCAACGTTTGATTTTTATGTTGCTACTGGCTTTATTTACCATTTTAGCGCTTCGTGCAGTAGGTTCTTTACTGATGGGTGCCTTGCTTGTCATTCCAGCACTTACCGCTCGACTGCTTGCCCACTCTCCAAAGCAAATGGTGATTTGGGCCTTTGTGATTGCACAAATTGGGGTGACGGTTGGTTTATGGTCCAGTGCAGGGCTAAATACTTCTACAGGACTCAGCATCGTCTTAACTATGTCGATTCTGTTTGCACTGATTTTTATCACACAGAAGTTTAAAAAACTGACTTAAATAAATGAGCTATAAACGTTATTTTATCAGCGCATGTCTACTCGGACAAAAAGTCCGTTATGACGGCAAAGACTGCTTAGTCTCTCCGTTAGTTGAAGCCTTGCTCGATAAAAATTATGTCAGCTTATGCCCTGAAGGCAGTGCAGGACTTCCAACCCCTCGTCCCGCAGCAGAAATTCGCCACGGGTCAGGTGCTGATGTTTTATTCGGTCAGGCACAGGTTTTTTCCGAAGATGGCTATCCGCTTAGCGATGTCTTTATTCAAGGTGCCTACCAGCTTTAGAATTGGCACAAGCCAATCACGTTACCCATGCTGTGCTCAAAGCCAATAGTCCATCCTGTGGCAGTGATGGCATCTATGATGGCTCATTTACTGAACAAAAAATTGCAGGGGAAGGAATCACTGCCGCCCTATTTCGTCAGCACGGTATACATGTGGTTACCGAGCAACAGTTTTTAGCAGAATTGACACGGACTAAATTTACTGATGAACTAAACTAAGCAATCCCGCCGCACAACTGAATAACACTGCGAAAGTACGATTGAGATATTTTTGCTGTCGTGGGGATTTTAAGAGTTTTAAAACTTTCGCTGCCAGCCCTGTATATCCCGCCATCACAATCAAATCTATCGTGACCATCGTGACAGCCATCACCGCATACTGACTCCACTGCGGTTTAGACAAATCCAAAAATTGCGGTAAAACTGCCAATAAAAATACGATTGCTTTGGGATTGCTCATATTGACCAAAAAGCCATACATCACCAATTTTGAATGCGATTTAGTCGGTTGTTCTTGTTGAATTTCAATCGATTGGATGGGTGCCATCCATTGTAAATAAGCCAAATACAACAAATAAGCCACACCAAACCACTTCACTGCCCAAAATGCCCAAGGCGTTGTGGCAAAGAGTACCCCTACCCCAGCCGCAACAATACCGATTTGCACCAACAAGGCGAGTTGTAAACCCAGCGCATTCCAATAACCATGCCGAAACCCGTAGTTAAGGCCACTCGACATTGACGCAATGGCCCCTGCCCCTGGAGAAATACTAATGATCCAACATGCAAGTACAAAGCCAAGCCAAATTTGAAATGACATAGTGGTATTGAGAAAAAAATGATCTTTAGATTATA
Organism: Acinetobacter johnsonii; assembly: GCF_048551975.1. Taxonomy (GTDB): domain Bacteria; phylum Pseudomonadota; class Gammaproteobacteria; order Pseudomonadales; family Moraxellaceae; genus Acinetobacter; species Acinetobacter johnsonii_A. Next base: position 116,474 of record NZ_JBIMCF010000007.1, on the reverse strand, counting down.
TGATCTTTCATGCTTTTAGGGTTTATTATTCATCAATGAATTTATCACTTAAGGCTATGAAGCTGAAACTGCATAAGGCACAATAAATGCAGCCAATAGAAATAACAATTTTTTTAGGAGCCATGAATGACCGCCCAATCTGTAATTCTGCCATTACCTTCAGATCATGCCCGTTTTATTGTTTTACGTTTAAAAGATTTAAGTATTGAAGAACTCAAAGAAAAATTAGAAGATTTATTTTCAACCCGTGATCGTCTTATTACCCAACATCCAAATGCGCAAATTAAAACGGCGGTTGCTTTTGGCCCTGAACTTTGGGCACAACTTTATCCTACAGCGCCTGCAGGGTTTAAACAGCTAGAGCCAATTTATGGCTCTTTCAATATGCCTGTTTCACCTGCGGATGTTTTAATTCATATTGCGGCTCAGCGTACCGATATTTGTTTTGCCCTGAGTCAATCGTTCTTTGAAGGTATCCAAGATAAAGTGGATGTTTTAGATGAACGAGTCTGTTTCCGCAATTTTGATGGTCGAGATTTGACTGGGTTCATTGATGGTACTGAAAACCCGCAATTCCCCGATGATCGTGCTGCAACGACCTTATTAGGTGAAAATTCTGGAGTATTCGCAGATGGCTCTTTTATCTTTGCACAGCGCTATTGCCATGATTTGGAAAAGTGGAAAAAGCTAAAGGTTGATGCTCAAGAGCAAGTCTTTGGACGGACAAAACTTGAAAGTATTGAACTAGATGATGACGTTAAACCTGAAAATTCTCACGTTGCACGTGTCGTGGTTGAAGATGATGAAGGCGAGGAAATGGAAATCCTACGTCACTCGCTTCCTTATGGCGATGGTAAAGGTGAGCAAGGTTTATTTTTTATTGCCTATACGAAAGATTTAAGCATTATTGATGCGATGTTACTGCGTATGTTCGGCACCAGTGGTGATGGAATTCATGACCGTATGCTTCATTTTGTGGCTCCTGTGGACGGTGCTTATTATTTTGCACCGAGCGAAGAGTTGTTGGAAGAAGTGTTGGAAGGGTGATTTTTAAAGCCAGTATCTAAAGTTGAAAAATTTTCCTCAAAAACTTAATCTTACTATTACCCACATTTTTACATAATAAGTAAGATTAAGTTTTAGATACGTTAGCTAAGCACAACCTTCCATTAAAGTTAAGTTACTATTTCCAACCTTAATACCGACAACAACACCATTTTCAATATCATAACGTGTTCCTAATTTTTTAGCGCTATCATTCCAATAAATAAGCGAATAGTCTTTTTTAGGATCACCATAGGGATTTGTTCTCTTATCTAAATTTTTAGCTGTATATTTTTTATTTATCTCTGCTTCTGGCGCACCTACCTTTATGCCATTATAGGATCTCCTATTACTGTCTATAGAGGAAATAATTGAAATTCTATTATTCATAATTTGAAATTCTATATCCGCGTTCTTATTATCCTTTGCAATAAAACAGTCACCTACACGACTACCATCAACCTCCTTCAAATTTTGACTATTGTCTCCAATTTTAAAACTCTCAAATCCATCTTCACTAAAACTACTGAAAGAACTCCCATTTTTATCAAAAGTATTACATGCCGATAATAAAAAACAGAAACACACCATTTTTAAAAATCTATCTTCTTTTATATATCTCATTAAAAACATTATATATCCTCTAAATTCGGGTTAAAATCATGCAGGTGAACATGGTTATTATGCCCACTCCAACTTTTGGAATATGGTAACAATTTATTTTCTTTAATTTTAACAGGATTAGAACCAAATAGTTTATATCCAAATTTATATAATGCATTTAAGAAATCAACATTTTTATCCCAATCAAAATGTTTATGGCTTGTATAAGTTAGTTCATTCATATGTCTATTATTAATAGCAATATACCTAAAATCTCCATTTTCACCATTTAAGTGAGAGACACTATCTCCTGGTGATCCATCTTTACAGCTAAAACCTGAACCTGTATATTCAGCATACCCAAGGCTGCACATAGCACCTAATACAGCAGAAAGAGCAACTCCTGAAAGATAATACCTTCCATCTTCACTATCTATTCTCCATAAATAGCCTATATTTCCATTTTTATACTGTTTATGTTTTCTTTGATCGATCAAATATACCGAACCAACCCCTTTAACTTTTTTAGAGTTCCATCTATTAGCTACATTAAAGTTTGATTTTCCTAAATTATGAATTCCACCATTCTGATCATAATAAATAAATTCAGCAAAGCCTGTTGCTGCTTTATTCTCCCTTTTGATGACTCCACTATAATAAATATGATATCGAGTAGTATCACTTGTTACTGACGATTGACTGCTTACTTCAGTTAATGGCTTTCCTCCATTTTCAGTATACGTATCGTTTTGCTTTGCTTGATTCTTCTTATCAGTCTCACTCTTAGCACTTTCTGCTTTTTCTTTCGCTTTATTTTCTTGAGCTTCTTTTTGTTTTTGCTGGTTTTTCAAATCTTCTATTTGCCTGTATTTTGCATCCGCAGTTTCATACATTTTTGATGCTTGTATAGCATTATTATTAACTATAAAATTCTGTATCTTAATTGCTTTTTCAACCCGGCTTAAAACTAGACTTTTCCCTTTAACTCCAAAACCAAAAACAAAACCTATTAACATTCGAACATTGATAATGCCAAGGCTATTTGTTCGTTTATGAATTTCACGCCCCCTATAAAAAATACTGAAAAGTGTATTTGGAATAACATTACCATCATGTATCACTGAAACCTTAAAAGTATGTACGGGCAATTTTACTTTAATCGTTTGATTTTTTAATGCAGCACTGACCCTAAAGTGATGTATGACCTGTTTTTGCCCGCTTCCTTCAACAGAAACCTCAATATCCTGTCCTTCTTCTGCAATAATACCTTGTTTAATGCCAGTACCATCAGCTGTATGCTTTTTAATATTACCCTTATAAGTGAGATAAAAATTCATATTTGAAATTGGTTTAGCAGAGTCACCTTCGACAATTTGGATATTAAAACTAACATCTTTTTGTACTAAATTTTTATCAGTTTCATCTTTAGATGTAGTAGACTGTGCTTGTTCATTTCTTACTTCTTGAGGTGTTTTATTAGTCTGATGCCTTGGATTAGGGGTATTATTTGCTTCTAGAACAGCAGGGTAGCTAGAAACTTTAAAATCACTTAAAACTGCCTTTTGCTTCTCATTTGCTTTTTGAATGATGCTATTTGACTCTTTTCCGTTAGCAACAATTTTTATTTCAGTATTTGGATTTCTAACAATAACAGGAAGGTTACCATTCTCATCACTCTTAACCTTAACTCTTGTTTCTCCTGAAATATATTTTCCATTATTTTTAGAAATGATTATTACTTCTTTATCTTTCAACTCTAAACCAGAGCTATCTTTTAAAGTAATATAGATTTTTCTTTTGCAACAAGTTTCTAAGTCAAAATCTCCAAACATCGATATATATGAGGAAATATGCGTACCATTTGCATCAGATATAGCAGATTTTTGCTTAAATTGAGGTGAACCAAGAAAAGTAGCTAACCCCCCTCCCCCATCAAGTGTGCACCAGCAATTGCTCCTGACTCTGTTACTTCAACCCCATTAATAATTTGTCCATAATATTGGTTAAAGTTTAATATCCTCATGCGTTTGCACAAATGATTAATCCAATCATTTACTGCCATTAATTGTAATTCAGGTTTTGTAAGAAAATCATTAAGTGAATAGATTCCATTTTTACCAGACCACTCTCCTTTCCAGTCATTTTTACCAAAAGTTGATCTAATAGTATTTATTTTCCCCCGCTCTTTTTCTGGGTTTAACTTTCTAAAATCTACACCTAGATCTCCCAAGTAATATCCTGTTTCAAATAAAGCAGACTCACCCATCTGGAAAAATCCACGGTGCCCCCCTGCACTTTTTTTAGCTGAAGCTATTATATTTATCTTATGATTTGGGCTTAACTTTAAATCAGCACTAGACTCTTTATAACTAACAGCTTGTATAAAACCATTTCTATCCAAATTGAAATCTTGCAGCGTACCATCTTTAAATTTTATTATTTTATTCATCACTTAAACCTATCATACATTTTATATTTAAAAATATTACTAATAGATGTTTCTTTAAATATATAACCGTTTAGAACTGATGCAATTTTTATATCATCACCTATTTTTCCGCAAGATAAATTCACATCAACCTGAACTTCTTTTCTAAATCCATTTTTAATATATTTTTGGTCTATCTTCCTTGAATAAGCAAATGAATTATCCTCATTATAAATCATAATAAGATCAGTTCTATCATCCTTCATATCAGCCCAGTAAACATAGTAATCTTTATTTTTATATTGGATATGATTACATATCCCTGTAGACATCCAATTTTTATCTTTGAGATTAAAACCAATTTTTCTTGCTATTTTTTTATTCTCATTACTAAAACCTTCTTCCCAGATATCGAAACATTGCACATCTGGTAGAACACGTATTTGTACAGCTGGCTCACTCCAATATTTCATACACTCGTTAACGTTTTCCGCATATAAATTCATACTATTAAATAGAATATATGAACCTAGCACTATCTTTAACGTCTTCATTTTAACTTAATCCTTGAGCCCAAAATTTTCAAAATCTAATTTCAAATCATCATCTTCATTTAACTCTTCAGCAATCTGCCTATTGTTATAACCATGTTCATCATCACCGCCACAACAGGTTTCATCCGGAAACTTACTTTGGTCTTCTGTAATTTTCTCCTCTATAAGCTGTAATTTATCGGAGCTATTATTACTCTTACCAAGTAGAAGAATTTCAACGTTATCCGCATTATCACTAAAGATCCTTTCTGTCCTTGCAAACTGATCAAGAAAACCGATGTATTCTGTTTTCTTTGCATGATTAATAACTTTATATTTGAACCCGTCTTTCAACAGATCATTATTAATCAACTCACTGAAATCAAAGCGTCGACTAAAGATTCCACTTTCAGGCATTTTAGGTAATTCAGCATTTACTGTAGCCCCCCCCACAAAACTATGCTGCCCCGCCTTACTTTCAAACTTTCCACCTGTTGTCGTAAAAATTCCATCCCCATTGATTTTGAGCTGTGAACCACCAGCAGTGAGTACAATTTCTTTCGGACTGGTTATTTCTATTTTATCTTCTGTTGAAATTAGCTTAATCACCTTACGTGCAATCGCCTCTATTGCATCATCTTGTGCCTGTAATTCGACTTTTCCTTTTGCAGCAAATGCTTTTAGCCCTTTTTGTGCAGCAAATAAGCTCACTTTATCCTGTGCATGCGCAATAATATTCTTCTGAGCACTTAAGTTAATGGACCCCTGTGCGCTTTCAGCGATGTCTTGAGTAGCTTGTAATACAATATCTTCAGGCGTTGTTAAGGCAATACCATTGGGGGAAGCCAACAGCATTAAAGCCTGACGAAAGATCTTCGCTTGAGCTTGTTTCTGGGTATCCTGCGTTTGCTCTGCCTCTTGAGCATATGTCTCCATAAAATCTTGCATGGAGCCCAATGCCTGCATGGGATGAACATTCAGTTTGCTGCCTTTATTAAAGCTTCCGCAAGCACTGGTCAGATCAAAGTCTTTCATATCAACATTCGCAATCACTTTACCAACATCTTTTAAAGCGCCGAGTGGATCCGCATTCAATTTGTCTTTCACGCCTTGCAACTGACTTTTTAAAGCATCTGTACCATGTTCTTCGAGGTTATCAATAAAGGCTTTTAAATTTTCTATTGAAGCCTCTGCATCCTGAAAATAATCTTTAAATTCATTGATCAAATTGTCTGTGTCTTGACCAAATTTTTGAATATCCTCAATAAAACCACCACACGTTTTTAATGCCGAAATCGGATCCTGACTGACTGCAGTTTTAAATAAACCAACAGTTGCTTGGAGGGCTTGATTGGCCCCTTTTAGCTCTACAGACTGAATCAATTTAGGCAGACGATTGATCACATTCAGTGCATCAGTCTGTTGTTTAACAGCCAAAGTACTCAGCATGTGCATACTGTCATGACCTTGCTGTAAGATGGACTGGGCTTCGGATGCAGCCAAATGATCTGCGACCGCTTGATCCTGTGCATAGGTACTAATCAAGAGGCCTTTGCCTGCACGCATGGCTCCCCATTGATCCGTTCTTAGCTCAAACCCCTCACCACGCCCATCACTGTTCTCAGTTTCTTTTGGATGACTGAGGTTACCGAGATTGAGCTGACTCGCTCCATGACTGCTGTGTAGCTGCACACTAATTTGCCCTGTCGTATCATCAAAACGCAGTTGGTTAAAGCCTTGCCCTGCAACCTCTTGTGAACGAATCCCGCTGAGTTTTTTCGTCGCAGGCAATGTCCCTTTCACATCAAACATGGTTTGGTGGCGCTCGGCCTCATGAATGCGTCCTACTACAAAGGGTCGATCGACATCCCCCTCAAAGAAGTCGATGACCACAATTTCTCCGACACGTGGATGAAAACGTGCGCCATACCCCTCCCCCGCCCATGGGGTCAATACATCGACCCAAGCCGAGTCCGTGTCATTGTCATTTGCACCCGCACCACCATCATGAGCATGGTCATCGCTACGCGTAAACATGAAGCGAACTTTAATCCGTCCCCATGCATCCACATAAATTTCTTCCCCTTCAGGCCCAACGACTTTGGCGCGTAAAGGATAAGCTGCTGGACGGTGTATCCACGCTTGATATTCAGGAACAATTTTGACCTCACGGCGTACGACAAAGAGTTCATTGGCTTGCCGTTCCTCACTCAGACCCTGCCAGCGACTTCCTTTTAATAACAGATTGATTTGCTGTAATAACTCTTTGGGTAAATTATTTTGGTTATAAAAAAATTTGCATAAAATGAGAAATTCACGCTCTGCGGACACATGCTGGTCTATTTCAGGATGATCCACCATTTCAAACCAATAGCCGACTTGCGCATCTCGAACGCTACTTTTTGCTGTGAAATATTTGGCCTGAAGCTCATGATATTGGTTCAGTTGTTGGTTGAGGCGATCTAGTTGACTGCTATTGGCAGACGTGGCCTGATCTTCACCTTGTAGATCAGCCGTCCATGCTGGACTGACACACCAGACTTGTTCCAGACCCAAGCTTTCATTGTCTTGTTGATCACTGTGCTGATGTGCACTCAATACAGCCTGACTCTGATCTTGAGCTAAATGTTGCGCTTGCCAACGCTGCGTCTGTACCGTGGTGGATTGTAAGTGACGTTCAGCAATAAAACTGGTGATGCTATCAAAAGGCTCAGTGGCATGGCTGCGGTGGAAACGAATCTTTCGGCGGCCCAGTGCTGTAAAAGCTTGATTATCATCCATCAAACGAAGTTGCTGTGCCTGAATCGGTTCCGACGAACTGAGCACCGTCGGAGCTTGTTCATCGATCAACCAATTAATACCTTCACTCCGCCATAGTCGAGTGAGAAACTCAGCGTCGGTTTCATTAGACTGCATGACAAAGGGTCGTACATCATAATCACGGCTCAAACCGTCTAAGTTCAGGCTTAAGCTAGCTGCAAATAATGTACTGTGACTTTGCCATTCACTAAACAGAGTTTCAGTGATTTCACGAACACTTTTACTCATAAACACGCGACTATTTCTACGCTTATGCCACAGCGCTGTTGCATCTTCAATCGTGAGTTTATAAACGGTTAGCGCACCATCACTTTGACCCTGACTGGCACTAGTAATCACCCCCGTCAGACGCGACAGCTGCCCCACATCAGTGACCTGATCAACCGCGACTCGCCCACCAATGAACTGTTTTAAAGGTAAATAAGCATTGGTCGATAAACATAGGATTTCAGCTTTTAGGCCCTGATTAATGCGATGTTCACCCTCAATGCGCTGAATAAACACCTGTGTGTTCAAAGCCGAATTAGAAAAATGAATATGCAAAGCACGTTTTTGTGAGCCGAATCCAAAGGATTCCAGCATTTTATAAATAGAATTGAACATGATCATTGTTAACTTATTGGTTTTTATACTTGTGCGCGGAGTGTACAAAATGTCTTTTTTTTAATCTAGTAAAATAATGTTAATGAAGACATAGCTCTTAAAAAACAAAAAGGAGCATTACGCTCCTTTTTGTTCAATCTCATTTTCAGCTTTAGAAGGCGACACGTTTATAGTGACGATACTCTGGCTTCCAGAAGTTTTTCTCAATCGCGTATTGCAATTGTTCATCACTAATAATCGGAGCTACACCTGCATCGATTGCTGCTTTAGCCACTTTAAAGGCTATCAGCTTAGAGACTTTCTGAATTTCATCAATCTCAGGCAATAAATCTGCTGTAGGATTGGTCAACATCGGTGAGCAATCTGCCAAAGCATTGCTCGATGCAATTAACATCGAATCGGTCACACGGGTTGCATTAGCGGCAATCACGCCTAACCCAATGCCCGGGAAGATATATGAGTTATTGCACTGCGAAATATTATAAATTTTGCCTTGATAATTGACAGGGGCAAAAGGACTGCCTGTCGCAATCAAAGCTTTGCCATCCGTCCAGTGAATAATATCTGCTGGCACGGCTTCGACACGCGAAGTGGGATTAGACAGTGGCAACACAATCGGACGATCACAGTTCGAAGCCAAAGTGCGAATTACTTCTTCAGTGAATAAGCCCGGCTGACCCGATACTCCAATCAACACAGTAGGTTTGGCATTTTTCACGACATCAAGCAGTGAAATCACCTCTTCAGCATTGCCCCATTGCGCTATCACGTCTGGCTTTTGCGCCAACTTACGTTGGAAATCGAGTAGATTAGGCTGATTTTCAGTGATTAAACCAAAACGATCGACCATATACACGCGTGCACGCGCTTCGGCATCAGTTAAACCTTCAACTTTCATCTGCGCAACAATTTGCTCAGCAATCCCACAACCTGCTGAACCCGCACCTAAGAAGGCAACGGTTTGATTTTTGAGCTGTTTACCTGCCGCACGTGATGCAGCAATCAAACTGCCCACAGAAACGGCTGCGGTACCTTGAATATCATCATTAAAACAACAGATTTCATCACGGTACTTATTCAATAACGGCATGGCATTATTTTGCGCAAAATCTTCAAATTGAATTAAGGCTTTCGGCCAACGACGCTTGATCGCAGCAATCACTTCATCAACAAAAGCATAGTACTCATCACCACTGATACGTGGTTGATTCCATCCCATATAAATTGGGTCATTCAGTAACTGCTGATTATTTGTCCCGACATCGAGAGTAATTGGTAAGGTGTAAGCTGGGCTAATACCACCACACGCGGTATAGAGCGATAATTTTCCAATCGGAATACCCATCCCGCCAATACCTTGGTCGCCCAAGCCTAAAATACGCTCGCCGTCGGTAATCACAATAACTTTGACATTTTTCTTGTTGATGTTATGCAAGATGTCATCAATATGCGCACGGTCTGGATAGGAAATAAATGTACCACGATGGCGACGATAAATATCCGAGAAACGCTGACAGGCCTCACCCACCGTTGGAGTATAGATAATTGGCATCATCTCACTTAAATGGTTTTCAATGAGGTGATAGAACAAAGTTTCGTTGGTGTCTTGAATATTACGCAAGTAAATGTGCTTATTGATCGCATCATTAAAAGCACAATATTGTTGATAAGAACGCTGACTTTGTTCTTCAATGCTTTCTTCAACATGCGGAATTAAACCATGCAAGTTGAAGCGAGTGCGCTCTTCTTCCGTAAATGCCGATCCTTTATTTAACAGCGGCAACTCAAGCAAGGTATTGCCAGCATAAGGGATGTATAAGGGTTGTTTTGTCTTTAAATATTCTGTCGTCATTACCTATCTCGTTGTACATAGATTGAGATGAACCTATGGGGAGAATCTATGCATCTAATTCGGCTACTAGCTTAGCGCCATTTGCGCGTCTTTTGATATTTATAAACGTGATGCAATTATCAAAGCGATTTAGTCTGAAAATAAAAATACTGAGTCATACAACTAAAAATAAGGACTGAAACAGACTTTTCGCAAAATTCAAAATGGATAAAATTGAACTTCACCATTACACAAGCTAAGCTAGCGCCTTTCGTAGTTCTCTATCCGCAAAAAATGACAATAAAAAAATTGATGTTGTTGAGCCTTGCATGTCTTTACCTCACACAAATGACAGCATGCCAATCCATTTCTACGGCGCAAACTACAGTGAGTGATAAAATTACAGGGCTATTTGGTCATAACAAAAAACTACCTGAAATCGACCCCAAAGGCATTGTCGATATGAGTAAAGCCACCATCGAGCAATATGAGCAACTCAGTGCAAATTTACCCTTGAACCAATGGGTCTATTTGGAAAATGAAAAACAAGGGACTTATCAGCTACAAAACAAATCGACCGAAGGCTTTGTACTCTCACTGCGTCTGAATTGTAAAAGCAGCAGTCATCCGCCTACGTTTGAGCTTCAAGATGTGCAAGGCAAACGTATCTTATACGGCTATGATAAAGAAGCAGGACAGATTCAGTTTTTACTCGACAACAAAAACTATGGCAATCCCTTTGATCCATTTCAACGCCAAACCCTGAGTCATTTTCAACAACAGCTTGCCAGTGCCAAAGTGATTAAGCTCTTTCACACAGGCAAACTGTATCGTTTTCAAAACCAAAATGCGGAACTCCTGAGCAAACCTGTTTCATGCCGTGAAAATAGCTAAAATGGGGCTTATTTGGGTGGGTTCAAATGTGATATATCGACAAACACACCAGTCAAACGGCGCACAATCGGCAGTACAATGAGCACGACAGGATAAGCCACCACCCAAGACATCATCCATGCGGACAGCCAAACCTGTAGGAAACTTTCCATCCAACACAAATTGCGCCAAAGATTGATCATCGAGATAATGCCACTCATAAAAAATGAGATAAAAAACGGCAAAATAAACATGGCATATTTTGCTGGCAACTTGGGAATATTCCCAATGATCATCGATCGCTGTTCAGACACGTTTCATCCTTAAAAACATGAATTTTGGTTCTGATCATACTGCACTTTTCATCTTTGTTGCAGCGCAATCGTTAGCAGTTAATGCACATTTTTTATTCTAAAAAAATGGATTCACCTAAAGACGCCGAAATTTGCTATATTTAGCGTTTTTCTGCGACATTAAATTTTCGACTGAATATGAACACGGCAATCCAAGCAGCTCTCGAGCACGCAGTGCAAAACCTTCAAGCTGAAGGCGTCCTTCCAGCAGACTGGAATAACAGCAGTAATTTGACGCGTACCAAAGACCGAAGCCATGGTGACTTCGCGTCCAATATCGCGATGATTGCCTCTAAAGCTGCAGGTATGAAGCCACGTGATTTAGCCGAAAAAATTCTTGCTGCACTGCCTGAAGTGGCGGACATCAGCAAAGCAGAAATCGCAGGTCCTGGCTTTATTAACTTCTTCTTAAATGCTGACCAACGTTTTGCCGTGCTCGATCAAATTCAAGCGCAAGGCAAGCAATTTGGTCGCACTCAAGCCAATGCTGCGAAAAAAATCCAAGTGGAATTCGTTTCTGCCAACCCAACGTCTAGCTTGCACGTTGGTCATGGTCGTGGCGCAGCCTATGGGATGACCGTTGCAACCTTGCTTGAGGCAACAGGTGCATCGGTAGACCGTGAATATTATGTAAATGATGCAGGCCGTCAAATGGATATCCTTGCAACATCTACCTATTTACGCTACCTCGAATTAACAGGCCAAGAACTGGTTTTCCCTAAAAATGCCTATCAAGGCGATTATGTTAAAGAAATCGCGCAAAGCATTATTGATGCTGATGGCGATGCATATGTCCGCCCCGTGGCAGACGTCTATAAAGATGTCCCTGAAGATGTGCAATATGCAGAAGAACTCGATGCTGAAGGCAATAAAGTTGTCCTTTCAGGCGACAAAGAAAAGCACATCGATGGTTTAATTCATAATTCACAAACCTTAATCGGTGAAGCTTACCGCGTATTCCACCAAGCAGCGCTGAATGCGATCTTAGATGACATCAAGGATGACTTGGGCGAGTTTGGTGTAACCTTTAACCAATGGTTCAGCGAAGCCTCATTGACAGACAAAATTGATGAAGCTTTAGAAACTTTAGAACAACGTGGTTTCTTGTACGAAAAAGACGGCAATATTTGGTTCAAATCAACTGAATTTGGCGATGAAAAAGACCGTGTTGTGAAGCGTCGTAATGGACAAACCACTTACTTTGCTTCTGACATTGCTTATCACCTGAACAAATTACAACGTGGCTATACCGATATCATTGATATCTGGGGCTCAGACCACCATGGCTATATTTCACGGGTCAAAGCCGCGATTGATGCCTTGGGGTATGACTCGAAGAAACTCACTGTTCTATTGGTTCAGTTCGTCAGCCTATGGCGTGGTGGTGAGATGGTACAAATGTCATCTCGTTCTGGTCAATTCGTGACTTTGCGTGACCTACGTAAAGAAGTGGGCAACGATGCTGCGCGTTTCTACTACGTGATGCGTAAGTCTGAACAACACATTGACTTTGACTTAGACCTTGCAGTTTCACAAAGCAAAGACAATGCGGTGTACTACATCCAATACGCGCATGCACGTGTCAATCGTATGGTCGATGTGAAAGCACCTGAAAAAGGCATTAGTTTTGATCGTAGCAAAGCAGCTGATTACGATGCGACCTTATTAACTCTTGACGCTGAAACTGAAATTCTTGCCAAACTTGCGGCCTATCCTGAAATTGTGCTTCGTGCAGCAAATAGCTATGAACCACACCAAGTGGGTAACTATTTGAAAGAGCTCGCGGCGTTATTCCATGGTTGGTATAACTTGGATAATACAAGAATTATCGACGAACAGAATATTCCCCTTTCGCAAGCCCGTTTATTACTTTCAATAAACGTACAACAAGTTTTGCGTAATGGTTTAGAGTTACTAGGTGTGTCTGCACCTGAGACGATGTAAATAGCAAAGCAACGCTTTGCACATTGTCGCAAGACGAAGGGCTATGCCCGAAGTAACTATGTAATAAGTGAAGCAAAGCTTCACACATGGCTGCAAGACCGAAAGCTATGCTTGAGGTAACGATGTAAAAAAAGCAACGCTTTTGCACATCGTCGCAAGATGAAGGGCTTTGCCCGAAGTAGCCATATCAACCCTGATGTATTGCTCGCTTTGTGAAACTTGAATTTTGCAAAGCGATTCTTTATTTTACGATGATGCCTCTTTTAATCCCTTGAGGCGAAGTATTAAAATAAAGAAAAGAATGGGTCAGTCCCTCATATTGATTAGAAGAAAAGAGGTTTCCACGTGTTTGGAAAAACGCAGCGCGGTGTATCTGAAAGACCGAACAAACCCAAAAAGCCACTGATTCCAGCTTGGCTCGGTACACTTGTGGTCATTTTAATCGTGCTCTGTTTTGCTGTAGCACTGTTACTGTGGAAGCCTTGGGCGCCAGTGAAGCCGAAAGGTCAAATCACTTCGGAGCATTATCAAGAAGAAACAAATAAAGACTACCGTTTCTACGACTTACTGCCACAGCAGCAAGTGACGCCGATTCCTGATCAAGCCATTCCTGAAACAAAAGATAATCCAAGCACCGTGGTGATTGTTGAAGCACCTGCTGCCGAAGAAAGTACCCCTACTGAACCAGGTTTAACCGAAGCAGCACCGACACCACAAGCACCAAGCTTTATTTTGCAAGTGCGTAGCTACCCTGATCCTGACAGTGCCGATGCACGTCGTGCAGAAATTATCTTAAATGGTCTCTCTGCCGATGTCGTCAAAACCGTTGAAGGCGGCCAAACATGGTATCGCGTGATTTCAGGGCCATACGACTCGCAAGAAGCTGCAGTGATTGCACAGCAAACCCTACAACATAGCGGGATTGATTCGATTGTGGTCAAACGCTAAAATAAAAAAAGGATGCCTCGGCATCCTTTTTTATACTCTGAGCTTGACGAGAAAATTTTGAATCAATTGCGTAACATGCTCTGCATACACATAAGCCAAGTCATGTTGTCCCTGTGACACGATGTGCAATTCTGTATGTGATATTTGACGGTGTAATGCCTGCCCCCGCAACAGGACTAATCGGATCTGCATCGCCCCAAATCAGCAGAACTGGACACTGGATATGCTCTAAACTGTCCGTCAAATCAGACTGATACTGAATAAACCAATCAGGAACCGTAAAACTCTGTTGATAATCCTCTCTCCAATCCGCCAGTTGAAAAGGACTTAAATCAATCCCGCCTGAGGTTGCCAAGAGCACCAAGGCCCGCACCTGTTCAGGTTTTTGTAGGGCAGCTTGTACTGCAAAAATACCACCCATAGATTGTGCAATGACCACAGAAGGCTGTTGAATTTGATTCAATACATCGTCTTGTAAGCTCTCAAAACTTTGCACATCCACATCATCAGGATAACCACCAAAGCTCGGATAAGCGACGACTATGCTTGAATCGTCCTAAGGAAGGTGCTGTATGACAGGTTGCCAGAATGTCGTATTGCCCGATGCACCGAGTAAGAAAATCAAGTTCAAACCATCACCACCCATTAGAACCCACTGAGCTCTTTGGCTTTTTTAAATGCTGGACGCTGCTGAATACGCTGTGCATAAGCCACCATTTGAGGGTTATGGGCTTTTACCCGCTCTTGCATCGCCACCACAGGAAAGCTCATTTGAATATCAGCAAAGGAAAAATCACCTGCAAAATAGTCATGTTGAGACAAATAATCTTCCAAATATGCACTGTGTTCTTTCAAGCGTGGATTAATAAAGCTACCTTTCACCCCATCACAAATTTTATTGGCAAGCGGTTTAATTAGAAATGGAACATGCTTCGGTACATGACTCATCACCAAGGTCATAACCAAATATGGCATCAACGAGCCTTCGGCATAATGCATCCAGTAGTTGTATTGCATTAAGTCCTTTGGATTTTTCGGTTTAAACTTGTGTTCTGTATCGTAGGTGGCTTGCAAGTATTCTAAAATCACCGCAGATTCTGCTATGACCAAATCACCATCGGTCAAAACAGGGGCTTTGCCTAAGGGATGAATGTTTTTTAACTCAGGTGGCGCAGCATAGGTCGGTAGGCGTTTATAAAACTTCACCTCATACTCCAGCCCTAACTCTTCCAAAGCCCATAAAATGCGTAAAGAGCGTGAATGTTCCAAATGGTGCAGGGTGATCATTGTTTTACCTTTTTTAATTGAAATCTAGCACCCACTTTACGCTAAAATTTGGATTTTGCACCTCTCGATACACATGAATATCCAGTCGCACAAAATCCTTTACCGCCTATAAAAAAACCGTCAAGCGAGTTAGACAATTGAGGTTTCAATCTCGACGGAACGTAATAAAGTTTTAGTGACTGGTGTTTTTTGACAGATGTCTAAGATTTTTTGGCGTGCTTCTTCTGTCAATGTTTGCTCAAACGACAAACGACGGCTGATCCATTCTCGGCCTTCTTTATTGGCATTAAAATCTGCTTCGACACTAAAAGTCCCCAATTCAATACCTTTGTGCTGCGCATACATACGTAGGGTAATCATGGTGCAGGAAATCAAACCTGTACAAATAAAGTCATAAGGTGCAGGGCCTTTGTCCTGACCGCCAAAAGACGCTGGTTTATCGGTAATGAATTGATGTCGCCCACTGCTTACTTTACCAGACCATGCTTCGACGCATGTTTTGACTTCCGCATTCGCAATGATTGCCATTTTTTTATTATCCTATTTTTCATTGATATTATTTTGAATAGATTTCAAGTATTTAAACTGTCCACCTATTCTGTTGTTGAACGACGTGTCGCAGTATTCCCTTTATTTTGAAGCGCGCATTTGGTCTGGAAATGCTGGAGCTTCTAAGCGCGGACCTTCATAGTCAGGAATCGAACCAAAACGTTCATCTTGTGCAATCCACTGATCACGTGCAATTTTCAATTCTTCTTGAGTACGACCAACAAAATTCCACCACAGTAAAATTGGACTTTCAAACGGCTCACCACCTAACAGTAACAAGCGGCTACCCGCATGAATTTCAATTTCAATCGCACTAACACCCTGCTCGAGTACCACCATATTGTCTTCTGTCAGTTCATTCCCATTAACCGTGGCCGTTCCTTCTAAAGCCATAAAGCCATATTCAAAGTTAGGATTGAGCGTTAAACGGGTTTTGGTACTTTCTGCTGCGCTTAAGTCCACCCCTAATAGCTCGGTATAGACACTCACAGGTGAAGTGGTATTTAAAAACTCTCCGACCAAAATGGTAAATGCTACCCCATCTTTTTCCACCACTGGCAGTTCTGGATAGTGATCGAAACGTGGTTCAACAGCAATTTCTGCATCGGGCAATGCAATCCACAATTGTGCTGCATGCATTTTGGTTTCTGTATCTGGTGCGACTTCCGTATGGGAAATCCCGTGTCCTGCGGTCATTAAATTGACCTGTTTTGGACGAATCAGCTGCTTGCTACCCAAACTATCGGTGTGCATCATGGTGCCTTCAATCATCCATGTAAAGGTTTGCAAACCGATATGTGGATGTGGGCCAACATCTAAACCATCCCCTTGTGGGAAGGTTACAGGGCCCGCGTGATCTAAGAAACACCATGCACCAATCATTCTTTTATGACGACTTGGCAGCGCGCGTTTGATGACCGTCCCTTGGCCTATTTCAGCACTTCTCAGTGGAAACTCTTGAATGAATTGATTTACGTATTTTTCACAGTCATCCGAATGTGAAAGTTCAGTATAATTATTATTCGTCATGTGCTTACTCATTACAGATCCATATGTCCTAGATCATAACAAGCAGATTCCCAACTGCACATCCCCAAAAATAGAATGCTGATTCTTAAACTTGGGACAATATCTTGTGTTTTCAAAACCTAACTACAAGACAATGAGTGGATGTAAAAATGTTGTTACATCTTTCTCCCTATATGCCTTAGGAGTTCATACGCATCTACTCAAACTTTATTAGAAAGTATAGATATTACGATTCCGAATGACTCACTTCATCCAAATAATCAAACACCATTAAAAAAGAGCGCCTAAGCGCTCTTTTTTTAAGATAATTTTCGTCAACTGCCGCGAGCATAGCTCTTGGCGTAATTTAGGCAAGAAAATTCGCTTCTTAAAAGCCTTTCTGCCGCAGGCGTAGCCTTTGGCGTAAAACTGGCATGAAGCGTTGCTTCATGAAAGCCCTTCCTGCCGCGAGCACAGCTCTTAGCGTAATTTAGGCAAGAAGCTTCGCTTCTTGAAAGCCTTTCTGCCGCAGGCGTAGCCTTTGGCGTAAAACTGGCATGCAGTGTTGCTTCATGAAAGCCCAGTTTTACTCCCATTCAATCGTTGCTGGTGGCTTAGACGATACGTCATAAACAACACGAGAAACATCTTTAATTTCGTTCATGATACGAGTCGAAATTTTATCGACAAGATCATAAGGAAGATGTGCGAAACGTGCTGTCATAAAGTCAACGGTTTCAACCGCACGAAGTGCAATCACCCATGCATAACGACGGCCATCACCGACGACGCCAACAGATTTCACAGGTTGGAATACAGCAAAGGCTTGTGCAGTTTTATCATACCAACCGCTAGCACGAAGCTCTTGCATGAAGATGTCATCTGCAAGACGTAAAATGTCTGCATATTCTTTCTTCACTTCACCCAAAATGCGCACGCCCAAACCTGGACCTGGGAATGGATGACGATATAGCATTTCATGCGGTAAGCCTAAAGTTGTACCTAAACGACGTACTTCATCTTTAAACAAATCACGGATTGGTTCAACTAATTCAAAAGCTAAGTCATCTGGTAAACCGCCCACATTGTGGTGAGATTTAATCACATGTGCTTTACCATTTTTAGTTGCCGCAGATTCGATCACGTCTGGGTAAATCGTCCCTTGAGCAAGGAAGTTTACGCCATCAAGCTTACGCGCTTCTTCAGCAAAAACTTCGATGAACTCACGACCAATGATTTTACGTTTTTTCTCAGGATCAACTTCACCCGCAAGTGCAGTCAAGAAACGCTCTTCAGCATCGGCACGAATCACACGGATACCCATGTTTTTCGCAAACATGTCCATCACTTGCTCACCTTCGTTCAAACGAAGCAGACCATTGTCTACAAATACGCAAGTCAATCGATCACCAATCGCACGGTGTAAAAGCGCAGCAACAACCGAAGAATCCACACCACCAGAAAGACCTAATAGAACTTTCTGATCACCAATTTGCTCACGTAATTGTTCAACACGTAAGTCGATGATGTTTTCAGAGTTCCACAAGCTACGACAGCCACAAATGCTGTGTACAAAGTTAGATAATAACTCTGCACCTTTTGCAGTGTGTGTTACTTCTGGGTGGAACTGAATACCGTAGAAGCGACGTGTTTCATCAGAAACCATCGCCACTGGACAGCTTGGTGTGCTTGCAGTGATTTGGAAACCTTCAGGAATCGCTGTCACTTTGTCACCATGACTCATCCAGACTTTAAGTTGGTCTTTGGTGTCTTCAAGATCACCAATCAACTTGTCACGAACTTGGATGTTTACTTCGGCATAACCGAACTCATGTACAGTACCCGGCTCAACTTTACCGCCAAGCTGTGCAGACATGGTTTGTAAGCCATAGCAAATACCCAAAACTGGTACACCTAAGTTGAACACAACTTCTGGCGCACGTGGGCTGCCTTCTTCGTGTACGCTCTCAGGACCACCTGATAAGATGATACCGTTTGGATTAAATGCACGAATGTCTTCTTCAGACATGTCATAGGCATACATTTCAGAATATACGCCAGCTTCACGTACGCGGCGTGCAATAAGCTGGCTATATTGAGAACCGAAATCCAAAATAAGGATACGATCTTCAGTAATTTGAGTATTGGTAGTCATGACAAACAACTATGAAAGGCAAACGAATATAAGCGCCGTATTCTAGCATTTTTCCGCGCATAACGCACATAATTCGGACAAGCTTTATACAACGCTTAAAACCCAATGGTTTTTATATCAAAAAGCACGCTTTCGCGTGCCTGATGTTTATTTCAAAACTTTTTCTATTTTAACGACTTCAATATCGGTCGGTTTATAACGATGTGTATCCACCTCTCCCACAACCTGCACTTTATCACCTGCTTTAATATTAGATGCTTTCCATAAATCGTCATCAATATCGAGCAAAATAACCCCTGTACCATCGCTGAACTCGTAGTAGTCTTCATTGAGATATTTAAGCAGTGTCCCTTTTAAAGTGACCGCCGTTTCATCTTTGAGCTTTGCAATGGCTGACACAGAGACATGATTCTTTGCTGCTTCTTGTAAAATGATATGATCATCTTTGGCCCATGCACCAGTGGCAAGACTTAAACTTGTAATACATAACCCTATTTTAAAAAGATTTTTTCATCTTATTTTCCTCATGTTTTATTGATCTTGATCAAAAAAAATAACGTCCACACCGTACTTTTTTATTTTGAATTATTTTTCAATCAAATGATCTAGACTCATTTTTCCTGCACCATGCAGCATTAGAAAAAATAGACCACCTGCCATGGCAAAATTTTCCATAAAATTAATGCTGGCTTGTGCGCCATCGTGAAAAATAAACGCCGTAATAACACTAAATAGGTCTAAGCCAAACGCAGCAAAGCGGGCTTGAAAACCAAATAACAGCGCTAAGCCACCACCAAACTCAACTAAAATGGTTAAAGGTAATAGCGCTCCAAGCCCCCATAGACTCCATATACCCTAAAGTTACGCTATAAGCTGAAATTTTTCCCTAGATTGCAACAAGGAAAATATAAGCCATCAGTACACGGGGAATTAAAGCTAAAACTACATCTGTATTGGGTTGATTGACAATATTTTTGGCCACAACATTTCGATTAAATATTTTTACACCTTTAAATAGGTTTTATTTGAAGTTGTAGCTATCTTAATGTTCTCTATTTTTAGAATAAATATCAATTTTCATCACACATCGTTTTAAGATAAGAACACTGATAGCTAAATTTATTTACGTTTTAATACTGACTTCTGATAACGAGACTGCTAGGATTTCCGCACTCTTTTGCTTATTTGTGCCCCATGGAACTGATTGATTTTATATTACATGTCGATGACCATCTGCTTGAGTTTATCACCAACTATGGGGTTTGGATTTATGCAATTTTGTTTCTCATCATCTTTGTGGAAACAGGTTTGGTGGTCATGCCGTTCCTACCCGGCGACAGCTTATTGTTTGCCGCAGGTGCCTTAGCAGCATCCACAGGTGCAATGAATCCGTGGACTCTTGGTGTTTTACTTTTTATCGCGGCCGTACTGGGCGATACGCTGAATTATCACATTGGTCGTTATATTGGACCGCGCGTTTTTGAAATCGAATCCCGTTTCATCAATAAACAACATCTGATTAATACACAAAAATTCTTTGAAAAACATGGTGGTAAAACTATTATTTTTGCGCGTTTTATTCCTTTTGCGCGGACTTTTGCACCTTTTGTAGCAGGTGCAGGAAAAATGGATTACAAATTTTTCCTGTCTTATAACCTAATTGGCGCATTCTGCTGGATTGGTTCATTCATTACTTTAGGCTATATTTTTGGTAATGTGCCTGTGGTCAAAGACAATTTCACGCATCTGATTTTCGGCATTATTATTATTAGCATCTTGCCGGGAATCATTGGTTTTATTCGTGCCAAATTAAAGAAAAAATCAACCACTGAAGCTTAAGCAAAAAAACGTAGAATCACGGGGAACATACACACCAACAACAACATGGCCGATCCTTTATATAAGAGATCGGCTTTTATTTGTTTGGACTCACCCGATAAAATGGCACGGCCAAAAGCCATCCAGAACAGTGCCGTTGGCAATAACACCAGACTAAACACCGCAAACACCAAAAAGAAATTGGTGGGATTATCCCAAGCTTCATAGGGAAAAATACCTGCAGCAAATAAGACCGCTTTCGGATTTTTCAAAGTAGAAAAAAATAATTGTTTAGGTCGAATCGAGGTAAAACGTTGATTATGTTTTTCTAAGTGCGAGCTTTTCCACAAATGAAAAGCCAACCAAAATACATAAACTGCACTGAGTGCATGTAAAAGATCAATCAAATAAGGCCAAGTCGGTGTAGTGAGATGAATCAGGAGTGCCCATAAATTGATGGCATAGAAATACCCAAACAGTTCTGCGGGTACAAGTAAGCTGGTCTTCGCCAGACCTTGCTGATGTGCAGAGCTTGCGAGTAAAGCATTGGTCGGTCCCGGAATCATCAAGACAGCAATCATTGCCAATACAAACAGCCAACTCTCAATCATAGACATCCAACAACAGGATTAAAGATGCGCAATTTAGCCGAAAAAGAGTGGCTTCCTCAAGTCAAAGCGGAAAAAACACAGGACCCATGAGGTAAAAAAGTGCGTGTTAAAACGATAATTCATTGTTTTATTGAAATTATTTTTGAAACATTTTGCTAAGATTTTAATGACTGCTGAAAGATTAAACCCTTCAGCAGGATGAATAAATGCGACATTAATTCGTCTTATTTTGCACGGTAATCGCACAACCTTTAAATTTTGCAGCTTGTACAATCGCCTCTTGCTGACCCAAAAGTCGTGAAATTTCAGTTTTTTTGGTATTCGATGATTGTCCCATATTCACTGAAACGCTTGGACCAAAGCCCCAACCGCCACCATGACTCCATCCACCACCCAGACCTAGACCTACGCCAACACCCGTGCGTTTCGCAGTAGGTACACCTTCATCTAAATGTTGCTGAATCCGATTATATTCTGCTTGTAACTGTTGGCAGTTCAAAGCTTGATACTGTGTAGGAGAGACATAAGTCGGTTTAACCGTTGTGGCACAGGCGCTCAATAACAGCGTACAGCCCATTAAAAAAGCAATTGTGATCTTTTTCATGCTGAATCTCGCAATTTATTATTCTCAATCTCATTGAACAATGATTGATAGGCCTGCGTCAATTTATGATCGTGTGCAAAATGAATTAAGGGTAAATTTTTGTGGTGCGATTCTTTCATCAGCACTGATGGAGGCAACATACTTTCTAATACAGGAAGACCTTCATCCTTCAGCTGTTGCACCACTTCACGCGGAAGTTTGGCTTGCGCTTGGAACTGATTCACCACAATGCCTTCAATTTCCAAATGATCATTATGATCGTCTTGAGTTTCGAGTACATTTTCGATCAAAGTTTGCAATGCACGTTTAGAAAAGACATCACAATCAAACGGAATCAGGACTTTATTGGCTGCGATCAGTGCCGACAAAGTAAAGAAGTTAAAAGCTGGCGGTGTATCGATATAGACACGATCATATTTTCCAGCAAGTTGTTGTAACGCATCACGTAGTTTATAAATTTTATGTTTTGACTCTAAAGCATATGCCAATGCCCCGAGGCTTGGGCTTGCTGGAATCACATCCAAATTTTTAAAAGGGGATTGATGTACATAACTTTCTAAACCTTTAGCTCGCCCTTTGAGGATCGAACCAATGGCGCTGCCCAATAGACTTTTATTTTGAGTCGTTCCAAGCACTTCTTCAAAATAGTTTTCAATATTGGGTTCTAAAGCTGGTTTGTCTGCCGAGTATGTTGCGTCATCGCCCAATACATACTGACTCGAATTCGCTTGCGGATCTAGATCAATCAGTAAGGTTTTTAAGCCTTGATGTGCACTAATTGCTGCCAAATTCACTGCAATACTGGATTTACCGACACCACCTTTTTGATTAAATACCACACGTGTATGCATGAAATCCCCTCCTTCTTGTTATTTTTCCGCTATAGATAGCAGTGTAGCGCAGAACAATCGCTGTGCCGATGATTATGTCTAACAATTAGCCAAAGTTTGGTTTAATCATGACTAAACCTAAAATGGATATCATCGCAACCACCGCCAAGAATAACCCCGCTCGGCGCTGTGTAAGTAAAATGCTGTCTTCTTTTTTATAAGCTTTCGATAAAGAGGACAACATCACTAAAAATAAAACCACTTTGGCATAAAACCATGTTTGCACATCAAAGTTTTTCATCACTAAAAGGGCAATCCCGGTCAGTACAATCACCAGCATACTTAAGTGCTGAAGGGCTATAAAAGCTGTTCGACCTGCTGGATTGGGCTGATTGCCTTGGATGCCTTTAAATAGCGTCATGGCACGCGCCAAAATCACGACACATGCCAAGCTGACCGCACTCATATGCACGATCTTAATCAATAATTGTGTTTCCATGACTGAATCTCTGCTTAGCTTTTCGGGGCATGTGCGCAATTTGGACTAGAAGTGTCTTGTCCTTGCCATTCTGCGGGTAAAAAGGCATGTATAGCCAAAGCATGAATTTTACCAGGACTGAGTAAGTCTCCTGCTACTGCATAAATTTTTTGATGACGCTGAACTAAACGTAATCCCGCAAAAATATCACTCACCACGATCACTTTAAAATGTGATTCTTTCCCTGGGAAATAGCCGCCATGACCAGAAGATTCATTCACGACTTCCAAATGTGATGGGGAAAGCTGTTGTAAGCGATCAATCAGTTGCTGCTCCAAGCTCATACCTGTCTCCAAAAATAATGATTCGTTCAGAGTATACCTGTTCCTTCAGGATGTTGAATGCGTAAAACCCTTTCAGTAGCATGAGGCACAACTTTTCACGAGAAAAATTTAAAAAAATCTCAAGACATCATCTAAAACTGGCTTTATTTTATGCAATTAAACTCAGCTTTTTCATAAAGCTATTGACCCTGAACTTGCTTGCTGTATCATACAGCGCTATGCGGGAATAGCTCAGTTGGTAGAGCACAACCTTGCCAAGGTTGGGGTCGCGAGTTCGAGTCTCGTTTCCCGCTCCAAATTTTTTTCAGTGTAAGTTTTTATAAAAACTGCTCAATACGCGGGAATAGCTCAGTTGGTAGAGCACAACCTTGCCAAGGTTGGGGTCGCGAGTTCGAGTCTCGTTTCCCGCTCCATTTTTTAGTGTAAGTTTTTATAAAAACTGCTCAATACGCGGGAATAGCTCAGTTGGTAGAGCACAACCTTGCCAAGGTTGGGGTCGCGAGTTCGAGTCTCGTTTCCCGCTCCAGATTCAAAAAGCCCTGATCGAAAGATTGGGGCTTTTTTTGTTATTGATTTTACTATATTTTTTGAAAGCTCTTCTTCTTTCGCTATTCGATTCAATTAAAAATGGGGGGTATTGCCGGACAAAGCACAGTTAGTATAGCCAGTGCTAACTAGACTTAGCTATGATTCTTGCTCATAAAGAAAAATTAAGAGCACATTGGAAAAAATTGCATCTAACTTTCAAATACTTATAGATGATGAGGCTAATCTGAAACCAAACTAAAATTTCTCAAACAAGTTCATCACGTCATTTTCCGTCAGTTTCGCTTCGCCCTCATAATCGGTACTTAGAATAGACTGTGCTAGTTCTGCTTTATTTTGCTGTAAGGCAAGAATTTTTTCTTCTATGCTTTTATTGGTAATCAGCTTATACACAAATACCGGCTTATCCTGTCCAATCCGCCATGCACGATCTGAAGCTTGATCTTCAGCAGCAGGGTTCCACCATGGATCATAGTGAATGACCGTATCTGCGGCAGTTAGATTCAGACCAACCCCTCCTGCTTTCAGACTGATTAAAAATACCGGCACTTGTCCAGACTGAAATGCTGTAATGACTTCATCTCGCTTTTTGGTCTGCCCAGTCAGCTTCACATAGCCAATTTCTGCGTGATGGAGCTGTTGCTCAATCAGTTCCAACATTGAGGTAAATTGAGAGAAAATAATAATTTTTCGTCCCTCTTCCACCATTGGAACAACCATATCCATCAACTGTTCAAGTTTGGCAGAATACGCCTGCCCGGTTTTAACTGAATCCAGTTTCAGCAAGCTAGGATGACAACAGACCTGACGCAGCGTCAGCAAGGCATCTAAAATTTGGATTTGACTACGCTTAAAGCCTTTTTCTGCCACAATTTTCTGAATATTTGCCTGCATCGTGGCGCGAACAGCCTCGTATAGCTTGGATTGCTGGTCATTCATATCAATATTGACTTCAATCGTGGTTTTTTCAGGCAATTCCTTGGCAACGTCAGTTTTCAAGCGACGTAAAATAAAGGGTTTAATGCGGTTTACCAACTTTTGCCTTACCTGCTGATCACCGCGTTTTTCAATAGGATAGCGGTACTTTTTATTAAAGATTTCTTGTGAATATAAAAATCCTGGCATCAGGAAATAAAATAGTGCCCACAGCTCACCCAAATGATTTTCCATAGGTGTACCGGTTAGACATAGACGATGTCGTGCTTTTAATTGGCGTACTACCTGTGCAGCTTTGGCACGCGGATTTTTGATATTCTGCGCCTCATCCAAAATGAGTTGATGATATTCATATTGCTTCAGTTGCTCTTCATCTCTCGCCAAGAGCGGGTAGGTGGTTAACACAATGTCATGGTCTGAAATCTGCTCAAAATACTGATGGCGGTCGGGGCCTTGTAGCAGCAGTACCTTGAGCTCAGGGGTAAATTTTTCCGCTTCTTTGAACCAGTTATGCATCAGCGATGTGGGTGCAACAATTAAGGCGGGGCTGTCCTGCAAATGACCAGCCTGCTTTTCCATGAGTAAGTGGGCTAAAGTTTGTGCTGTTTTACCCAAGCCCATATCATCCGCCAGAATCCCGCCATGCTGGGTTTCCCTTAAAAACTGTAACCAGCCAAGGCCCTGCTGCTGGTATGGACGCAATTCCCCCTGAAAACCTTGTGGTGTCGGCAGTTGTTGCTGATAGCCTTGTTTGAATTTCTGCGCAAATTGCTGCAGGCGATTACTGACCTGCCACACCATCCCCAGATGATGCTGTAATTCTAATAGTTGACTCGCATCATAGCGATCTATGCTACGCTCTTCTTGCTGTAAAATGCTCTGCAGATGCAACAATACCGGCTTAATGTCCTTTGCGGATAAAGCCAAATCGGGTTGATCCGCTGCAGTTTTCAGGGTGAAAATTTGACTGTCATTCAGATGACTAAAAATCCGTGGATCAAGTAAATCAGGATGTTCTTTCACCAAAGCCACAAGTGCATCGAGTAAATCATAGCTATTGCCTGCACTGTCCTGAACGGTCGCCCCGATATTGAACCAGTCCTGCTGGCCTTCAGATTCAGTGATAGAAATATTTAAATTTTCAACATATTGCAGCTTAAATGGACTGTGTTCCAGATGCTCTATCTGCCATCCCATCAATTCAATTTGATTGATGGGCATCAGCTGTTTGATCCAGTCTCCATAGAACGCAAAAACCATAGAATCAAGATGTTGTTTATCTAGTTTTAATTGCTGGTAATAATTAAGATCTTTCACCCACTTCAGTGATTCGACCAACAGCTGTAAACGCTGGATTGACTGTTGTTCCTGAACTAAATCCCGAAGCTGTCGCACCATTTTCCCATGCTGCTCACCAATAAAACTGTCACCTGATGTACCTGCTTTTATTCGCCCACCAGCATAGGAAAATTCAATTTCAGCACAAACAGATTCCTCTAATTTCCAATCAAATTTATCTAAAACACCGAAGCGTAAAATTGGCTGGGGACTTCCCTCAAGGACATCAATATGCTGAATAGACTCGGGCCGAGGCAGATTTTTCACGTCTGAATATTGATGAGTCAGTTTCTCAAACTCTGGCAAGAGCATAGATGGAAGATCAGGCATCTGTAAAAAATGGTACAGAAGATTTGCCGTATATTCACCATATAACTGGCCCACCGTGTTCTGTTGAATATCCACATAACATGGTGGATGGCTCGCGAGAATCTGAATATGTGGATTTGATTTCAAATCGAGTCGAATATCATCATTGACCAATTCAATGTTTAAATGCTCTGTCTGTTTGTTTACACCTTGTTGCCAGATCAGTTCGATGTGATAGCCTTGTTCTGACCATTGAAGTGCAGTATGGCTCTTTTTTTGCCAGTACACATCGCCACTTTGAATAAAAGATTTGAAATGCTCCAATAAAATTCTGGAGATATCAAGATTGCTTTGATAAAAGCGTTCGTCACTGTTTATTTTGGCATAATAATAAATCTGGTTAAATAATTGTCGTTTTTGTTCAGGTAAAGTCAGATGCTTTCTGGTGATATTTTCATATTGGGTATAATAACTTTCCCCCGCAATTGAGCCGTTTTTATTGCGTCTGGCCTTCTGAACGTCAACTGTCAATTTCTTTAAGCTGACCGACTGATCTAGCAGGTAAATTAAATAATTGTTTGTTTTGACAGATTGCTCTGGTTCAGTCTGTTGTAAATACCATTTAAAATCATTCAACCAGCGCTGCGCCTGATCATCCTCCTGTTGACGTTTTGTGATTCCCTGCGGGGATTGAGAGTCAGCATAACGCTGCTGAAATTCCTGGCGATATTCCTGAAAGAATAACCGCGCTAAAGCAGCAGCATGTTTACAGTTATATCCAACTGGACAAGAGCAGTCATCATCGATTAAACGGTCTTTTTTAAGATTATAGGTAATCGCGGTATCGTAATAATCTGTCCCTTCAATTTGAGCATACATCGTGACATCATCATTTTCCTCAAAGAACTCAATTGTTTCCCTATCAATGTGTTTAGCATAGCTCAGACTGCGATGAAGAGTTGCATTACTAAAGCGAGATAGAAAGTTGATCAATGAGGACATAATTACCAGATACCAAAAATGTTTATACAATAATACCGGGCAAAGTAGTCATTTCAGAACAGTAGTGCTCACCAACGTATCAAAAGGAAATAAATCCATGCTCAAAAAAACTTAATGTTTACTACAATGGATGGGGTGAATATTGGCTCGATTTGTAAGGTTGCAATCCTATTCAGCAACATCGCTCATGATCTATTACATGGACAAATTCAAGTAGAGACTCTCCAAATGATCCAAAATAGGATTGGGTATACTATTCATTTATTGCAATTAAATAGCTTTCACAAAGCTTCTATGAAGGGCTTATTCTAACCGTTGTTTTATCACGGCATAAGCTACACCAGTCACCACACTTCCAATCGCAATCGCCAATAAATATTTTAATGGATAATTCATCGCATTCGGAATGATCAGTACCATTACACCGCCATGAGGAGTGACTAGTTCACATTTAAATAATGCAACCAAAGCCCCCGTTACAGCACCACCTGCGATCGCGCATGGAAGCACTCGAATCGGGTCTTTGGCAGCAAACGGAATAGCCCCTTCCGAGATGAAACATAGGCCCAGAACTACAGCAGCCTTCCCTGCATCTTGCTCAGGTTTGGCAAATTTATGCTTTGCTAGAAAAGTTGCAATTGCCATACCCAATGGCGGCACCATACCCGCAGCCATGGTAATCGCCATCGGTCCGTATGTTTGTGACGTTAGTAAACCTACCGTAAAGGCATAAGCTGCTTTATTAATTGGCCCCCCAACATCAATACACATCATACTCCCAAGGATAATCCCCATGATCATGGCATTGGTCGTCCCCATATTGGCAAGGAAGTGTGTGAGTAATTCAAACAATTGTGCAACAGGCTGTCCAACCACATAAATCATGATTAAACCAACAGCTAAACTGGCTAATAGTGGAATAATCAAAATTGGTTTTAATGCTTCTAGGCTACTTGGGAGTTTAAGCTGTTTCGATAAAAATAACGCAATATAACCTGCAATAAAACCTGCAACTAATCCACCGAGAAAGCCTGTCTCTAATTGTGTTGCAAGTAAACCGCCAATCAAACCTGGAGTTAAACCCGGACGATCCGCAATAGAATAAGCAATGTAACCTGCCAGCATAGGTACCATAAGAGTAAATGCTGCAGCACCTATTTGCTTTAAGGATGCGGCAAAGCTTCCTTCAACAGGATTGAGACCAAATATAAACGAGATAGCAATGATCAAACCGCCCGCCACCACCATCGGCAGCATGAAAGACACCCCTGTTAAAAGGTGTTTATAAATTCCAGTTTTTTCTTTGTTTTCATTTTCTGTCTTAGTGGCTGTTTGCTTACCCGTTTCAAGCACTTTGGCCTCAGCAATTGCATTTGCAAAAGTCTTATCCGTTTGCTTAAGGGCAAATCCTGTACTGCAGCGATATACACGTTTGCCTACAAAGCGATCTGTATTGACCTCAATATCCGTTGCTAAGATCACCACATCTGCTTTGGCAATACTTTCTGCCGATAAAACATTTTTAGCCCCAACCGATCCTTGGGTTTCAACATCAATCTGATAACCGTGCTTTACTGCACCTTGCTGTAAGGCTTCGGCCGCCATAAACGTATGCGCAACACCAGTTGGACATGCTGTAATGGCGACAAACCGTGCAACCCCTACATTGGCTGCAATAGTTTCATCTAAAGCATCTGAATGCTCAAGAACTTGTTGCAAAAGCATGATCGCATCGTGTTGTGCATTATTCAAACCAATGACTTTCACAACCTTGTCACGCAGTTGATCTGCATCTGCCGACTTCTGTCCAACAAAAACAACCGTATCAATAACATTTGATAAATCGAGATGCTCGACTGATGTCGCCACATCATTGGAAATGCCAAGTGCTGTTGCTGCTTTGGAGAGTTTTTTGGCCAAAATCACTGCGTTAATCGGCTGCTCGGGACTATGTGGCACAAATAAAATATGTTTTATCTCTTGCATCGTATTAACTCAATGATTGGACTGAGATTTGCGATTTCAAATCTTCAATAACAGCAAAGTCTGGAAGGGCAAACCCAATTTGGGTCACAGCATTGCTCGCAATTGCGGTTGCTGTTTTCAATGTTTCTTCTGGGGAAGTTGAACTCAACAAGCCATGAATCATACCTGCCAGCAAGGAATCTCCCGCACCCACCGTACTTTGGACGGTGACCTTCGGCGCAGTAGCATGCAGGGATTGAGTGCGGTGAAGCCAGTTCACCCCGTTTTCACCCATCGAGACCACAATATGTTCGATCTGACTATTTAAACTGGCAAAAAGATGCTGCTGTTCTGCAAACGTTTCTGCTGGCAAATGGTAGGTTTCCGTCAACTCATCTGTATTAGGCTTAATCAACCAAGGATGGGCAGCAATTGCTGCTTTCAACGCAACACCACTGGTATCTACTGCGACTTTTTTACCCGCAGACTGTAACCATAGAATCAGTGTTGAAAGCTCTGCTGCAGAAAAACCTTGTGGCAAACTGCCTGCAATCACAATCACATCAACCTCTAAAATCAGTTGAGATAGGCGTTCACGTAGTTGTTGTTTTGCTGAGGTATCTACAAAAAAGCCCTTGCCATTGATGTCAGTCATCTGACCAGAGGCTTCTGCAACTTTAATGTTTTGTCGTGTTTCACCTGCAACATAAATAAATTGGTTATCAAATTGCTCTTGCTGGATATGATGGTCAAAAATTTGACGGTTTTCTTGCCCCAAAAAGCCACTCACAATCAGTTCATGTCCCAAATCCTTAAGGACCTGTGCCACGTTTAAGCCTTTACCTGCTGCATGGCTTTGGGCCGTTAACTGACGATTGACCTCGCCAACTTTTAGTTGATCCAACTGCACGGTGAGGTCAATTGCAGGATTCAGAGTAATACTTAATATCTTAGCCATTCGTAATTACTCCACCAATGCACGTACGGCAGACGCACTGTCACAACTTAAGGCTTGCTGTGCGACCTGTTGGCAATTTATATAGTTCAAACCACGAATTTGCGCCTTCACCAATGGAATACTGGTACTCGACATACTCAACTCATCCACGCCCAAGCCTATCAATACAGGCACAGCTTTTGGATCAGCAGCTAATTCACCACAAATGCCCACCCATTTACCATGCTGATGTGCTGCCCGAACAGTTTGATCAATCAATAACAAAATACTCGGATGTAAGCCATCAGCTTCAGCAGACAACAGTGGATGACCACGGTCAATCGCCAGAGTATATTGAGTCAAGTCATTGGTTCCAATACTAAAGAAATCAACTTCTTGAGCAAGAATTGGAGCCAACAATGCTGCAGCAGGAACCTCAATCATAATCCCGACTTGTAAGTTTTCACATGGATGCTGTATGCGAACCTCATCCAAAATTGCTTTTGCTGCTCGCCATTCTTCAACCCGCCCAATCATCGGAAACATAATTCTTAATGGGCGATTATCCGCTGCTTTAAGTAAAGCAACCAATTGCTGACGTAACAACTCTGGCTTACGTAAAGTCAGACGAATACCACGTAAGCCCAAGAATGGATTTTCTTCCTTTTCAATAGGCAAATACGGCAAAGGTTTGTCCCCGCCCACATCAAGTGTACGTACCACCAATGGACGACCCGCCAAAGCATCTAACACCACCCGATAATCAGATTCTTGTGTAGCCTCATCAGGCGCACTGCTGTGTGACATAAAGACCAATTCTGTGCGTAGCAAACCAATGGCTTCTGCCCCATCGGCCACAGCCTGTATCGTAGCGCCCACTTTGCCAATATTGGCTGCGATTTCAACTTGATGTTGATCCAATGTGATGGCAGGTTCTAAACAATGCTGTTCCGCTTGTTCTCGTAACTCACGCTGGCGTTGGCGCTCTGCAATGGCATGATCAATCTGACTTTGCTCGGGTGAGACCACATACTCACCAGTATCCCCATTAATCAGCACTGTGGCATGGTTCTCAATATTTAAAACAGCTACACCCGCACCTGCGACTGCTGGAATAGCCAAAGCACGTGCCACAATAGCACTATGGGCACTCGCTCCACCAACCGCGGTCAAAATGCCTGCAACACGATCTTTATTCAGACGCGCTACATCACTCGGACCAACATCATGCATAATTAAGATATAAGGTTGCTCGGGTTCTGTGACATCGGCCACACCACACAAAGCAGCCAAAACACGCTCACCAATATCCCTTAAATCAGCCGCACGCTCTGCAAGTAAACGATCGCTAAGTGCAGCCTGTGCGGTAGCAGCCACTTCAATATGATCATGCCAAGCCGCCGCAGCAGACAACCCCTGTTTTAAACCGCGTTGCACACTTTGGATGAGGTCTGGGTCATCCAGCATTTCCAAATGTGCCATGAAGATCTGCTTAATGGCAGTAGACTCAGTATGTGCAATGAATTGACGTAAGCTATTTTTCACCTGATGAAGCGCAATTTCAAGCTTTTCATTCTCAGCTTTAAAACTCTGTCCGCGACGTTCATAACTAAATTCACGTGGCTTCACCACATGTGCAGGACCAAAAGCAAGGCCAGTTGATGCCGCAATACCGCAGCTACTCGTGTCGCCCTGTGATTCAAAAGGCATTAATTCAAAAGTATTTACGACTGGGTCACTACTGCTATGCTGATGAGATACAAGGTCAACAGCTTCAACCTCTTCTCCTAAGCCCTGTTGAACTGCATCAATAATCTGTTCTAAGCCAGCTACAGCATCGGTATCAGGTTGTGCAATAAAAGTCAGAGTTTGACCACGACGACATCCCATGGCTAATAATTTGGTTAAGCTTTTTGCCGAAACGTAAGCCCCCTCATCTACAGCAACGAGAATATCCCCTGCAAATTTCTTAGTCATATTGACCAAGTGTGTCGCGGGACGCGCATGTAGACCATGAGCGTTAGCTAAGACAATACGACGAGATGGCCAATCAGGAATCAGTTCAGCACCAATTAACTGCGCCAACTGGTGACTATCTTGCTCTTGGTTGAGGGTATGAACTTGTTCAGTATCAAACAAAATATCCATTAACCGTTGAAACCGCTGCATATCCAGTTGCTCATTACTGGCAATACACACCAAAGTCTTGAGCATTTCCTGCTGATGGCTTAAAACCTGTTCCGCTTTTACCAAGCTTACAGCTGGGCTCAAAACATGCTGGTTAGAAGTGATCGACCAGACCCCCTCCCCTAAATGAATCATGCTGTTTAGATTTAAACCCGACAGAAAACCACACTCCACCATTTTTTGCCGTTTCAGCAACTGTGTTGCCTGCCAAATTAAATCTTCTACATCAAGTGCGGGAACTTGAGTGGCGATTAAATTTTCATGCAATGCCAAAGATGCGGGTTGGGCTTGTAATAATGCAATAATTTGCTCTGCGGATTGAGCCTGTTTCACTTGATCAGCGACATCATTAATTAAAGCTCGCGTCAAAATTTGTAAGACTTGCAAATGCTCATCTGATTTCGCAGCAATCACCACTGCTAAATAAATTTTATTTTCACCGTCCCAAACAACTCCTTCAGGAAAGTGCGCCAGACGAATCCCAGTTTTTAAAATACATTGGCGAGACTGAGGCGTCCCATGCGGAATGGCAATTCCTTGCCCTAAATACGTTGCACTTTGTTGTTCGCGCCCGGTCAACCCATGAATATAATCAGGTGTAACCAACTGGTCTTCGACCAAGATATCGACTAGACATTGCAACGCTTGTGCCTTATCAGTGGCGTGTTGTTTCATTCGAACATGTTGTATATCTAGCGCGAGCATAAAACGTCCTTGCAAAGCAGCATAGTGAGAAGCCATGCATTTTTTACTGGAGAAAAAATAAAAGTCGAATTCTACTCAGGATTTACCCGAAAATCTGTATATTTTAGTCAATCATTTAAATGATTGTTATCGTGAATAAAGATTTAATATTTTATGAAGAAAAATTTTCATAAATTATAAATAGTTAAGAATAGTTAAAAAAAGAGAAGGAAATATGTTCCTCCTCTTTTTATTTTTCAACTAGATATAGTATTGCGCTCTTTTTTTGGCAAATTTATCGAGCTGCTTTAAAAAGCCTTCAAAATAGTCTTTTTCTTTTTCTTCAGTACGATATCCAGCGTAGAGAGTACGACGCAAACCTTCAGGTGCTACACAGTCCAAACGACGTGAAGTCACCCAGCCTTTTTGTTCATATTCATTCACTACCCAGTCTGGCAACGCACCAATACCACGACCACTTGCCACCAACTGGATCAACATTTGAGTCAGATCGGTGGTACGGATTTGTTTTGGCAGAATATTGGCTGGAATAAACAGACGCGACATAATATCCAAACGATGTTTATCAACTGGATAAGTAATTAGAGTCTCTTCGGCAAGCTCTTGTACAGTAATCTCTTTAGCGCGAACCAAAGGATGGGTATTGGATAAGACCAAACGTGACTCGTACTCAAAAATTGGGAAATATTCTACCCCTTTTAATGCAATCGGATCGGCTGTAATCAATAGGTCAAATTCGCCCGTCTGTAATAATTCATGCGGGTTCGCCTCAAAACCTGAAGCAAAGTCCAAATCAACATCAGGGTATTGCTGACGATATTGATTTAACAACGGCATTAACCAATCAAAGCAACTATGACACTCAGAAGAAAAGGTAATGCGTCCTGTTTGCCCATGTACGATACGGGTAATGTCGCTTTGTGCAATTTGTACCTGTGGCAGCACCTCATCCGCTAGCTTTAATAGACGCTGTCCAACATTCGAAAAACTGACAGGACGACTGCGACGATTCACCACCTCCACGCCAAACCATTGATCAAGCTCACGCAACTGGTGCGATAGTGCTGAAGGGGTTAAGCATAGGTCTCCCGCAGCAGCCACCAATGAGCCATGTTCTCTTAAAGCGGTTAAGGTTTTTAAATGGCGAAGTTCTAACATCTGGCGCGGCCCAATTTTTTAATCTTAATGAATACGGTATAGCTTAACCTATAAAAGCCACATTTAATTATAATTTCTCAACTTAATTTAAAATTAATTAATTTATTTCACTTTAATATTTATGATCTACAACGAAAATATTCGCCCCACTTAAAGAGAATGAAAAATTTAAGCATTTAAATTCATAATCTTCATGATCCGTGCATGAGCACCAATGGAAGTAAGGCTTTTTTATAACTGTGGATGACTTTTAAAACTATCTATTGGTCATTCCCAGGTTGAAGCGTGATTCCTTCAGTTTTTGAGATGTACAACGACCGAATCCAGCCCACCAACTGTCCTATTTAACTCGTGGCTATGCATCGAACTCTTGTGATATCTCTACTTTGATACAACGAAGTCAATCGACCGCAAGCAGTATGCTCTAATAGCTGAGTTAAATTCAGTTCAAATATTGAGAACTGATAATTCTGATCTTTCATCGAAATTGAGGGACTAAGCGCTGAAAAAATATAAAGCACTGCGAGTAAAACTTCGTATAGCCCTAGTCTGCGGGCTTTTTATGTTCCACGTGAAGCATTATGTAAACATCGAATCAAAGTCGCTTGGCTCTCAAACTGATGAGATGCAAAACAGAGCCTACAAAAACAAAAAAGCTTCCGACTAGGAAGCTTTTTTTAGATCTTAGATTTAACCATCAATCGTGAGCTTTAAAATCTCAGCTTTGGTATAACCCCGTTCTTTTAAAAGATGTTGAATGGCTTTTTTCTCATCTTGATCTTCAAGAAATTTACAGCGTTGGATCAAACGCATATCGGTCTCATACTGAAAGTTATGACGACACTCCAATTCCTTATTGGAAGGCGTAGTAAAAAAATGAAGCACAGCTAGATACTCTCTTTCTTGCTGTTGAAGTGGCCCGCCTTCAACGAATACCTATCTAACACAACTGTTAAACACCCTTTGGGTAAATGATGACGAATCTCGCCCCATTATGCAAGTTTGGGCCTCTCAAATGTTCTCTCTCTACTCATCTTCAGCGTTCAATACAGGTCCTCATCATCTGCCAAAGTCGATTTTAATCATGAAAATTCATCAGCTCATCCTGAGAATTCTTCATCCAATCGCCGTTGATCCGCTCGTTAGACGTTTTAAACTGTCTGGTTTAAATAGATAAAAACCATTCAATATGTCGAAGCTCGAACGTCAGAAACTTAGCCTCCCCACAGGTCATGACAAACTGCTCTTGCATTCCTGCTGTGCACCTTGCTCAGGTGAAGTCATGGAAACCCTGATTGAATCAGGTATCGATTTTTCTATCTTTTTCTATAACCCCAACATTCACCCTGTAAAGGAATATCTGATTCGCAAAGAAGAAAATATTCGCTTTGCAGAAAAACATCATATTCCATTTATTGACTGTGATTACGACACAGACAACTGGTTTGCACGTGCTAAAGGCATGGAAAATGAGCCAGAAAAAGGTATCCGTTGCACCATGTGTTTTGATATGCGTTTTGAACGGACGGCGTTATATGCAGCAGAACATGGCTTTAGCCTGATCAGCAGCTCTCTTGGTATTTCCCGTTGGAAGAATATGCAGCAGATCAATGAGTGCGGGCACCGTTCTGCTTCACATTATGCAGGCATTCAGTACTGGGACTACAACTGGCGCAAGCATGGCGGTGCGGTACGCATGCTGGACATCAGCAAACGTGAAGAGTTTTATCAACAAGAGTACTGTGGCTGCGTGTATTCACTGCGGGATAGCAACCGCTGGCGCATGAGCCAAGGCCGTGAACGGATCAAACTCGGACAAAAGTTCTATTCCAATGCCATGGATCAGGACAGCTGATTTCAGCCAGCAGCCTCCACATACCAATTTTTCCAAGAGCTGGTTCCACGCACCGCAATCGACACGGTCGGAATCAGCTTTTCTTTTAATATATTGGTTTGTCCAACGGCTTTGGCTAAGCGTACTTTGACTGAGTGAATGCATTCACGGTCACCAAATTCACAGCGGTCTAAGCTGGTTCCACCACAGGGCCCATTGGCCAAGCCTTTGGGGCAAGTTTCAGGGCAAATATACAGGGTCTCGCCTAAACGGCATTGACCACAACTCTCACAGCCCACCACCGCACGTTTACTCAAATGTTCTATTTTCAGTAATGCATTATTGGCTTTCGTTCGCTCCCAAACATTGAAGTTAAAAATAAACCGCCCCACTCCTTTGGCCAATTTAGATTCAAATAAAGCATCATGCATCAAATGCAGATGTTGGTACTTAATAATCTGACTTGAGGTCGCAGGCCGTGAATAATAAGCCAGCTTTGGATGAAACTCTGTACCGGTTTGCACCTGCCAAAGCGAATTCCAAAGTCGTTCACACTCAGCAAAACTCAAGTGTTGATATTCTTCAATATAGCCTTCTAGCAATACTTGCTCTTCGGGCTGATGGCAAGCCGATAAATGCACCCCCGCAAAACCCAAATGTCGACACATGAGAATCTGTAATGCGCAGCGCACATAAACACGATCACTTAAACCCTGTTCTTTTTCCTGCTGCAACACCTTCAATATATGCGGCGTGATCACAATGCCGGCCACTTTATGTTTCAGCATAAACTTGGCCCGTGCCAAGGTCAGTGGCATGACGCAGGCTAAGATTTTCTGCGCATACTGATGTTGCACTAAAAATGCATGCGCATCCTGTAAAGCAGCTATGTCATAGCCCAATTGGGTAATCACATAATCAGCCCCTGCTTTCATCTTTTTATGCAGTTTCAGATATTGCGCCTCTTTTTCCGCTTCCGCATATTTAAACGGGTTAAACGCGACACCAATATGAAAACCACCTTGGCGTTTGGCTTCCATGACAGCATTCACAGACTCCAAATAACGTGTCCGTGGCTCTAAGTCATGGCTGTAGTGGTGCTGTTTTAATTTATCGCCTGTTAAGAGCAACAGGTTCTTTTGACCCTGTGTTTTTGCATCTTGCAAAAACTGCTCAAAGTCTTGTATATCGCGAGCCTTCCCCGAAAAGTGAATGACTTTTTCAATCTCTTGTGGATACTGTTTGGCGACTTGCAAAGGCGCTTCATCGTCATCTGCATGCACCCGATCGGCCAGCGTCATAGCCACAGGAAAGCCTGCAAATTCAGTTTTGACAGACCACTGGGCTTGGCGTGCGCTTAAGTATTCAACCAATACGCAAAATTGTTGCTGTGCAAAATATTGAGCAAGTAAGGACATCACAGGAGAAATAATCCAGAGGATTAAAAAAAGAAGAATTATAGTACAAATCAAAAATAGATGACGAATCATCTGGTTTTTCGCTATGACATATTCAATATTTTTTTAGCTCATCCTCTACCTGATGAGTGAACTCAAATATCCACCCCGATCTGATTCATTAGGTGCAGCACCCTGCTCAAAATGAACCTGATGGTCAAATTCAAAAAAAGAACACACTCCAACACTCAACCACACGCCGCCCATAGCACAACATTTGTCTAGACCCCTTATTTACTGCGCTGATTGATTTATTTTCGATAAGATTGTTCTTTTTTATGCTTTTCAATCGCTTAAAGACTAGGCACATTTCTGTTTTTTAAAATAAAGGCATCTTTTCAAGCTGGGACTGACTGTGTATAACAATGAACGACTCAAGGAAATAATTCGCACATAGGCAAAAGCCTGAAAAAAGCTTAAACTATGTGCCAATGAAAACAAATGATATGTCGTCTATGGCGACAACGATGAAGGTGAAGGTTGATGCCGCTCAATACCGTTGAAGAGCTAGTTGCAGATATCCGTGCAGGTAAAATGGTTATCCTGATGGATGACGAAGATCGTGAAAATGAAGGTGACTTAGTTATTGCAGCGACCCATGTTCGCCCAGAAGACATCAACTTTATGATCACCCATGCCCGTGGTTTGGTGTGCTTAACGCTCAGCCGTGATCGCTGTAAACAATTGAATCTTCCTTTGATGGTCGATGCCAATGGCGCACAACATGGCACCAACTTCACGCTTTCAATTGAAGCGGCAGAAGGGATTTCTACAGGGATTTCACCTGCGGAACGTGCGCATACCATTCAAACGGCAGTAGCAGCACATGCCAAACCATCAGACATCGTTCAACCAGGTCATATTTTTCCATTGATGGCGCAGCCTGGTGGTGTTCTACACCGCGCAGGTCATACCGAAGCAGGTTGTGATTTATCTCGTCTAGCGGGTTTAGAGCCTGCATCAGTCATCTGTGAAATCATCAATGAAGATGGCACAATGGCGCGTCGTGCCGATCTTGAAATTTTTGCTGAAAAGCATGGTTTAAAAATTGGCACCATTGCGGATCTGATTCACTACCGTATGACCAATGAACAAACGGTTGAACGGATTGATCAGCAAAGCATTGATACCGAATATGGCACGTTTGACTTATACCGTTACCGCGAATTAGGCAATCCAGATATTCACTTGGCTTTGGTGAAAGGTGAACCAAAAGAAGGGGTAACCACCGTTCGTGTTCATGGTTTCAACCCTGTTCGTGACTTGCTTAAGTTCAATAAAAAAGACGGCGAGCCAGCATGGAATCTCGACAAAGCGCTGCAAGAAATCGCAAGTAGCGATCGTGGTGTTTTGGTTTGGATTGGTCAACGTCACTTACAAGACCTAGGTCCAGCGCTAGACAGCCTTACAACACCAAAACCGACCAAATCTAATGCTGCTTTATCTCAGCAGTACCAAACCATTGGGGTTGGCGCCCAAATTTTACGTGATTTAGGCGTAGAAAAGATGAAGCTTTTGAGTTCACCTTTACGCTTTAATGCACTCTCTGGGTTTAATTTAGAAGTGGTGGAATATGTCACCGCACATCAAACAACTTAAAAAATCATCGAGGTTGCTATGGCAATTCGCCGTATTGAAGGTATGTTACATCTCGCTAGCGAAGGCCGTTATGCGATTTTAGTGGGTCGTTTTAATAGTTTTGTTGTCGAACATCTATTAGAAGGTGCAATTGATACATTGAAACGTCATGGTGTATCAGAGGATAATATCACTGTTGTTCATGCACCAGGCGCGTGGGAACTTCCAGTCGTGGCTAAAAAATTAGTGGCGTCTGAACGCTTTGATGCCATCATTGCACTTGGTGCTGTGATTCGTGGTAGCACACCTCACTTCGACTTTGTTGCAGGTGAATGTGCCAAAGGTTTAGGCGTGGTTGGCCTAGAATCTGGTCTTCCAGTGATTAATGGTATATTGACTACGGATAGTATCGAACAAGCGATTGAACGCTCGGGTACAAAAGCAGGTAATAAAGGCGGCGAAGCTGCCCTTACTGCAATTGAAATGGTTAACTTGTTAAAGGCTATTTAACGCTATGTCGCAAACATTGCAAGCAACTTATGCAGCAAAACGTAAAGCACGTCGCTTTGCTGTACAAGGAATTTACGAATGGCAGATGAGCCACAATCCAGTCCATGAGATTGAAGCACGTACACGTGTGGAAAATGCCATGCACAAAGTGGATCTGAGCTATTATCATGAATTGTTAACTCAAGTGGTTGCCAATCATGAAGCATTGGATGCGCTCTTAATCCCTGTGCTTGATCGCGACGTTTCTGCGCTTGACGGCGTTGAACTTGCGACCCTTCGTTTAGGCGCGTATGAACTCAAGGAACATCTTGAAATTCCATATCGTGTGGTTTTAGACGAAGCAATCGAGCTTGCTAAACACTTTGGTGGTGCAGACAGCCATAAATACATCAATGGTGTATTAGATCGTTTAGCAACAACTTTACGTGCAGCAGAAAAGCAACAAGCGAACTCACAGTAGTAGATTTGTTGTATGGCTGAGTTTTCGATCATTGATAGCTATTTTAATCGTAAGAGTCCTTATTCTGTCGATTTAGGCGTCGGTGACGACTCAGCCTTGCTCACCCCTCCTCCACAGCAACAATTGGTCATCTGTGCCGATACTCTCGTTGCTGGACGTCACTTCCCACTTGATACCAGTCCCCATGCGATTGGCTGGAAATCTGTCGCGGTCAATTTATCTGATATCGCTGCAATGGGCGCGAAACCTCAGAGTATTTTACTGGCCTTGAGCTTACCCCAAATTGATCATGACTGGCTTAAAGGCTTTAGTCAGGGTTTATATGATTGTTGCGATCAATTTGGCGTGAGTTTAATTGGTGGAGACACTACCCAAAGCCCACATCTGACCATTTCCGTCACCGCACTGGGTTGGGTCAATATCGGCCAAGCCATCACCCGCTCCGCCGCTCAAGTGGGTGATTTAATTTGTGTTAGTGGTACTGTTGGTGATGCCGCCTTCGCACTGCAACACTTGGGTCACCCTCTGCAACAACGTTTAGACTACCCCACCCCACGCTGTGAACTGGGTCAAGCACTCAAAGGTTTGGCGCATAGTATGATTGATGTGTCAGATGGCTTAGCACAAGACTTAAGTCATATCTTAAAAGCATCCAATGTGGGCGCGACCCTACAACTTGATCAACTGCCCATCAACACCGCTCTACAAGATTTAACACGAGACAAACAATGGCAATATGCTTTGGCGGGTGGCGATGACTATGAATTATGCTTTACAATAAGTCCGCAGAATTATGAAAAACTTTTGCAACAACAAAACCATACTAAGATCAACGTGATTGGAAAAGTTGACGCTCAAAGCGGTCTACGT
The DNA here is from genome assembly GCF_048551975.1 of Acinetobacter johnsonii. Lineage (GTDB taxonomy): Bacteria > Pseudomonadota > Gammaproteobacteria > Pseudomonadales > Moraxellaceae > Acinetobacter > Acinetobacter johnsonii_A. Next base: position 75,018 of record NZ_JBIMCF010000007.1, on the reverse strand, counting down.
TTTCAACAAAATGGCTTAGACCATTCATTGCAATTTACTGGATATCAACACTTTGCATAAGCCTCCTATCCTCTTTCGTCAGATGTCTGGGTATGACCGTTTCATCGTGTTTTGCGGGGTAGGTTTTGGCTCAGGACTAGCACCCAAAGCACCAGGAACATTTGGTTCAGCCTTTGCACTGCTGTTCGTCCCAATCTGGCTTGCAATTGGCTTATCGAACACCATTATTGCCATCATCTTCATGTCTCTGATCGGCATTTATGTCTGTGGGCATACCGCCAAAGTCATGGGCGTACATGATGATGGACGTATCGTATGGGATGAGTTTGCTGGCCAGTCCATCACCTTTTTGCCTGTCCTGTATTTAGGGCAAATGAATTGGCTGTGGCTGTTGCTGGGTTTTATTTTATTTCGTCTTTTTGATGTGTGGAAACCGTGGCCAATTCGTGTCATTGACCAAAAAGTCGAAGGTGGCTTTGGTATTATGCTCGACGACCTGATTGCAGGACTATGGGCTGCACTTTGTATTTGGATTTATTTTTATTTCACTGTGGCTTAGGCCATTTTTAGGATTAGAACATGTCAACGACTGTTATTATTCTTGCTGCAGGTAAAGGAACACGTATGCGTTCTTCTTTACCCAAAGTACTACAACCACTTGCAGGACGTCCTTTACTTGGTCATGTCATCGACACTGCAAAAAAATTAAATGCAGCCAATATTATTACCATTTATGGGCACGGCGGTGCACGAGTTCAAGAAACGTTTACTCATGAAAAGATTGAATGGGTGGAACAAGCTGAGCAACTCGGAACAGGTCATGCAGTGCAAATGACACTCCCAGTCCTTCCGCAGGAAGGCAGCTCACTGATTTTATCAGGTGATGTACCTTGCATCTCTCAAAACACGCTACAAAAATTACTCAATGCAACTGCCGAGACAGGCATTGGTCTAGTGACTTTAACTTTAGCCGATGCAACAGGTTATGGGCGTATAGTGCGTGAGAATGGTCAAATTCAGGCGATTGTTGAACATAAGGATGCGACCACAGAGCAGCACCAGATTAAAGAAATTAATACGGGTATTTACTGTGTCAGCAATGCCAAATTGCATGAGTGGTTACCACTCTTAAGCAATAATAATGCGCAAGGTGAATATTACCTGACTGATATTGTAGCAATGGCCTTAGCCGATGGGATGCAAGTCGCATCGGTTGAGCCTGAACAAGCCTTCGAAGTTGAAGGAGTGAATGATCGTGTTCAGCTCGCCGCATTAGAACGTCAATTCCAAATTGATCAAGCCAAAAAGCTGATGCAACAAGGGGTGCATTTAATTGATCCTAGTCGCTTTGACCTACGTGGCAATTTAAAAGTGGGGCAAGACGTCCGCATCGATATCAATGTGATTATTGAAGGCGAATGTGAATTCGGCGACCATGTAGAAATTGGTGCAGGTTGTATCATCAAAAATACCAAGATCGCGGCAGGTACAAAAGTTCAGCCGTATAGCATCTTTGATAATGCTATGGTCGGTGAAGATGCGCAGATTGGTCCTTTTGCCCGTTTACGCCCAGGTGCCAAACTGGCTGCTGAAGTGCATATTGGTAACTTCGTTGAAGTCAAAAACACCAGTATTGGCTTCGGTTCAAAAGCCAACCACTTTACCTATTTAGGTGATGCTGAAATTGGTGCAGGCTCGAACATTGGTGCTGGGACCATTACCTGTAATTATGATGGTGCAAATAAATTTAAAACCATCATTGGTGATGCTGCATTTATTGGTTCCAACAGCTCATTGGTTGCACCTGTCACCATTGGCAACGGCGCAACCGTCGGTGCAGGTTCAACCATTACCCGTGATGTTGCAGAGAATAGTTTAGCGGTAGAACGCTCTAAGCAAGTTGAAAAAGAAAACTATCAACGTCCACAAAAGATGAAGAAATAAGAGGATTAGATTATGTGCGGTATTGTCGGTGGCGTTGCAGAACGTAGTATTACCAATATTTTAATTGAAGGTTTAAAGCGCCTTGAATATCGCGGCTATGACTCTGCGGGTTTAGCGCTGGTCAATCAAGGCCAAGTTTTACGTGAAAGACGTGTCGGTAAAGTTTCCAATTTAGAAGAAGCCGTTAATCAATCGGGTATTCTCGGTTCTCTGGGTATTGCGCATACCCGTTGGGCAACCCATGGTAAACCCACTGAAGATAATGCACATCCGCACATTTCAGGTGATGTTGCTGTAGTCCATAATGGCATTATTGAAAACTATCAAGAACTTAAAGATGATCTTGAAGCTTTAGGCTATGTATTTACCTCACAGACCGATACCGAAGTGGTTGCCCACCTGATTCATGATGCATTGAAGTCAACGCCAAGTTTACTTGAAGCAGTCAAACAAGTTGTGCCACAGCTTAAAGGAGCTTATGCTCTCGGTATCGTACATACTGATTATCCAGATGAACTGATTACCGTGCGTGAAGGTTCACCTTTGGTCATTGGCGTAGGTATTGGTGAAAACTTTATCAGCTCAGACCAATTGGCGCTGCTTCCGATTACCAACCGATTTATTTATCTCGAAGAAGGTGATATTGCGCGTCTCACTCGTAATAGCATTGAAATCTTTGTTGATGGTCAATTGGTTCATCGCCCAGTAAAAGAGTTAGATGCGACCGTCAGCAATGCATCAAAAGGCGAATATAAACACTACATGCTCAAAGAAATTTATGAGCAACCTGAAGCGATTCAACAAACCATTTCACAAGCCTTAAATGGCAATGCCCTACGTGAAGATTTCCTTGCGAATGCTGTTGCAGATTTATCTCAAATTCAGCAAATCCAAATCATTGCCTGTGGTACCAGTTACCATGCGGGTATGATTGCAAAATATTGGTTTGAACAGCTCATTGATCTGCCTTGCCAAGTGGAAATTGCGAGTGAATTTCGCTATCGTACACCAGTGATTGTCAATAATACCCTATATGTCTGTATTTCTCAGTCCGGTGAAACAGCAGATACTTTAGCTGCCCTGCGCGATACTCAAAAGCGTGCTACAGCAAAAGGCTTAGACATCATTACGATGACCATTTGCAATGTCGCAACATCTTCCATGGTACGTGAAACCAACCATAGCTTATTAACTCTGGCAGGTCCTGAAATTGGTGTTGCATCCACCAAAGCATTTACCACGCAGCTTGCAGCGCTTATGTTATTGGTACTCAAAATAGGTACGATTAAAAATCGTATCTCTACACAACAGGTGGCTGAGATTACGGCTGAACTTTGGCATACCCCTAAAGTGATTTTAGATACCTTACGTAATGACCCTGAAATTTTACGTTTATCTGAACTTTTCGTAGAGAAGCAGCACTGCTTATTCTTAGGTCGTGGCACGAATTTCCCGATCGCACTTGAAGGGGCATTGAAACTCAAAGAGATTTCGTATATCCATGCTGAAGGCTATGCCGCAGGTGAACTTAAACATGGTCCGCTCGCTTTAGTCGACAATGACATGCCTGTGGTCATTCTCGCACCGAAAGATGACATGCTCGATAAACTCAAATCCAATATGGAAGAGGTTCAAGCCCGTGGTGGTGAACTCTTTGTCTTTGCCGATGAAAATAGCGGCATTAAAGCCAAAGACCGTCAGCATGTGGTTTATGTACCAAGCATTAGCCCAATACTGGCTCCCATTGTTTATAGCGTACCTGTACAACTGCTGTCTTATCATGTTGCAGTCCTTCGTGGCACGGATGTCGACCAACCTCGAAACCTCGCTAAATCGGTCACTGTAGAATAATTATTTAAATAAAGGCTGGGTATCCAGCCTTTATTCTTTATCTAAATAGAGAATTGCATATGTCACAACTTACTTGTTTTAAAGCCTATGATATCCGCGGCAAACTCGATACAGAACTCAATGAAGAAATTGCTTATAAAATCGGTCGTGCTTATGGGCAAATTTATCAACCAAAAAAAATTGTGGTGGGCTGCGACATCCGTCTCAGCAGTGAAGATTTAAAACAAGCTACCATCAAAGGTCTGAATGATGCGGGTGTTGATGTTTTAGATTTAGGTATGACGGGGACTGAAGAAGTCTATTTCGGTGCCTTCCATCTCGATGTACAAGGTGGCATCGAAATTACCGCAAGTCATAATCCAATGGACTACAACGGCATGAAATTGGTCCGCGAAAATGCACGTCCGATTGGAGCGGATTCAGGGTTAAAAGAAATTCGCTTATTGGCTGAATCAGGCAACTTTAATGAAGTTATCACTAAAGGCAAAACTGAAAAATACAATATTCTGCCTGAATATATTGATCATTTAATGTCATATATTGATCCTGCAAAAATTCGCCCACTCAAATTAGTCATGAATGCGGGCAATGGCGCTGCTGGTCATGTGGTTGATGCCATTGAAGCAAAGTTCAAACAACTTAACCTTCCAGTAGAATTGATTAAAATTCATAATGATGCTGATGGTACTTTCCCGAATGGTATTCCCAACCCGATTTTAGTTGAAAACCGTGACAGTACCCGTAATGCTGTGATTGAACATCATGCAGATATGGGTATCGCTTGGGATGGTGACTTTGACCGCTGCTTCTTATTTGATGAAAAAGGCCAATTTATTGAAGGTTATTACATCGTCGGTCTATTGGCGCAAGCATTCTTACTGAAACAATCTGGTGAGAAAATTGTGCATGACCCTCGTCTTGTTTGGAACACCTTTGATGTCATTGAACAGTACCAAGGTGAAGCTATTCAATCAAAATCAGGGCATTCATACATTAAAGAAAAAATGCGTGAGCACAATGCAGTGTATGGCGGTGAAATGTCAGCCCATCATTACTTCCGTGATTTTGCTTACTGTGACAGTGGTATGATTCCTTGGTTATTGGCAATTTCCGTACTCTCAGAAACCCAACAAACCCTGTCTTCACTGGTTGAAAGTATGATTGAAAAGTTCCCTTGTTCGGGTGAAATCAATTTTAAAGTTGCGGATACTCAAGCCACCATTCAAAAGATTTTTGATCACTTTGCCGATCAAAATCCTGCGATTGATGAAACGGATGGTGTCAGCCTAAATTTTGGTGCATGGCGTCTAAATGTACGTGCTTCCAATACTGAACCTTTATTACGTCTCAACATTGAAAGCCGTAAAGACCAAAATCCAAAACCAATGCAAGATTATGTCGATGAATTAACGCAGTTGATTCAAGGGTAAATTTTTCTGCATGTTAATAAAAAACCATTCAACTTATCATATAGGTTGAATGGTTTTATTTTTTAGCTGAATTCCCGAGGGATTCTCTAAAAACTGACAGCGTATTAAAATAATGAACGCTCCAATGGAATTTCGACTCCAATAGATACTCCCGCATCTTGACCATAGACATCTGAATCACTCACCCATCCATTCAGCTTCAATGGCGCATTTTGTTTTAAGTAATGTGTCCAAGTAAGATCTAAAGCTTTAATTTCATCTTTTTGAGTAAATGCATGATTATTTATCGAGTTTGATTGATTAACTTTTGCCACCATTACTCGCCCATTTAAGCGATTCATAACATCAAAGCGAATATCTCCACCCAGACTTAGCATTTGACCATCCCCGCCCATGGCATGCCCTAACGAGAAGCCGTGTTGGTAATAACCATCCTTATAGTTACGATGTTCATAAGAAATACCAAGCGCATCACGATTGGTTCGAGTATCTGCCCATTCCGTATATAATTGAAATGGCATATTATTGAATTGTGAAGAATAATCGACACCTGCTAAATACATTTTTTTTGAAGGAAGAAGCCCAGCTTCATCTTCACCTACATATTGCCCATAAAGGCTAATCGGCACACCACTCCAGCGGTTTAAATTAAGGCGTGCATCAAAACCTGCGATTTGATTAGACTTATCTAGAGCACCATCATCAAAGTTGTCATTACCTTTAATCGCATTCCATAATGAGTCAAAACTTTCTGACCGCCCTTCACCTCCCCATTGAAGAATTCGAGAAGCACCAAGCTCCAAGTACGGCAATGGCTGTGCAGTTAAACGAAATCCTAATAGTTTGGCGTCTGGAATTGCATGGTAATCATCTAATTGACCTGCAAAGGCTTGATATTGCCAAGGACCAATCCATGACAGCCACTTTGTTTCAAATGCTTGTTGTTCAGCACGCTGCATGGTCAATCCATATACTGGACGGCTTGCATCACCACGAATTAAGCTACCCTCATGTCCAGGCCCCCAATAGGTCGGAATCTGCCCTGCAATCAACCATTGATTCCACAATTTTCCAGCTAAATATGAACCTTCTACATTGACATCATGACCGTTATCAATAATTGGATCTTTTTCAGCATTTACACGAAGTCGTGCATCCCACTGCTTTCCACTTGCATTTAGTTCAAACGCCGCTTGATATTGCGATTTTTGCTCATCTGCAAATTTTTGCGGGATGTTTTGTGGATCTGTTTCAGCAAATAAAGCGAGCTTAATAGAGGTATTTTCTGCTTCTAAATTTGCCATAACCGAATTGACAACTTTCTGCTGAGCATTATTTTCAATTTTTGCAGTAGATAATGCACGCTGAATTTCTTCACCACTCAATGGCCAAGTCGAAGTGCTAATTTGAATCACGCCTTGTTGGTTTAACCAATTTAAATCCGTGCGTAAATCTTCATTATTTAAGACAATCCCCTGAGCTGCTACAGGCAGTGCTAAAGCAGATAAAATGGCAAATGACAAAACGTTAATGCTTTGATATTTCATAACTATTCTTCAATTTAGCTTGTTTTAACAACATCATAGCGAGTTTTATCTACAATTTCAGAATATGCATATGCTGGTTTGCATAATCACTACATTATTCACTCATCGTTTTAAACAGCGCTATCTTTATACTTCTCGAAATCGATGTCACATCCCAACCTAACTTATTGTTAAGTAAAGTGTTAATCTTTAGTAAAACCATTCGGGTTTTGTTTTTGCCAGTTCCAGCTATCTTTCAACATATCTTCTAAACCATATTGAGGCTGCCAATCTAACTCTGCGACAGCACGGGCATTATCAGCAAATGAGGTTGCAACATCACCTTCTCGACGAGGTACATATTCAAAAGGTATCTCAATACCATTTACCCTCTCAAAAGTATCTCGAATTTGTTTTACTGAAATCCCATTGCCTGTACCAATATTCCAAGCGCGGCATCCTTGCGTTTTTAAACGATGATTCAATGCGCATAAATGTGCATTGGCCAAATCAACCACATGAATATAATCACGAACACCTGTACCATCTACCGTCTCATAATCATTGCCAAAAATTGACAACTTATCACGACGGCCGACTGCCACCTGTGTGACATAAGGCATCAAATTATTGGGTATCCCTTGTGGGTCTTCACCAATTTGACCACTTTGATGTGCGCCTACAGGGTTAAAATAACGCAGCAAAGCGATTGACCAACGCTTATCTGCAGCTGATAATTTTTCTAGCAGCTGCTCAACAATCAGTTTGGTATAGCCATAGTTATTACTTGGCATACCTGTAGGCATGGTTTCATTCAATGGTGAAATATTGGCTTCATCATAGACTGTTGCAGATGAACTAAAGACCAACTTAAAAACTTGAGCACGCTCCATCGCTTTAACTAAGCTAATAGAACCTGAGATATTATTTTCAAAATATTTTAGAGGCTCTTTTTGGCTTTCACCCACAGCTTTTAAACCTGCAAAGTGAATCACTGCATCAATAGAATGATGCTGAAAAATTTGATCTAAAATTTGCTGATCGAGAATATCACCTTCAACAAAATCTAATTTTTTAGCTGCCAACGTTTGAACCCGTGCTAAAGCTTCGACAGAACTGTTGGACAAATTATCCAGTACAACAACGTCATGCCCTGCGCTCAAAATTTGAATACAAGTATGTGAACCAATATAACCTGCACCACCTGTTACTAAAATTTTAGCCATTGGTTTTTCCTAATAATATGTTTAGTAAGCCTTGCGTTGAACCATCTAAATCCGAAATATCCTTTCGATCACCACTTAATATTGGAAGTAGCTGATTGGCAATTTCTTTGCCTTTTTCTACCCCCCATTGATCAAACGGGTTAATGTTCCAAAGCACCGACTGTACAAAAACTTTATGTTCATACATTGCGATCAACATGCCCAAACTATATGGATCGAGCTCTTGCAATAAAATGGTTGAACTTGGTTGATTCCCTTCATATTGTTTATATTCTGGCAAATCTTGTACTTCTTGTTGATTTAAAGCTTGATTACCAAATGCCAGTAAGCGCGATTGAGCCAAACAATTGGATAAGGCCAAATGATGCTGTTCCACCAGCGCCTCTGCATTATCGACATAGGTAAATTGTTGGGCCTGATAGCGCTGCACTGGCGCAATAAAATCACAACTCACTGCTTGACTGCCTTGATGCAGTAATTGATAAAAAGCATGCTGCGCATTTGGTCCCACTTCTCCCCATATAATCGGGCAAGTATTCCAGCCAACTTTTTGACCATTACGCTGAATCGATTTACCATTGGATTCCATTTCTAACTGCTGCAAATAAGAGGCGAAATATTTCAATCGTCCATCATAGGGCAGTACTGCATGAGTATGAATATCAAGGAAATTATTATTCCACGCACCCAATAAGCCCATTAATACAGGAATATTTTGTTCGAAAGGTGCCGTCTGAAAATGCTGGTCTATTGCATATGCGCCAACTAACAGTTGTTTAAAGCCATCAACTCCAATTGTCAGTGCAATCGGTAAACCGATACATGACCAAAGTGAATAGCGACCGCCAACCCAATCCCAGAGCAAAAATTGGTTTTCAGCTGCAATACCCCATTCTGTCATTTTATCTGCTTTGGTAGATACGCCAATAAAATGATGCTTTAAAATTTGTGATTCTTGCCCAAGTGCTTTTTCAAGCCATAAACGCACTGTTTGCGCATTAGATAAGGTATCAATGGTCCCGAACGATTTTGAAGATATAATAAACAGCGTGGTTTCGGGGCGAAGTTGATGCAATAAATCTGAAAGCTGACTACCATCAATAGTCGAAACAAAATGTACATTGAGTGGCTTATATGTGGATTTTTTGAAATCAGATAAGGCATGACTCACCATCAGTGGTCCTAAATCTGACCCTCCGACACCAATATTCACCACATCTTGAATGACTTCACCCGTTGCGCCGCGGCACTGACCCGCATGAATTTTTTCTACCAAAGCATACATACGCTCAAGTTGTGTATGCACTTGTTTTGCTAATTCAGGATGAGACTGATCATCTTTAGGTAACCGTAGCGCCCAATGCATGGCTGCACGCTGTTCGGTATAGTTAATTTCTTCAGTAGAAAATAAACGCTTTATCCACGACGTTAAATCTTGTGTCTGTGCCCACTGGACTAGATTTTTGACAACGGGCTGATTGACTCTATGTTTACTAAAATCAAAAACCACCGGCTCTAAAGTCACAGAGAATTTTTCGAATCGCTGAGGATCTTCAGCAAAGAGTTCTGTTAAATGCCTATTTTCAAATTCAGCTTTTAAACCATGAAGTCCGCCTACAACTGAATCTACATGTTCTACCGTATAGGGTTGAGTTTTCATAGACATTAGCGTCCTACCCCCATATATGCAAAACCTTGAGATTTCACATACGCTGGATCATAAATATTGCGCCCATCCAAAATAAGCGGATGCTGCATGGTTTTAAGCAATTCTGTATAATCTGGACTCCAATATTGTTTCCATGCGGTCAATAAACACAAAGCATGTGCATCTTGCACTGCCTCATATTGCTCTATGCAATATATAAGATCAGGTCGCTCACCATATATTTTTTTAATTTCATCCAGGGCTTGAGGGTCGTGTAATTTAACTTTTACACCTTGAGCCCATAGTGCTGCCAACATGGCATGAATAGGAGATTGTCGCGTACTGGAGGTTTTTTCTTTAAATGCAGCGCCCCATATCGCAACAGTTTTCCCTTTTAAATCACCATGATAATAATTCCATAATTTACGGAATAAAACTTCTTTTTGCTGCTCATTAATGTCCCAAACTTGAGCAAGGAGTTGACTATTTGCACCCACACCTGACACCGTCTGCGTTAGGGTCTGAATATCATGTGAAAAGTTTTCTCCACCAAAGCCTGCCCCCGGATAGAGATAAGATCCCCCAATACGATTATCCGCAGCCATCCCCTGACGAACTGACTCAATATCAATGCCTAATTTCTCAGCAACCACTGCCAAGTCATTGATATAACTAATTCGTGTCGCCAACATGCCGGAGATACTCAACTTGGTAAATTCGGCATCTACAATGGGCATAAATAAATATTGCTGCTGACGTGGAAATAAAGGACGTAAGAGTTCCTTAATTTTAATTTGAGCAGCATCTGATGCAGACCCAACAATCAGCTGTTTGGCTTGGGCAAAGCTTTGTAAAGCGTTTCCTTCCTGAATCATGTCGGGTAAGTAGACCCACTCATCTTCATGCAAAATTTTTACAAATTTTTCTGTCCCATGCAGTCCTAAAGTAGAAGCATTGATCATCAGTTTAGGGTGAATAATGGGACGAGACTTTAATTTTTTTAATATCTCAATCGCTTGAGTTTCTTCAGTTGGGTTAAAACTGAAGAAATAGGCATCTGCATCTATTGGAATATCATTCAAATCGCAGTATTTTAAGAAACTACTTTGTTGTTTGTTGAGTAGATTTTTTACAGCTTCATCTTGCATATACACATGTTCGCTTTCATACGTTTTCAGTGGTTCATACCAAAAAACGTGATGACCGCATTCTGCTAGCAAAGCAGCAAATACACCTGAAAAGAGTGTTTGTCCAAATACTGCAACCTTCATATCAATCTCTTTTTATAGTTTTAGTTCTTTGATCAGTGCTTTAAATTCTTCACCTAATTTTGGATGGTCTACGCCATAATGTAAAACCGCTTTGAGATAGCCCAATTTACTACCGCAATCAAAAGTTTGACCTTTCATCCGATAAGCTTCCACCGTATCGGTCGCTTGCAAAGCTGCAATTGCATCGGTCAACTGAATCTCATTCCCTGCCCCTCTAGGCGTGTTCTCAAGTAATTGCATAATTTTGGCAGGTAAAATATAGCGACCCACTACCGATAAATTTGATGGTGCAGCGTCGACAGTAGGTTTTTCCACGATACCTTGCATTTGAATACTATGCCCCTCGGCAGGTATAGAAGCAACATCGACAATGCCATATTGATCGACCATGTGATCTGGTACAGCTTCCACCATAATTTGTGCTGCTTGAACCTGCTCAAAACGTTGAATCATTAAACTTAAATCGTTCTGGTCTGATGGATCTTTCACTAAAACATCTGGCAATAGCACAGCAAAATCATCATCACCTACTATGGCTTTTGCACACATTACAGCATGACCTAAACCAAGTGGCTGTGGTTGACGCACGCTGATTACACTCACATGTGGCGGTAAAATTTCAGTGATTTCTTTGAGTAAATCAAATTTCTTTTTATTTTCTAGAGTGGTTTCCAGCTCAAAATTTCGATCAAAGTAGTTTTCAATCGAAGCTTTTGAAGAATGGGTAACAAGAATAATCTGTTCAATGCCAGCAGCAACTGCTTCTTTTACAACATATTCAATGGCTGGACGGTCAACCACTGTGACCATTTCTTTGGGAATAGACTTGCTCGCAGGTAAAAAACGTGTACCAAGGCCTGCGACTGGGAGAATGGCTTTTTTGATCATTACAAATAGTTCACTAATAAAAAATTATGACTTGATTTCATCTTTAATTTTTTCAGGATCATTTCCTTGAAATAAAGAAGGGCCAACATGACCCGGTGCATTAATACCTTCTCGTTTGGTCATCACACCGACTGTTTTGAACATGATTTTAAAGTCAACCAAAGTATTATGGTTATCTACATACCATACGTCGCATTTAAAACGTTCTTCATAATCAAGTTCATTTCGACCACTCACCTGAGCTAGGCCAGTCATACCGGGTTTAACTTCCAGACGACGAGCTTGTTCTGGTGAATATAATGCTACAAAGTCTTTAAGCATAGGACGTGGTCCAACAATACTCATATCCCCTTTTAAGACGTTTATGAGTTGTGGCATTTCATCTAAACTTGTAGAACGCAATTTTTGTCCAAAAGACGTAATACGCTGTTCATCTGGTAATGGATTGCCTTCTTTATCCACTGCATCTTTCATCGACCGGAACTTAATCATTTTAAAAAGCTTACCGTCCTTTCCTGGGCGTTCTTGCAGAAAAAATATTGGAGAACCTAAGTTTTTACGAACCTTAAATGCAACTAAGCAAAAAATTGGTGATAAGAGGATTAGTGCTATTAGTGAGATAACAACATCAACTAAACGTTTCATAACTAAAATTACCACTCTTATTTATGAACTTTTTTTCGTAGAAAAGTATTATAAATTTTACCTAGCAATGAACTAGGCATCAGCCTAAAAGTAGATCTTATTAGGAAGATAATATTAGCATGTATTGGGTTCTGAATTTTGAGTTCTTTTTTTAAATTTAGTAATTGTTTTTCACTTTTAATATATTCTAAACCTTTACGGCGACCATGCATACCGTTATCAATTCTTGCATATACCAAGACATCACCTAAGTTTTGAATTTTATAGCCTTTAGCAATTACTCTTAAAAAGAGATTGTAATCCTCCATCCATAAATGGTGCTGATATCCTCCTACTTCAAGAATATGTGATTTTCGATATGTAATCGTCATATTGTTAAAAGGACTTTGCTTCTTCGCATACTCTTTTAATTCTTCATTTGATAAAGGAACTTTTCGCATCCCTTTAGGAGTATGAATATCTTCTACAAATTCAAGAATCTGCCCACCTATAATTGATATATCAAGATTTTCTTGCAAAAAATCAATTTGTTTTTTAAACCTTTCAGGTACACATATATCATCGGTATCTACAATGCACACAATTTCATTACTACATTGCTGTAAACCAATATTTTTCGCTTTTCCAGTACCGACATTTTCAGCAAGTTCAGTCACTTTTAAAATATCTTCTATTTTTTCTTTCCAGTACGCTATTACTTTATTTAGCTCAGGTGTCAAAGGACCATCCTCTATCACAATAATTTCTGAAGGTTTTAGTGTTTGATTATCCCAAATACTTTCCATACAAGCATTAAAATGCTCAGCTTGCTCTTTAGAATAAATGGAAATTAAAACTGAAAAATTCATATAGGCTTCCGTTCTCTAAAATTTAATTGGTTTGGATTATTGATTACAAAAAAAAGAAAACTAAAGAAATATACATGAGCAACCCCTTTAACATTCAATATCAACAGACATAAAAATAATAATAAAAATAAAAATTTATTTGGAAAGGATTTAAATAATAAATATATATTCAATAATATAAAAATAAACAATCCTACAATACCATTTGAAAAAATTATCCTAAAATAACCAATATCAGTATCTTTATAATATCCAATAAAGTCACCATTTGAAAAATTTTTATATTTTGAGTCACCAAAGAACCAAGTCTCTATATTTTCAGGTGTAACCTTATACATTTCTGCTAAATCACCAACTGAAGATGAGGCTTGAGAATTTTTAAAATTAAATAAAAAATCAAATCCAAAAGAAAACTTCTCATTTATAGAAAACAAGCCTTTAATTACAAAAAAAGATAAAAACAACATTGGAAATATAATAATTACGCATTTAACAATATTTTTAGAATTTAAAAAAAATATAAATGATAATAGCACACCAATAATTGTTGTTCTGGAAAACAACAAACCAACAACCACAAAAAACATATATATAAAAAAATATAATAAATAGCGGCGCCCTTTACAGTATTGATTTATAAAAAAAGATAATAAAATTAAAAAAAATGAAGTTATAACACCTGAACCAAAAAAAGAAGCACCAATCCCAACAAACCTAGCCTCCATAAATGAATTCATAGCCTCTAAACTTAATCCATCAATATTAAAAATAGAAATAAAAAAACTTAAAATAGTTGGAAATAAGTTTGCAAACAATGAAATTAGTAGCTGAAATAAAACTGCAAGAATAGAAAACTTAAGAACCCCCTCAAAGTTAAAATCCAAGTCTAAAAAATTAAATATTTTTTTAATCCCAAATGCAGAAAAAAAATAGATAAGGCCTATTAACAAAGTTTCCTTTATGTAATATAAATCAGAATAAGAATTATACACATAAGAAAATAAAGCCCAAATAAAAGATAATAAAACAAAAATAAAGTAATAAAAATACTTTTTCACTATTTTTTTATCTAATACCTCATAAAAAAAGACCACACTACCAAGAAGAAAATAAGGAATTATCAAATAAAATGGTAAGAAATTAATTTTTAAAAAATATATATAAATAACCAAAGAAAGAATAGCAATAGGATAAGTAAATAGTTTTTTTAAAAACAAATTATACATCATTCAACACCTTAAGCCATTTCTGGACAATTATTTCCTTAGAAAACGAAGTCAATGTGGATTTAATATTACAGTCATGCATTTTTATTAAACTATGATTTTTTAATAATTCAGCACCACCATGCAAATCTCCAAAGCTCAACAAATAGCCGTTCACACCATTAACTATAATATTTTCAGGACCATATGGCACATTATAAGCAATACAGGGGATATTACGGGAAATTGATTCTAATAAAACCATACCAAAACCTTCAACCTTTGAGGTCATTAATAATGCATAAGCGTCTTTGTAAATATTTTCAGGATCAATTTCATCTGTAATTACTTCAACATATGATTCTAAACTATTAGTTGATATAAAATTTAAAATATCAGCATGCAAATTTCCATAACCAAATATTCTGAATTTTATATCTTTTTCCCATAATTTGGATAAATTATAAATCTTTAAAGCTTCAAGCGGTTGCTTTTCTTCACTAAACCTACCAACAAAAATTATATATTTTTTCCTATTTTCTTCGGATTTTATAGTTGATAAATCAATGAAATTAGGAATATAAATAGAACTCAGCCCTTTATCTTGGTATTTCTTTTGATCCTGAACAGTCAGAGCTATCATATAATCAATTTTTTTTAGGAGAATATATTTAAATTTATCAACAAAATAACCTTTACTGTATACTGTTGAAGTATGGTCACAACCGATGATTTTTGTTTTAGAATTTTTTATTTTTAAACCAGCAAATAGTAAATTCAATGGCGGAGATGTTGGCATCCATATCTCATTATTCTTTTCTTTTAAAATTTTTGAAAAAATATTAAAACTATCAATAAACCAATTTATTTTTTTAAAGCTTTCATATTGATTTGTACTATGTTTTTTAAATTCTAATGAAACTATTTTCACTTTATGAGAGATATCAAAGCATAGGTTATTAATTTCTCCAATGCTGTATATTGTTACATCCAGCCCATTTTCCACAAAAATATTGGCTAGGTCAGTTACAACTTTTACAACTCCACCTATATTACTTTTATCTAGTGAATGCACAACAAAATTAATCTTCATCATTTAATAAAACTCTTAAAGGCATGAAAAAAGTACTTTACAAAACTCATTGTAACTATTTGTTTAATATCACATTTTAACAATTTCAACAAATATACTATAGATTGAGTTTTATCTACATATAAATAATCCGTAGCTTTCAACCACTCTACTTTTAATCGAGCCATATTATATTTATTTGAGTGTGAAAAACAATCAATAACCTTTTTCCTCTCTTCATTCATAATTTTAAAATTTTTAGAAAAATTAATATCATGACTGCGATATTTCACTAAAACCGTATTAAGATAAACTAGACTTTTATGATTTTCTGTAAGTTTCAACCACATATACCAATCTTCAATTTTTAGGTTTTCTTTATATCCTCCAATAGAACGTACATTTTCCAATATTAATAAAGCTGTAGGTGCAGGCAAGGAAAAATTATGTAAAAATATTTCATCAAAATGATATTTTTTTTCTTTTTTTACGATAGTCTTTATAGTTTTATTACTTTCATCTATTAAATAGTACCCGCCAAAAACCCCTGCAATGCTAGAATCAGAATTCTGAATTAAAAAATTAGCCTGTATTTCTATTTTATTAGCACACATTATATCATCTGAAGCAAATGGGCTGTAATATTCCCCCTCACACCATACTAACGCTTCATTTAAAGTTCTACTTAATCCCTTGTTAGGCCTATAACGAAACTCAAACCGTTTGAATCTTCTTTCACAAGCAAAAATCATTTCTTGTATTTTTTCTACAGATCCATCTTTTGATCCATCATCTATAATAATCAGTTCAATATTTTCATATGTCTGATCTATTACACTTTGTATGCAATCTTGCACAAAATGTTCATGGTTATAACATGCAATAACAACAGAAACTAAAGGCTGCTTATTATTTTCCAAAATGATTCTCTCGGTCTTTCAATACATCAAATACAAAATACCCCATTACACTCCAGTACAATGCATAATTGAGCAGGTGAGCAATGGAAACCCCTTTAAAACCAAAATATTGAGTGCATAAATAAGTTAAAGCAACAGAACTGCCTGCAAAAATAATTTCAGTGCTTATAAATAACTTTGTCATTGCTTTACCCAGCATCAGGTAAGCTAAAATCCAACTGCCAATCTTAAGTGAATCGCCAATCATCTGCCATAAAAACAGCTCTCGCATTGGCAAAAATGCAGCACTAAAAAGCAGTGGGATAATCCAATCCTTTAGCAGATATACTGCAGTACCGCCAAGTGCAGCTAAGGGGAAAATAAATTTATAGCCCAAATAAACTTCTTTCTTTATTTCCTGAATATTTGTCAGCTCAGACAACCTTGGTAAATAGTAAACACTTAATGTTGTAGTGACTAGCATCAGATATGCAGCACTTAAGCGGATCATTGCTTCCCAATAACCAGCATACACAGCATTATATTCGTGAACGAGATAGCCACGGATGACAATTTGGGATAAAGGTACACAAATGGCGCTGACTAAGGCCATTGCAGCGAATGCAGCAATTTTTTTTGCAATTTCAGGATCAATTCTCCCCCATATGTATGAAAAATTAAACCATTCAGATCTACAACTCAAAAACAAAGTTACAATAAAGTTAAGAGACTGGTAGATGCTTAGCGCAACCAGTGCGCCATATAATCCAAAATTTACTGCAAGCAGTCCTGTGATCACCAAAGAAAATAAGCTGCCGGCAATATTGGCAACAACCAGCTTGAGTATTTCTTTTTTACCGTTCAGGATCGCTAACAAAAGCGCATTTAAATTAAAAAAAATCAGAAATACGGCAAACCATATTAAAATAGAGCCATAATCTCCCGTTTTAAATATCCAAAATGACAACTGTTGATGAAAAGTTAATACAAGAAAAGTGAAAATAAAACTAAAGATTGAAACAATGCTTCCGGCCGTTTTCCAGACAGCTCTTTGCTTCTTTTCATCTTCATGGTATTCGGCAGTATACTTAATAACAGCATTATTCACCGCACTTCCTGCAAAGGTCGTGATCATTTGAATAAAGTTTTGGAATTGACCAATAGCAGCATAACCAGCAGGTCCGACATATACTGCGAGTATTTTATTCAATAAAAACATCGTGGCTGTTTTGATTAAAACAGCCACTCCATTTAGTACACTGGTCTTAAGCAAATTCATTTTAGGCGTCAAAACTATTACAAAGCTGAATTACTTTTTCCACATCCTCCAAACTCAACGTTGGCCCCATTGGTAAGCTGATTACTTCATCATGAATCTTCTCTGAGATAGGATAACTTAAATCATTCCATTCTTTATATGCTTGCTGTTTATGTGGAGGAATTGGATAATGGATTAACGTTTGTACGCCATTTTCTGCTAAATATTGCTGCAATGCTTCTCGATTTTCTGAACGAACGACAAATAAATGCCAAACATGTTGGTCATAGTGAGAAACATCTGTATCTGTCAAAGGTAAGCTCAATTCAGGGTTTTTAATCCCTTCAAGATACATTTTTGCAATTATACGACGATGTTTCACTTCAGCATCTAAATATTTTAATTTGACATCGAGCATTGCTGCTTGGATTTCATCTAATCGACTATTCACACCCGCGAATAAATTTTTATATTTCTCGTGTGATCCGTAATTGCGCAAGGCTCTTAACGTTTGTGCCAATTCAGCATCATTTGTTGTAATTGCTCCAGCATCACCTAGTGCGCCTAGATTTTTTCCCGGGTAAAAACTGAATCCGGAAGCATTACCCCAGTTTCCAGCTTTTTTGCCATGGATTTCTGCACTATGAGATTGAGCTGAATCCTCTAAAACCAAGAGATTATATCTATTGGCAATATCCATAATCTTAGGCATTGCAGCCAATTGTCCATATAAATGGACAGGTAAAATGACTTTAGTTTTAGATGTAATTGCTGCTTCAATTTTTAAGGGATCAATATTATACGTAGCAAGATCAGGCTCAACTAGAACTGGTGTTAAATTATTTGCTGTAATTGCTAAGATACTGGCGATATAGGTATTTGCAGGAACAATCACTTCATCACCATCATGAAGCTTACCCAGCTCTTTCCAAGCGCGTAAGGTTAAAACTAATGCGTCTAAACCATTCGCCACGCCAATCGCAAATTTGACCCCACAATAGTTTGCAAAGTTTTGTTCAAAATTTTCAAGCTCTTTACCTGAGATATACCAACCAGAATCGATTACGCGGGTACAGGCTTCTATTAACTCTACTCTATATTGCTGGTTAATATTTTTTAAATCTAGGAAAGGAATCATAAAATGTCTACACTATAAAAATCATGAACAATTGCTCGGGCACCAAAACTTTCTTTTTGACTAATCAGCCCATTGTTTAGATATTTCCCATTGTCTTCATTTGAAATTCCAAAATCAAAAAATTTTGCGTATTTTGATGCTTCAGAGATTATAAAATCAATCAACATATCCAACGCACAAATATCTCTACCTACTTGATTGCAGGCTAAATATTGTGTATGAACAACTTCAGTAGTTTCGAACGTAACTGAACACGAAACTATTTTTTCATCTAAAAAAGCAGCATAAGCCTTAATATTTTTGGGAAACTTTCCCTTTAAATAATCAATTTCAACTTCACTGTGAACAGGTTTTGCATCATGGTGACCAGCTAAAACTTCTCTTATTAATGCCCATACTTCACTAGGTTTATCAATTTCTTTACAAAAAACCCCTTCCTTTTTTGCCTTATTAACCCCCCACTTTCGACCTTTAGAGTATTTAAAACCATTTGAAATTAATATAGAAGAACTTATATCTCTTCTATAGAGTTGTGCATCACTCCTAAATAATGCATATAGATCTTCTTGAGCTGGATATTGATGATAAATAACAGGTATACACTTATAAATGATTTTATTAATATTATGTAACTTTAAAAAAAATTTAAGTTCATCAAAAATTTTCAATATATCTATTGCGTGAATATTTTTATCCATTAGAAACCCACCAAAAGTTAAACCTTGGTGACTATAAAATATACCATCACTTATATTACCAGGTAATAAAGTTACTATTTTATTCTTCTCATCCCTAACAATTAAAGAAAAATCATCAAAACGATCTGAATGATATTCCATAAAATCACGATGAAACATAAAGTGATAATTCTTACAATTTAATAAAAAATCATCCCATACGCCTTTATCAGCATTCGTATATTTCGTTATCTGGAAGCTCACAGTATTTTCTCCATAACTATATATTCATCATACTCTTCGATATCAACATAGTTAAGTTTCTTATATAAATTGATAGCAACTTTATTTTCTTTCAAAACTTTGAGATATAATTTTTTTATACCTTTTTCTAAAGCATCATTTTCTAATAATGCCATTACTTTTTTTCCTAAGCCCCTTCCCCAATATTCCTTATTTCCAATATAGAGCCATAATTCAGCTTTATCATCTATTAAATTTTTTAACCCGCAAGCCCCAATTGCAACCTCTTTAAAAGAGATACCATAAATAAAATAGTCTTTCCGTGATGATAGGTTTTTATAGAAATCCTCTTGCTGCCTTTTTGTAAAATCAGGCGTCATAGTTAAATGCTTTAACTCTTGATCATTTAACCACTCCCATGATTTATCTAAAAAATTATGATCATACTCAACCAATTGCAATTCATTATATTTTTTAAATTGTTCATATTCCCGAATATAATCATTTTCATCATAATAATCGCTTGCCAGCACCAGCATAATGCAATTATCTGAAAAATCATGCATTTCATGCCATACCATTGAAGGGATTAATAAACCTTTATTCGGCTGATCAATCAAAACTTCTTTTTTTTCAGTGCCATTATCCATTAACATTTTGCATTTCCCTTGTATGCAAAATGCAACTTGGTTTAACTTTTTATGGGCATGAAAACCACGAGGTACATCTGGCTGAGTATCAAAAATGTAATACAACCTTTTTACTTCAAAAGGAATATTTTTATTTGATTCAATCACGACTAAAGAACCTCGTTGGTCCCCCAAATTGGGCAATTCAACCCACTCAATTAAACTCATTGCCCACTCCCCTGTTCGACCAAAGAAATTAAGTACTGACCATAGTCATTCTTACTCATGCTCTGGCCAATTTGTAACACTTGTTCTTTGCTTAACCACCCATGACTAAGAGCGATTTCCTCTAGACATGCAACTTTATAACCTTGGCGCTTTTCTAAGGTCTCTACAAATTGTGCTGCTTCAAGCAAACTTGCATGTGTACCTGTATCGAGCCATGCAAAGCCTCGACCCAATAGCTCAACACTTAAGGTACCCCGCTCTAAATACATTTGGTTTACTGTCGTAATTTCTAACTCACCACGGTCAGAAGGTTTAACTTCTTTTGCAATTTGAATCACATCATTGTCATAAAAATACAGACCTGTCACGGCAAAATTTGATTTTGGTTGCTTAGGTTTTTCTTCTAATGAAATTGCGCGTTTATGCTCATCAAACTCAACTACACCAAAACGCTCAGGGTCTTTTACTTGATAGCCAAAAACTGTTGCGCCTTTTTGGCGAGCTACAGCTTGTTTTAACATTGGTGTAAAACCCTGACCATAAAAAATATTATCGCCAAGTACCAAGCACACATTACTATCACCAATAAACTCTTCGCCGATAATAAACGCTTGAGCTAACCCATCCGGACTAGGTTGAATGGCATACTGCAAACGAACACCAAACTGTG
This sequence comes from Acinetobacter johnsonii, assembly GCF_048551975.1. GTDB lineage: Bacteria > Pseudomonadota > Gammaproteobacteria > Pseudomonadales > Moraxellaceae > Acinetobacter > Acinetobacter johnsonii_A. The sequence continues at coordinate 53,722 of NZ_JBIMCF010000007.1, read as the reverse complement.
AACCATCACCAAGCAGGCGTTCAAAGCTCTCTTTATCCTCAGGTGTCGTAATAATCAGAATATCCTGAATTCCTGCCAACATAAGTACAGAAATTGGATAGTAAATCATTGGCTTGTCGTAAATTGGGAGTAGTTGTTTAGATACACCCTTTGTAATTGGGTATAAACGTGTACCCGATCCACCTGCGAGAATAATACCTTTTGTATTCATTATGCATTCACACCTAATCTTTCACGTTGGTAACTGCCATCTTGAACACGACGACACCACTCTAAATTATTCAAATACCATTCAACTGTTTTTCGAATACCTGTATCAAACGTTTCTTCAGGTTTCCAGCCTAATTCATGGCCAATTTTTGTTGCATCAATGGCATATCGCAAATCATGACCAGGGCGATCTTGTACAAATGTGATCAGTGACTCATAAGCTTGTCCATTCGACTGGGGCTTTAACTCATCTAAAATCTTACAAATCGTTTTTACGACTTCAATGTTTTGTTTTTCATTGTGTCCACCAATGTTGTACGTCTCTCCCACAATGCCTTCAGTCACCACTTTATATAATGCTCTAGCGTGGTCTTCTACATATAACCAATCGCGAATTTGATCACCTTTACCATAAATTGGAAGTGTCTTACCTTCTAAAGCATTCAAAATCACTAAAGGAATCAATTTTTCAGGGAAATGATAAGGACCATAATTATTTGAACAATTGGTAATCATTGTTGGTAGTCCATAAGTTCGATGCCAAGCTCGAACTAAATGATCTGAACTGGCCTTACTTGCCGAATATGGCGAACTCGGAGCATAGGGTGTTGTCTCCAGGAACAAGTCCTCTGTACCTTCTAAGTCACCATAAACCTCATCTGTTGAAATATGGTGAAAACGAAATGCTTGTTTTTTATTTTGATTTAAACCGTTCCAATAATGACGGGTAGCTTCCAATAAATGATATGTACCAATAATATTGGTTTCAATAAACGCAGCCGAACCTGTAATTGAGCGATCTACATGGGACTCTGCTGCCAAATGCATCACAGCATCTGGTTGAAAACTTTCAAAGATTTGATCTAATGCAATACGATCGCAAATATCAGTTTGAGAAAACTGATAACGCTCACTATCAGCAATACTTTCTAAAGATTCTAAATTGCCAGCATAGGTCAACTTATCAACATTTAATACTTCATTATTAGTATGATTAATAATATGTCGAATCACGGCAGAACCAATAAAACCTGCTCCACCTGTTACTATAATCTTCATAAATATCCTAAATTTTAAAATTCACTGTATTAAGGTATAGCTTTAATTTTGTTATCCTTAATTATATCATCCAGTTAAATTAAATTTAATTTTAATACTACTATTAAAATTACTTATCCATAGATGCTGAACAATAACCATCCACATATTTTTTTAGTATCTTAAATAATTCATTTAAATCATCACGATACTTGTAATTTTTAAGCTGTATAAATATTTCAGAAACCTCTAAATATCCATAATATTTTTCATAAGACTTTAATATCCGTTCATGATCCGTTTTTTCAACATTTTCAGCATCAATTAACAACTCTTCATATAACTTTTCACCTGGACGTAGACCTGTAAATTGTATCTCAATATCACCTATACCATTTTCATCGATTGCTCGAAAACCACTCAAACGAATCATTTGTTTAGCTAAGTCTATTATTTTAACTGGCTCGCCCATATCAAGCAGAAATACATCACCACCTGTCCCCATCGCACCTGCTTGAATCACGAGCTGAGCTGCTTCAGGAATCGTCATAAAATAACGCGTGACTTCTGGGTGCGTTACTGTAACAGGCCCGCCTTGAGCAATCTGCTTTTTAAACAAAGGGACGACAGAACCTGACGAACCAAGTACATTACCAAAGCGTACAATACTAATTTGCGTTTTTGGATTCGTCGACGCTAGGCCCTGACAATACAATTCTGCCATACGTTTAGACGCCCCCATAACATTGGTTGGACGTACCGCTTTATCGGTTGAAATTAAAACAAAAGTTTCAACATTTTGATTCACCGCTGCATCTACACTACGCTGCGTGCCAATAGACGTATTATAAATACCTTCAAATGGGTTTGCTTCAACAAGCGGTACATGTTTATAAGCTGCGGCGTGATAAACTGTTTGCACTTTGTACTCTTGAATAATACGTTCTAATTTTTGCTGATTGGTGACAGAACCTAGCACTGGAATAATTTGTATATCAGAAGCCTGCAATTCACGATCAATTGAATACAAAGCAAATTCTGACATTTCAAACAGCACCAACATTTTCGGCTGATGCTTCACAATCTGACGGCAAAGTTCAGAGCCGATTGACCCTCCTGCCCCTGTCACCATGACCACTTTATTTTTAATATTCTTTTCTAACAGTTCAGGTTTCGGCGGTACAGGATCACGCCCCAATAGGTCGATAATATCCACTTCACGGATATCTGAAACTTTAACCTTACCATCGACCAGTTGGGTTACCCCTGGCAGTTCCATAATTTTGACATCTGCCGTATCAAAAGACTCAATAATCTCTTTTTTCCGTGCACGACCAACGGAAGGCATGGCAAGTAATACTTCTTCAATGCCAAATTTTCCAAGTTTTGCTTGCGCTTTTTTGGGTGAATAAATTTTTAAACCACTCAGTGACTGACCTTGTAAGGAGCGCTTATCGTCAATAAAACACACGGGCAAATAATCATCTGAGCGGTTTAAAGCTGCTGCAATTTGTTGTCCTGCCAGCCCTGCACCATAAATTGCCACGCGTTTACGGCTTTGTTTTTTGGCAAAAGTTTTAAGAGTAGCGTAGCGAATGACGGCACGGCTCCACCACATGTATGAAAACAGCATAAAGCCATACATGAGCGGAATACTCATGGGAATAAAAGCGACATTCAGTTTTTTAATCGTGTATAAGGCCACGATTTGGATAAATGTTCCGATTAAAATCCGCAGTAAATAGTCTTCATTAAATGAACGCACAATTGCACGATAAATACCGAGCAAGGCAAAAATCAGAATACCTACCACACCGACATAAATATACCAAGCATCCAGTCCTTGCATAACCTGAACATTGGGACGTGCCAAACGGATGGCATATGCCAGCCACATCATTAACGGTAAAACACAGATATCCATCAGCACCAAAACGATTTGTTTTTGGCGACGCGGTAATGATGCTATAGAACGGATAATGTCTTTCACAAGATGCTCAAATGGGGTCAATAAAGCGGATGAGAGCGAATATTATATGCTCTTTCCAGGTTTAGATTTTTGCGATCACTGCTTGGATCGCATCCACGGTTTTTTGCAGGCTGTGCTCAGACAATGTTGGATGTACAAGGAACATTAAGCTTGTTGCACCGAGCTGTTTAGCTTGCGGTAAAGACTGCGCAGGACGCCAAGGTGTGCCATCAAATGCTTTTTCTAAATACACTTCTGAACATGAGCCGCTAAAACAAGGCACATTCAATGCATTGATTTCTGCCATGATTCGATCACGCGACCAATCTTCAGGCAAGGCTGAAGTATTCACTTGCACATAGCATTTATAGGCTGCATGTACATAGTCGCTAGAGGGTTTAACTACAGTAAAATAGGGGCTATTTTCAAAAGCGACTTGGATGCGCGCCATATTGGCATTACGTTTTGCAGTCCATTCTGGCATTTGTTTGAGCTGTAAACGGCCAATCACCGCCTGCATTTCCATCATTCGCCAGTTGGTGCCAAATGAGTCATGCAGCCAGCGGAATCCCGGCGGATGTTGCTTGTTATACACGCTATCAAAGTTTTTGCCGTGATCTTTATACGACCACATTTTTTTCCAAAGATTTTCGTCATTGGTAGTGACCATGCCGCCTTCACCGCCCGTGGTCATAATTTTGTCTTGGCAGAAAGACCATGCGCCTATATGACCGATGGAACCTGCTGATTTGCCTTTGTACATTGCACCATGCGCTTGAGCACAATCTTCAATCACGAAGATGCCTTTTTCCTCAGCCAACTGCATGATCGGATCCATATCACACATCCAACCTGCCAAGTGTACACAAATAATCGCTTTGGTATTCGGCGTAATCACTGCTTCAATAGTACGTCGAGAAATATTCTGGGAAGCCAGCTCTACATCAGCGAAAATAGGATTAGCACCTGCAGTCACAATCGAGCTTGCCGAAGCTAAAAACGTACGTGAGGTAACAATCACATCATCGCCTGCACCAATACCTAAAGCTTTGAGTGCTAAATCGAGTGCGACTGTACCATTGGCCACGGCAACTGCATGCTTGGTTCCTGCAAACTGTGCAAATTCCTTTTCAAATTCACGGCATTCTTGACCAGTCCAATAATTCACTTTATTGGATAAAAGGACTTTTGATACCGCATCGGCTTCTGCTTGAGTAAAGCTTGGCCAAGGTTCAAATGCACTGTTTAACATGGAGTTTTCCTAGTCCCAAAATCGAGTTTAAAAATCTATTTTTTCGTCACAATACGGGCAGGATTTCCCACCACTGTTGCGCCTGCAGGCACACTTTTAGTGACAACAGCGCCCATACCCACAACCGCACCTGCGCCAATGATGAGTGGCTGATCGGGTGTACCCTGCTTAATCACGGCACCTGCACCAATATAAACATGGTCTTGAATATGAATATTGCCGTTGCATTTTACGCCTGGTGCAAAAGTAACGAAATCCCCAATCACGCAATCATGCTCGACATAACTGTATAAATTGGCATGAAAATACTTACCGATTTTGACATTTGAGCCAATGGTGACAAATGGACTTAAAGCAGAGCCTTCAGCGAGCTCTATTTGATCCATTAAAACCACATGGTCCGCGATGATCGACCAAAGGTGAATGCCATCCATCTTTAAACGCTGAGCGATCTTTTCTCGTACATGACTATTGGCAATCGCAATTTGCACGTATTTTTCTGAAGCCGTTTCATTTAAAAATGCGAGGTAATTTATGGCACGATGACCGTTTACTTCTGCAACCGATTCCAAGGCATCATCAATAAATACGATTTCTGAAACATCGCTTTCACGTGCTAATTGCTTGCGTGCAACAGGCATTAAACTGCGCCCGCAGCCTGAAGCACCATAAATTGCATAGAGCTTAGTCATCTTTAGGCTCCGAAGTACCCGTAAACTTACTCATGGTCGCTTCACCTTCGGCACTAATATCATCTTTAGACAATACTTTTTGTACCGTTTTCAGCATGATTTTAAAATCTAGCCATAATGAACGATTTTCGACATACCATGTGTCTAGCTCAAATTTCTTTTCCCATGAAATGGCATTACGACCATTCACTTGCGCATACCCTGTGATGCCCGGACGCACGTTATGACGTTTGGCTTGTTGCTCATTATAGAGGGGTAAATATTCCATCAGCAGTGGTCTTGGTCCGACAATACTCATTTCTCCTTTAAGCACATTCCACAGTTCAGGCATTTCATCCAAACTGCTGGAACGCAGCATTTGACCAAAAGGTGTTAAACGCTCACTGTCGGGCAAGGAATGACCTTGTGCATCAACCGCATCTTTCATACTGCGGAATTTGATCATTTCAAAAGGTTTGCCATTGAGCCCCGGACGCACTTGACGGAACAACACGGGTGAACCCAAATTTTTTCGCACCTTATATGCCACAAAAGCATATACAGGAGACAGCAGCACTAGCGCAGATGATGCAATCACAATATCCAATAAGCGCTTTAACATGGTTCACTCTTGAGGTTAGATAAAAATGGCGGAGTCAATATTCATTTCTAGCAATGATTATACCCTGTTCGCCACCATCAGATTTGTAAAATATTTCAACGGTCAAAGGGACTCAAGTATTCCCCATTCTAAAAGCTGTCAAAGCATATAGCCGTTTAGAGATCTGTCCAACGACGATTAACTGCCTGACCCGGATTATTCATGCTGATCACCTTCGCATAGTTTCCCACCGCAGTTGCATTTTCAGGAATATCTTTGGTCACGACGCTGCCCGCGCCTATAGTGGCATTATTACCAATTTTGACATGTTCAATAATGCAAACATTCGGCCCAATATAAACATTGTCACCAATTTCTGCTGCTTGACGGCCGCCATTTGCACCAATGGTGGTAAATTGAGATAAATTCACATTATTGCCAATCACAGTTGTCGGATTAACGACCAACGGCCCGCCATGACCAATAAACAGACCATATCCAATTTGAGTCGTGGTATGAATATCAATGCCGTACTGCTTTTTTTTATAATAATAAATAGGATAAGCCAACTTTGCCCATACAGTTTTTGAACTGGCTAAACGCAGCCAAAATGAAAAATTAAAACCGCGATTGAAAAAATAAGTTTTCAAAAAAGTTTTAAAACTGACATGACCGGTATAACGGTATAAATCACTTTTTATATATTTTAAGGTCATCTGGATCGCCTCTAAAATTGCGTAAATCGCCTTTAATGAATATCCATTTCAGCCAGCATGTGCATATTCACTTGATGCACATCATATTTATTCAGCGCAATTTCTCGCGAACGCTGTCCCATATACTCAATCAGTTTTGGATCCTCAATAAAGTATTGCATGCATTGCACCAAATCATCTACAGACTTCACTCCGACCAAATAACCATTCACACCGTGCGATACCGTTTCACGGCAGCCCGGTGCATCGGTGGTAATAATCGCCCGTCCCATAGCCATCGCCTCTAATACCGTACGTGGCGTGCCTTCACGATAAGATGGCAACACATACACGGAACTTTCCGCAATTGCAGGACGGACATCACTGAGCTTGCCCCAATATTTGAGGCGACCATCTGCAATCCAAGTATCGAGTTCGGCTTGTGAAATCGCAGATGGATTATCATCAATCCAACCGACCAAATGAAACTCAGCTTCAGGATATTGTGCTTTGATGATACGTGCCGATTCAGCATATTCACGCACACCTTTATCCCCCAAAAGCCGTGCAATGAGCAAGAATGAGGCTTTGACCATGCCTGCATCATCTTTCGGTAAAGGCATGACATCAAAGTCTTGTACATTTACCCCTGAACCATTCACTACTACAGTGGGTTTATTGGCATCAAGCAAATGCATGTCTTGGAAAAGCTTTAAATCCTCAGGGTTTTGGAAAAAGACTTTGTCGCTACGTTTGAGCGCTTGCGCATATAAGCCATGCACCAGCTTTTGAAACAGACTACGCTTACCCGCTTCTACATTTTGAAAGGCATAACCTAGACCAGTAATTAAAGCAAAACGATGCGGTACTTTCGCCCGCCATGACGCGAGCGTGCCATAAATCACAGGTTTAATAGTATAGGACAGCACATACTCAGGCTGAATTTGACGAATTTGCCGATAGATATGTTTTAACAGTTTTAAATCCGCCAGCGGATTGGTGCCAGTGCGCTGCATGGGAATTTCATGCAGATGATAGCCAAGGGCTTGCAGTTTTTGCTGTTCTTCGGGGAATGATGCGAATTCAGGTGCCATAATGTGAATTTCATAGCCATGCGCAGAAATCGCTTCTAATAACTTGCCACGAAAATTGAGTACAGATGGCAAAAAACTGCTGATCATTAAAAACTTCATGCCTTTTGGCTCCACACCTGCATATATTGACGGCTGACAGTTTCAATACTGAAATTCTGCTCAACCCGTTCACGCGTCGCTAGTTTTAAGCTTTGCTTTTCTGCTTCTGATTTTTGTGTATAAGCTAAAATGGCATCTACCAAAGCTTGTGCATTACGCGGTGGAACGATATTTCCTAAATCCTGCACAATATATTTGGCATCGCCCACATCGGTGCTGATACATGGCAAACCTGATGCCATTGCTTCGACCAATACATTCGGAAAACCTTCGGTAATCGAAGTCATGAGGAATGCATCAATGGATTGATAAAATGCTGGCATATCTGAGATTTGGTCTATTAAATGGACTTTTTCAGCATCTAGTTGATACTGATGAAATAAGGCTTTGACCTCAGGATTGTCTATACTAGCGCCGCTACCAGCAATTTTAAAGATGATGTTTTTATCTTTCAGCAAGCCCATAGTTTCAAACAAATAGGGATAACCTTTGGCCGTATGATAACGCCCTGCAAAACCAATCACGGTTGGTTCATGCAATTGAGGATTAGGCTGAAATTTATCTAAAAACACGCCATTGGCAATCACTTGACTATTGGCATTTTTAAAGCCAAAGGCCTGATGCTGCTGCATAGACGAATGCGCACAATAAATAATGGCACTGGCTTGTTGGGACAGTATTTTGCTTAAGCCTAAGGCAATCTTGGTGCTGATGGATTCATCTTTAGGAGAAGCAAGCGAATGATGAATGCCCCACACCATATTCGGTTTTTGAGCTAAACCAAGCATACTTAAACTTGTGAGCACATTGGCATGATACATCCAACATTGCACGGTTTTGGGTTGTAGTTGTTTCAGTAAACCACGCAGTTTTTGAATCGTACCCAACGTATTTAAACCATTCCACTGCAGTGCATAATATGACTGACAACAATCTAAAGTACGTTGATAAACCTCAGAGGTTTTCATCAATGCAATGATCACATGTTTATACTGCTGCTCTGTGCATTGGATCAGGCGTGCTAACATCATCTCAGCCCCCCCCACGCCTGCAAAATTGGTAATCACATGCACCATTAATGGTTTAGTCATGATGCAGACTCCATCATTCGCAAATATTGCTTAAGTACGGTTTGCTTATGAAACTGTTGAATATGTGATTCAAAATCAGCTTCTTGATATTGCACATAATCAGCAAAAATTGCCTGTTGCATAGCTTGGGTTAAACCTGCCTGATCATTGCATTCGACTAATAAACCAAACTTGGAATGTTCTAGAATTTCCATCGGGCCGCTTGGGCAGTTGGTACTGACCACTTTTACTTTTGAAGCCAACGCCTGAATGAGTACTCCAGGCAAACCTTCCCAATTGGAACTTAAAACAAACAGCGATGCATATTTAAAATAAGCGTATGGATTAGCATCAAAGCCCGGTAAATCCACCACATCGTTTAAACCCAACTCGGCTACTAGAGCCTCAAACTCAGTACGCAGTTCACCCTCACCTAAAATCAATAATCGGGTTTCAGGATGCTGATTATGCAAGGCTTTAAAGGAACGAATCAGAAAACCAAAGTTCTTTGCTTCAGTGAGACGCCCCACTGCCAAAATCACTTTATGGTCATTATTAAAAAAGCGATGTGTGACTGGCGCTTTGAGTTTTTCAAAATAGGCATCGTCCAATACAGGGTTATAAATCGTGCTCAGATTATTATTTTTATAGCCATAATATTCACGAAAATCGGCTTCAACCCCTTTAGAGACGCAGACCACCTGCTGTGCCATGGGGTAGGTCCAATTCACCAAAGTTTTCAGCACAAATTTAGCCACACCTTGCAACTTCATATTTTTGGACGGTGTCGATACTTCACGGAAGATCAATCGCGTTGCAACACCTGCAAGCTTTTTCGCAATGCCTGCCACAATATTGGTATGGGTTTGCGTGGCCACTAAGCAATCATATTGCTCAGCTTTCATTTTTTTTTTCAAGGGCGTGATACTATTCATCACCCGACCGCAATTAAAATTGACCAATTCAATTTTAGAACTCACTTCGGGTAACAGCTTGGCTTTATCGCCATTCAGGTCACATACACCTAAATGAATTTTAAGTCCTTGTTCAGCAAAACTGTTCGCCAGTTGAATGACCGTACGTTCTGCACCGCCACCGCCCAAGCTTGGCAAAAAGAACATGACTTTATTCAACATATGCAGACCTAAATTTTAAAATGGGAGAATATTAATGCGGTGTTTTTGATGCTTGAATCACCATGGCGCGTTCCACACGGGCACGGTAATCGGTGATGCCAACCAAGTCGCTATCACTGGCACAGGTGCTTTGAATTTTGGCTTGATAATCAGCAAAGCTCGACACCACTTTGGCAGGTACACCAATCGCCACGCTATAGTCAGGAATATCTTTGGTCACCACCGAACCTGCACCAATCACCACATTTGAGCCAATGCTCACGCCCGGCATAATAATGCTATTCACACCTATAAACACATGCGAACCCACTTGAATCGGGGCAAAGCGTTGATAGCGTTTGCCTTTTTCATCTTTGACCAACCAGGTACTGCCATCATGGGTAATAAATTTCACGCCTGAAGTCACCGTGACATGATCACCAATTGAGACTAAAAACGGTTCTGAGCCCCAATTTTTAATATAAATTCGGCAGTTTTCACCAATTTTCACCCCCTTTTTACGTGCATATGCCACACTGCCCTTTGCCATAAAATAAGCAAGATCAAACAGCTGTCGAAGAGCAGAAACCATAAATGCCATACGCATGACCTATGTCAGAATCAGAAAATCAAAAGGGAGAAAATTAAGCTGAATATTTTACGCTGAAAATATGTTTTACGATATGCATAGCATTTTATACTGATTTGATTTTTTTGGCCGGAATACCGACATACACCCCTGATTCAGACAGAGGTTTTGACACTAAACTGCAGGCACCAATTACACTGTCATCGGCAATAGTTACACCATCAAGTACCGTAACCCGTGCACCAAGCCAGATATTTTGCCCTAAACTCACGCCCTGCTTGGTAATTGCATCTTTCACTAACAGATCAGGCTCACCAAATTTATGATTACTAGCAATCAAAATACTTTGCGTACCAATACGGGTGTTATCGCCAATCGTGATACCACCACAGCCATTGATATACGATTTGGAATTAATGCTGACATCCTTGCCAATTAAGACCTTGCCACCAAAGCATTTGATATAGCAGTTTTCACCAATAAAACTGTTGTCAGCAATCTCAAGCACTGCACCATTTTCAACGATTAGGCTGGCATGATCGCCAATATAAACATTGTTGCCGATCTTGACTTGGCCATTAATCTCTAGGGTACACGCTTTGCCGAAGTAACGAAATTTTGTGCCAAATGCCATGTTGTACATCACTTTACGGCACTGTGAAGCAAACCAATTCATGTATTTTAAGGTTTTAAAAAACATCAGTTTTTGTTTCTCCACACCACATATAAAATGGCAAAGTTATAGAAAATCAATGCCACAGTCACCGCAAGTAACATATACACTTTATCAGCAAAGACAGCATAGAAACCTGCAAATAAAGCGAACTTAATCATGAGTTCTACGATCTGCAATTTAAACAGCAGTTGACTGTTGCGCTGAGCAATCAGAAACGCTGAACTTGGCGGATTACAGAAAATCGCCCAATAACCCAAAGCTAAAATTTGGAAATAGCTTGAAATACCCACCCATTCACTGCCAAAAACCCATAAATATAAAGATTCAGGCAATACAAATACTAAAGCAAATAAGGGCAGGGAAACTAAACTCAGTAGCACACTGGCTTTTAATGCATTCTTGCCTGAGTGCGCATCTTTAAATTTGCGAATAAAAAACTGACGCAAAGTTTGCGAAATCAAATTAATCGGAACACGCAAAGTCCGTTCTACAATGGCATAGAAGCCCATCGCCTGCACACCAACAAAATGCGACACCACATAGTAAGGCAAATTATGTGAAAAACTATTCAGCAAGGCATGTGATGTATTGGCATAAATAAAATCTTTGTAATGTTTAAATGCCTGCCAACTCACTTGATACAGTTGATTCTTTAGTAAATAAGTCAGCACCGCCACAATCATGATAATCGAGCTGACGTTATAACTATTCACCAAGCTGATCTGCATCACGAATGGCAACGAGAGTTGCACCAACACGACAATGGCACTTCTAAAAATATTTAAACCTGCACAAAAATATTCTTTATGTGCGGAAAATTGATAATTATATAGGCTTTGAATCAGGGTATTGGCAAGCACACCCGTTGCCACAGCAAACGCCATTTCAACATTTAAAATCACGCTGATAACGATGCCACTCATCACAGCGATTACTGTTGAGAATATAGCCCCTTCAAAGATCAGGCTTTTTTTATCACCTTCTTCGGCAACCAATAAAGCTTGATCAAGACGTAAATTCGCCACCGTCGATATAACACTGACTATCGCCAATGCAATCCCGTAAGCCCCAAAGTCAGCAACAGAATATAGGCGTGTTAAAACAGGAAGTGCGATAAATGTCATTATCGCACCTGCCAGTAAACTTAAGGTAATCAGCCCAATCGACTGATACTTTGCGAAAATTTTCGCAATCATCTGTTCAATATCATTTTAAGTTGTTTACGTACCAAAGCATGGCCAATTGAATGCCTTCGGCAATTTTAAACTGCGGTGCATAACCCAAATGTTGCTCAATTTTGGCAATGCTGGCTTGTGAATGACGTACATCACCTGCACGAAACTCACGATAGACAGGATCACGCGCAAAGTTCACCGCATTTTCAGCAAGTGCCACTTGAATGGCGCGATATAGCTCATTCAAAGTCGTGCGGTCACCCACAGCCACGTTATAGACTTGGTTTTTGGCTTCATCAGATGCAGTTGCCGCCAAAATATTGGCTTGAACTGTATTATCGATAAAACAGAAATCACGGCTAGTTTCACCATCACCATTGATGAAGACATCTTCACCAGCGATCATCGATGCGGTCCATTTTGGAATCACTGCCGCATAAGCGCCGTTTGGATCTTGGCGCTGACCAAACACGTTGAAATAACGTAAACCAATCGCTTTAAAACCGTAGCTGCGTGCAAAAACATCGGCGTATAGTTCATTCACGTATTTGGTCACTGCATACGGTGAAAGCGGATTACCAATATTTTCTTCTACTTTTGGCAATGCAGGATGATCACCATAAGTCGAACTGCTGGCTGCATATGTAAAGCTGGCAACACCTGCATCACGCGCAGCAGTGAGCATATTTAAGAAACCGCTAATATTGGTTTCATTGGTGGTGATTGGATCGGCAATTGAACGTGGTACTGAGCCTAAAGCGGCTTCATGCAAGACATAATCTACGCCTGCACATGCTTTTTGGCAATCTGCAAACTGACGGATATCACCTTCAATAAAGCTGAATTTTGCCCATTGCTCCGCAGTCACTAAGCTATGCACTTCATCCAAATTATGCTGATGCCCTGTGGCAAAGTTATCTAAACCCACCACAGTTTGATTGAGCTTGAGTAAAGTTTCTAAAAGATTCGAGCCAATAAAGCCTGCTACACCTGTCACCAACCAAGTTTTAGGTGCAGTTTTGAGCTTGTCACATACCTGTTGATATTGATTCATGATGGTATGCTCCTTACAAACGTAGATCAGATTCGGCTTGAGATAACACATATTTCAAGTCATACAGCACATGATCAGCTTTACCCAAAGCACGAATTGCATCAGCGCCCATCACCTTAAATTGCTGGTGGGCAACCGCAAGAATCACAGCATCATATTTGCCATTTTCCAGTGTTTGCACTGGGCTAATACCATATTCATGCTCAGCCTCAGCAGCATCTACCCAAGGGTCATAGACATCAATCTGAGTGTGATATTCCTTGAGTTCATTGACGATATCAATGATGCGTGTATTACGAATATCTGGGCAGTTTTCTTTAAAGCTTAAACCTAAAATTAAGACTTTGGCATCTTCTACTTGAATGCGTTTTTTCAGCATGGCTTTCACCAACTGAGTGACCACATAAGCGCCCATACCATCATTTAAACGGCGACCCGCTAAAATAATTTCAGGGTTGTAGCCAATCGCTTGTGCTTTATGGGTTAGGTAGTACGGGTCAACGCCGATACAGTGACCACCAACCAAACCTGGGCGGAATGGTAAGAAATTCCATTTAGTACCTGCCGCTTGTAATACCGCTTCGGTATCAATGCCCATTTTATTGAAAATCAATGCCAATTCATTAATTAAGGCAATATTCACATCACGCTGAGTGTTTTCAATCACTTTCGCTGCTTCTGCAACCTTAATGCTAGCTGCTTTATGAGTACCCGCTTCAATAATCAGGTTATAGACTGCATCAACATAATCAGCAACTTCAGGTGTTGAACCCGAAGTGATTTTTAAAATATTGGTGACACGATGCAGTTTATCACCCGGATTAATACGCTCAGGACTATAACCCGCATAAAAATCTTGATTGAATGTTAAACCTGATACTTTTTCTAAAACAGGAATACAAACTTCTTCAGTTGCACCTGGATAAACCGTTGATTCATAGACAACCACATCGCCTTTTTTCAGTACTTTAGCAATACTTTCGGATGCTTTAACCAAGGGAGTCAGGTCGGGTTGCTTAAATTCATCGATCGGGGTTGGCACTGTCACAATAAAGAGATTACAGTCTGCTAACTGCTGTAAATTTGTGGTGTAGCTTAAATGCGTTGCTAGCTTTAATTCTTCTGGTGAAACTTCTAAAGTATGATCTTGTCCGCTCTGTAGCTCATCAATACGCTTCTGGTGAATATCAAAGCCCATCACGGGAACTTTTTTTCCAAACTCAACAGCTAGCGGTAAACCGACATAACCTAATCCGATGATGGCAATTTTTAATTCGGAGAGTTGTAACATACTGAAGCCTATGTCATCGATGAATCATCAATCATCGTTATGTTGTAAATAGCGTTAAATTATATCAGAAAATCAAATTTCGATTGTGTAATGATGTTCTAAACATACATAAAAAGTCATACTTCCCGATTCAAATAGATCAAATCTATTGTCCTTTTTATCTATATGCTATTTTGTTAAGATCAAAGTCTCAGGTACATTTTTTATATTTTATAAAAAACCTAATCGAATTACGTTTTAAAACATCAATAACTATATTAAATAGCGCGAATAGTATAGAATTTTGCAGTCTGAAACGTACAATTAGGGTTCATTGGCCCGTTCAAAAACATTCAAATTTATAAATAGGATTTATATTCGAGTGAATTACTATCGTTATAGCGTTATGCTGGTTTTGAGTTTAGGAATTACAGGATGTGCAATGACCCCTGGACTTCAGACATATGATTTACCACAACAAGGTTCCTATAAAACAGATCAAGGTGCTGAACTAAGTGTTGTACCTTTGACACAAAATAATATTCCTGCTATTTCTCAAGCGAATTCGCAAAATTTAGCTCAAATTCAAACGTTATTTCAGCATCAGCAATCCATATATAAATTAAGTGCAGGTGATGTTTTATCTATCCAACTTTGGGCTTATCCTGAAATTACACCACCAATTCAAGATGCAACTAATGTAAAAGCTGTTGGTTATCCCATTGATCCTAACGGTAATGTACAGCTTCCTTTAGTCGGGTCAGTTAAAATTGCTGGGAAAACACTTGCTCAAGCGAATACATATTTGCGTAGTCAATTTAGTAAATATTTAAAACACCCTGATGTTGTCGTTAGAGTATTATCTTACGAAGGCAAAAGATACTTCGTAAATGGTCAAGTACTTAAAAGTGGCCAATACACTTTAAATGATCAACCCATCAGCCTCTATACCGCACTAGGTCAAGCCGGTGGTATTGATACCAAAACTGGCGACACCACTAATATTCAACTCATTCGTAATGGCGCTACGTATAATTTAAATACCATTCAACTCGAAAAAAATGGTTTATCACTACATAATTTATTAATTCGCCCGAATGACACAATTTTTGTAAATACAAAACAAGATCAAAAACTGTATGTCATGGGTGAATCAAGTAAAAGCCAAGCGATTAACTTACGCGATCAAGGGATGTCTTTAAGTGATGTATTGGGTGAAAGTGAAGGGATTAACCCTTACTCAGCTAGTGCAGCTAGAATTTATGTCATGCGTACAGATTTAGATCAGAAGCAGTCAACTATCTATCACTTAAATTTGAGTAGTATTGGTAATCTAGCATTAGCCAATCAATTTTCCATGAAAAAGAATGACATTGTATACATTGATGCAACTGGTTTGACTCGTTGGCAGCGTGTAGTCAATCAGATTATTCCATTCTCGAGCGCACTTTATAGTTTTGATCAGCTTGGGAAATAATTATGGCGTTTAAAAATATACTCGTTGTCTGTGTCGGAAATATTTGCCGTAGCCCGATGGCAGAATATTTCCTAAAGACGAATTGCCCCAACCAACACATTGAATCTGCAGGATTGTCTGCAATGGTAGGACATCATGCAGATGAAAAAGCAATTCATTGTATGGACCAATTTAATATTGATATGCGTCCACATATTGCAAAACAGATCAATGCATCTTTAATTAAGCAAGCAGACTTAATTCTAGTAATGAGTACGAATCAGGCTCAGCATATAGAAAAACAATGGCCGTTTGCAAAAGGTAAGGTCTTTAGATTAGGCCACTGGCAAGGAAAAAATGTCCCTGACCCTTATCAACACGATCAAGACTTTTTTAATGAGTCCTGTAAAAACATAAGCAATTATGTTCAGGATTGGATGCCACATTTTTAATATAAATTATTGAATAATCAGTTGTTAAACTATGACTCAAACCTCAAAAACTGAAGATGATACTATTGATTTAAAAGAGCTCTTTTTTTCTCTGATTGCTCAATGGAAAACTATTGCTCTTTGCATCATATTAAGTTTAATCTGTGCCTTACTCTATATTCGCACCACACCTTCCATATATTCTACGGATGCTTTAGTTCAAGTCGAAGATGGCAAAAGTGCTGCGTCTGCTGCATTACTAGGCGAACTCAAAGAAGTTTCTGGTGGTCTTGGTCAAAAATCGCCTGCCGATGCAGAGATTGAGATCTTAAATTCTCGAATGGTGTTAGGCAAAGTGATTGATGACCTCAATCTGAACATCAGTATTCAAGATCAAAATAATAGCTTCTTTAAAAAACTTCTCTCTTCAGAAAAAGGCCAATTCAAATTTGATGGCCAAGGCGTTAGTTATAGCACCAAGCAAAATAATTTTTTAGTTAAAGAGTTCGATGTCCCAAATTATTATTTAGATAAAAAACTGACTTTAGATTTCAAAGCAGACTCTAAATTTACCCTAAGTCATAAAGATAAAGTGATCTTTGAAGGGCGTTTAAATCAACTCAATCAATTTGTTGACGGCTATGGAGCTTGGAAAATTAATATTTCAAGTACACAGCCATTTGAACACGCTTTTATATTATCTAAACTCTCACTGCCTTCAGCTGTCAAAAACTTAAAATTAAATTATGGTGTAGCAGAAAAAGGGAAAATGACAGGTGTCATTGGTTTAAATTATGCTGGAGAAGATAAACAGCATATTACCAATGTGCTGAATCATATTTTAGAAATTTATCACCAACAAAATATTGAGCGTAAATCGTTAGAATCAAAACAAACCCTCAATTTCTTAGATCAACAATTACCTGAATTAAAGCAACAACTTGAACAATCTGAAATTAAATTTAATGAGTTTCGTGAAAAATACAATACTGTAGATGTCACTCAAGAAGCTGAACTCATGCTCAAGCAAAATATTGAACTCGAGAAAATGCGTATTGAGTTAAAACAGAAACAAGCCGAATTGTCTGCTAAATATACACCGGATCATCCGTTGATGGCTGAAATTAATGCACAGGTAAATTCTTTAAATCAAAAAACTCAAGAATTAAACAAGTCTATTAAACAACTTCCAGAAACACAGCGCCTGTACTTACAACTTTATCGTGATGTCAAAGTAAATACTGAGCTTTATACATCACTTCTTAACAGCTACCAACAGCTCAAAATTGCAAATGCTGGGGAAATTGGTAATGTCCGTATCATCGACACAGCTGTTGAACCTGAACGACCAATCAAGCCTAAAAAATTAATCATTTTGATTTTATCATTATTTGTAGGTGGTTTTATTGGTGTATTAATTGCACTTGTTCGCAACATGATGCGTTCAGGGATCAAAGACTCTGCTCAAATTGAAAATGAACTTGATTTACCTGTTTATGCCACTGTACCACGTTCACCTGTGCAAGAAAGCCGTATTAACATTCTGAAAAAGAAAAAGAATATTCCTATTCTGGCTGTTAAAAATAGTGATGATATTGCGATTGAGAGCTTAAGAAGTATGCGTACAGCCATTCATTTCGCTCTAAGCTCTGCCAAAAACAATATTATTATGATTTCTGGCCCTGCACCAGAGTTGGGTAAATCGTTTATTTCAACCAACCTAGCCACCATTTTGGCGCAAAGTGATAAGCGCGTATTATTGATTGATGCCGATTTACGTCGTGGTTATATGCACAAATACTTTAACTATGATGTGCAACCTGGTTTGGCTGAATATTTAAATGGTCAACACGAGTTAGGCAGTATTGTACGCAGTACTGAAGTTGAAAATTTAAGCGTCATTAGTCGTGGTAAAAGTCCTGCCAATCCGTCAGAGTTGTTAAGTACTCAAAAATTTGCAGAGATGCTCACGCACTTGTCGAGCCAGTTTGACCATATTCTGATTGATACCCCGCCAGTTCTTGCGGTCACCGATGGGATTATTATTTCACAATATGCGGGTGTGAATTTGGTAGTGGCACGTTATGCTAAGACGCAAATGAAAGAGCTTGAACTGACTGTCAACCGCTTCGAACAAGCTGGCGTGAAAGTGAATGGCTTTATCCTGAACGATATTCAACGTTCAGCAGGTTCTGGTTATGGCTATAACTATGCTTATGCCTATAAAGCCAATAAAGAATCAGACTAAATACATCCTCTAACCGATAAAAAGCCAGAACTTGATTTCTGGCTTTTTATTTTGTATGACAAACGTTTATATATTCAAATCCTTATAGTTTTTTTAAGGACTTCGGCATATATTAATTTGAAAATGTACTGGTGGTACAAAACACGTCATTCATGAAGTCTGCTAAGATGCTAAAAAACTTTTTGAATGTAATAGAATTAGGAAAAATTTCACATGAGTAAAGCCTTACCCATTGCTGTAGCTGTTATTCTAGGCGGTGCTGCACTTGTTCCCGTTTATTATGCATCTCAACACCCAGCTTCAGCCGAAGCCCAAGTTTCAAAAAATGCATCTGCCGTAGAAAAAATTAGCTATGCACTGGGTTATGAGGTTGCTCATCAAACCCCACCAGAACTCGATATTAACAGTTTTGTAACCGGTGTCCGTGCAGGTCATGCCCGTAGCCAACCCGCCTATAGCGAAGAAGAATTAAAACAGGCCTATGAGCAGTTCCAACAAGAAATGCAGCAAAAACAGGCTAATGATGCGAAGCAAGCACAGACAACCAGTGACAGCTTCTTAACTGAAAATGAGAAAAAACCTGGGGTGAAAACCACAGCGTCAGGCTTACAGTACAAAATCACGCAAGAAGGCACAGGCAAGCAACCCTCTGCCAGCTCTGTCGTGACCGTGCATTACAAAGGCCAACTGGTCGACGGTAAAGTCTTCGATAGTTCGCTTGAGCGTGACGAACCGATTGAGTTCCCTTTAAATCAAGTGATTCCAGGTTGGACTGAAGGCCTACAACTCATGAAAGAAGGTGGGAAAGCGACACTTTACATCCCTTCTAACTTAGGCTACGGACCACAAGGTGTACCCGGCATGATCCCAGCCAACAGCACGCTTATTTTTGATGTTGAACTGATCAAAGTAAAATAAGACAAGTCAATCAAAGGAGAGCTTTTGCTCTCCTCTTTTTATTGAGAATACAATATGAAAATTCAAACAACATTACTCTGCGCCTTGTTACTTTCTACACCTATTTTTGCTGCACCGATTAATAATAAAAGCAGCATCAACCAACAAGTCGGTTATAGCTTTGGCTATCTCATGGGTCGTAGCAATGCCGAGTCAATTCAAGATTTAGATCTCGATGCTTTTGTGCAAGGGTTACGTGAAGCCTCTAAAGGCCAAGCTGCGTCATTAAGTGATGAAGACATGGCGCGTGTATTGACTCAATATAAACGCCAAGCCGAGGCAAAACAGTTATTAGAAGTTAAGCAACTGGCTGATAAAAATGCCAAAATTGGTGCAGCCTTTTTAGCTGAAAATGCGAAAAAACCCGAGGTGAAAACCACGGCTTCAGGTCTGCAATATATGGTTTTGCAACAAGGCCAAGGCAAGTCACCTAAGGCCAATAGCAAAGTCAAAGTCCATTATGAAGGACGTTTGATTGATCAGACCGTTTTTGACAGCTCGATTGCACGCCAACAGCCTGCGGAGTTTCAAGTCAGCCAAGTGATTCAAGGTTGGACTGAAGGCTTACAGCTAATGAAAGAAGGCGCAAAATATCGCTTATTTATTCCTGCTAAACTGGGCTATGGCCAAATTGGTTCAGGTGATGTGATTGAACCGAATAGCACCTTGATTTTTGATGTGGAACTGATTGAAGTGTTGCCAAAATAAGGCAGTAATGCAAACGCAATGCTATATATAAAATAAAAAGCCTGATCTTCGTGATCAGGCTTTTTATTAAGTTCAATCTATTCTTCAATCAAGCTATGCTTTTTTAAGCTACGCGCTTCGCTCGCAGTAAAAAATAAAGTACTGCTTTGTTTTATGCTTCATGTTTGAGATGACGTGGTCTAAACCCAGTAAATAGCAAACCAACCGCATATGCCACAACGCCGACCACGCACAACCCGATCACTTCGGCAACGCGTATCCACTGTGACACGTCACCATTATACCAAGTCAATGCATACCACAAAGCCACAATCATCACGGCGTTAGCAATACCAAACTGAATAAACAGTTTTTTCCAGTGTGCGCCAAAACGGAAAATATCGCGCTTGTGTAGATAGAAATACAACATCCCCGCATTCACCAGAGCAGAGCCCGAAGAAGCTAAAGCTAAAGCCATATGCTCTGCCTGCCAGTCAATCAGTTTAAAGAAGCCAATAAACACTACGTTTAAAATCGCATTTGCAGCAACGGCCATTAAACCGACACGGACTGGCGTTTTGGTGTCTTGCTGCGCATAAAATCCGGGTGCAAAGACTTTAATCAACATAAATGAAATCACCCCAGCACTCATACATTGCAGTGCTAAAGCCGTCATTTGTGTATCTTCAAGGGTAAATTGTCCGCGTTGGAATAGGGCCTGAATAATGGGGGTCGATAACATAAACAGCGCAATACTCGCAGGCACCCCCACCAAAACAATGACCTTCGCAGCCCAATCCATCATGCCACGAAACTTCGACATATCTTGCTCTGCATGACGGGTCGACAACGCGGGTAAAATCACCGTACCAATCGCTACGCCAATCAAGCCCAAAGGTAATTCAGTCATACGTTCCGCACTATATAACCAAGACACAGAACCATCTTGCATAAACGAAGCCCAAATGGTGTTCAGGAGTAAGTTGATTTGCGTGACAGAAACACCAAATAGCGCAGGCAGCATCAATTTCATGATGCGATCCACCCCTTCATGTTTAAAATCAACTTTTGGCGGAATCAGTAACTTTTTATGCCAAAGTTCTGGAATTTGGATCGCTAATTGCAATACACCCGCAGCAATCACCGCCCAACCCAGTGCCATAATCGGTTCAGCCATATACGGCGTCAACCACCATGCTCCTGCAATCATCGCAACATTCAGCAATACTGGTGAAAATGCGGGTGAAGCAAAGGAACCATAACTATTTAGAATACTGCTGGCAAAGGCTGTCAGCGACATAAACAATAAATAAGGAATAGTGAGGCGGAACATCGAAACTGCCAGATCAAACTTCTCTGGATCGGCATGGAAACCCGGTGCATAGATGTATAGCACTGCTGGAGCTGCGACCATAGCAATGAAGGTTAAAGCCGTCATAACGGTCATCAAACAACCAAAGACACGACTGATCAGAATTTGAACTTCCGCATGGGTACGCCCAGTTTTATATTCGGTCAGTACTGGAATAAACGCCTGTGAGAATGCTCCCTCGGCAAATAACCGACGGAAGAAGTTCGGGATACGAAAGGCCACCACAAAGGTATCGAAATCTTTCCCTGCACCAAAGACATTTAGTAAGACAATGTCTCGTACCAAACCCAAGACCCGAGAAAGCATGGTCATTGCACTTACAATTACGGTTGACCGCCACAGCGCCATCGTATCCACCTAGTTTTTCATTTGCCGCTATTGTAATGAAACTTCAGCGAATATTTGATTGTTTAATGTTGTTGTCGACTCTCAATTCATTGACTTTTTAACTGCTGCAAACGATTTCGATAGTCTAACCAATCAAAAAATGTGCCTGGATCGGTCTTACGTCCTGGCGCAATATCGGAATGTCCCGCCAAATGCTGCTGAATTTGAGGATAGGCCTGTTGTAAACAGGCAGTCACGTGTACCAATGTTTCATATTGGGCATCTTCAAAAGGCAACTCATCACTGCCCTCAAGCTCAATACCAATCGAATAATCATTACACTCTTTCTTGGCCAAATAGCTTGAGCGTCCTGCATGCCATGCACGATCGTTAAAATTGACAAATTGTAAGACTTCGCCACTTCTTAAAATCAGTAAATGCGCTGAGACTTGCATGCCTTGAATGGTTCGAAAATACGGATGTACTGACCAATCCAATTGATTTTGAAAAAATTGTTCAATATAGCCGCCACCAAATTGTGAGGGAGGCAAACTGATATTATGAATGACAATCAGTTGAATCTCAGTATCAGCAGGACGTGCATTAAAATTAGGCGATGGAATTTGTCTCGCTCCTAGCAGTTGCCCTGCGTGCACTTGAAACGACGGAATGACCTGCATATTTTTATTCCTCAAACCCATTACACCCTTTGGACAATCTTTTTTAATGTCTCTCATGCTAAATCTTTCCCCGTCATTTCTCAAATTGATCAGCGTTTGATTCTGAAATTTTCACGCCCTTTTCAGGAAAAATGCTAATATATTGCGCAATTTTCATGGCTTCTATAAAGATACGGACAATCGGATGAGCATATCGCAACAACTGCTTGAACAATCTATTCAACTGAATATTCAACAGGCATTACAAGAAGACATCGGTGATGGTGACATTACGGCACTTTTGACACCTGAAGATGAACAAGCGACTGCGACCATTATTAGCCGTGAAGACATGATTCTTGCAGGTCAACCTTGGGTCAATGCATTAATTGCAGCTTTTGATCCAAGTGTTGAAATCACGTGGCTAAAAAACGATGGCGATTTGGTTCGTGCCAATGAAACCATTTTCAAACTGGCGGGTTCAGCACGCAGCTTACTTACGGTTGAACGCCCTGCACTCAACTTTGTACAAACACTATCTGCTGTAGCAACCAAAACGGCGGAATATGTCAAACAACTGGATGGCTTAAACACCAAGTTGCTGGATACCCGTAAAACCCTGCCGGGTCTACGTATTGCCCAAAAATATGCGGTCGCGGTCGGCGGCGGTCAAAACCACCGTTTAGGTTTATTCGATGCTTTTTTAATTAAAGAAAATCATATCATGGCAGCGGGTGGCATTGCTCAAGCCATTGCCAAAGCGCATCAAATTGCCCCAGACAAACCTGTCGAAGTCGAAGTTGAAACTTGGGCGGAATTAGACCAAGCATTGGAAGCCCAAGCCGATATCGTGATGTTAGATAACTTTAGCCAGCAACAAATGATTGATGCGGTCAAGCATGTTGCAGGACGGTGTAAATTGGAAGCGTCAGGGAATATCACCATTGCCAACTTGCGCGAAGTCGCAACCACAGGCGTGGACTATATTTCGATGGGTGTATTGACTAAAGATGTCAAAGCAGTCGACCTTTCTATGCGTTTTAATGCTTAATTCTAATAGTTGGCATTCAATCCACACCCAATAAAAAACGCACTCTCAAGTGCGTTTTTTATTGGGTTAAAACTTACCAGCCCAGTGCTTGCTGCTGTTTTTTCACCAATTCTTGAATGCCCTTTTCCGCCATTTCTAACATGGCATTACACTGTACACGGGTAAAGGGTTTATCTTCTGCCGTGCCTTGAATTTCAATAAACTCGCCAGCTTGGGTCATGACCACGTTTAAATCCGTTTGGCAGTTTGAGTCTTCTTCATAGCACAAGTCTAAAAGTACTTCGTCTTGGAAAATACCGACTGAAATGGCAGCCACTAAGCCTTTTAATGGATCTTGCTTAATTTTCTTTTTCTCAAGCAACGTATTCATAGCATCAATGAGGGCCACGGCAGCACCGGTGATCGCAGCAGTACGTGTACCACCATCAGCCTGAATCACATCACAGTCGATGGTGATGGTGTTTTCACCGAGTTTTTTTAAATCCACCATGGCACGTAGACTACGGCCAATCAAACGTTGGATTTCTTGCGTACGACCACTTTGCTTACCACGCGCAGCCTCACGGTCACTACGGGTATGCGTCGAACGCGGCAACATGCCATATTCAGCGGTTACCCAGCCCTGACCCTTGCCTTTTAAAAAGCGTGGTACTGAGTTATCAATACTTGCAGTACAAAGAACTTTGGTATGACCAAACTCAACCAATACCGAACCTTCCGCATAACGTGTGTAGTTACGAGTAATGGTGACATCACGTAATTGATCTAATGTTCGTTGGTCGATACGCATAATACGCCCTTCATCTGACTAAATAGGTTGGCACATAGTATAGCAGAAGCAGACCCAAAGCATTTGTCTGACTGCATTGCATTTGTAATTGATCGCCTGCTTCCCTACCCATCCATATTCTTTGTTAAACTGAAGCTTAAAAGAGGCTGAGGCAATCATCTATGTCGATTCGGGAAGAACGTAAACAACAAAGCCGTCAAGCTTTGCTGAATGCTGCATTACAACTCAGCACCTCGGGACGTTCCTTTGCTCGCATTAGTCTCCGTGAAGTCACTCGCCAAGTGGGTTTAGTACCGACCGCGTTTTATCGCCACTTTAATGATCTGGATGAGTTAGGACTTGAACTGGTCGATCAAGCAGCGCTCCACATCAAAAGCATGTTAACCCAATTGGGGCAAAACTATGTTTATGGTCCACATGCTACGATTGAGCACAGTTTAGATTTATTTTTTCATGCTGTAGAGCAACATCCTGAACAGTGGATTTTCTTGATTGGAGAACGTTGGAGTGGTTCTACCTTGATCCGTGCAGCCGTTGAGCGAGAAATAGCCTTTTTAATCGATGACTTCGCCCATGCATTAACCCGCATTGAAAGCATGCAACATATTCATGACAGCGAGGACCTCAAAGTATTGGCCAATATCTTAATGGATGCCTCCTTTAACTGGGCCATGCGCTGGATTGGTTTGAGTCGAGATGTGGCTCCCGAGAAACTACAACAGCAGCAGGCTGTATTTAAACTGCAAACCATTGTGCAGATTCAACTCATGTTTCGCGGAATATCCAATTGGCAACGACCATCTGCTCAAACTAAACACGCCAACCCGACCTTACATTAAGCCGCTCACAGACGCAATTTTTGCCGTATTACAAATTTTTTAATGCGCTTTGCTCAAACTTGGATGCTTTTTCACTATCATAGAGCCAGTTTTTTCATCTGTAGCTCCTATGCGTTTTTTTCTTTTTTTAGCGGCGAGTGTCTGTATTGCCTTGGCATGGCTATTGCCCATTCATTATCGACCTTGGGTCACCTATACAGGTGAATTGTTTGCATTTTTATCTTTATTTGCACTCTCTGCCTTATTTTTAAAAGAAAAACTCTTGCTCCCGAAAGTGAGTCTGCCGCTATTGCTGTTGAGCCTCGTGCCCTTCATTCAGTACGGTTTTGGCGAGCTGTTCTTTTTCAGCAAAGCACTGATGTGTGGCTTATATATCTTTGCATTCTGGCTGAGTATGGTTTTAGGTTTTAACCTGAGCCAAAAAACCTTGGAACGTGAGCAATTATTTAGTGGTCTGTGTACTGTATTTTGGTCGGTCGGTCTGGTAACAGCGCTCATCGCCACTTGCCAATGGCTCAATATTGAACAGTACATTCCTGGTATGACTGCCTTAAAAGGCGATCGTCCTTATGCCAACTTTGCTCAACCGAACAATATGGCGAGCTTTCTGATGCTGTCCTTACTCGGCACACTGTACCTATTTGAAAAGAAAAAATTCAACTCGATTCTGCTGTGCGCAAGTGCTGCATTGATGTTATTTGCGGTAGCCCTGAGTCAGTCCCGCACATCATGGGTCGCAAGTATCTGTGTACTGCTGTATTTGCTCTATCAGCAGTACAAAGGTGTGGTTCAACTGAAGTGGTATAGTGCCCTCGCATGGTTTGCGTTGTTCATTGCATTTACTGCGTTTATTCCACAACTCAATCACCTGTTGGCTCAGTTGTCTAATGTCGAAGTGACCCAAACCCGTGATGCAGTTGCGCGAGCAACGGGCGATATGTCACGTCTTGCCATTTGGCAACAGATGCTCCATGCCATTGCTGAGCGACCTTGGTTTGGTTATGGTTGGCATCAAACCAGTGTGGCTTACACCCTAATCAGTGATCAGTTCCAAGGCCCCGTTTGGGTAAAAAGTGCGCACAACTTCATTCTCGACTTTATGTTGTGGAATGGATTAGTGATTGCGATTCCATTTTTTGCCTATCTTAGCTATTGGGGCTATCAACTGCAAAAGCATGCGACATCGCTCGAATCTGTGATTGGCCTTCTGATGGTCGGCGCTTTACTGATTCACGGTATGCTCGAATTTCCGTTGTTCTACGCTTACTTCTTACTACCACTCGGGTTGATTCTAGGGATCATTCAATCCCAGCAAAAAGTGAAAACGTGGACTTTACCGAGCTTTGCCATGCCGATCACATTTACTGTCTGTGTGGTCTTGGTCGCACTGATTATTCGTGACTATGAGTTGATGGTACCAAAGCTGAATCAGGCTTCTCGTTATGAACAGACTCCTGAAAAGTTCACCAATAAAGATCATATTTTACTGCTGTCGGAGTTTAACCGCCGCATTGAATGGATTCAGTTAAATCCATACAGCAAAGTCAGCCCTGAGCAAATTCGTGACTATGAGGAAATGGTGCTGAACTACCCGATCCCCTATGATTTGACCAAATTTGCCAAACTCTTGGCCTTTAATGGCTATGAAGCCGAAGCCCGTCATCAACTTTGGCGCTTAAAAACCTTAAGAAAAATTGAGCTGCGTTATGAGGATTTATTACAACCTGCATCAAGTGTGCAATAAAGATCGTTAACGAATAAAAAAGCCTGCTGATGCAGGCTTTTTTAACTGAATAAGGACTTAAAACAGATTCAGCTTATTTTGCAGCGCGTTCTTTTTCAATCAAGTAATCCACGACTTGAGTCACTTTAGCATCTTCACCTTGCACAATATATTTACCATTCACCGTCACCGCAGGTACACCACTAAGTTGATACCGCTTGGCTAAGTCTTGTGCTTGGGCAATTTTTGAAGTGATCGCAAATGATTTATAAGTGCTGTTAAATTTCGCTTCAGGAATACCAAACTGAGTATAGAACTTGGCTAAAGCAGGTTGCTCTAGAATTGGTTGATTTTGATCATGAATGGCATGGAATAACGTCAGGTGAGTCTTTTTACGTACACCCAAGGCCTCAGACACATAATAAGCTCGCGCCGCTTGTTCCCACACTGGATTCATGGCTGCTGGCGTACGCACAAAACGTACATCTTTCGGTAGTTTTTTCAACCAAGTCTGCATATGGGGTTCAAGTTTAAAGCAGTGACCACAGCCATACCAAAAGAATTCGCGGACTTCAATTTTCCCTGGCACTTCCACCTTTACAGGTGTTGGTACAACGATATAGTCCTGACCTGCCACAAAATTTGCAGCCAATGCGCTACCAGAAATAGCGAAAACAGCGGTTGCTAAGCCACTCAAAAGGAGTTTTTTCATTGAACTTATTGTCCTCAAAATCATTATGATAAGTTTATGCAAATACTATAAATCAAATATGCCAAATTCGTTTTCATTCTGTGAACTTTTTTCAGGCTTTTATCGCTTTTTCTAGAATAAACGCTACACTAAGCCCTATTGAACGTTTTAAATATCATGACTTAAATTGAGGTGCCGACGATGTCGCAACTGAATGTTGATCCACAAGAAATTGCCAAATTTGAAGCATTTGCTGCCATATGGTGGGATCAGCACTCGGAGTTCCGCCCTTTACATATGATCAATCCACTGCGCTTAAACTGGATTGATGAACATGCAGGTGGACTCAGTGGAAAAAAAGTTCTTGATGTCGGCTGTGGTGGCGGAATTTTAGCTGAAAGTATGGCACGTCGTGGTGCAAATGTGCTCGGCATTGATATGGGCGAAGCTCCGCTGAATGTGGCACGTTTACATGCAGAACAAGAAGGTGTTGAGCATATTGAATATCGCCAAATTCCAGTGGAGCAGCTCGCAGAAGAACAAGCAGGACAATACGATGTCGTGACCTGCATGGAAATGTTGGAACACGTACCCAATCCTGCATCAATCATTGAAGCCTGCCATAAACTGGTGAAACCAGGTGGTCATGTATTCTTCTCCACCATTAACCGTAATCCCAAAGCCTACCTGTTTGCTATTATTGGCGCTGAATATGTACTGCGCATGTTAGCCAAAGGCACCCACGATTATCAAAAATTCATTAAGCCCTCAGAACTGGCACATGATATTCGCGGTGCAGGGCTCAAACTGAAAGACATGACGGGTTTACATTACAACCCCTTGACCAAACGCTATTGGTTAGCGCCGAATGTCGATGTCAATTACATGGTTTATACCGTCAAAGAAGGTGCTGCATGAAAGCCGTCTTATTCGACCTTGACGGCACACTGATCGACACTGCCGCCGACTTTATTCGCATTATTCAAGACATGTGCCGTGAAAAAGGCGTCGCTGTGGTCGATGCAGACCTGATCCGCAGCCAAGTCTCTGAAGGTGCACGGGCGATGGTGAAATTGGTTTATCCAGAACTTGCCGTCGAAGACCCAATTTTTCTTGCACATCGTCAGCGTTTTTTAGATACATACGGTGCCGATATCGCAGTACATACTGACCTGTTTTCAGGCATGTATCCGCTACTTGAAAAACTTGAAAGCCAAGAGATTCCTTGGGGCATCGTCACCAATAAACCGCGCTGGCTCAGTGAAGCATTATTAGATGCGCTGAATTTGACAGAGCGCTGTGCGGTTTTAGTCTGCCCAGAGGATGTCTCACAGACCAAGCCTGATCCTGAGCCGATGTATTTGGCTGCCAAGCACATCGCGATTGCACCTCAAGACTGTATCTATGTTGGCGATCATCCACGTGACATCGATGCGGGTCGTAACGCGCAGATGTATACCATTTTGGCGGCTTATGGTTATTTACCATTCGCGCACAAAGATGACTTAACAGCGTGGCAAGCAGATTGTATAGTGAAGACTGTGGCTGAATTGGACGATGTTATTCAGTCTCTTGTGAGTCAAACTACACCGTCCAACTCACTGACTTGATCACAATTAAAAAATCAAAATAACGAGGAGGTAATGATGAAATATTCAGAATATCAACCTCGCCCCGATCTGCTCAAAGATCGCATCATCTTAATTACAGGTGCGGGCGATGGTATTGGTCGTGCTGCTGCATTAAGTTATGCCCTACACGGCGCAACTGTGGTGCTGCATGGACGTACCTTAAATAAGCTCGAAGTCATTTATGATGAAATTGAAGGCTTAGGTGCGCCGCAACCTGCAATTTTACCCTTGCAGCTGTCGAGCGCCTCTCCTCGTGATTATGAATTATTGGTCGACACTTTAGAGCGCCAATTTGGGCGCCTAGATGGCATTTTGCATAATGCGGGTATTTTAGGTGAACGCACAGAACTGGAAAATTATCCTGTCGATGTCTGGGATGATGTCATGGCCGTCAACTTGCGTGCGCCATTCGTTATGACTCAAGAGCTAATGCCACTCCTGAAAAAATCTGAGCATGCTTCCGTGGTTTTTGCCAGCTCAGGTGTCGGACGTGAAACACGTGAACGTTGGGGCGCATATTCTGTGTCTAAGATCGCGATTGAAGCGGTCAGCCAACTGTTTGCCAAAGAAAATACCTCACCGAATATCCGCTTTAACTGTATCAATCCGGGGGCGACCCGCACTGCAATGCGTGCCAAAGCCTATCCCGATGAAGATCCAAAAACATTGCCAACACCTGAAAATATCATGCCTGCCTATCTGTACCTAATGGGCGATGATAGTTTACATATGAATGGTCAAAGTATTGATGCACAAGACTAAAATGTGTCATTCAAAAGGAAGCTTCGGCTTCCTTTTTTTATGCGTCAAACTGAAGCTTAGTCATCTGCAACATGATCTCAAGTTCAGAAAAGGTTGTCTTTTTTCAATTTTTGCGGATACTGATGCCCAACTCCATTTTTGAAGCATATGCCATGACGGACTTGAGTAACATCACTGTACAACCCACTGAAGATGGTATGGTTAGCCTGTTGATTGACCAACAGCCGATTTCAGAAAAATATGGAATGAAGTTTGAAGCCAGTATTGTGGAGGAACTTCAAGCCCTGGAAAATGGCGCCACACTTAAACTTTTCGACCAGTTTGTTTTTGCCCATACCGACTTGAACTTTGAACATAGCTATCACTACGTCACGGTCATTGCTAAGAATGATGAACAATATAAAGCAAAGAAAAGCTTTGTTTATCGCATCAAAATTGACGGTCAGCCCGACATTGAGCATGCCATCAGCAAAAATGGTGAACCGATGACTGCAGCCGATGTACGTGAATTTATCCAAGCGCATGTACAGAAATCATTGACTGATTATACCGACCTCAACTACGCCTATTGACATACTCCCACCACCAAACTAAGAGTTATGGTGGGGGAATTTGTGCGACCTATGCAATCAAATTGATTACACCTTTCGATGCCACACTTGCGCTGACAAGTATTGTGGCATAGGAACTCTTTACACAGCACGAAGCCCTAGCGCATCAGCTAAAGCGAAATTACGGATATTTATACTCGCATTCACATCACGATCTTCAACCAAATTGCAATTTGGACATTCAAACAATCTGACACTTAGCGGTAACTTTTCCATCTTATAGCCACAGCAAGAACAAGTTTTTGAACTTGGAACAAATCTTCCAATTTGTAGAATATTCTTGCCAAACCATTTTGCCTTGTATTGCAATATCGTAAGAAATTGACCCCAAGCTACATCTGAAATAGACTTCGCTAATTTTCGATTCCTTACCATGTTTTTAATTCCTAAATCTTCTACTGCATACGTGGTCGCTTGGTTTTCACAGATCAAGTGATGCGTTAGTTTATGATGTAGGTCTAAGCGTTGCAAACGCACTTTTTCATGGATGAATGCAACACTTAACTTTTGACGCTGATAATTCTTAGATTCTTTCTGTTTTCGGACAAATATCTTTTGCTGTATAGCTAAGCGGTTTTGAGCCTGCCGTAAGTGTCTTGGATTTTCAACTTTATCACCATTAGATTGAATGAGCATGTGATTCAAACCCATATCAATTCCAATAGTTTGATCGGGTTGAACTGTTGTTGGTGCAACAAGCTCTAACTCAGACTCAACTAAGATAGAAGCATAATACTTACCTGTTGCTGTTTTGCTAATGGTGACAGTTTTAATTTTCCCATCAAATGTCCGACTAAATACAGTTTTTATCCCTTTAATTTTAGGTAGATGTAGTAAACCATGCTCAAAGCTCACCGTTGCGTGCTGAGGGCATTGATAAGACCGTTGAGGTACTTTCTTGGATTTGAAGCGTGGATAGCCAACAATATGACTCAATGGGCGTTTTTCATCAGGTTTTGACTTGTAGCCTTTAATTTTCCTGAATTCAATCTTGCCTTTCTTCAATCGCTGAAAAAAATTGTTATAAGCAGTATGCAGGTGAAGTAATCCACTAAGAAGTGATTGACTGTTTACTTCATTCAACCATTCAAATTCAGGTTGCTTCTTCATTGCAACCAATTGGTCTTGAATATCCTTTTTTGATAATAATTTTTGAGTTTCTGAATGGACTTTGGTTTGAAGAGCTAAAGCCCAATTAAAAATAAAGCGAGTGCATCCGAAGTGCTTTTCAAACTGCACTTTCTGTTGAGAATTTGGATAGATGCGATATTTATACGCTTTCAAAAAAGGTTGTTT
This sequence comes from Acinetobacter johnsonii, assembly GCF_048551975.1. Classification (GTDB taxonomy): domain Bacteria; phylum Pseudomonadota; class Gammaproteobacteria; order Pseudomonadales; family Moraxellaceae; genus Acinetobacter; species Acinetobacter johnsonii_A. Next base: position 21,613 of record NZ_JBIMCF010000007.1, on the reverse strand, counting down.
CATGGTTATAATTTAACAAATCAATTACTTAGTGTAAATATAATGAAATCACATTATCACTGTGTTTATAAGCTCACATATCATTTAGTGTTAGTAACAAAATATCGCAAGAAATGCCTTTCAAATGAAATGCTCAATCGGCTTGAAGAAATCGTAAAAAAGAACTGTGCCGATTGGGAGATTGACTTCCTTGAGTTTAATGGTGAAGCTGACCACATTCATTTATTACTAGAAATGCACCCGAATATCATGCCAAGCAAATTCATTAACAATCTAAAAACAGTGTCAAGCCGACTGATACGCAAAGAATTTGAGGAAGAACTAAAACCGTATTATTGGAAGCCTGTACTTTGGACGAGAGCATACTGTCTACTTACAACAGGCGGGGCTACAATTGATGTAATTCGGGAATATATAAAAAATCAAGAAAGACCTGAATAACGAAAAGTCGTGCTATCCATCTCCATCTAAATCACAGATTATAGATGGAGAATTTCGCACAGTTAGTTAAGCCGAATCAGCCAATTTGAAAACTCAGCTTGGCTAGTTGGATATTTTAAATCGTATTTTTAAATTATTTTAATAAAAATATTCGGTTTTTAAGATCAATATTTCCTATTTATCATTCTGATTGATCAAGAATTGAAAATAAGGATGCAGCATGGCTGATTTGCAACGTAAACATGACAGCATTCGTCATATCCATAATTTACAACTCCCCGAAAGCCTGATTTGTGCTTTAGAGGATGCCAAACAAGCTGAAGCGGTGGTTCATTCAATCCGTTCATTACAACATCTAACGCAGCAGTGGAATTAAATAATGCACTATGCGTTCTTTGACAAAGGGAGATCTGAGCCCTCAAAATGAGTCAAAAATCAGAAGATACAGACTGTTTGCTTTGGACTTTAGCGCAATTGATGATTTAATTCAGGCTTAGAATTGGGCATAATCTTCTTAATATCTCTGCATTTGTTAATAAATACCCAATTCATCTTCACAGTTTCTCTGCATTTTTTTCGTACATTATAGGAAAGAATGAAATTACCTTAATGAGGATTCAACATGAAAAAGATTTTGACAGTATTGGCAATCTCTTTCAGTGCTTTGATGGCAAGCAGTCTCAGTACTGCTGCCCCTCAGTTTGACCACGATCATCCACGCTATGGCAATGAGCCACGCGGACGTGACTTTCGCGAATCAGTTAATGACGATCAGCAAGATCGTCGACGTATGCGCGAAGAGCGCGGTGTCAAACGTTTACAACAGCATAAATGGCAACAAGGTTATGTCATGCCACAGCATTACCGTGGTAACGGTTATAAAGTCGAATATAAAGACCATAATCTTCCAAAGCCAAACAGAAACCAGCAGTGGTACAAAATCAACAATGACTACATCTTAGTCGACGCAGACAGCAACAATATTCTGCGCATTATGGGGCTTTAATCTGCGCTTCATTTTGTACAACTCCTCGACATTATTCTTGAGACCTGAATCAACACCCTTTCACCCGCTTTAGTACGACTGCATACTCCTCTTAAGAGACCACAGTCAGGCACAGCATGGAAGGCGTTGTTTCAGGTTTTTTATCTGCCAAAGCTTTTGTTTGCAAGCATTGCAGAAAAACAACAATCTCCTCAGTCTCTTCATACATTTCACAATTCACCTAAATAGCCCTCACGCTTTCTCTAGAGTTATTCGCTAATTTTGAATGATCGAAACAAGACTCATACTGGACGAAAGCAATGAAAAAAATTCTGACTGCAATCACACTCTCTTTAGGCGCGCTCATGGCCACATCTGCAATGGCAGCACCACAATACTATGACCGCGCGCATGCTCATGACTCGCGCTGGGATCATCGCGATGACCGTCGTTGGGACAATGACAATCGCTACCAAAACAAAGATGTTAACCCAAGCCGTGACTGGCGCTCAGGTCAAACCTTGCCACGAGGCTATGACTCATCGCGTTACCATGTCAGTGACCGCGAAGCACGTCGCCTACCCAACACTGGACGCTACCAACAATGGTATAAGGTCAATGGTGACTATGTTTTAGTCAATGAACGCAATAACCGTATCCTACGTATTATCGGTTAATTCTGGCTGGTGTCGCAAAACCGATCGAACACCTGAACATTGCTTCAGGTGTTTTTCTATTTAAGACTTCCTCTTCTGCATTTTTTGATTAAAATCATGCTAAGCAGTTCATTTTGAGACAGGCATGCACGCAAATTCCATCGAAACACATCACAGTACAACTTTGCAGTATGTGCATTGGTTTCGACATTCTGCGCCTTATATCAATGCTCACCGTAATAAAACCTTTGTGATTATGTTCGATGGTGAAGCCGTTCAGCATGATAACTTTCAACATATTATTCACGACATTGCCTTACTGCATTCACTCGGGATTCGCCTGATCTTGGTGCATGGAGCGCGTCCGCAAATCAACCACAACTTAAAACAAAGCCAACTACAAACGCCATTTCATCAACATCGCCGCGTGACCACGCGAGAATCACTAAGTTGCGTGATGAATGCGGTAGGCTCAATTCGTTTGCAAATTGAAGCCTTACTGTCTATGGGACTGGCCAATTCACCGATGTATGGCGCACGTATTGATGTAGTTTCAGGGAATTTTGTTACAGCCAAGCCCTATGGCATTCGCGATGGGGTCGATTTTCAGTTAACCGGCGAAGTTCGTACGGTCGATACCGATGCCATTCAACGCCATTTGGATAATCACAATATTGTGCTACTCGGGCCAACTGGCTATTCCACCACAGGCGAAGTATTCAATCTGCTGGCTGAAGAAGTGGCGACCCGCACAGCGATTCATCTTAAAGCGGACAAACTGATTTTCTTGGGCAAACAACATGGTCTGCTCAATGAACATGGTCAGTTGCAACGCGAAATTTCGCCACACAAGCTCGATGCACAAATTGAGAAATACCAAGATTCGAATCCAGACATTGCCGTGCATTTACGCGGTGCCAAAAAAGCCTCGACGGATGGCGTCCATCGTGTCCATCTGATTTCCTATGCTTATGATGGTGCCTTGGTTGAGGAGCTCTTCACGCGTGATGGTTCCGGCACCATGATTACCGATGCCCATTATGAAGAAGTCCGTATGGCCAACATTAAAGATGTCGGCGGACTGATTAACCTATTACGCCCACTTGAAGAAGAAGGCATTTTGGTTTATCGCTCACGTGAACGTCTTGAAAACGAAATTGGCCAATTTGCGGTGATTGAACGTGATGGCATGATCTTGGCCTGTGCTGCGCTCTATCCACTGCCAGCGGCAGAGGGTGAAATCCGCAGTGCCGAAATTGCCTGTGTCGCAGTCGATCCTAGCTATCGCAAATCTAATCGTGGCAGCCAAATTTTGCATTATCTCGAAAGCAAAGCCCGCAGTATGGGCATTCAACAGTTGTTTGTACTAACCACACGCACTGCTCATTGGTTCTTAGAACATGGCTTTGAAACGGCCAATGTCGATGAACTTCCCAATGCACGCCAAGCCTTATACAACTATCAACGCAACTCACTCGTCTTTAAAAAGCCACTTTAAGTGGCTTTTGCAGGATTATGGATATCTTTATTTCTCATATCTTTATCTAGAAAACACCGCAAAAATCGCTCAAATCTATATTTAATGAAACACTAAGCTTATTCCAAAAACAAAAATACCTTTTAAATAATAAATATCAATCAGTTAATCTCAATAAATTTTATATTTTATGTTTTTTATATTGCTGTTTTTTGCATAAGTTTTGCACTTTTGTTTTTATATTTTTTTTTCATGTCTAAAGCCCGATTTCTTATTTTTTCTGAAAAGAAATGCCCATTAGCGTATGTGTTCACCAACTGACTCACCTTATATTTATTTGGAGTTATGAAACACATGAGCACTTCTCGAGCACAGTTCTGGATCAAAACAAGCGTTCTTTCTGCAGCAGTCGTGGGTGCCATGATGTTATCTGGATGTGGGAAAAAAGAAGCTGAAACCGTCACACTGAATATTGGCTTTCAAAAATATGGCATTTTGCCCATCGTCAAAGAGCGTGGCACTTTAGAAACGGTGCTTAAAGCACAAAATGTCCAAGTCAAATGGGTCGAGTTTCCTGCAGGTCCACAACTCCTCGAAGGTTTAAATGTCGGCAGTGTGGTCTTTGGTGAAGCAGGTGAAGCGCCTCCGATTTTCGCACAAGCTGCAAATTCGAACTTGGTTTACATTGCCAACCAACCTACTGCACCTAAAGCAGAAGCACTGATCGTACAAAAAGACTCAAAGATTCAGAGCATTCAAGATTTGAAAGGCAAACGGATTGCACTCAACAAAGGTTCAAATGTGCATTACCTGCTACTCAAAGTATTAGAAGCGAATAACCTGAAACTTTCTGATATTGAAGCGGTGTATCTTCCGCCATCAGATGCACGTGCCGCATTTGAACGTGGTGCAGTCGACGCTTGGGTCATTTGGGATCCCTTCTTTGCGGCCGCGGAACATCAAATTTCGGCACGTGTGATTGCTACGGGAGAAAACTTGGTGAGTAATCATCAGTTCTATTTGGCCGATCGTAAATTTGCCGAAACCCATCCAGAAGTTTTAAAAACGGTCGTCAATGAACTCAACACCACCACACAGTGGGTCAAACAAAATCAACAACAGGCAGCCCAATTGCTAGAAAAACCGACGGGCTTGTCTTTAGACATTTTACAAACCTCGATTGGTCGTATGGGCTTTGGCGTTCAACCCATTTCAACCGAAGTCGCAAAAAAACAGCAGTACGTTGCCGATGCTTTCTATCAACAAAAACTCATTCCAAACAAGCTGAATATTGACGCTGCCATTATTAAATAAAAATATAGAGATCATTATGAAAACACTGAAAACAGTTTCCAGTATTGGCATCGTTAGCTTGAGTCTTGGACTCGGGGCATGCCAAAAGCAAGACACAGCAGCACCGAACACGCCAGAAAAACAGGCAACAGCTCCAGTTAAAACCCTGTCAATTGGCTACCAAAAGTCGTCTTTGAACCTATTGGTCGCGCGTGAGCAAAAATTATTTGAGCAGCAATTTCCTCAAGCAAAAATTGAATGGAAAGAGTTCCCCGCTGGCCCACAAATGTTAGAAGCCTTGGCCGTCGGTGCAGTTGATTTTGGCTCTGTGGGCAATACCCCACCGATCTTTGCTCAAGCTGCTGACAAAGAGCTGAGTTATGTCGGCTATGAACAGGTTCCGGCGAATGCTCAAGCGCTGTTGATTGCTAAAAATAGTTCCATTGATTCAGTACAGGCCTTAAAAGGCAAACGGATTGCGGTACAACGCGGTTCAAGCGCACATGAGTTGTTGGCTAAAGTCTTACAAAAAGCAGGACTCAGTTGGCAGGACATTCAACCAATTTGGCTGCCCCCTGCGGATGCACGTGCCGCGTTTGATAAACAATCCATAGATGCATGGGCCATTTGGGAACCCTACCTCAGTGCAGCAGAGCTGGATGCACAGGCCAAAGTCTTGATTGATGGCACGGCATTTCCGCAAACCTATTCTTTTTATATTGGCAACCCCAAGTTCATTCAGACTTATCCTGAGGCCACCGCTCAGTTCATTCACGGGCTGAATCAGGCCGATCAATGGGTGCTAAAAAACCAAGCACAGGCACTTTCGGTCTATACCCAAAGTACAGGTTTACAGCCCTCTATTGCCCAACGCGTCATCGACAAACGTCTGAAGCCTTCACCGATTCAAACCCTGACGCCTAAAGTGGTGCAAGCCCAACAACAAATTGCGGATTTGTTCCAACAAGTCCAGCTCATTCCGAAACACATTCAAGTTCAAAGTACCGTTTGGGTTGCACCGAGCAAACCTTAAACGACTCTATCTAAGGATTTTTTAAAATGAAAATTTTCTGGTTTATCCCAACTCACGGTGACAGTCGCTACTTAGGTACCAGCAAAGGTGCTCGTCAAGTGGACCATGCCTATATGAAACAGATTGCGGTTGCCGTGGATAATTTGGGTTATGAAGGCGTACTGATTCCAACAGGTCGTTCATGTGAAGACCCATGGTTGACCGCAGCCAGCCTGATTGATGCCACAAAAAAATTAAAATTCCTAGTTGCACTGCGTCCAGGCGTGACCACTCCGGCACTGGCTGCACGGATGGCAGCCACCTTTGACCGTCTCTCCAATGGTCGGGTTTTATTGAACTTGGTGACAGGTGGCGATGAAAAAGAACTGCAAGGTGATGGCGTTTATGAAGACCACTCCACTCGCTATAAAACTGCCAATGAATACGTCAAAATTTGGCGTGAGATTTTAACCCGCTCCCATACAGGTGAAAGCTTTACCTTTCACGGCGAGCGTCTAAAGGTAGATGATGCCAAACTTCTATATCCACCGGTGCAACAACCCTACCCTCCACTTTGGTTTGGCGGCTCATCGGATGATGCCATCGAGCTAGCAACTGATCAGGTCGATACTTATCTCACATGGGGCGAACCCCCTGTTGCAGTTAAAGACAAAATTGACACTGTCCGTGCCAAAGCTGAAGCCAAAGGTCGTACGCTCAACTATGGTATTCGTCTGCATGTGATTGTGCGTGAAACCAATGAACAAGCATGGCAAGCGGCGGAAGAGCTCATCCAGTATGTCGATGATGCCACCATTGCTGCGGCACAGGCCAAATTTAAGAGCATGGACTCGGTCGGTCAACGTCGCATGGCTGAACTACACAATGGTGACCGCAGCAAACTTGAAGTGTCCCCAAACCTTTGGGCAGGCGTAGGTCTGGTTCGTGGGGGTGCAGGTACGGCATTGGTCGGTGACCCTGAAACGGTTGCAGCCCGTATTCAAGAATATGCCGACTTGGGCATCAGCACCTTTATTTTCTCAGGCTATCCACATCTTGAAGAGTCGATTCGTTTTGCCGAGTTGGTGTTTCCACTCCTGCCGCTTGAAACTCAAACAAAGTTAGCACAACCAAATTTAACAGGCCCGTTTGGTGAGATTGTGGCAAACAACTACACACCCGATGAAAACAAAAAAACAAAAGTCATTCAGGAGCCTGCCTAATGTCCAAAATCGTTTCAGTGCGAACCCTCCAGCAAGAAAAGGTTTCACGTGGAACTCAGTTAGGGCAGCTATTGCTGCCTTGGCTCTTTCCTATCGGCTTGATTGTGCTTTGGCAAATTGCCTCCAGCACGGGACTTTTAGAAAGTCGGATTTTACCTGCACCAACGGCGGTGGTTAGCGCTTTTTGGCACCTGCTACTGAGTGGGGAACTATGGAAGCATGTGCAAGTCAGTGCAGGCCGTGCCTTACTCGGCCTATTGGTGGGTGGGGGTCTAGGTCTATTTCTGGGTTTGTTAAATGGTTCATCGAAAACGGCGTCAACTCTGCTCGACACCACTCTACAGATGATCCGAAATATTCCTGCACTGGCACTTATTCCGTTGGTGATCTTATGGTTCGGGATTGATGAAACCGCTAAGCTGTTTTTGGTCGCGGTCGGGGTGTTTTTTCCCATTTACATCAACACCTATCACGGCATACGTTCGGTAGATCCACAACTCATTGAAATGGGGAAAAGCTATGGTTTGACCCGTTGGGAACTGTATAAAGAAATTATTTTACCGGGTGCGATGCCTTCTATTTTAGTCGGTCTACGCTTCTCACTGGGTTTGGTATGGGTCCTGCTGATCGTTGCCGAAACCATTTCAGCCCAAGCCGGCATCGGTTATATGACCATGAATGCACGTGAATTTTTACAGACCGACATCGTCTTGGTGGGGATTTTACTGTATGCACTACTTGGAAAATTGGCTGATGTACTGGCCGTCACATTAGAAAAATACCTGCTGCGCTGGCATGCAGGATACCAAAAATAAGGAGTTTGAGATGACTGATTTAAGCCTTGGTCGCCACGCCAATATTCCATCGCCGCCAAATCACAATCAAGACATTAACCCTCAAGCGGTGCTTGGGGCCGAAATTATTATCGAACAACTGCATAAGTTTTATGGTTCAGTTAAAGTCCTTGAAGACTTAGATCTACATATTCAGCCGGGTGAGTTTTTAGCCATTGTTGGACGCAGTGGTTGTGGTAAAAGTACCCTCCTGCGCCTGATTGCCAACTTAGAACAACAAAGCTACGGCGAAATTAAGTTTAAGTCCGCACGACACCTCCGCGAAGGGATTAACGCAGACGATATACGGGTCATGTTCCAAGATCCACGACTGTTACCATGGCGCTCCATTGAACAAAACGTACAACTGGGGTTGCCGAAACAACAACATGCCACTGCCTTGGGTCTGCTAGAAAAAGTCGGACTCAAAGAGAAAGCGGGACTTTGGCCTTCGCAACTCTCTGGGGGACAGCGTCAACGGACCGCTTTGGCACGGGCTTTATCGCATAAACCACGGATTTTATTGCTCGATGAACCTTTGGGAGCACTCGATGCCTTAACCCGCTTAGACATGCAGAATTTGATTGAAAAATTATGGACGGAACAAGGCTTTACCGCCATATTAGTCACCCATGATGTTAGTGAGGCCGTTCAACTGGCCGATCGGATTATTTTGCTAGACCGTGGCCATATTGCCAAAGAGTTTCAAGTCGGTCTACCCCGCCCTCGCGTCAAAGATATGCAGTTCAATACCCTTGAACAGCAGGTGTTAAATGCCGTTTTAGCCACATAAGTTGACTAAAAAATCCTTAGCTTGAGGTGCTAAGGATTTTTTATGCTAAATTTCAGTAAAAAAAGCTAAAGACTTTCATATCACTTAAGCATACTTTAGTTTAAATAATGTAATAAATTTCACGTTATTTTTATCAAAAAATACCACTTCACATTGAATCATTTCATATAGTTTAGACAAAATAGTTTTTATATAATTATATTTTATTGGACAACTTTTAGAATTTATCGCACTTTAAGGGTCAATCTACAGAATAAATGATCATTATTCAAAAAATTAAATTTCCACTTTGTGCACAAATCTGATGATTTGCCGTACAATTTGTCCTTCCCCCTTTTTATTGTTTTTTAAATTAGAGAATGGAACAGAAAAAGAGTACTCAAAAACGCAACCAGCTGCTGAATGCTGCACTAGACGTCTTCTCGCTCTATGGATTTAATGGAGCAAGCTTAGATGAAATCGCACAGATTGCTGAAATGCACAAATCAAATATTTTCTATTACTATGAAAATAAAGAAGCTTTGTACGTTGAAGTTTTAACGACGGTTTTACAAAAATGGTTAGCCCCACTACAAATGTTAGAAGCTGACTTAGAGCCGGAAGAAGCGATCACCAACTACTTATTGCAAAAGATTGAGGTTTCTCGGACTCAACCAAAAGCATCTCGCTTGTTTGCTTTAGAAGTGATCCAAGGGGCGCCGCATATTTTGGAAATCCTCAAAGGGCCTTTAAAGAAGTTGGTCAAACGTAAAGCAAAAGTCATTAGCAATTGGCAAGAGCAAGGTAAAATTTCAACTGAAATAGACCCTGAGCTGTTAATCCTCAACATTTGGGCCTTAACACAAAACTATGCTGACTTTGCCACGCAAATGGAAATGGTGACAGGTAAAACTCTACGTAACCGCAGTATGCAACAACGAGTCATTCAACATACCGTGCATATGATGCTGTATGGGGTGATCCCGCGAACACCGTCTGCATTATTCAAAGCTGAGTAATTTTGGCATACGACCATAGCACTCTATGGTCGCCGAATTGAAAAAGACAGAATCAAAGCCTCAGATACTTTCAAATAATGCTAATAATTTCTGAGCTCCCAATAACAAATTGTCTTCCCAGTCCAAATGCGCAGTGTCGTTGTCACCATCTGAAATATATTTGACCGAAATCAGACGGACACCCTGTTTTTTACAGACCTTTGCCAGCGCATATCCTTCCATATCAACCAAATGACACGGTACTTTGGGTTCACCCGTTTCAAAGCTATCCCCTGTTCCACAGATGCCAGTGCGGAGGTGTTGGAAAAAAGGTTCTAAATGAATTTCCGCAGGATGCTTGGTGTCAAATGGGGTAAAACCGACAGCGAAACCGAGTGGAGAGACATCCATGTCTCGTTGTACGAATTGAGAGACTTCGACCAATTCGTGCTTATCAAAATACGTACTGCCTGCTCTACCTAAATTAATCAGGATTTTACAGCCTGTTTTTTGAATCACTTCAAATGCTTTATAGGCCGCGTTGACTTTACCAATACCGCTGTAATGGACTTCAATCCCTGCTTGCTCAAACAATCCTTTAGACTCATTCGGCAAAGCCATGATTAGTGCAACATCCGACATAAAATACTCAAATAACAGACTTCATTCGTGCCATTAGAAAACAAATCGATCCGAAAGAAAAGCGCCTCTGGTCTCTGCTACACCAAAGTGTATAAGACCAGATGACGCTTTGAACTGAAAGGATTGTAGAGCTCATTTATACTGCTGTTCTAAATAGGTTTTTAAGCAGGGTGAAAAGAATAAATGACCTTGATAAAAACCCTGTGCCGTCTTGGTTGCGACCAAACTCCATAACAACATCAGGATGGCTGCAAAAGCATAACCAACAGCATAAAGGAAGGCCAAATTGAGTTGTTGGGCTAGAGTTAAGATCGCCAGTGTATATACGCCCAATGGGAAAGTCAGTCCCCACCAGCCCAGATTAAACGGCAAGTCCTGTTTGGCATGGTGCAAAGTCGTCAGTACCGCAATCCCTAACCACCACAGTCCAAAACCCAGCAGGATTAAACTGGCTAAAATCCCTGCCTGATGAAATAACTGACCCAGTTGTGCTAAGCCCAAATTCGCCATCAGCATCAGTGCCTGATGCCCCAAAACCAATAATGCCAAAGCAGCAGTGCCTATCGGTCCCAAAGCCAACCAACTGCTGACCGCCAACTCTTTTTCAGGCAATTTATGTAAGACCAAACGCAACATTAAAATCGTTAAAATTGCAAAGGCGGGTAATACTGAAACACCCCACAACACATAACTACCCAATAAAATCGTAACGGCGTGAGTATCTTCTGCCAAATGCCCCAGCAATAAACCACCACTGCTGGCTGCAACTTCACAGGCCACGATCGGCAATAACCACACCGCGGTCATCTGCTGTAAAGCATGCTCCTGATGTCGATACATGGCAAAAGGAACTGCCCACGCCACCAAGAGCGCCAAGACCACATCGGCATACCAGAGCGTTTGAGCAATCTGTACAGCTGTGTCGCCGTAAATAGGCTGACCATACTTTAAAAAGCCATTGAGGATGGTGGCCAGCGCCATCGGGATCGTCCCTAAAAATAGACTCATGCTTGGATGTTGAAAAATCTGTTTGGCTTCGTGCGGATAAAATGCCCAACGTAAGCCATATAGCACACTAAAAAGTACGAACAGTAAAATATTCAAATACCACAGCCCTGTGCCGAGTTGCCATGTGAATGCCTTTAACATCGGAAACTCTGATACAATTAATGCCACAACACCTGTTCCCATACTGACAGTGAACCAGTTGGGGGTGAATTGACGGATCAGATTTTGCCGCTGTCCAAGTTGTGTAAATGGTTTTTGCATGAGTCCGACCTCATTTAAAATCTACATTTATACTAATTAAATTTATAAATAAGAAAAATTGATTAATTTATATTAAATAAATCAATAAAACTAATATAAGTATACTTTGCACTAAATTTTGCGTTGTCAAAAAACAACCACAAGACGAATGCCCAAGAATATGGCAATATATAAGCCGTTCTTAATTCCAAGCACTTGATTTGCCCATGAAGCTGCTCCGTCTAAATGCTTTGCCTTCACATACCCAATTAGAAAAAACTGCTGTCACTATCGGTAATTTTGACGGGGTGCATTTGGGTCATCAAGCCATGATTCATCAGCTCAAAGCCGTTGCAAAACAACAAAATCTAAAAACAGTGGTGATGATTTTTGAGCCTCAACCACTTGAATTTTTTAAAGGTTATGATGCTCCACCGCGTATTTCATCATTGCGTGAAAAAGTCGAATATTTAACTGAGCTGGGTGTGGACTATATTGCGGTCGCGAAATTTGACAACAGCTTCCGCAGTTTAAGTGCAGAACAATTTGCCGATATTTTAAAAGAAAAACTCAATGCCCAAAGTTTGGTTTTAGGCGATGACTTTCACTTTGGTAAAAACCGCCAAGGCAACAGCGAATTTCTCAAAAACTATGGTTTTCAAGTCCACAATCTAGAAACCATCCTCGCAGAAGGTGAACGCGTCAGTTCAACTCGGATTCGCCAAACACTGGCCGCAGGGGACTTGGCGCTGGCTGCTCAGTTATTAGGGCGCCCTTATAGCATTACGGGTCGGGTACAATATGGCGACCAAATTGGCCGAACCCTTGATTTTCCAACCATTAATGTACGTTTAAACCGACATAAACCCTGTTTAAACGGCATTTATGGTGTAGATGTGATGTGTGAAACCACGTCTTTACGCGACAAAGTGAAAGCAGACCACCCTGATCGATTAGGGGTTGCAGGATATGACCATTCAGCGCTTTTTGGTGCGGGTCATGTCGGAACACGTCCAGCCATTAAACAAGCACAGCCAGAATGGCGATTAGAAGTACATTTCCCTGATGTTTCTGCTAATCTGTATGGCTTGTTAATGCGGGTCACTTTCTTGAACTACTTACATGGTGAAAAGAACTACCCTTCGCTGGAAGCACTAAAAGCGGGAATTGATGATGATGTGGTGAAACTGCTTGAGTTCCGCCAAAACACCCCCACATTTCCCTTTTAAATACCAATCAATTTTATGTAAAACGCGTCAGCCGAGCCGCTGATTAAATTGGAAGACATCTTGCATGAGCGATAAGCAAACTACTGAAAATGCAGTGGATTATAAAGCCACACTCAACCTCCCAGGTACCGAATTTGCCATGAAAGCAAACCTTGCGGTACGTGAAGCAAAATGGTTAGAAGAGTGGTATGCCGACAACATTTATCAGCAGATTCGCGCGTCGCGTATTGGCAAGAAAAAATATGTCCTGCATGACGGCCCTCCTTATGCAAATGGCCAAATTCACTTGGGTCATGCGGTCAATAAAGTTTTAAAAGATATCATTATTAAAAGTCGTATTCTCGACGGCTTCGATGCCCCTTATGTACCAGGTTGGGACTGTCACGGCCTTCCGATTGAACTGAAAGTAGAAGAGAAAGTCGGTAAAGTGGGCGTGAAGGTGGATGCCTCTACTTTCCGTAAAGCCTGCCGTGAATATGCTTACACCCAAGTTGAACTGCAAAAGAAAGACTTTGTGCGTATGGGTGTGTTTGGTGATTGGGATAACCCTTACCTGACCATGAACTTTAAGCAGGAAGCGGACATTGTGCGCTCTGTTGGCGCGATTGCAAAAGCAGGCCATATCGAACCAGGCCTTAAACCAGTGAATTGGTGTTTAGACTGTAGTTCAGCTTTGGCTGAAGCCGAAGTGGAATATGAAGATAAAAAATCTGACGCGATTGACGTTGGCTTTACGGTTGTCGACTTAAAAGACTTAAGCGCACGTTTAAATCTCAACGTAGACGCTGCAACAGATATCGTAATTTGGACCACCACGCCTTGGACTTTGCCTGCAAACCAAGCGGTTGCCGTTCATGCTGAAATTGACTATCAACTAGTTCAAGTTAGCACCGACCGTGGCGTGCAAAACTTTATTTTAGCTAAAGACTTAGTTGAGTCGGCAGTTGAGCGTTATAAGCTTGAAAACCCTGTGGTTCTCGCTGATTTTAACGGCTCAGCAATCGAAAACCTATTATTACAACACCCGTTACTGACCGATCGCCAAGTGCCTGTGATTTTAGGTGAACATGTCATTGCAACCAGCGGTACAGGGGCGGTACATACGGCACCTGGCCATGGTGTAGACGACTATAAAGTTGGCTTACAGTACAACTTAAAAGTTGAAAACCCAGTGGGTGGTAATGGTGTGTATTTACCAACTTCACCGATTTTTGCAGGCGAGCACATCTACAAAGCCAATCCAAAAATCATTGAAGCTTTGGATGCAGTTGGTCGCTTATGGGCACATCAACCGATCAAACATAGCTACCCACACTGCTGGCGCCATAAAACACCGATTATCTTCCGTGCGACCCCACAGTGGTTTATCAGCATGGATGCACAAGGTCTTCGTCAAAACGCTTTAAATGCGATCGAAAACGGGATTAGCTTTGTGCCGGATTGGGGTAAAAACCGTATTCAAGCCATGATCGAAGGTCGTCCAGACTGGTGTATCTCACGTCAACGTACGTGGGGTGTGCCAATCCCATTCTTCGTGCATAAAGACACCAACGAACTCCATCCGCGCACAGCCGAGTTGATCGAAGAAGTCGCGAAATTGATCGAACAAGAAGGGATTGACGCTTGGTATAACCGTGAAGCGAAAGACTTTATCGGGGATGAAGCGGAACAGTACAACTGTGTGCGTGACACTTTAGACGTGTGGTTCGACTCAGGCACAACGCACTATGCCGTGTTGCGTGAACGCGAAGAACTCACCGATCCTGCTGATTTATACCTTGAAGGTTCAGACCAACACCGTGGTTGGTTCCAGTCTTCATTGCTCACCTCGATTGCGATCAATGAACGTGCGCCGTACAAAGGCTTACTGACTCATGGCTTCGTGGTGGATGAAAAAGGCCGTAAGATGTCAAAATCTTTGGGCAACATCATCACCCCACAAGACATCATTAAAGACATGGGTGCAGACGGCTTACGTTTCTGGATTGCATCAGCCGATTACCGTTATGAAATGACTGCTGGTAAAGAAATCTTTAACCGTGCATCAGATGGCTACCGCCGTATTCGTAATACCTTGCGTTTCTTATTGGCGAACTTGAATGGTTTCAAACCATCGACGGATGCACTGCCTGTAGATCAATTGATCGCACTTGATCAATACATCTTGCAACGTGCAGCAGATGTACAGAAAACCATTCAGCAAGCCTATGAAGATATGAACTTCCATATCGTGACCAATACGCTGACCAACTTCTGTATCAACGACTTGGGTGGTTTCTACCTCGACATCATCAAAGACCGTCAGTACACCACCAAAGCCGATTCACAAGCGCGCCATTCAGCTCAAACTGCGCTGTATCATTTGGTTCAAGCCTTTGTACGTTGGATGTCACCAATTTTGAGCTTTACCGCTCAAGAAGCATGGCCTCTTATTCCAGAGCAAACTGAGAAATACGTGTTCACTGCGGAATGGTATGACATTCCTGTGGCTTCAAAAGCAAACTTGTTGTCTGAAGCCGATTGGCAAACGCTGATTGCGGTGAAGTCTGCGGTGAACAAGTTCATCGAAACTGCGCGTACCGCGAAAATCGTGGGTTCAAATCTCTCAGCCAAAGTTGAACTGTGGGCAGATGCAGAACTCAAAGACGTACTGGATCGTTTAGATGATGAACTTCGCTTTGTTATGATCACTTCACAAGTCTTGGTCAATGCATTCGATGCAACTCAAGGTGAAGCCTCTGATCTGGCAGGTCTGAATGTGCAAGTCTCGGCGGCTGATGGTGAAAAATGTGTACGCTGCTGGCATGTTCTGCCAGATGTGAATACACATGTTACACATCCAGGTCTATGTGGTCGTTGTATTATCAACCTTCCTACAGGCCAAGGCGAAGAGAGAAAGTATGCCTAACCCACAACATAAAAAGGGCTTATTCCAATTCTATCCGCACAATTTGGTGTGGGTAGGTTTGGCGATTCTAGCGATTATCTTAGATCAATGGACCAAATGGATTGCCAGTACCCATCTGAATTATGCAGATCCAGTACCAGTCCTGCCCTTTTTAAATTGGACTTTATTGCATAACTATGGCGCAGCCTTTAGTTTCTTGTCCGATGCGGGCGGCTGGCAACGCTATTTCTTTACCTCCCTTGCAGGTATTGTGTCTGTCATTTTTCTGTTTTGGCTGATGCGTATGCCCAAAACCGTGAAAGTGCTGCCCATCGCGATTGCCCTTATTTTAGGTGGTGCTATAGGGAATTTAATTGACCGTGTAACATTAGGCTATGTGGTTGATTTTATTCATTTATATTATCAAAACAGCCACTTTCCTGCGTTTAATATTGCAGATAGTGCGATTACACTAGGAACGATCCTTTTGTTGATCGATACCTTTTTTCTCGAAAAAAACCGTATCCAACGTGCCGAAGTAAACCATGACTGATTTTATTAATCCCAATGAAGAAACTCGCGTAAGCGAAGGTTCAAAAGTAGAGTTACATTTTTCTGTGTGCATTGAAAATGGCGTAGAAATTGATAACACACGTAGCCGTGAAGAGCCTGTAAGCCTTGTAATGGGTGATGGCAGCTTACTGCCTGGTTTTGAAAAAGCACTGTTTGGTTTACGTGCTGGCGACCGTCGTACAGTGAGCCTACCACCAGAAGATGCTTTTGGCCCGTGGAATCCTGAAAACGTACAACAGTTTGATACGGTCAAATTTGAACAGCGTCCTATTGAAGGGCACATGATCGAGTTTGAAGACAAAGCCAAACAAAGTCTTTATGGTGTGGTTAAAACTGTAGGTGATGACATCACCGAAGTCGACTTTAACCATCCATTGGCAGGTAAAGATATTACCTTTGAAGTTGAAATCTTCAAAGTGACGCCTGCAGGCCAACAAGGCATTAAAATTATGTAAAAACACAGATCGACTGTCTGTGTGTCAGCTAAAGCTCCTTCGGGGGCTTTTTTAATGCCTCAAACATTTGTCGATCGGATACATATTCAATCTATGCAAAGCCTAATTTTCATACTACCGTAGCGTAATCACATTTATTTTCCAAAGGATTTTTGATGAAAATTCAGGTCATTATAGGCAGTGTGCGCGAAGGTCGGACAGCCATTAAAGTTGCACGTTGGGTACAAAAAAGCTTTGAAAAACTTGGGCTCAATACGGTCCAACTCGAATTGGTCGACTTAAAAGAGTGGGATTTACCGATTTTTTCAGGTGCAAATCCCCCAATGACAGGGATTTATGATCAACCCAAACAACAAGCATGGGCTGACCACATTGCCCAAGGTGATGCCTTTATTTTCATTAGCCCCGAATACAATCATGGTTATAGCCCTGCACTTAAAAATGCCTTGGATTACTTAGGCAAAGAATGGCAAGGTAAACCTGCGGCCTATATCAGTTATGGTGGTACCAATGGCTCACGCTCCATCGACCAAATTCGCCAAGTCGGTACTCAGCTCGGTCTGGTCGATACCAATGCGGTGGTTGAAATTCGAGATATTTTTTCTCGCAATAAAACCGAAGACTTTGAACCAAATCCTTTTGATGAGAAGAATCTAAAAGCAGGAATTGATAAACTCATTAAATATGTCAGCGCATAAGCATGAGATTTTTCTGTACGCTATTGCTTACATTAACTTAAGTATTTGTCGGCTTTTCAATAATAAACATCAACGCTATAGTTAAACCATACAGAGACAGGATGTCTCAGATGAAAAACAAAAATAACAACATACACAGTAGGATGCTGATCGGTAGGACAGGAGTTATACCGCTTGAAAGAATTTAAAAAGCCCTCGACAGGATGTCGAGGGCTTTTTAATTGTAGTGATTATTAGCTCAATATTTCTCTAAAAGCCCAAATCACGATCAGATATTAACGAACCTCTTATATGCTTCAATACTTTAGAAGAAGCTCGTGAATACAAACTAAATTGGTCTACTTGGATGTCTATCTCAATTAAAAATTCATAAAATAATCATATAAAACAAATATAAATGCATGTGAAATTTAAAAAATGATCACTTGCGTCCAACGTACATATTTAAGCGCTAGTCCATAAAGTAAATCCATCAAATATTAAGGCTTTCAACATTTGTCGGTATGTTCTTCTGTACAACGAAATATTACATCTGGCACTCTCACTACACCTTATACTCTCGCCCACTGAACATTTGCCGCTTTAGCCAAAATGCTTCAGTCCAATACAATAAATTAAAAAAACAAAAATAGAGACCATTCACATGCAACTAAACACCATACTTTTAAATGATTATTGCAAAATTTATGTCGCTGCCTCCGAATATGAATATACAGATGTAGATGCTCTAGTCGCCTATGTTAGAGTCTATCGCACAGAACTTATGCAAGAGTTGCATCA
The DNA here is from genome assembly GCF_048551975.1 of Acinetobacter johnsonii. Classification (GTDB taxonomy): domain Bacteria; phylum Pseudomonadota; class Gammaproteobacteria; order Pseudomonadales; family Moraxellaceae; genus Acinetobacter; species Acinetobacter johnsonii_A. The sequence goes on along the minus strand of NZ_JBIMCF010000007.1, from coordinate 3,411 downwards.
GTACGGCATCTTATTATTTCGTGGCTTTAAATTACAACGTCACTATGAATTTCATGAGTTGATCGAACATCATTTTCAGCTTGAACCTTGGCATACATTTGCGCATAAAAAATCAGGTTGGTTTGCCTGTTTCATGCGTAAATATAGCGAGAATCGTACAGGTGATGATAGACCTTACCTCAACTGCAATACGGTAGAATTAGGCTCTATTGAAAACTCAATTCAAGGTCCACATGTCGAAGGTTACCTACATTCGACCCGCTCACGTAATATTGCCTTGTTTTGCCAAGAACCTGCGGACTACTTACTCGAAACAGGGTTTAATAACCTCGAAAAAATTTGGACCCATTTTCCAGTCAGCGTACAATAAAAATACTTAGGCGCATGGAATCATTTTTCTTATATTTCAACACGTAAAGTCAATCTATTTGATCGCTTGCTATTAAACAAAAAGCCCTTTCATTTCAACAAACAACCAAATAAAGAAAGCAAACTGACCTTAAAACGCTCACCTTTCGTTGTCATACAGCCGAACACGCAAAAGTTGATGATCTAGCCGTGGGCTTTTGCAAACAATACCAACGCTTTTGCCCACCAAGCTGCACAAAAAAGCTTTAAGAAGTGAGGAAAGCTTCAACTAGACCCCACGGCTAATTGCATACAGCTGTCATGGGAACTTTTCACCCATGAAGGTGAAAAAATTGAATGGACCGATCAGGAAAAACAACACTTCTTTAAAGCCTTATATCACGATGCACTCTTGCTCCAATGGCAAAAAGGGGATGTCGCCTTGATCGATAATATTAAAATTGACCATTGGCGGATGAATGGCAAACAATGATAACGAAAACTGATGCAGATCCAAGCCAATGTCTTCAATGCCGATTCTGTCAACGGCATTCTAAAATTGCCCCCTTTTACCTTACAAATGGCAAAGTAAAATTGACCCCTTTGATCTCGTATTAAGTTTCAACCTGGGGCTGAATCCCTATTCTTTTTTTATCCTTCAAACGATAACTCTCACCCGATATTTGTACCACATGACAGTGATGCAATAACCGATCTAACATCGCAGCGGTCAACGTGACATCATCTGCAAAGGATTTGGACCACTGGCTAAAGGGTAAGTTACTCGTCAATATCGTACTGCCTTTTTCATAACGCTTGGCAATCACATTAAAGAACAGATTCGCTTCTTCACGTCCAAACGGTAAATAACCAATTTCATCCATAATCAGTAACTTTGGTCCCAGTACCGCACGTTGCATATAGGTTTTCAGTTTACCTTGCTGATAGGCTGTACTCAGTTGCAGCATTAAATCCGCTGCGGTAATGAACTTGATCTTAATGTTGTTCATGATGGCCTTATAGCCTAATGCCATAGATAAATGCGTTTTTCCTACTCCGCTAGCCCCCAGAAACACCACATTTTCTGCTCTAGCAATAAAGCTCAGATTGAACAGTTCAAAATGACCGCTATATTAACCAAGGGGGTCAGTTTTTAAATGCCATTAGGGGGTCATTTTTACACTGCCGCTAACACCGATCAACATGCTGCGCTTTAAGACCATCTTTCTTAGCAACACTCTGTTCGGGTGATTAATGTGAAAGTAGCTGAATTAAATCAGCATGTTTCCCATCCTCAATCACCCAAATACTGCCATCTTTCGCTTGTTGTAAACCACGGATACGTTCTTTCATATCTATCCGTTGGATTTCTTTTACTGGCTGTGCTGTGGTGTCTACAATAATTAATGCTTCAGATGAAAGCCCGCCAATGATGGCTTTATCCTGCCACTTTGGAAACCTCTGTCCCGTATAAAAAATCAAACTCGATGGAGAAATCACAGGGGTCCAATCTAATGTCGGCGCTTCAAACTCAGGCCGCGTGGCGTGGTCAGGGATATTCAAACCACTATAATGATCACCATTCGAAACGATTGGATAACCATAGTTTTTAGCCTTTTGAATTAAATTGAGTTCATCCCCACCTTTAGGGCCCATCTCAACCACCCAAAGTTGTTTTTTGGCATCCAAAGCCATTCCTAAAGGATTACGATGCCCCAAACTCCATATTTGTTTTGCGATATCCCCCTGCGCCTGAAATGGATTATCTAAGGCAACCGAACCATCATCATTCAAACGAATCATTTTTCCAAGGTTCGATGTTAAATCTTGTGCAGGATCAAACTTTTGCCGTTCTCCCGAACTAATCCATAATTTACCTGCGCTATCAAATAATATTCGATGTGCATAATGTCCCTGCCCGCGCACCTTGGGTACTTGTTTCCATATCGTTTTAAGGTTATCTAATTTTGGCTGTGTCTGATCTAAATTCAAATCAGCACGAATCACAACCGCACCATAACCATCTTGCCCTGCTTCTGCATAGCTAAGATAAATTTGATGATTTTGTGCAAACTCAGGATGTAAAACAATATCACCTAATCCGCCCTGACCACCATAAGCCACTTTAGGTATATTCCTAATGAGAGTCTTTGTCTGATCTATAGGATTAAATAAAATCAACTGTCCTGATCTTTCAGTAATTAATAATCGCCCATCAGGCAATACCGCTAATGCCCATGGCTCATTAAATTCAGCAATACGCTTTAGCTGTATAGATGTGCCTAAAGAAGCAAAACTGTCCTGTTGTTCATGTGCTGCTGACTCCGCTGGTCTTTGTGCGTGACATGCCATTAATCCAAAAAATGCACTCACTGTCATCAACAAACAAAAAGCTTTTTTTCTCAACATTGCCTTCCCCATTAAATGCACGATCACCATTGATTGTAGAGAAATCATAAGTACAAGGTTATCCGCTTTGGTAACAAGATGAATCTGTGTAAGTCAAAGCTTACAAATACTGAGGAAAGCGACCACTAGCCTTAAAACAGTTTACCAAATATATTAAACAAATCAGGAAACAGGACGTTTCCCAAACTTAAAACAACAATAATCAGGATGTGAGATATGACAGGAGTTATATCTAAGCACTGAAATACAAAGAAACCTCGACAGGATGTCGGGGTTTCTTTTTTATTGAACATATTAGAACCTGTTTTGACATATTTTGTATAATCACGAGTTAAATATAGTCATTCTTTTGTCCAATGAATATTGATGGAATAGCTATTCGAATTACTCAAAATATATTCGCAGACTTAGTTATGATCTCTTTTAGTGAGTGATAAATAATCAAATTTAAGTGAAAAACGAAGCCTATTAAATTTTAAAAACCATTTTTTAGCCAATCTTTTTATTTTCTAAAATTTTTCAGCATTCCTTGCATAAAAAAATCCCCCTCAGCGATTAGCGGAGGGGGATTTAGAATTAATGAGCTGGCGATGACTTACTCTCACATGGATAACTCCACACTACCATCAGCGCTAAGAGGTTTCACTTCTGAGT
>NZ_JBIMCF010000006.1:0-141602 GCF_048551975.1 Acinetobacter johnsonii | reverse complement strand
GCAATTTCTCCAAAAAGCTTGAAAACCATTTTAAAGCCTTCGACTTAACCTTCTTTTACATCAATAATGGCTTCATTTAATGTCAGCATACTTTTTAGAACACCACCATATTTATTTTAAATCATAAACACTTAAAACATTTTCATAAAGATAAAAAAAGCCGAATTAAAGCTCGGCTTTAAAATTAGGTATGAAATTATTTATTCACATCTTTCATTTCAATTTTTTTCGCATCTGGCATGACTTCTCGTGCTTCGCCATCAATAATACTCGAGTCACGATAAGCTGAACCGCCCTGCTGTTGCTGCATTTCTTGCATTTGGCGCATGATATCTGCAAATGGGTTTTGACCTTGAGCACCACCGCCCATGCCATTCATATCCCCCATCATGCCACCCATCATTTTTTCCATCATCGCTTGCTGACGTTTCATCATCACGTTCATTAGCGCGCCCGTCATGGCTTTTTGTACTGCTGGAATAAGCAACAACACGGCAACCACATCTGTCACCAAGCCAGGAATCAATAAAAGAAAACCCGCAATGATTTTTGGCAGATTGTTTGTTAATGCAGGATCTGCACCCATCTGACCCGCTTGCATTTGCTGCATTTGTGGCATTAAACCTGCTGAATACTTACGAATCAGGTTCATACCAATAAAGAAAGCGGCAATAAACCAGAAGAACACGTACCACATGCTACCAACGAGGTCGCCCACGCCGATCCATACGAAGACTTCGAGAATGACACCAGCTAATATAAAAAGAAATAATTTCATGAAAATTAATCTAATCTCAACAAAATGAATAAGGTGCAAGAATCAAGTGCTCAATCTACATCAAGCTTTTTTGATACGCTTATGTAACAATATGGGCATATTATTTTTTTTAAAGGGCAAGCATGTCATTAATTATTGGTATTGACCCCGGTTCTCGCCTCACAGGCTACGGTATTATTCAAAAAGAAGGTCAAAAACTAATTTTTGTCGATGCTGGCACCATTCGTACCGAAGCTGCTGATATGCCTGAACGGCTAAAACGTATTTTTGCAGGGATTGATCGTATTGTAAAATTTCATGGCCCAACCGAAGCCGCAGTTGAGCAAGTATTTATGGCACAAAACCCTGACTCCGCACTGAAACTGGGGCAAGCACGTGGTGCTGCTATTGCTGCACTGGTCAACCTTGACCTACAAGTTGCAGAATACACCGCACGCCAGATTAAACAGTCGGTGGTCGGTTATGGCGCTGCGGACAAAGAACAAGTACAAATGATGGTGATGAGACTCCTAAACCTGAGCATCAAACCACAGCAAGACGCCGCCGATGCTCTCGCTGCTGCCATCTGTCATGCGCATGCTTCAGGTAGTATGACGAAGCTTGCTGTACTCAATGCTCTTGGCGGTATGGCGCGCGGTCGCAGCCGTAGTAGCTCTCGTCGACGCTAAGTGTTAAGTGACATAGTCTTTAAAGTCTTTACGCATTTCACGTACCGATGGTGCTTTGGGATAAGTTGCTATCAGCATTCTTCCCGAAATGCGTAAATTTTTCTTTTGAGCAGGATCGATACGAATAAAGACCAACTCTTCTGGCTCATTGCGATGGTTGATCTCACAAATCATAATGGTGTAGTTTTTTTCGATCACTTTATAACGACCAAATGCCTGCTGTACGATTTGTTTAAAATTTTTCTGTCCACCTGTTGGTGCAAGTTGGGTGTAAATCACCAGCAATATGCATGCACCAACTACCAAGGCCACCAGTAAGTATTTATCCATTATTCCTCCCCCTCTTTTACCATTATTCGAAGTCTTTAAATTTTAGGCTTGATTGCGTTATATCGCGTTTTCTTACTACTCAATAGTTCTTATGCTACATCAATGTTCTTTGCCCGAAGCATTTACTTGATTTTCTTCTATTTGAAAAGAATTAAATTGTGTGATTCATAGAGATCGTTTCAATTTAGCGATCTCTAAATCCATCTTGTAATTGGCGTGATGAATCCGTTCATTTGATGGGTTGTATTGCTTCTGGACCTCATCAGAGAAAGGGGTTTCTTCACATAATTCAAAGTACCTTTCCATCGGTGTTTTACCTTTCAAAGCTGGTGCTGGTCTCATCCAGTTATAGTAATGCTGCCATTCGGCTAGCTTGTCTTGGATATCTTCAGAATTAATATCGACAGTAGCGTAGAACTCAGATTTATTAGTCTTTTGAGAATGCTCTACCTTGCCAAATGAGGTGAACCTGGTTTATTTGGCCTCAATTTGATTCCATGCTGCATCAATTTTTTCTGTACTTTTTCAGCAAAGAATTCCCGCCCTCGATCGGTCTGTATTCGCTGTATGGGAAAAGGCATTTCTTCAATTACGCAGTCTAAAAAGTCGAGCGTATTCGCTACTGTTCGGCGTTTATATATCCTTAAAACGCGATATCGTGTGCAGTCATCGATAGATGTGTATTGATATATTCCAGGACCCAGTTTACAGGTATCCATTTGAATTCTATCGCCTGGTAATGGGCGTTTACTCTGACTACTTAATCCATCAATACCTTGCTCAGAATATCGTTTCCACCACTTGCCTAATGTTGGTCTAGAAATGCCACATCTCCGACAGACTAGGCCAGCATCATTGGTCTCTTCAAATAATTTAACCCATACGAGTCTTTGTTGAATTTCTCTGTTCATAGATACCCATTATATTGAAATGATGTCTATGAATCACACAAGTTAATACATCTTATATGCTCTTACTTAAAAAATTGAGATCCCATATTCTTAAATTTTTGACAATGGGGTATGCAAGTCCGTAATCTTATACAGCTATACGCTATAATTACGCCATATTTACGTAAAGTAAAACTGCTAGATCGGTTGTTAACTGTTTTCTATAGCCATTGCTGAACTTTGAAACATTGGAGATTTTTTGAGTGGAAAAGCCAATTATCATTTTTGATATGAATTGATTGTTATTTAATCCTTTGTTTAATAAAGGTTTATTAATTCTATTTTTAAATATAGAATTTTTATGTACACACTTCTGTACATATCCATAAACCTACATATCAGATTCAAAATATGAAAGTATCAGATCTTACACACCCAACCAACTTCCTCATACTCTCGGTAAAGCAATGAAAGTAAAATCAGTGCCAGTGATTGATTGGGAATTATGTGGGAAGCTAATCGAAAAAGAAAAAATTAGCTTGGTGCGTTCGTATTCAAGATGGACTGCTTTTTATGTTGGTCCTCGTGCTGATAGTCGAGAAGCTGAGCAAGTTGGGGATACAGCTATTGAGGCTGTAGTTAAGTGCTTTATTGAGAAAAAATTGGGAATTGAGATTTAAGGAAAGAATATGAAATTAAAATCTCCAAAGTTTTGGGTCTATCTTGCAGTAAATTTATATTTAATTTCTATGCTTGTTTTTGTGACTGTCGAGTGTTTTGGGGGCGCAGATTCTGCAAAAATTTCAGCATTTGGGAGTGTTTTAGGTGGTGTTGGAGCTTTCTTTGCAGGGATTATTGCTATTTACTTATTTAGCGACTGGCGTCTCGTAAAAAAATATGAATTAGAGAAAGAAACCTCCTTGGTTCTACTAAATTCAATCTTAAACATTAACTCAACCATAGAAAGTTTATTAAGTCTTGCAGATCAATTTAGGGATTTGAATAGTTTAGACAATGAACAAATTGCTCAGTTTTCAAAATGGTGCGATGACTACTCTTTATCCTTTTTGCAAAACTTAACTGAAATTAAATCTCAAAACAATTTACATCATGCGCTAGTACGCGATTTTGAAAAAGATACAAAACTTTTTAGCAAAGAAGATTTAATGTTGTTTACAAATATCTTTGACCAGCTAGGTGGAAACATTGAAACCATATTTTTAAATTATAAAAATAAAACTCTAGATGCCAAGTCAGCCTCAGTGGAGTTGAGTCAAATTGATATGACTGAATATGGTAAAATGATTCGTACTAAAATAGTACTTTTGAAAAAGGAATGTAAGCCGTTATAGCTATAATTTTTCTTTGAAATGCAAATGCCTTTTTATGGCTTTTGCATTCATACTAAACATGGCAAGTACAAAGTATTTATTTTTCAAAATACGTCCTGCAACCTTTCAAGAATTTTTCATTAATATTCATTTCAGGATCATCCTTCTCATCATCACACTGATCCGCAGACTTTAGGTTGTTATCACGTGCGTATTGATAGCCGTAATACTCTTCTGTGCCTTCCGTGAAGCCTCCAATCTTGTCTGGTCTCATTTGATACTGGAAAAATATGAATGCAGCAATACCAATGACTGCGAGTATTCCATTGACGATCCTAAATTGTTTTGAAATCATTTTTTATTCTTGGTTGGGTTATTATTTGTGCGATGATCATAAAGAATAAACAGGGATAAGTCTATGTGCGCAAACTTCGAAGCGATCAGAAAGAATCGTGCATTTCTGTTAGATCTCCCTGAACCGGATCAATTGGAGTTTCCAGAAGACATTTTTCCGAACTTCCCCTCACCTTTGATCTTTTCCAATGACGGCAAGATTGAATGGAGATCGGTTAATTTTGGGATGATTCCCAAATGGGCAAAGGAAAAGAGTTTCGGCAAGTACACATACAATGCCAGGACTGAAACGGTTGCTGAGAAACCAAGTTTTAGGGAGGCTTGGCATAAGTCTCAATTTGGCCTAATCCCTGTCGAGACCATCTTTGAACCCAAATACATTGATGGGAAACCTCACTGGTATGGCATTGCGCGTGAGGATGGTATGCCTTTTACCGTAGCGGCCATATACGAGAATGCCGTCATCGATGGAGAGCAAATCCGATCGATGAGTATGCTCACCATCAATGCCGATAATCATCCCTACATGAAGCAATTTCATAAGCCTGAAGATGAGAAGCGCTCGATCATCGTTATCCCTGATGAATACCGCGAAGAATGGATGAATTGTAGTTTTAAAGAGGCGCATGAGTTCTTCTTTGAAATGCAGGATGAGTACATCACCTTCCCTAAATCCCGCTTATCAGAAAATGGTGCTCAACCTAATTTAATTTGAAGGCCCTTTGATTATCCACAGCTTTTAAATTTGAATTTATTTTGACCGAAATCTACAATCTTGAAATCTGTTACAGAAATCAAGTTTGGCTATGAATGATATCAATAACCATGGTGGCGTGAGACCCGGTGCAGGGCGAAAACGCTCAGAATTGACCACGCTCATCCGTGTACCAAACTCTTCTGTTTTAGAAATCAAAGCCTTTCTCAAGAAGTCTAAAGCTGATCCTGAAATCGATCATATACGCCAAGTTGATCCAGTAACACATATGGCTATTCCATTGGCCACTGAGCGCGTGCAAGCGGGTTTCCCTTCCCCTGCCCAAGATCATGTTGATAAGACCCTAGATCTGAATGAACACCTCATTAAGAATCCAGCTGCTACGTTCATCGTGCGTGTTAATTCACTTTCTCTCATCAATATTGGTATCGATATTGGGGACGAGTTGATCGTCGATCGTAGTCTTGAAGCAAAGCATTGGGACATCGTGATTGCGTTGGTCGACAATGAGTTCACCGTTAAGCGTCTCATGTGTGAAGATGATGGTGTGTGTTGGCTAAAAGCTGAAAATCCAGACTATGACGACATTCACTTTAGTGAAGGACAAGAGTTCATTATTTGGGGTGTAGTTACCCGTGTTCTTAAGAGCTTCAGATGAGAAGCGAAAATAAGATCTATGCCTTAATTGACGTGAACAATTGTTACGTCAGTTGTGAGCGTGTATTTAATCCAAAGTTGAATAATAGACCGGTCATTGTGCTTTCAAACAATGACGGCTGTGCAGTTGCACGTTCACAGGAAGCTAAAGATCTTGGGATTAAAATGGGTGTTCCCCTATTCCAAATTAAAGACATAGTTGAAAAGCATAATGTAGAAGTACTTTCGAGCAACTATAAAGTTTATGCTGAAATGTCTAAACGCTTTCACAGCATCCTTGCCGAATATGTTGCACCAGGAGAGCATGAGATTTATTCGATCGATGAATGCTTTTTAGATCTCACAGCATATGAACATAAATTCGATTTAACTGAATATGCTCAAGACATGCGTGAACGTATTGCGAAGTGGATCGGCTTGCCTGTATCTGTTGGAATTGGTCGAAGTAAGACTGAAGCTAAGATTGCAAACCATATGGCCAAGAAAGCCAAACGCTTTTCGGGTGTCTGCAATTTGGTATCAATGGACCCAAAGCACAAGGATTACTTTTTTAGTTTAATCGATGTATCTGAGATTTGGGGGGTTGGTCGACAGCACAGCAAGAAACTGCATGCCATGGGTGTGCATACCGTTCAGGATCTTACTCGAACCGAATCGCGCAATATGAAAAACCTCTTTTCCATTGTTATGGCCAAGACGGTAGCCGAGCTGCAAGGTATTTCCTGCATAGAGATTGAACACGCCCCACCCGCTAAAAAACAAATCATCTCATCGAGGTCGTTTGGCCAACGTGTAACGGATAAAGAATCTTTGTCTGAGGCAATGAGTGATTACCTGCAATCAGCTGTTAAACGGCTACGTGAAGACAAAAGCTTATGTGGCTGTGTGATTGCTTTTGCTGAGTCCAATCCATTTGATAAGAATAAACCGTTTTATAAGAAATCAATCAGTATTGGTTTTGCCGAGCCTACCGACTCTGCTGCAGTTATGAACAAAGTAGTGATGAAGCAAATGAACGAACTGTTTCAAGAAGGTATTGAGTTTAAAAAATGTGGTGTGATTTTAACGTGTATCGAGAACAAAGCAGCTTACATTCCTGACCTGCTGAGCGATGTTGAATCTATAGAACGAAATGAGAAACTGCAGCTTGCAATGGAAGGTGTAAAGGAAAGGTTTGGAGATAAGAAGCTTGCGATCGGACCATGTAAATTACCGAACCGTGGCTGGTCCATGAGTCGTGGAAGTCTGACGAGGGATTATTTTAGTTGGGAAGGAATGTTGACTATAAATAATTGAATTAATGTCTAACACTAGATAGTAATGCGAGCTCATTTCTAGTGCGTAGAGGTGGGGAGTTTTGGAAAGGTGCTAAGGTTGTTAGTAGGTAAAACATGATGCAAGATTGGGCTGATATGATGGATGTGTGGAAGGAGTAAATAGTGAATTTTTTATACGGGAGCTCAGAATTTAATGATCTACTACAAGAGTGCTACCTAGCTCAATCCTCCATCCTATCTGGGATAGAATTTCTTGTAAAAGCTAATATTTACGATAATAAAGATGGGTTATTTTATTCTTCATTTTTCAACCTAAGTATAGGTGTGGAAAGGTTTTTAAAAATTGCTTTGGTTACCGAATATATGTATTCAAATAATTTTCGAAAACCCAACTATACATTTTTAACAAGTAAAAAGCATAATTTGATTACTAGCTTTAATGATTGCGCAGATGCCTTTAATAAATATGGTGCTAAAATTCCACATCTTGATGAAACACACCAAGCTCAGGAACTATTTAATTTTTTAAGCACATATGCTGAGAAGACTAGATATCAAAATCTAAATAAACTAACAAACAGTAATAAAACTGACCCAGTACACCCCATACACGCTTGGATGGAGATATCTGAAAGTTATTTAAGAAAATATATCAAAAATGAAAAAATTAATGCTGAACTGCTAAAACATTACTCCAAATACCCTATGGCTACTGGGTTCACCTACCACCTAGACTTTAATGGATCACCATTATTGGCTATAGATTTGCTCATGTATCAATACATAATTAAAAAATCTAGACCATATATAATTAATGATCTAATTCAGACCCTAAGGCCAATACATCAAATGCTAAATAAAATTTCATTAGAAACCAATAATAATCCTAATGCAGATCTTAATGGCGCAGTGCCATTTCCGTACTATGGAGATTTATTTCCTTTCTTTTTTGCAGATATAGGCCTTTTAAAAAGAGTAAAAAATTGGACTCATAGGTATTAAAGCCCTCACTTAAAGAGCTTTTACACAAATCCCAACATTCACATTCGTCGTAATTGAATGAGCTGTGCAGCCTGATAAGAGGAGGCACAGCGTTAAAACCCTAAACATCAATTGGTATCATATCAACTGTCTGCCCAGCTAATTCATGATGACAATCAGATAAAAATTGAATCTTTCCATCTGTCAAAAATAAATGGCAACGGCTTGCTAGATGATGATCATTCACCAGCAATGATGGCGTAAATGTTGGTTTATTTATATCACCATTAAAACTCCATTTACTGCCATTTGGATGTCCACCCACATGGAATGGGTGTAAATACTTGCAGCCAGGACATTTGAATAAGTACATCCCACTACTCCAATACTCCAAATAGGGAGTGGGTTGTGTTACGTCTTCAGTCATGCTACGTCCTCATGCTCAATCAGAACTTTGGCTACAGCTCTTGCAGCAGTCCAATATCGAGCATTGAATTGAAATAATTCTTCTTCGTTAGAGATAAAACCAAGCTCTACAATTAAACCGCCATTACTGATAAATCCGAGCTTCCCTCGTGCAGATTGGCTTTGATCAATCCAACCATTGTCACCACGTAGACGGCTACCAAAAGCATCAGCAACAGCTTTAGATAGCTCCTGAGCCAGTTTCTTGTCTTTCGGTAATGCGATAGTTTCAACACCATTGGCTTGCTTTGATGCTGCGGCATTCATGTGGAATTCAACAGCAACACTTGAACCTTTAATGAGTTTGATTGCTGCATTTAAATTATGGTTGAGTGTGCCCACCCCATCAGTTTTATATTGAATGCCTGCTTCGCGTAAATAAAAAGCTACCGCATTTCGGAAGTTAGTCACTAAATCAGCTTCTTTATATTTGCCGTTGACTGCACCAGGATCAGTATTACTATGGCCTGCTGTGACTGTGACAAAGGGTTGAATATCAGTGTGCAATTCAGGCTGCTTCTTCAATCGTGCAAGCACCATGGCCACACCAACAAACATCCCCAACCACTCTGCCATGTTTTCAGGAATTTTATTTTTAAGTTCTTGTGGAATAACATTCCAGACACTCAAAAACTGCTCCGAAATCAAAATTAAGGCATAAAAAAAGGCGCTTACTGCGCCTACTTGTACTGACTTGAATTTCCAAGCCTGTTTCCAGTTTTCAATTAATTTCATTTAATGCTCCAAGTGTTTGCTTGGCGTTTAAGCCAAGACTCGATAAACGCACTTCCCAAAATGCCAAGTGCTGATGCAATCGCTAAAAGTCCCAAAGGGTTGATATCTGGTATTTGCAAAACCGCAGCACCTGCAACAGTTGATGTTGCAGAGCCTAAAATTGTTCGTCCAATCGCTAAGCGCCAAGTAAGCTTTTCATCCGAAACCAAGAGCTTTGCAAACCCGATACAAGCCCCAAGGACAATCAAAAGTAAAAAATTCTTTTCATGCTCTTGCATGAATCCCCCCTAATTTTTGGCAATAAAAAAGCGCTCTATTGAGCGCCATCACTTTCTTTAAACTTAAACTTCGATTTGAATCACTTCACCCAATGGTGCGAGTCGTTTGATCTCACCATCAGATACAAATACGGTTGCTCCTAAGTTGTAGCGGGTTGAGCTGGTAACAAGGTTTAAACCTGATCCACCCACTACCAACACTTTGTAATTGGGGTGGTCCACGCTGGTAATGGTTCCTACAAACTCTGCAGCCGTAGGTAGTAAATCAATTAAACGCTGTAATGCATTACTCACGATTCACACGCTCCACTTTCACAGTTTGATTGACCAACGCATGGCTGAACGAAACGCTGACACTATCTACAATGCCCCACCACTCTGTATTGAAGGCAAGCACTTCTCCTGGTACACATTCACCGACCTCAGGCGAAATCGGCATGCTGTAGGTATGAGTTTCGACCATCCCGGCTTTGGCAAGTTTGGCTTTACCATAGGCCCCCATGCTGACATGGTTAAACAGTGGATTGTTTTCAGGCTGTAGTAATGTGTCTGCACTTGTTCCAGTGCGTTTCACTTGAGCCACCAGTGCCTTTCGATCATTGGTCAGTGTGATGCCGTTGTAATCAGGATAGATCTGATAGTCAGTTGACTGGCTCACCACCGCAGACTCAGGCAACAAACGATCATATTCAGCGATCGACAACACATCCCAAAAGGTCTTTTTATACAGCGGTTTAATGGTGAGGGTATTGCTGCCCTTTTCGCTATAAATAAACCCACCGCCACTTTCAACCACAATCTTAATAGCATCCATCGGCGCTAAATTGGAATAACTTAAGCATTCACGCTCAACGATCCAGCCCAGGGCATCAATCAAATGCCAATTCAGTACCGCATCGCTAAATACGCGATCCAGCTCCGCCTGACACAACTGGACGGAGGTTCGCTCATTCTCTTGTAAGAATGAGCGTAAAGGTGCTGTCGGTGCCGCAAGCAGCGCGGTTTGACTGCGACCAATCAAGGTATAAGTGTCTTGAGCAAATTTACGAGAACGTCGGCGGTTCTCAAGCAACATTTGATGCTCGGTACCATTCACGATAATTTTTAAAATCACAGGTTGGCCATTGATGGGTTCAAGTTTGCCAATCTGGGATGCTGGTACCGTTAAACTATAGGACCAACACCAGCAACTGCGATCGGTACTATAATTCCCGTCATAGACTTCAATCGTTACACCATTGTCTAGGCGTGTCACAGATAAACTATTCAATATGTACCACCAATTACGATTCGGTATGCCAGGGATGCAATCATCTGCACCAAAGTTGAGTTCAACATTGTGTGCATCCGGTTCATCACACAAGCAAACAAACTCAAGATCGCCCGTCCCTTCATACTGAGGAATTTCAGGCTCTGGCCATGGCTGAACGGGATGCTTGCGATAATGAATGGATTTGGCTTTATTCCAAGGGATCTCATCTTGTGTGACCAGCTCCAGCCCTTTATCCCAATCAAAGCTAAAACGCTTTTCAAAGACATGCGCGACTTGGTGTGAAAATGAGATGTTGCGGCGTTTACGGATCATCTCCTGATGAGTCAGATTACGATTCAATCGAAGCTTGATCGATTCATCAAAATACAAATCACGTGCAATCCGAATCTTTAGATTTTCTTGCCAGCGTATCCTTTGGTTGCAACTGAGCCTCACACCCTGGTCAAACGCCGCATGGATGGATTCAGATAAAGTCTGCCCACGCTCAAAGCCAATGTCACTGCTATAGTTCACCACCAATCCACGATCGTAAAAAAAGGTGTCATTTGACACCCTTAAAACTGGCTTCGCCCACGGTATTTCTGTTGATCCAAGCTGGGTGATTGCGTGTTCAAACACAGCACTGAATCTCAGCTCAACACCCAATTGATGATTAATATCAAACAAAGCATCAAAGGCAGGATTGAATGACGTATTGATCACTGCATCAAGTGCACAATACGCATTAATCCCCACCACCTTCAGCTCAGGGATAAAACCTATATTGATGGTTGCTTCAAGTGTTGTTGTTTGCCCCGATACAGCATGAAACTCTGCGTGAAATGAGACATTAATTTCGGCTTCAAGTGCATTGAAATCAAAACTCAGCGCCTGAAACAAAGCCAAAAACGTGGTATCAATCGTGGCTTCAAGTGATGCGAGATTTTGTTCATCCGCACCAAAGTTAAGATTGGTAGAGCCCGTTACAATGTCTTTAAAATTGAGATTTACATAATGTGCATCAGGTGGAATATAGTTCGCCACATGTCCACCTCTTTTATGTAGATGGTTTGAGGATCAATGAATTCATCATCAAGGTGCTACCTAAAACCAGTTCAGGATTAGCCAGCTCTATATCTGTACCCACGGTAAAGTCTGCAACGGCTTCACCTGCACCATTCATCAAACGTGCCCAGGTTGCGACACCCGCTTTCGTTACCGTTGCAGCATCAGTTTGGTTGAGCTCGATACGGTCAACATGCATGGTCTTTAAACACGGTTTAGGTAAAGTCAGGATTACCAGTTTTGCGGCATTATTGGCTGCCACTGAGACCGAGGCGGGTTTCGTATCATCATAAAAAATAAAGGAAGCATTGGAGCTTCCTTGATCGAGGTATGTGGCCAGTGCTTGGAGTTGTGCAAGACTGGCTTTTAAAGAGGGTTGAATCATTTGGCCACCAATTTATCTGAGATGACTGCGTTATATTGCCCATTAGGATCAAAGGCCACCACAAAGCACTCCATTCCTACGGCAATGTTCCGAAACGAATAAGTACCATCAGGCTTTGAAACTGTTTCCCAAAGCAACTGCCGAGTACTTCGCTTAAAACAACATACAGGCACAGGTGAGTAGTTTTGACCGAGTTTTTTTGTTGTTCCCTTGACCACTCCAAAACCCTGATCGCTACTCAGCACGGTGATCATAGGTTTCGGCAGAATGCCAACCTTATAGCCCAGTTCAACCAACTTTTGAGGGTTAGCTGTGTACCCACCCCAGAAGAATTTAGACAGTTTAAGAGTCAATTTTGATCTCCTCAATCGGCAGACAGAAATAGACGTATGAGCTATTGCCGAAATAGTGCGTATACAGCTTTACCCCATGTATATCTTCCCCATATGCTGGAGTAACAGTCTTGTCCGTGGATGGTCTGTTGTTATTACTATACATACAGAGATACATCCCATAGCAAAACCCTAAGAATTGCGATGTTGCATATTCATAAATAGGGATTGGAGAAGCAGTGGTGGTATTAAATGCATCTATTACCGGAGATAAAAAGGACTGTGCTGCTAAGGGCCCTACAACCAATTGCGGGGGAGCTGCTACCGTTGAATTATCTAAAATGCAGCGAATGTTTCCAATGAAAACCCGACCAGAATTATTTTGATCAAAATTCCATGTATTGATATTAGAAGCACCAGAATCTTCTGCAATTAAGAGAGGATAATCAAGCTGGGTATAATCATGAGTCGCGTTCGGTAAAATAGCATGTACTCTCCCGCCCCCCGTTTCAAAATTGGTCAGTAGTGCAAGATGATAGATACTGCCGAGCATGACAGCCTTACCAAAGCCAGCATAGGCTTGACTATATGTTAAAGAGTTATCAGCTGACGGATAAAGTTGGAATTCCCATTTAACTCCATTGGACGGGCTCGCTATGGCACGTGTTTCATTGAGTGCTAAAGGATCATTAATGACTCCAGTTACCTCATCATAAGATTTCCCTATACACGGACTAACACAATTTCGACTCGTTGCGACATCTTGAAAACACAAGCGTAAGAATAGGTCACTATCATCCAACGCTTTAAATTTATAAACATGCACATTGCCTTGTTCATAAACCAATGAATAGCCCAGTGAAGCAATCTTGGTCGTAAACCCACCTAGAATCGATGTCGGTGCACTATCAATGGTCAAAGTGACTGAAGTTGCTGTAACAGCATCAATCCAAAACTCACCACCATTAATCGCAGCTAATGCCCCAGAGTTCACCTTTAACACGCGATCAGCTGTATAGCCATGTGTTACACCATAATTCAGCGTCACTTGATTCCCTGATACGGAAACGCTAGCTACTGTATGTTGGTTATAACCCAACACCAGCATTTTTTTAAAACGATCAGGAAAAAAGTTCTTTGAGGCCACACTAAAATCCAAACCTATGTCGCCAAAACTAAAAAGTTTGGTCTGTGTTTGCTTCATTGTCATTATGTTTTACCCATAAAAAAAGACCGCCGAAGCGGTCATATTTGAATTTAAGATTAGGCAACTCGGTCAATGTCACCGCGTAGCATGATTTGGAATGAATCAGACAATACGGTAGGTTCCGATTGCTTGACTGTACGAATTACCCAAATGGGATGATTGGCTGCAACGGTATTAAAACGCAGTACATTGCCACTCGCCCAGCCATTGCCCCAACCTTCTTTTTTAATGCTGAAATAAGGCGCATTGGTGACTGGATTGATTGGGGAACAATCTTCAGTACGCACTCCAGTTCCGATCTGGCCAGAAGTTTCACCAATGATTCGAAATGCATCATTCGTGGTAAATACTATCGCCCAGCGCTCTTGAATGTTGCCCTTGTTAGTAACATCAATCGGGTACAGAGTGTCGTTGTAGTTGGCTGAAATGGCTGCACCCACCGCCTCATCCTTCCAAATGCTATCCCACGTCGCCTGTACAAACTTACGTGTATAGCGAGCTCGCATATCGCCAATAACCAATACTGAGCCTACAATGGTATGGGCTGGATCATAGTGGTGTGTCAGTGGCTTAGTGAAGGTCACTTGACCATTAATTTTGACGCTACGAACTAAACCCATGTCCTGATAACGGTACTTGGCTGTTATTGGTCCAGTTAAATTACCTAAGGCAAAATCACCGTTTAAAGTCACTTTGCCGTAGTCATAATCCACTGTGTATAGATCAAATGGAATTTTAATCCCGTCTGCGTCTTCAAGTTCGCACCAGGAGATCCGCGCATCATTCAATGGATAGGTTTGGCCAGCAATATAATCTGGTAATTCCTGCGACTTACTTGCACTCACAATCCCAATCTCACCCGATCGGAAAATTGGAACTCGACCATCAATCGGTAAACGTACTGCAGATAGGCCCAGCAACTCAGCATCAATCGGGATATAGCTATAACCGACTGCGCTGTATTTGATGGTTTCAGGCAGGACCATGATGGGCTTGTGAATCCACTGCTTGCCACCCTTGGTATATTCCAACTCTGCCACATACCAGTCCTGCGCCATAATTTCAGCACGGTTGGCAGAAGTCACTTCAATCTTTTGCCGAAAAACAAACTGGCCATAGCCTTGATCAAAGTTAAAGAAGCCATCACACTCTGCTGTATCAATGGTACCTGAGCCATCAGGTGTGATGCTCAATACTCCGCCTTCTACCTTGGTGGCGGACAAAGTTAAGGACTGCGCCCGGATCGGGATCATCGGTGCACGGTATGAGACTTGGTTAGTCTGAACGCTTTCCAATTGCGTCACCAAGGTCTCTAAGGTCGGATTATTCGCACCACCTACATCCCAAGCGGATAACTCGACCGCACCATTTCCATAGTGGATCTGGCCAGCTACCGTTCCCGCACCCGTGGTCACTGAGGGATTACGGTAAAGCGATCCGAGTTTATCAACATAGGTTGAATCAGCCAGTGTAAAGCGAACCGAACCTGCAAGAATCTGCTCAGCAAAGCCTTCTGTTAAATCCGTTTTTATAACAGAACCAATGATGGTATCCGACCAGGATTGAGCCGCAGAACTATCACGATACGAGACACTCACTGTCACCGCAGTCGCTACTTCATTCAGGCTTAAGGTATGTGTCTCACTGGTATTTTCATACTTAATGGTCATCCCCAACATACCTGCAGCAATCGCTTCTTGAGAGGTATTATATTTGCCATAAAAAGGCTGCATAATCTTCTCGCGTTCGATCGCTTCAAGTGTAGTGATTGGGGTGATATTCATGGTACGAGACGCATAGTTGATCGTGCCCTGTTGCTGACCTGCACCATTGATTAAACGTCCTGTAGAGGCATCAATCGGCATATCGCGCAGCTCAACCTCACCTGTGTAGCTCATATACTTGACGGGTACACGTACTTTTATAGACTTAGGAATGAGTGCCGCAGATCCATTGTCCAACTCAATTGAGATGCTGCCACTGGTCGGTACCGCAGTCACCTGAACTGAAGACTTAGTGCCTTTCTGACCTGATACATCAAACGTGGTACCGCCATTGGGTAACAAGGTTGGCATCAGCTTCGCTATACCATCCGCATAGTCAATGGTGCCTGTGGCATCCCCTGTGAATTGCCCTTGGCCGTTATCGGTTGCTGCCTTGGCGACGCCATTCAACAACCAACCAACAGTTAAAGTGCCTGCCACAATCGAATCGTTTACAGGGATCTGAACATAGGCTTTGTTAATGGTTAATCCTGAGCGCTCCTGAGCCGTAATCATATTGCTCCATGTCATCAGGATTGCACTACCGACATCTGCAAGTTCACCTGTAGTAAGTGCCATAGTACCTGTATCATAATCAATACTGCCTGAACCAAATGATGAATCAGCACCGCGTAATTGCCCTGCACCATTGTCTCGAAGCGTGTAGACCTGATTCTGCACCAAGTACGACACTTGCAAACTTCCCGGTGATGGCAACGGAACCAAATTACGGATCCAGTTAAAACCGATGTTCTCCTGATTGACATAAATCAGATCAGACTCAACTGGTCCAGTCACCGCAGCCGCCGGCATAAAATCAATCGTTAAATTAGTGGTCCCTGTCCCCGCACTTGCATTCCAAACCATAGATCCATTTTGATAATTGATGGTGCCAATGGATGTACCAGCGGCATTTTTAAGCTCACCACCGACGTCGCTAATCACTGAACCAAATAAAGTAAACTCTACTGACTTCGGCATGACTGATGAGCCGAGATATAAGCTCGACACAGTATTAATGGTGACATTATTAAAAGTCTTGCTCAGGATACCATTCTTGGCTTTCACCAGAGCCACAGAGTCACCTGCAGCATTGATATTCACCATAGGGGTTTCAGTCTGTGCAGAGGGAACCAACTGCGTATAAACATCCTCTGCAACTACAGAATAGTCACCCACTTGTGCATCTTCTTTGAGATTCGCGCTGGAGTAATACTTGCCTGTATCCGCCACAATGGTGTCACGGATGATGGTGGTACTCTTTTCGCCGCCATACCATTGCTTTGCAGACAGTCCCACAAAATCAGCTTTCAACGCATCACTCAGGCCATAAGTGGCAATCTTATATTCCACTTGCTTTTGGTCAACAACCATAAATGCTGTACGTGTAGACACCTCGGTGATCCGCAAGAATTGCTCAATCTCTAGGTCTTTACCTTCACTCGAGATCAATACAATTGACTTACCGATCGATGTTTCAGACTCTTGGGGAAACATGGCCACTTGTAGAGACTTCATACCTTTCCAATGCGTATCTAAAGGTGTACCTGCAATCTGTGCACCTTTGGCCAAATAGTTTTCAATCCGATTTTGAGCGCTCGAACGCTCATCCGTCCAGCTATCTGTACTAAATAACACGGCAGAGACATTGGGATCTTGCGCATTTTGAGAAATGAATACCGTCGCACCCATTAAGGCATCTGTATCGGCTGTATCCACCGCAGCATAGATCTTTTGGATAGAAGTACGACCTGTGGTGCGATCCATCTCAGAAATATCATTGAACAGATTATTACTTTGACCATCGACAATTTCACGGCCTGAGTATTTACCCCCACCATCTTCAGCATCTGTACGAATGCGTTCAGACTCAAGGAGCTTTAAATTACTGGTTTCAATTGGCATCGCTTACCTCAATGAATCGCATAGTGACGTTAAAATAAGTATCAAGTGATGTTGCTGGGGTGCCTTTGACTGTGGAGCTTTCCAATGCACCGTCTTTATGATTCCAAATCACATTGAATACACGCTGGTCATGTGGCCATTCAAACTGAAGCGTAAATTGCTCCTGCAAGTTCTGCCATAAACGAAGCGTATTCAGTTCGCTCAGCTTGATCCAACCTTTCGATTTATTAGCAGGCTGCAATGTGATGGGGCGACCTGCTTGCTTACGCCCCTCTTGGATAATCAAGGCACCACTAATGGCATACTCCTGGTTCTGCTCGATCTCAGACCAGTTTTCATCAGACCAAAAAAAACCATCCTCTAGTTGGATGGTTTCTCTGGTCGACTTTCGTGTTAATCGCATTACGATCTTCCTTTAATTGCTTCAAGTTCTCGCATCATTTCCTCAAGAGCCGTGGCTTGATCGGGTGCCGCTGATACAGTCGCTGTCTGCCCTGTTCCCATATCAATTTTGATTTCCACACTTTGCTTTGTCTCCATACCTTCCATTGGTTGAATATCAAGACTAGTCGCAATAAGTGGAGCATCAGGCACGGCAGAGATTTGCTGAGTTGAATCACTACTATTCGACAGTAATGAAGCATTACCTCCACCTGAGCCGCGTGATTGTGATTTGGCATTCAGCTCATCAGTACGCGCTTTCATCTTGGCTTTGAAGTCATCCCAGTGGTCATTGGTGGCTTGTTGTTCAGGACTGATCTCGGGTTGCTCACGTGAAGTCGCTTGGCTTACTTGACTTACAGTACGCTGAGTAGCAACAGCGGCTTGCTGGATCTCACCCAGTTTAGTGACTGTGGCTTTGCCAGTAGCATCCAGTTGAACCTCAAGCCCTAAATAAGCCGCCTTAGCATTAGCAGCCGCCATGACTTGGGCATTACCAGATGCTTGAGCCAGTCGCACAGTTTCCTCGTAAGCTTTTTGCAAACCCTCTTGAGTTGCTTCACCGCTTTTCATTACGGTATCAAGGTCAGTTAAGGCATTTTCCGCAGCCAATTTGAGTTGCTCTTTGGATTTAATTCCAAGTCGCTCCATTGCGGCTTCAGCTGGGCTTAGAGCAGCAGGCAATTCCTGACCAGCACGCTTAATGGCTTGCAAGCCCATCTCAACTTGTGATGTTGATAATTTGCCTTGTTCGCCAAACGATAGAAGCTTAGCTTTAGCTGCATCAAGCTCGACTTGAGATTTAGCACCCGCTACCCACTTTTCCCAACCTGCGTAAAGTGCATTGGTTGCCTGCTCGCCTTTTAAACCTAGCTCATCAAATCCATTTGCGTAATTATCCAAATGCACTTGATCTGCTGCGAACTTTTCAGAAACCCGACCTAAAGCTATATCAAGATCAATACCTAATGCGGCAGCGGCTTTGCGGGCGCGAACCGCTGCACCCTCAACAACCTGACCAGCACCAGAATTAAGCTGATTCAGCTCATTAATACGAGTAGTCCTGTTGTTAGCGAGTTCAGCCTCTTTTGTATCAATCCCAGCAAGCGAGGTTTGTGCAGATGCGAGTGCATTTAAATCGCCAGTTCTTTTGGCTTGCTCGATCTGCTGTTCAAGTGCTGCTCGCTCAATTGCTGCCTGTTTCTGATAAGCCAGATATTCTTCGTCTGCCTTTTTAACATTCTCCTTGGCAACCTTGAGCGCTTCCTCCTTAACCTTTGCATTTTCTGCTGCCTGTGCCGCACTAACACCAGCCTGAACACTCACTTTGCCAGCTTCATCAATAGTGACGATGTAACCCTTGGTGATAAGGTCAGCCTGCATCACGCCATCCATTACACCGCCATTTGCTTTAATAGCGGCTTCTGCATAGGCTTGAACAGCACTTAACTTTTCCGCTTCAGAGACCTTTTTGCTATTGGTTTCTGTTTGCTGGTTGGCAAGCATTTGATTCATTGTTGCTTCTGAGTCAGCCAAGCTTTCAGCGTTCTTTTGCTTCTGTGTCTTGCTAATCTCTTCAATGGCAGCAACCCCTTTCGACTGAAAGTTTGTTGCACCATTTGAGGCTTTGTCGTACCACTCTTGAGCTTTTACCCCCATCTCATTCATCTCAGAGATGATTTGTTGCTTTGTATCACCCCAAGTAAACTTTGATTTAAAGTTTAACCATGCTGATGCAACGTCGTAAAACAAGCCTGTTAATAGGTTGGCAACAATTGCTATAGCACTAAATCCATCACTCACAAAACCCAAAGCGACATTAAGCGCCTGAAGAAACTTCGTAAATCCATTGGTTTTATCTAATGCTTCATCAACACCGCTATTAAAGTCAAAGATACTACCAAGGATTAGATCGAGCTGTCCTATTGTCGCCTGAAATCCATTACCAAAGGTTGCTACTGCATTTTTTAATGTTTCATAAGCACTACTTAATGCAGTTTTCAAAGCCTCTATCGTAGCTGGGTCAATCTTCTTGAGTTGGTCACCCACCCAAACAAAACCCTCGCCAATGTCTTTCAAGATGGTTTCAACAATATCCATATTGTCTGCAATAGTGACCAGCCAATCAGCAACTGTTGCTGATGCGCCATTAGACTGATCCATTTTACCAATCAGAATCTCCCAACTGGTTGAGATCCGCTGCAAAGCATTCCCGATAGTGGTTGGAAATTGATCGTAAGTCTTTTGAACTTCACTGGCTTGGCCTTGCAAAGCTTTTACCACTCGCTCTGCTGAAAGCTCTCCATTTTCGGCCATCTTACGGAGTTCACCCGTAGTAACACCCAAGCCTCTTGCTAAAGCCTCTGCAACACCAAATCCATTCTCCATAATGGAGTTGAATTCCTCACCACGAAGAACACCGCCCTGCATTGCTTGAATGAATTGCTGTACCGCTGCCTCACTTGCTTGGGCTGATCCGCCACCAATCTGAATGGCCTGAGTAACAGTTTTAGTTAAATCTAATGCTTGTTGCTGGGTCATCCCCATGTCTTTACCGACAGCATTTAAACGAGTAAACAAACTGCCTGTAGCATCAAGACTGGAGTTCGTCATCAACGCAACTTGGTGTACACCAGCCATTGCCGATGTAAAATCACCACCCTCTTTCGTCGCAATATTGATACGTGCAGAAAGGTTGGTGTAGGTATCAGCAGTTTGAGCTAATTCACGTATTCCAAGCCCAACGCCCAGTGCAGCCATGGCACCAGCAAGCGCATTTACAGCAAGCTTTGCACCATTCAATCCTTTCTGTGCAGTTTGTGCCGTGGTTTCTGTACTATTTAAACTTGAATTTGCCTTACCTACTTCTGTGTGAAAATCAATAAATGCACTTTCAGCCTGTTGAACTTCTTTTTCGAGTTGATCTACTTGTTTTTGAGCAATCTCAATATCTGTAGGGGTGACTTTTGTTTTTGAAAAGGCCTCAAGTCTGCTCTTCGCTTTTTCTAAATCTGATTTTAAGAATGCTAAAGCTTTTACAGACTTATTACCAAAATCAGTGAAGTTACTTGCAGCGCTTTTGGCGTTATCTCCAGCATCGCGAATGATTTGAGTTGCACCGCTTAAAGATTTAGTTAGGCCATCTGCCAATTCCTTGCTTTTCTCTGGGACAATACTCCCAAGAGCCTTAGCTGTATCAGTACTTGCCTGCTTCAGCTGATCTGCTTCAGCTTTGATACTGTCAAAAACCTTTTTAGTAACGGCTTCAGATTGCTTGGCAGCGGCTACAAGGCCTTTGCTATCACCATCCATGATTAATTTGAAAGTTAGATTTTTTCCAGACATGAGTTTTCCTTTAAACACAAACATCTACATACAAAAAAGGGTCACATTTAAAATGCGACCCTTTAAGTTTTGTTAATCAGCATGGTGTTAATCTAATTTCTCGAATAAACATGGTTGCATAAGGCGCTCTACATCAGTAATTGCTGTTACCAGCAAATCCCTTTTTTTGCGATAACTACCAAGAATGTGACCAGCCAAACTTGCATCTGCTTTTTCAAGGTTTAATTGAAGCGATAATTTGTTATGAATATTGTTGTATGTTAAATCCTGAGAGCGAATAAATTCTCGTGTTTCAAAGAAAGCTTTTACTAGGGCTTTTTTAAATTCAATTACTCGTGGACTATTACGCATTAGTGTCATGAGAAATGTTGCTTGCTGCTCATTTAATGGAACAAACTTAACATCACCACCACCGTGCTGACCCTCTAATCTTGGTTGGATTTTAAATCTGACCAAGCCAAACTCTTGAAAATCTGGCATATAAGTTCGAACAAGCTTAATGATTGTGGCATGCTGGATACCTAAACCTAAAGCAATTTGTAGCGTGGTTGTCATGGGTTCGCCATTTTCATCACGCACGATTTCAATTGGTTTCAACATAGCATTCATAATTAACTCCTTTTGAGTTTTGATAGGCCTGAGTGCAGAATGCAAATAAAACAAACAGGCATTAAAAAAGCCGACTTGTTAAGGTCGGCTTCGCTTGGTTAAATCTTAAAACTTGTCAATAGGGTTTAAAACCCAATGAGATCACGTGGTGTCAACAGGTGATTTCTCTCTTATACGTGTCCCACTAAACAAAAAAACCTCCCGAAGGAGGTTCATACTTATTTACTGAAATCTAGTCCCATTTTTTCTTTAAAACTTGCATGCCACTGATAGTCTTTTGTTTTTTCATCAATCGCCAGTCTGGTTGGCTTATCAATGAAGTGAGTTGCAAAACTATGTCCATCAATAAAGTTATCATGAATATCTCCTGCCATTCTTGGGCTAAGAGCTCTAATAGCTGGGCCAAACTCCTTCCACCATTTGTAAACCCATATCATATGAATAGCCAAACCTTGAATATTATGTTCATTTAAGTTAAATGCTTCAGGCTTAGGTTCATTCTTCTCAGTCTTAACCTTTAGATCCATCACTTCCAAATAGTGCTTAGCATCTTCAAAATGAATTGCACGAAGTTCTCGGTAACTTGCAGAATATTTAAAGTGGTTCTTTAAACGGCTCCACATTTGAACAATCGTGTTTTTATTGTCACCTGCACGTGTATGGACAATGTTATAGAGAATTCCAGCCTGTTCTGGTGAGATAGTTTGCTTACCGCCAATCATCCATTCCATTACTTGTGATCTATAAGCACGAATTACCATTAGATGAAACTTAGCAGAAATCCACATTGCGTACGAATAGACTAAATCCTCTACCACATATGTACCTTGGTCTTTCCCTCTCCCACGAATTACATTAATTGCACCAGAATTATGATTCTCAGATTTGAGCATCATAATATTTTGCTCAATTTCCTGAATTAAATCTTTGGTCTGTTCGTTTCGTAAAAAATTAGAAGGTTTGTGTTTCTCTAATCCACCACCAGCTTTATGCAAGTCATTAATGCAATAACGCCCTTCATCATCTTGACGAATTGAAAATTCACCAATAACTAAAGGTTGACTATTTGGGTTTAAAAGATTTTGTTGTATAGTGGTCATGTTGACTTTCCTTTAAGTTGTTGACATCAATTAAGCTCCGACTCCGCCAAGATTCAGGGGCTTTTTTGTTGTCTGTGATAATCATGCTTTCGCACTCTTGTGTTTTTCTACCAGTAATTTGACTGCTTCATTCAAAAGATAAACTATTGATCTTTTGTCTTCTTTTGCAATCACCTTAAGTTCTCTATGCAAATCGCTATCTAAGCGCCCTTTTACGTAAACAATTTCTTCTTTCATGGTGCCTCCTGATAATGCCACACTTTGTGGCTTTTAATAACTATAGCCACACTTTGTGGTAATGTAAATACCTATCGCAAAATATTTACCACAATTTGTGGCATTGAGGTTTTAATGAGTAATCAAACTGATCACACAATAGTTAGATTGCGTGTGCCGCCTGAACTAAAACAAAAAATTGAAGAATCCGCGGAAAAAAATAACCGCTCACAAAGTGCTGAAATGGTTGCTCGACTAGAAGAAAGTTTTACTTCGGGATTAGTTGCATCCGACCCATATAAGAGAATGCTTTTAGCTGTCATTGCAGGTATTTTGGCTGAACAAGCTGATAGAGAAAATCCTTCATTTGAGGAAGCAATTGATCGAATAATTAAAGCCATAATGATTGATGAAAATACTTTGCAAAACATGCTGAGCGTCAATAAAAAAGCACCCTAAGGTGCTTTTTACTTAAGAAGTTTGCTTATCTTTATCATCCAGCTCATCAAGGAAATTATTCACCTGTTGTCTAAACTCCATTGGGCGAGCAATGTATGGGATTGGCGCATGAGATCCACCAGTGCCTTTCACAACAATAGAGCCGAAATTGAAAATTCGCCCAAGCACGCCTTGACTTACACCCAAACTTTCAACGCGATTTACCTTTAGCTCAATTGTGTTTCTGCGAATCAAACCTGATTTTGCAATGATT
The DNA here is from genome assembly GCF_048551975.1 of Acinetobacter johnsonii. GTDB lineage: Bacteria > Pseudomonadota > Gammaproteobacteria > Pseudomonadales > Moraxellaceae > Acinetobacter > Acinetobacter johnsonii_A. The sequence goes on along the minus strand of NZ_JBIMCF010000006.1, from coordinate 117,811 downwards.
CGACGATTAGTAAGCGCTAATTCTGTTGTTAAAACATGTACCGCAGCAATTCCAATCAAGATTAACCCAATAAAAACAGGAACCCCGCTTTTAGAACCAAGTGCGGATAGGATAAGTAGCCCACCAAATAATAGATACCAAAACTGTGATAGCCAGGTAACTTGCGCCTTAATGATTATTTTTTCATCTCTTGCTAAATTCTCTTCAATATAGCTACCCATTGCACCCTCTTATTTGTTTTTAAAAATCTTGGACATAGTACTTTTGACGAACTTTTTTATCAACCAATATAAATCTAAGTGTTCTTATCAACGCCCACTGCGAATAGTAGTAACTTTGCCATCTTCAATTACAACAGTGAAAGTTTTACTACCATCGACATAGCTTAATTCACGCACTGAAACGTCTTTACCACCCACGTTTTTAACATAATCAAAATGTGATACTGGCTGGCCTGCGGCTGCAACGACTTCGCCATAGCTTTGACCTTTGCGAACTTGTTTACCGTTAATGCTTGCCCCTGCTAAATTCGCATTTGCTAATGTAAAAACAGACATCAAAGCAGCTGTAATTATTAATTTTTTCATGAATTTACCCCTCGTTATAATTGGTTAAATCATAACCTGCTAAAATTCACAGCACAATGTGAAAGTTACTGTTCTTTCTCAAGACTCTTGATGAATTCATTGAACTTCTTATTGATAGCGTTCTGCGCTCGAGTTGCAATCGCTAAATTACGCATCTTCATACGCTCAGCTTTTTGAGATGCTTTAAGGTAATGTCGGAATGAACCGTAGCTCATTTGCATGATGCTTTCATGTGAGTGGCCATTGGATACTAGAAGCTGAAATACATCAAACCAACTACTCTTTTTTCGCGGATCTACATCGTCCCGGTGTTTAGATTTTGGCTCGGAAAAGAATGCGTCATTTACATTGATCACAGCATCCAATAACAAAATATTGAGTTCACCCTGTTTCTTAAATAGATCGATGACCTGTTCAATGCTGCGTTGCAAACAATAGGCTATCAATTGTGTCGATTCAAACGAATGAGCATCAAAGATCATTTGTGTGGTTCCATCTGGATGATTATTCAAAAAGTCTTTAATGACCTGTGCTGCACCCGACCACTCATCAAAGTTTTGCATCTGCAGCTGGTGCACCGATAACTCACCTGCTTTGACGGGTCGATTTGAAGCGATAAAAAAATCATTCATGATGAAATCTCAAAAAGTACAGGCACAAAAAAAAGATGCCTATTGCATCCTATTTAAGTGCCTGTATGTGTTTATGCTGCTTTAGGGATTTGGGTGTAGTAACCGTATAAGCCAAGCGCACCATCTTTATCTTTGGTCAGATCACCTAAGGCATCACCACTGATTTCGTATGAACCAAATTCTTCATGAATAAGGCCAAAGCTCGAATCGGGCGATTTAATTGTACGGTGCAAAGCTAAGAACACTTTGTCTTTGCTGATCTTATCAATACCTTCAAAGAACAATGCATATTCAGCACCGAAATCAGATGCGATCGTAGTATGTGTCACAGCTCCAGTTTTATAACCAATCACAACTTTTGGCAAATCATCAAGAAACTCGATCGTGCCATAAACCGCATCTAGCTTATATTTCGTTGATTCAATAGGAACTGCGGGTGATGCACCATCAGTCACTGTTGGTAGAGTTAGATTAAAACCATCCAGTTTAATCTTCTGACCTTTCGTGACCGCACCTAAATCATGGTCAGCTACGGTTTTGGTCGCGACTGCGACATTTTTACCTGACAGGATATATGCTAGGTTATCAGCATCAACCTGCTCAAGTGTGCCGCTAAACGAAACCGCTGTAGTGTTGTATAGCACTAAATCGGTCGTATCATCACCCGACATTGACTCGGTATGCTCAATCTTGTCAGCAGTGATTTCAAGCGTAAAGTCAGGAATGTTGCCAAGTTCACGCATGGCACCAACAACGCCTTCAACAATCGGGGCAAGTGAGAACTTACCGCGTAATGAAATGTACTTCTTAGCCATTCGCCGGCACCTCTTTAGTTTTTGGTTTAACTTCTGCTTTTACCTCAGGCTTGATTGCTTCAATCACGCCATCTTCTAAAAGCTGTTTAATTTTTTCTTGTGGTAGATCACCCACAATTTGACCTTTCACCCATGGGCCAATCGGCTTTAAGGCTTTGTATTGCGTTTTCATAAGGTTCCTTAATCAGGTTCGGTTTGAATGAATAGCTCGGACTCTAGAACCACTGTTGAGTAGACACAGCTTTTAGAAATGTCTTCCTCTGTGTTCATATAAATCAGTGGTTCTACACTGGATTCAGGTTCCCAGCCACTCAATTTCTTGATGATCTTAATGGTTAAATCACCAGCCATATCGAAAGCTTTAGAACCATCTGTCACTTGTGAGGCGGCATGCTTACAACAAGCTGTCACTTCCCAGACCACTTTCAGCTTTAGCGCATCGCCTTTGCTTACCACTCCTGCACTTTTGGTACGGCGAAAATTAACTTGGATGTTGGGGGTGATTTGAGACAGTTCAGTCGTCGCACCTAGATTTTTAGGGGTATATATTTTCTTTACACCCCACTCATCCTTGAATTGCTCGAGGCGCGCTACTATTTCATCTCGTACCGCATATAGATTTTCATCACTCATCTAGTAAAACATCCTCAACAATGTTTAAGAGTTCCTGCTCGTCATCTACAGTTAAACCCAACCAAGCACGTGCAGGCATTTTCACGGTATAAGCACCAACGGTCACGTCTTGAGCAAAGTTAGATCTTGTTTGACGTACAAAACGATTACCGACAACACCGGTCTTTTGGTTTTGTCGGAAGTAAACCGTGTTTTGACGAGCCTCATGTTTGACTTCACCGCCAAAGTGATGGATCGCACCATACTCAACGTCTGTACCAACTTCAAAACCATTGCTGATTGAATTGTTGGTGATAGAGTTCATTAGTCGCGATGTGTCACGAAGCGTGGTACCGCCTTGGCGCATCACCCTTACGGATAATGGCCACTTGCCGTATAAACCCTCTCCACGAGACCAGCGTTCGCGGATATTCTCCACCAAGGCTGCACCCATGCGCTCATAAAGTCTGGACTGACGCTCTTCAACGTCTGCATACAAACTTAGAGCTTTTGAGACCGCTGATTCACCATCGGCACGAATTTCAATTAATGCGCCTGGCATACGTCACCTCACTTTATGCTCGGCATTTTTCCAAGGACATCGTCACCAAAGACACCACCCGTATAAGTCGTGCCTACTGGGGCTGTAGATGGTTTGTTTTTAGGTTGGTCATCCACGATCTGGCTGGTTTCCACATTCTGAATTTGCAAATGTGCTTTATTAGTTGCAACGAGCTTTAAAAAGCTTACCGCATCTTCATAACGCTTACGCACTTCTTCAGTGGGTTGCTGGAAATAAAGCCGATAGCGTGCAATATCACACGCCATTCGCTCTAAGTTGCTTGGCACATTTGGAAGAGGTAAAGGATAGCGACCACCGATGTACCCATTAATTTCTTCAGATGCGTCTTGTAAGGCATCCTGAACAGCAGTTGATACACTTGCATGCATCAACTTCAATTCATCAATCTCACCACCAAACCGCGCAACTAGATTTGCTTCAGTCGCGTACATGGGTCACCTTACTTATCAGTAGTAGCTTTCTTGGCTTCGGCGGTGGCTTTCTTTAAAGCAGCTTCAGTTGTGGCTAGTGATTTTTCCAAGCCTTCAACTTTCTTTTGAAGCTCTGCCACTTCTGCGTCGGCTTTATCCTTACCTTCAATAAGGATTGCCTCATTTGCTTTCAGCTCTGCCACTTCTGCAGTAAGGCTTGCAAGCTGGGTGGCAGTACCATCAGCCTTAGGTTGTTCTGGAGCTTTTTCTTCTTCAATAGCTCCAGATGCTAAAAGGGCCTGAAGATGTTTTTCTTCAAGCCCTTTGACTTCTTGTCCTGGTCGGAAGTGACCGAGGGACTGTTTTGCAATGTACTTTGGCATGCTTTATTCCTTATACAAATCCACGACCACCAACAAGACCGTTCTTGTTGTTAGGGACTGCGAGCGGTGATGATTCAGCTAGCATTTGAATGCTAGATGGGTTCTTTTCCTGCCATTGGCTTAGGTAAAATTCTAAAGCTTGGCCAAACGCTTCTACGTTCTGCAATGCACAATGTGCAATCCAACCATTCGCATCTGAGATTAAGCCAAAGAAGTCTTCAGGAATGAATCGCTCTGATTGACCACCACCAATGCTGTGCTTAACGTCATACGTCCAAAATTCAATATTATCAACAGTGCCACGGAACTGAGGTTTATCAATCTGATCAAATGTTGGTGTGAGTGGTACGTTAATACCAGCATACGGTGCAATAAACTTTTCTTTAAACTCTGGGTCTTTAATCAAGGTGTTGTACACCTTTGATGTCGTCAGAGCCATACTTGGTGATGTGCCTGAATGCTCCACAGACAAATCAATCATAGATTGAATATCTTTGACAGGTGTAGCACCAGCTTGCCCCCACTTGATTAATGGAGCGAAATTACAAGCAGCGTTGCGCTCGTAATCTACTTCATACATTGGAAAGTCTGCAGAAGCGAAAGTTGTCTTGCCATAAAGCAAAACATCACGCGCAATCAGCAATTTACGGTTTTCAATAGACTGACGCAGATATACAGCCTTTTGTGCTTGGTCAATCAAAAGAAGATCAGCGTCACTTAAACGATTTGAACCAGTTGCAATGACACCGAATTTTCGCAATTGACTAATCAAAGCAGTGTTTTGTACTTCACTCGGCATAACCGTCATCATTGGCTTTAAGTATGCAGGTTTAACGAAGTTCACTTTGCCTGATTCCCCAACTTTAATCTGTCGACCTGCAGCCGTCGGGGTCACAAATGGTGCTAATGGAGTAGCTGTATTTAATTCACCAACTGGCACTTCTTGTTTCGTGTACGAAACACGTTGTGGAAAGAAGCGATCCATTAGCCATGTATCAACTTTCTGGGTTGTATCAGTAAGAAGTACCAACTGTGGTATATCCAACAATTCCACAGGTGCATTTTGAAATGTAAATGTCTGACTCATGAATTAATTCCCTGATACTTTACGAAGTTCGATTTTGTTGACCAATGCCTGTGCACGCACAGCATCGTACTGACCAACTGTTAATGGGGTACCGTTTACAGTCACTACAGCAATATCAAATGCACCTTGCACATAGATCGGCATTTCTAGACCATTCGCTGCATGGTAGGTTGCTTGCTCTACAGTCATATCTGTATTTGCAATCGCATTCCAATCACCTACCGATCCTTCTGTGACTGTAGGGTGATCCGCTAAGTTATTTGTTCCAATCTTGAGCAGATCACCGCGCTTATACGCTGTGCCCGTTTTTACTTTTGCATTTTCTGTGCGAACACCATCCCCAACTACAAGTTGTGTTGTGGTGATTGTTTGAGTAATTGTGCTCATTAATTTTTTGCTCCTTGTTGAGCTGCAGCAAATTGGTTAAATGCCTGATCAAGTGCTGAACCTTGATTACCGCCTTGCCCTTGCCCACCCTGACCACCTGTAGCTTGGTGAGTAAACAAATGCTGAAAGTGTGATGGAATATGTTGCTGCTGCTGACCAGCTGCTGGCTGAGTACCTGCTGAGAATTGACGAAGTTGTTTAGCTGAGAATGCAAATGCAGAGTCATCTAATGCCTTCATCTCGGTAATATCTTCCGCACTAAATTCTTTGCCCAGATCTTTACCTAAAGCAGTAATTTCTGCTTCACGCTTGGCTGCAGCAAACTGCTTGTTTTGGGCTTCAAGCTCAGAGTTTTTAGTCTCTAGCTCTTGGATACGGGCTTGCGCCTTTTCTAATTCGGTCACTTCTGTGTCCTCTGTAGGTTGATTTGTTGTACCGGGTTTTGCTGAGAATGCATTTACCGAGGTTGTTCGATCCGCACCTGTTGAACAGATCGTAAATTCGCGGATACGGTTATTTCGAAATACTGCGACTGGTCCAGTGAAGGTTTGTCCATTTACAACAACATTCACCCCTTGCCCTACTTCTTCAACAGAACCAGGATCAATGAACATGGACATCTGAAACGGATAACCATCATCTGCATCATCTACTACTTCACGCGCTTTCGTATTGCGGAGAAAGTCGCCAGTCACTGTGATGTTTTGATTGATACCGACTTCCTTCACTACACCGACACGACTGGTACTGAAGTGCTCTTCTAGTAAAGGTGTTGGGGTTGAAATCTCAATTCCTTCAAGATCGAAAACAACACCATTTCGACCCCAAAACCAGTGACCATCAACACGACCACCACCGTAAGCCGTGCCTTTAAAGGTTCGCTTCTTATCCCCCTCAACCTGAGGAACAATGTCCACGGCGGATAGTGAGAATAGGTACTTGCCCTGCTCTTCATTAAGTTCAGGCATTTTTCATGCTCCATAAAAAAACCACCTTAAAAGGTGGTCTTGAATGATTGTGATTACTTAAATACTTTGAATTAACAGATTGAGTTTTTCACAAGCTGTATCTTTTACATCAGAGCATCCATTGATATTCAATACAGCGGCCAATGTGTCAATGATTTGTAGTGTATCTTCTAATGGATAGTTGAATTTTAGACCGGCACCTTTAGATTCCTTATTACCTAACGCTCGACTTCCATTTGATACATCTGAACTTTGACTTAAAGCATTTGAGCCAAAGTCTTGACCTAATGCATGACAACCACGCTCATCTACTTTTAATGCACTCGTTAAAAGTATTCGAAGTTCTGCCCGATCTTCTTTAGATTCCGCGACAATTGAATCGATGTTCATTCCGGTTAATGACATGCCATTTTTATATAAGACACTCATTCCATTTTTTAAAATAAGCTTCATCTAATTCACCAATGCTTTAAGTGTGTAAATCATCTTGCCATTCAGCGCTTCAATCGAAACCACTTCAAATGACAAACCCATTGGCATTAATACGCCATGACCAGCATTCAATTCGTTTAGATCAATGCCTAAGCCTTTCGCATTCTCAATCTGCAACACCACATCGGAAGCATTTTCAGCTAACAGTAATGGCGAATTAAATTGAATCGTTTGCCCAACTTCATAAGCGACTACATGCTGCAAGGTCACACCGCCTGTCACGATTGCAGCAGAATTACTCGCCACGGCGTTTAAGGCTTGCATGTCCTGTGTGAGCCAATGTTTTAAAACATCGTCCGCTTTCGAGCTCACAGACGCATTTAGGTAGTTCGTGATTGCAGCATCATTTCCCTGCACGTAATCCAAAAAAGTCTTAATCGCACTTGGTCTAATGGATGGATCTAAAGGAATAACCGTATTGGCCACTGTGTTGAATAAGTCACGACTAGAATCAGTCATCGGGGCTAACAGACTGGTGAGCTTTTTGGATGCAGTCCATTCGGCTTTAATTGCCTCTTTCTGCTCTAGTAGATATTCTTTATCAAGTAATGACTTAGAAATCTTCTGATCCACCAAAGCCTCAAATTCTCCGAATTGCAAAGGATGTGAACTCCAATCCAATGCTTCTGCAACCTCAGGTAACTTATCATCTGGCGTGATGCCGTATTTAAGCGCCTGTTTCTCTGTGAGGGCGATAACCGTACAACGACAGCGGAAACCCAATGGAGGGTAATGCGTTAGCCAAAATGGGTGATCAATCGGTAATACAATTCGATTCAGCGCTAAATGTGCTGGACGTACGCGACTATCATTGATAGCCGAATACATCAGATACTGACGTTTGTCTTTATTTCGTTGCTGTTGCTGCCAACGCCCATGGCCATATGCACTTTGGATATTGGTACGGAATACATTGTCTAGGTAATGCTTGGGTAAAATGATTTCAGACTCAGCTACAAGCTTCTGAAAATCGTTAAAGGTGCCACCCGATGCTAAGGTTTTGTTAAGTGACTTAATCACTGACTCAGCTTGTTCAAGACTCGACAGAAAGCTAATCGTAGTCGCCATCTGCCGTGTCTTAAGATCCATTGAGTAAAACTCATCAGGCAACACCACTTTCTTACTATGCGCATAATGCAGCGCTTCAAGAAACGTGACTGGTTGCATAGCTCCATCCATAAAAAAAGCAGCCTAATGGCTGCTAGATTTTTTTATTACTTTACCAACCTCTTCAAGTCAGTCAGGTTTAAAAACAAATAAAATATAAATAGAAACATGAAGAATATCGGTGAAATTAGAATTAAATAAGCAATCCCCATAACACTCTTACTTATGTAAAAGTTCACTACCATGTAATTAATAAACCAATTTCCCAAGGACATTAGTACTAGAAAAACGAATGCAAAGAAAATCATTGAAGAGATCGCCATAGCAACTTCTTTGCAGTAGGTTTTTAAATTTAAATCTAATTTTGTAATTCTTCCATTTTCGTCAGTCGTTTTTATAAGTACTTGATCCCAAAATCCGACTATAGATGCAATGATTTCGAAGTTGATAAAATCAGGATGTCTAAAATAATAATCCACCAACTCTTGAGAAGCTAAACCATTTCCAGTTAATTTCTGTGCTGCAGAATTCTTCCGTGCTCGCTTTTCTTCCAGAGTCATCTCTGTTGATGCGTCAATTTCAGAAATTTCATTAAAGTAATTATTTCTTCTTTTTGCACGATCATCTGACTTAGCAAATTTATCTTTTCGGCTTATATAAAGTTCAGTCAACTTTGTAAAATCAATCATTACCACCCCCATTTTTTCATTTTAAAAGTGGTAATGATTTTATATGCTTACAAGTTAAATGTAACTTATCTATTTACCCCTACCGGCCGTCACATACCCCAATACATCCCCGGCATACAAAGCTTGATCTAAATTAGCTTTGAATTGAGCCTTGGACGCCATGGGAATAAGTTGCATTAAATTGCTGGCTAAATCCTGTGGATCCGTCGATTCGGCCACCAATTGTTTAATCTGATCCTGATTCAATAGCTCTAGGTCATCTTGGGCATCGGTCAGCTCATCCACCTCTTGCTGCTCAGGTGAGTGCTTTTGTACAGATGCCTTAAAGCTGAATGCTTGATGAGGTAATGCAGAAAATTGGGTACTTGGAACCACTTGCTCAACTGGCTTTAAATCACCATCTTGCAAGTTGTACTCACGAATGAAGTATGACTCTGAAAGATTTGCACCAGCATTCTTTAGGTGTGTATCCCGCTCAGCCTGTTCTTTATTCAATGGTTTCGTTTTTTCACCGAGAAACACTTTATGTGGCTTCCAGTCATTCAACACACATAACGCATCCACGACGGCTTGAATTGTTGGCGTAACCAATCGAATGTCTGACTTAAGCTTGTCGCCACGGACATTCTCATGGACTTGACCAAGTGCATAGCTTCCCTTGCCATCCGTACCACTGGTAAGAGTCTGCCCCAATACAACCTTTTGGATCTGCTGTGCCAAGGTCTTGTTGAATGTCTCAAAAGCACCGTTAGCTGAACCAGAGCCTTGAGTTGATAGAACTTGAACATCATCTTCAATATCAATCGAAAGTACACTTTGCGCATGAGCATTGAGTAATGCTTGGCTCATATCATCGGTCTCAGTGTCTTTACACTTACCCAATAATATAGGTGTACCAAATCGCTCCAAGAACTTAGCCCAAAACTTAAACCCATTCTGTTTGAAGAAGAACAGCCAATAGAGTGTCGCCAGTAATGCCTTGCCATAAGGTTGTTCAAATGAAGCCTTACGACGAGTGAGGAAGAACTTTAGGAATTGATCAACTTCCCGATCTGCACCACCACCGTCTTGACGATAGATCAAGCGCCCATCGTTTTTAGGCTCAAACCATTGCATTGGCTTTTCACCAATCCACTGCAATCCTAGATATCCCTCTTGTTTTACTTCGTATACAGCCTCTTGCACTGAATAGCCAAAGAACAAAGCATTTAGTGCAGCTGATGCAATTTCGAAGTACCACTCATCAAGCTCAGCTTTTAGATATACTGCCTCTGGTGTATCACTAGGCTCAATGCGGAACGGCGTAGCCAATAACGCATCAATACGTGTCTCTACTGCCTGCGCAATCTCATCATCATCCAGTAATACAGATAAGCGATGACGAGTAATACCCGCTTTACGCAATACCTCATCATTGTCAGGACGTCTTCCAAAATGTGTGAAAAAGTTAGAAATCGCTTCTTGAGTGTATAGACCACCTTTGGACAAAGCCTTCTTTGACGCTTTGTCCTTTTTAGACTTTGCCATGTGTTTTCCTATTGATATGTACGACTTTTTGCCTATTCGTGCTTCATTTAGCTCCGTAAAGCCATCACTACATCCATCCACTTGGTCGTCATGCGTACCATTTGGAAAGTTGCGTAGTTCCTCAATGAGTGCTTTGTTCCAATCACCACGGAGCATCTTTACATTGCCGATGTTGACCTGAGCTGCGAATGGTTGTGCCCGAGTAATCTTGTCACCTGATACCGTCTCAGCATTAACATTGAAACCTGAAAGCATCGTGATGAAGTTTTTAGCTTGAGATTTACCCGCTTGACCAGGATCTTGAGGTAATCGAATCGAAACAGATTTGCCATCCATTTGAGCTGTTTGCTTAATCGTATTTTCTACCCCATCAGGCCCCCATCGTCCGCGAACCATATCGACGATGTAAATCATGTTTTCCTTGGTCTTTAGCATTCGAGGACCTGCAGTCCAGTCACCTTCATTTTCAGAAGCTGCTAAGTCCCAAGCACGAACTTCTTTGATGAATTCCGCGGGTAACGCATCCACAATTTCAATTCTGTCAGGCTTAAAAAAACCACCCGCAGGTGGTGATGGTAACTGTCGATACTGACCAGAGAAGACATACGGCGCTGCATCCTCCATGACCCTTAATCGCTCAATACTATGTTTTTCTGGCCAGAGTGCTGAGCCATCGGGCTGAATTGCAGGTAAACACAAATGTTCCCACTCTTCGCCATTCCCGCCATCTAACAACCAACCTGCAAGGTCTTGCTCATGCAAGCGCTGCATAATGACGATAATGGGCGTATCAGGTGAGTTTGTTCGAGATTCCAAAGTGTTTTGAAACCATTCAATCACATTGCCACGGATCGTGTCTGAACTCGCTTCACTGGCTTTATGCGGGTCATCAATAATAATGGCTCCACCAAACTCTTTTCGGATCTTACCTGCACCAAAACCAGTGATGGTACCGCCCGTACCTTGCGCGTAGCAGACACCTCCAGCAACCGTTCGCCAATCATCTTTCGCTTTACTATCATCCCTTAACTTAAATTCAGGAAATACTCGCTTAAAGGCAGTTTCTTGAACTAGGTTTCGCGTCTGGAATGCGTTATTAGCCGCTAAGGTTGCTGAGTAGCTGATATGAATAAACTCACAATCAGGAACTTTACCAAAGCACCAAGCCATGAAGTTAATTACAGCCAGCTCGGTCTTGGAGTATCGAGGCGGGACGTTAATGATTAAACGCTTAATCTCTCCACGGAAAACTCGCATCAAAGCATCACAGACTACTCGATGGTGCCAGTTGTGCATCCACTTGTACTTACGACGTTCTTTGAACATGTATCGAGAAAAGAAATACAAGTCCTCTTGGGCCTCTATGCGTATCGCAAGTTCACGTGCTGGATCAGTATTCATCTAAAACTCGCTCCCTCGCTTCAAGGTAGCTCTCAGTTGAAACATTGGAATTTACAGTCTCGATTGGCTTGCCATCTTTGCCTGTGATCTCTTGTCGATTGGTAAATTGACCACCTAAGTCCTGCGCTGCTTGCTTCATGATGTTTAGTGACATCACGGTATTTCTGGCATTTTTTTCAAGATGCTTTTGATACTGCTTTAAGCGGTAATACTTTTGAGTAATCGGAATATCAATCAATCCAGCATCAAACTTCTCACGGGTCTCATAAAAAAGGTCGACAAATTTCTTGGAAAGATTTTTACCGCGTTGTTTTGTGGGATCGTATGTTGAGCATTGTACTCGATCAATTTTCACCCCAAATTCTTGTGATACAAGCTCCGCTACTTCTTGTGGAGTGTCACGGCACGCAAGAGCTTGAACTATAAATATTTTTACAGGCTCTTTTAGGGCTGCCATAACCACCTCTTTGTATCACTACGTATCACAAAATAGGCAAAAAAATTTAAGCCAATTTTAAAAGACAGGTACCACAAGCATGTGCAATTTTAGCTTTCCCAATTGTTGGCCCATCATTAGCAAGGTCTACCATCTTCTGCACATCTTCTGATGCACCATAGCGTTGAACCACACCATGAAACTCTTCAACATCATGTGGTCTTAAATAGTATTTATATTCACCCGTTGAAGGACTTATTAAGTAATTCCCATCTTCGTCCCGCTTGGCACCAAGGTGGTAAAGCTCATGCTCAATCAATGCGCAAAATTCTGTATCGCTTGCCTGTGAGGCGAACTTGGCATCAATGGTAATAATGAAGTCAGGAACACAACCAAACCAATCAATCATTTGTTTTTCTTGTCGCAACTTACGCCAGCCACCCGCCATAGGCGAAAACTTCTCGGTTTGGCCCAATACAACTCTGTCAGCTTTGATGAATGCAGAAGACGCCCATAGAACTTTAAATAATGTGCTAGACCACGGCGATATATGAGCGTGATCAGAGTTGTAGAGCTTTCCATCACTAGAAATGAAAGTATCGATAATCCACTCTTCAAGCTCTTTTGCTGGCTCAAAATCAACATTATCTAAAGGGTCTATATTTAGAAGTCGTTCTGGTGGTTGTGGCCTTATCATAAATTTCGCCCATTAAAAAACCACCCGAAGGTGGCTTTAATAAGGATTATTGGTGATATAAATCCAAAATTTTAGTTTCTAAAAAAAAGAGGGTGGATTCTGAAATTTTTATTAAAATCAGTAATATCTAACTCCATCTTTTGATGATTTGAAAAAATAACAATGTCTTCGGTTTTAGTTCGACCAATAACACCGCAAACAAACCAAATATTTAGAATATCAGTAAAATCAGATGCAATACATTTACTAATTACATCATCATCTAAATCCTCTGATTTGAGTAAAACTTCGCAAAATTCATCCTTCTTACTTACTAACACCCCAGTGTTAATAGTATTGGTTTCGAATACTGACAATGCATCTAAATAAATTCTTAAGTTTGGAAATAAACTATACCATTCGGAGCAAAGTGCTGATTTACGACTTGAATAGAAATCCTCTTCAGCTTCCAACACTACACAATGATTTAACTTACAAACATCACCCGAGACTTTGGATAAACAAAGATTGACATACTCAATAGCATCTCTTGGGCGAAGCATAGTTCTTTCCAGAATATACTCTTTAGCCGTCTTTCCTAGAACCTGAAAATTAAATAAGTCTTCAAAGGTAACACCCTCATTAGTGTATTGCCTTTCAATAATGTAACTTATGCGCTTATCAAGTAGGTTGACAATCTCCTCCCTTCTCCATTCAACATGGGATATCAAAGAAAGGTCCTTTTCCTCTTGTCTCAATTTCTTCTTATAAACACCTTTAAGAATATCGGTTCTAATAGATATTAATACTTTTGTATTTTTTATATCCAACAACTCTCTAAATGCATCCAAAAGCGCGTTTATAAAATCATAACGAATTGAATTTTCGTTCAACCAAGAGCGATCCAAATCATCGATACTGATAATATATTTTCTTTTCTTATCCTTTGTGCCTTCAATAAGTGCACGAATCACTTGTTTTTGCTTGGTTAGAAGCTCAGTATTAACATATCGACTTGTTTGAGATTGTATTTTCTCAGTAAACTCATTGTTCTGTTTACCGCCTACTGTCGATTTTACAGTTGAGACATCCCCTCCAAATGATGCAGTAAGCTCTCGCTGCATTTTGTTTGTAATTTCAGAAATAATATTTTCATTAAAAAAATTATCTGAAAAAGTTTCTACATATTCAGCTGCTAATTTATTTCGATCAAAAACTAGTGCTTGTAAAGATTTCAATAAATTATCTTTTGGAAATGTAAGTTCAATGACTTTAATTAATAAAACATGCAGCCACAATGATTTATAAAATATTCTTATATCAATATCATTTTCAATTAGTGAGTTTATAAAAACATTGTTTTTTATATGCTCAAAAATCATTGATTCGGCTTCAATAGTTACCGATTTCATATTTGGCAAGCTGTTAATTTTTTTTAGAAGTGCAGTCTTTCCTGATCCAGTTCTTCCAACTATCACTCTTTTTGAGAATGAATAATCATTTTCATCAAAGCAGGTTAAATCATTGAAAACCTGTGTTTCCCAAAAATAATCTTCTAAAAAGATATCCCTCTCAGCATCAATTGTCCCTATTCCACCCTTCAATACAAAATGATTTGACATAACAACCTTGTTTTTAAATGTTCTATAATCATGATTTTATGTTAGATAATTATATTTTAATAGTGGAAAACGAGACTTTGCGCCCTAAAATCAGGCGCAATATTAGTCTCTTCTTGAAAACTTACATGATCATCTCCTGTTGAATGAAATACGGTGAGGCATATGTATCAGATAGAAAAGAAAAACCCCGCCAATAATGCATATTGAGCGGGGTTCTATGTGCCGTAATACGTTCGGCAAATGCCACCGAAGTGGCGAGGGTTAATCAATCTCTTTCAAACAATCCCGACACACCTTGATTTCCTCATCATCAATCGTGTAATCGATCTCAGTCGCACCATGCAGGCCGAATAAGCACATCAGTAATCTAAGCATGATTTTACTCCTGGCTAATCAAGCATTTTAACTTGATGTGATTACACTAATATTTCTCAGGGCAATAAAAAAAGGATGTGGTGATCTGCCACACCCCTGCCTATAGTTCGATATTAATCAGCTCGGCAACTGATCTACCGCTACTCACAATCACATCAACCTTACATGCACGGTCAATTTCACTTGCTTTCGTTCTCTTTAAGGTCGGGTTGCCAAGCCCTAACTGGAATTGCCTAAACGATCTAGGCATTTACTCAAGGCATGTACTGCAAGCTGGCACACTCGCAGTATATGATTGCCATATATCAGGCATTAAAAAAGCCCACCATTTGGCGAGCTTTGAGGTTAGTAAATATCTAGGTGGCGGCATTAAAATTTAAACCACTACGAATAAAGTCAAGCCGCCATAAAAAAAGCCTAATCCACGGGGACTAGGCTATAAACTTTGAATCTTTTTCATTGGTAGCGGGAGCTGGATTTGAACCAACGACCTTCGGGTTATGAGCCCGACGAGCTACCAGACTGCTCCATCCCGCATCAACGAGTTAGCTTTATACGCCCTAAGCAACCACAAAGCAAACTTTATTTGAAATATAAGCACTTATAGTATTAACGAAATTCAAAATATCTTAAGCCTACCCTATAATTGCTTCAGTTATAAATGCTGGATGAGATGCTCGATAGAGGCTCAATCTTCTCTTTTCACCCTCTAAAAACAACTTGGGTTCTTCCGACCATATTGATTTTCTCGAATCAAGCCCGGATAGACCTACTGCCCAATCAGAAACAGCCCCATAAACAAAAGTATTATCAGCGAAAATTAATTTGGTCTTGTTATGTGTACTATTTATAAGAACTTTATGTGTTGGTAATGAACCGAATACACTGATCTGAGTGTAAATGTATTTATAGATTTCAGGCATATAGAGGAGCACTTAAAAGAGAGTTTCACTATACCATCTTAGTTGTTTAAAAAGCCCATCAAAGCTCCTGCAATTTGTATACAGCAATAAAAAAGCCCTACATATCTGTAAGGCTTTTCCCCTTGGTCATGTGCGCTGATACAAGGAATCGTTGTTTTTATTTACAACAAAATAATTAAATCATTAATCGAATAAAAAATGAAGCAAAAAACCACTAATAAAAAAGCCCACCTTTCGATGAGCTTACATCCAATCTTTTCTAAAAACTTACTTGGAGGATTTAACCTCATCAGAAAGTTTTTCTAAACCTTCCAACCTGTCTTTTTCAGAAAGGTTATGCACGTGAAAACACAAAAAGAATATAAGTGCTAATAATACTCCACCTAAAATCACAACCCTTTTCATTCTCACGAGAATTCATCTTGATTTAAACATAGGCTTAGTATGTCACCCATTTGCTCAATAAGCCACCAATAAAAAAAGCCCATCAAATGATGAGCTTTTAAGCCTTGGTCTCGGATAAACCGTAATACGACCAGTATAGTGAAACTATAGCTTAGTCTTCGCAAAAACGAAATACCTATGCCTTTAATTCTTTGTAAGTATTTTTCTTATACAACTCTATTGATTTTGATGCTTCATTAATTGCTGACTCGATCGCCATGACCATTAGCTTTTCGTATTGCTTCCATGTCATCCGATAATTATCAACATTCATTTGCATGGTATTAATCCCCGCATAATATAAACGCCCCTGAGCAGTGAAGTTATTCTCAAGCTGGGGATCTAAAGAGAAATCTATAACCATGCGTGCAATTAAGTAAGCCAAGTGATTCATAGTAATTTGTTCAGGCTCTCGCTTCTTATCTACCACGGCGTTTTGAAGCATGATATTTACCAAGTGCATACGCACATATTCATAATCACTTTCACATTTACCATCAAAGACAATTAATGAAGTAACCGACTTTGCCAACTGCGTATCCATTGTAGCAATGGCACCTAAACGATCTTCGTAATTCAAAGGCTTCTCCCCAGTGCCATGAGCTTGTGGCTCAAAGTTTGGCGACTTTGCAGTAATGCCATGAGTCAACCATTCAAATTGTTCAAATTTATCTGCCGTAACTGCCGTCATCCCAAATCCCCTACCATCTTCTCTATTTGCTCAATCGCTTTGCCGCTTTTCACTTGCTCGGTGCTAAACCGTATTACCTGATAACCCATCATTGTTGCTGCGTTGTATTTCTCTAAATCTCCTAAATACCCCTTACCCCTTGTATGCCTGCCATTACTCCAGATCCCACCTTCTACTTCGACCAAGATCTTTTTGCCCTTTAAGTGGAAATCAGCTCTCCATTTACGTGTAGAGTGAAACTTAAACTCCTGCTCAAACTCAATCTTTAAAGCTCTCAGTGCGGTGGCCAATATCACCTCACCCTCACTCTGTACCTTTTCACCTTTAACCTTTGGGCGCTTAGATCCTCTTTTAGGTTTCTTCACACCAATCATCTTTTTGTATTCAGCAATGGAGTAGCTGCTTGTCACCCCTTCACCCCAAACAACTGCTTCGCCTTATCCGTTAAAAAGAATCGCGATTCATCTGCAAAACCTGAATCTTTTCGTTTGATATACCCAGCTTGCTCTAAACCTTTCAGGTATCGCTGTGCTGTTCTTAAACTGAGATCGCTTAATGCAGTTTTGCGAAGTTCGGATACCGTTGCTATTGGGGTAGTTTCAATCGCCTTGAGCGCATGAATTACACGTTCAAATATTGCAATCTGATTCACTGGAGTACTTAGATGCTTCATGCTTCCCCCCCAACACGTTCATCTGCCCAGTTGCATGCAACCACGCTCAGTCCACCTTGCTGAAATCGAGACCAAAGACGATCGCCCAAGTCTTTCTGCAACTCAACTAATGTCAGATTCGAAATCAGCATGGTCGGCTTCATTCGGTCATAACGTGCATATAAAACTTTGTGTACCAGCTCACGGCGTTTATCACGGTCGTGCAAGCCATATTCATCCAAAATCAGTAAGTCGTACTGGCTGAAATCATAAATCACAGATTTTTCTGTAGCGTCCGGCTGCTCCCACGCGTTCATTATTCTCTGTGCCAGATCTTCGCTGGTGATGTACCGTGCATACTTACCTTTGTTTAGTAATGTCCGAGCCGTTGCGCAACTCAGATGAGTTTTCCCTGTACCAGTAGGGCCAACCATCACAAAGTTGTTTTTATGGCCATGAATCATGTTCTTTGCGAATGAAATAACCTGATTCAGTGCATTCTGTTGTCCAGCATGTTGCACTTTGTAATTTTTAAAACCTGATGTTGCATGTCGCTCTGGAAGCATTGCTCCAGCAAAATGTTTTTCACGTACAGCACGATCAATTTCAGCTTGTGCATTGAGCTTTTGTTCTTCCAAAAATTCTACGGCGCATTGTGGGCACTTCTGAAATGGCCCTGCTTGTACCATTGCTATTTTGTGTTTTGAACAGATTTCTTGTATTTGTTTTAATCCCTGAGCCAGCATTGACATTGCGTTCATAGAAAGTCCTCCGGGATATGGACTGATGAATTCACAGGTACGTGATGTTGCGATGCTTGGTCTGCCCAAGCTGTATTCACGTCTAGATCAGAATTTTGTTTTTCAGAACGTGGATAAACTGATGGCTGTTTGTTTTTGCGTTCAGTTTTTTCCAAGACTCTTTCAAACTCTTGAATAATCCACTGTGCAAACTTTCGGTGTTTTTGGTTGTCAGTCAGTTGAAAGTTTTTCTCATGGTGTGTATTGAAGTTTCCAAGATGGAATTGAAAATCTTCCAGACTAAGAATTTCAGAAACACGGTGTGAGTGTTTGGTAGTTTTGAGAATTGAACTCAAAGTTTCAGTATTTGGATTCCACACCTGATCAACCACATTTTCCTGCGTGTTTCTCTCTTTAAAGTTTTCTTTAAATGTTTCTTTAAGTGTTTCTTTAATAGTGCCCCGTTCAACGGTACTAGTCCCGTCACCTTTCACGGTACTAGTCCCATCCCGTTTGTTGGTACTAGTCCCGTCACCTTTAAAGGTACTACCCTCATTTGGTACTAGTCCTATTTCGCGGTACTGGTCAGGAGTGAATACATATTCATTTAGGCAGCCTGTTGTTCTCTCAACTTTGATCAAACCAAGTTGTTCCAGATCACGAATACATGACATGACTGTATCGCGTTTTTTGATGCCACAATATTTCTGAAATTGTGTGATAGCAATTGGGTGAGATACGCGATCAAATCCAACGGTTTGACGCATAACAAACATTAGACACTTAAATGCCTTATCGTTCAGTTGAGCCATAATCTCGCTGTCAATTAGCATGTTAGGCATCTTGGTGTAGCGCTCTTCTTTATTCGACATAGCTTTGCGCTCATTTTTTGGAAAATGAACTACTTGCCCTTGAGGTATTGGTGGTTCATGTGCTAAATTTGAGTTATTCATTAAGATTTACCCTCTGAATTGAATGCTAAAGCCCGATCTCAACTCTCGGGCTTTTCCTTTTTTCATCACGACACTTCACCCAGACTCTGCTCGGTCAGAGAAAGTCGGCGTTTAGCATTAAGTTCAATTGTTGTTGCGTGGCGTAGTAAATGCGAAAGCGCAAATTTGCGATTACCATCCAACAAAATTCCGTCACCCTGCACTTTATGAATTGTCATAAGGTGGTCAGGCATAAATGCATCAACAAATACAACCGTGTCGCCTTTCGCGAAATCAGACTCAATAATTGTTCGCGTACCCATAGATTGATCTTCATCTTGATAGCAGTTGATCTGTACTAAGCAATGGTTGCACTGCTCTTCTTTAAAATTGCTGCACTTGTTAGCGCATGGGTGTTGTGTTAGATTTGTTTTGTTCACAAGATTGCCTCGATTGGTTTTTTGAACACTAAAAGCCTGATTTCTGCGATCAGGCTTTTTCTTTTTGAGTATTTGCTGTGTACTTCTGCATTTGCTTAAGCGCTGCCTGATCCACGGCGGTAATCAACTCGATCAAGCCCTGGGTAATCTGGTGGATCTCTTCGTATTCCGCTGGTGTAATCACCCCATCCTCATAAGCCTCATACACAACTCGGTTTGCTTTCCCGCTCTTAATGTTGTGTTGCATCATTGCTTCAAAGATCGATAGCTCATGATGTTTGCTTGAGTCACAATCCACTGGTACTAATGCGTATCCCATCTGATGCGCCCACACCTTTAAAATTTCAGGGTTCTGCGTATACAACATGATGGTTTCAAGCTTCTTTAAGCTCGGTAAATGGTTCGGCATCCCTACGTTGCCGTAGTTGCAAATCGTGTTATGCGAATCACCAGTGACCTGAGCAATTTCCTTTGGTGAAATTCCCTTTGTCTGGTTAATCATTTTAAAAATTGCCGTTTGAGCTTCACGGCTTAGTGTTATTTCTTGCATTTGTGAAATCCTTTATTTGTTTCACGTTTCTTTGAAGGTTTGACAAAGTGATAATTGGTTATATTGCCAATTGCTTGAAATCATTAAGAGATGGACATAACTCAACCGCTTTGAATTTTCCATCTGTCGCCGCCTGGGCTCTCATCGCAACGATCTCAGACATTCTTTTTGAGCCTCGCACCCAGCCAGACACTGCTGGTTGTTTGACCCCAAGGGCTTTTGCTGTATTTTCCTGCCCACCAAAATGGGTTACGAGCAACTGGAAAATATTATTTGTGGTGTTACTCATAGTTATATCCTCACTAGATATAACCAATATTATAACTATAGTTATTTTTAGTCAATAACTATAGTTATTTGAACTCATATAACCAAGGTTATATATTTGTTATTAAGATTTTGAGGTTCTGAAAGATGGAATTAAAAGACAGGCTTAAGCAGTCAAGAAAGCGTGCGGGGAAAACCCAAGCAGAAGTAGCGGAAGCTGTGAAAATGTCTCAGCCTGCATATCAAGCCTTAGAATCTGGTCGAAATCTGAAATCATCTTTCCTTCCACTGATTGCTAATTTTTTAAATGTTGACCCTCTATGGTTAACAACTGGTAGTGAATCAACTCCAGAAAAAAGCAATGCCGATATATCTGCGATGGAGGTTAGTATCTATCAATCTGACGATCCCGTTCCAGATGGATACGTAGCTATTGATTATTATGATGATGTATATGTTAGTGCTGGAAATGGGTATCTAAATCTAGAAAAGCCAAGCAACAATAAGATGCTTTTCCCTGTTGATCTAATTAAAGAATGTAATGTTCAACCATCCGCAACCAAGGTAATCCATGTCCGCGGCGAGAGTATGTTTCCTAAATTAAAAGATGGACAGGCCATATCAATTGATATGTCTGCTAGAACCATTTACGACGGGGAAATCTATGCTTTTCAGGTTGGGGATGATACGAAAATTAAATACTTGTTTAACTGGAATGATGAAGGCAAAGGTGGCTTTAAGGCTGTCTCAGCAAACCCTGATAAAAATCAATTTCCTGACGAATACTACTCCCCTAGCAAAATAGAATCAGAAGGTATAACTATATTAGGGCAGTACTGGTGGAAACAGGTCGTAAAGCGCATTCGACGCTAATAAAAAGCCGCTATATGCGACTTAATCACGTAATGAGAATGATTAATGAGTAAAGAGTACAATAACATTGAGGTGAGTAAATACAGCGAGCTAAGCAGTGATGAACAATCAGCTATTCACGAAATGCTTATCTCATATGTACGCTCAGATCATTTCTACAATATTGTCTTACTTCATGATAGTGAGCCTTACGACCTGGTCAAACTTGTAAGTATTAGCTTCGAGAATCAAGATGCTGCAATCTGGGTTCACTTCGAGACCATTACTGCTGAGAGACTGACTATGCCTTTAGACTTTATTTCAAGAATAGAAATATGTAATCACGAAGAACTTTTAAATACTGTGAAGCTGGGCCGGTATGAGTCTGTTTAGGTTATCTCTGGGTGTTTATAAAGTAAATCATCAGTGACTTTGAAAAAGATTAAAAACTGCGAACCCGACGCAGTTCTTATGAAGAGATCGAGTGGGGAAAACATGATTCAAGAACGTCCAACAAGTGAAATCATTACTAATAAGGAGCCACTCAATGGCTGATAAAATTATAATTCAATACTATGAATTTTGTTTCAAAACCAGAGGAAAGCCAGACAAATTACCTCCAATAGATTACGTGAAGATTCACGATGCGTTTACACTACTTAAAAACAATCTGGGTAACTTGACGACCCCATATGTTTTTAACAGTAGCCAATACAGCACGACCATTGAACACTTGGTTGTTACTACTAATAAAATTGACATCGTATTTGGTTACTATGATGGTTTAGCCCCTAATAGAACACTTAGAAATAGATTGACTGGTACAGATGATGTTCAATTACGAGGTAAAGATCAAAGTGTTAAGCATCTATGTCATTGTGTAATAAAATTAAATACAAACCAGCCTCTTTTAGCATCAATTGGCATAGAGCATGTAGTTGGCATGCCCGTTTCCGTTTTAGTTAAAACATTAAATTGGTACTTGAGAGGCCTTAAGAGAATTACTCCCAATTCTGAAGGTATTTTTCAAATTACCAACCCAGATAATGCAAACAATCCAGATGGCACTCCTGATATTCATAGATTTAATATAGTTTCAAGCCTTTATCCTATGGCGGGTGATTTGTTAGCGGAAGCAATCAGATCGGGACGGCTAAATAGAATAAGACTAAAAGGTGAGGTTACATCAAATTTTAATGACCCAAATCAGCGTTTAGTACGCCTTTCAGGTGCATTGGATTTCAAAGTTACTCCCTTGCAGCCAAATGATACCCCTCAAAGTTATTTACGTTCATTGATTAATACAGCTAATAATAATAGTCTGAATTTGAACAATGTAAGTACTTTTGCTATCATTGAAAATGAAACTGGTCAAGATCAGACTGTCGCCCTAGATAGCACCAATAGTTTAAATTCAGCCTTTGTATTAAAAAAATCTTTCGACCCTGCCAGAGGTAGGAGCGCCCACCCTGATAACACACAAATAAATCAGATATTCCTAAATGAGGTATGGAGATTATTTTAGATAGGTGATTTATGTTCGGTTACGCATTAAAAGCTTTTGATTTTTTGAAAGTCCAATACCCTAACAATGGGGATAATTTGCGTTCTCTGCTATATATTTTACCATGCATATTAGCTATTGTGTTTTGCTCAATTTTTGCATTAATCGATTATAGTAGTGCGGCAGGTGTGAATATTTTCAACCATAAAGCATTTGATAATATATCAACTTTTGTGCAAATTTTACCCGGTTTTTATATAGGTTCATTGGCAGCAATTGCATCGTACAATTATACGCCGATGGATAACGTTATGTCTCTTCCGGCACCTTTTTTGAAAGAGCAAGTTGAGGGGGGATTTAGAGAGTCAAAGTTGAGTCGTCGACGCTATTTAACCCTCCTTTTTGGCTACCTATCAGCAATTAGTATATTAAGTGCTGTCTTTATATTTATTGTTCGCCTGATTTATGATGTAAATATTTTTGCTGTTCCGACAATGTTTTACAATATTGTCTACTACGTAACAGCATTTTTATTCTTCTTTATCTTCTGGCAAATGATTGTGGTGACTTTATTTGGAATCTACTACTTAGCTGATAGGATGCATCGCCCTTAAACATTCCTTGATTTTCCATTCAACCCACCCCAGCGGTGGGTTTTCTTTTTAATGTTAAAAAAATGTAATATTTTATTTTATTGCCCAATTATAACGATTAGTATAAATATACCTATGATTTACAGATAAAAAGGAAATTAAATGAAATATTTTTTAAGTTTAACTTTATTAGCTTTAGCAATGACAGGGTGCGCTTCAAACTCGAAGAATGAAGCTTTACAAGACCAAGTCACAAGCAACACTTCAGCTGATACGCAAGTCCTTCAGTTTTCTGGACCGAATGGTTTATTAATTTTCCTTAAATCCTCAGATAACTTTGAAACTGCTTTAATGACTGATAACTCAGGCATGGTATATCGTTTAGAGCAAACCGTCGCTGGTAGCGGCGTTCGTTTAGCTAATAATGATGGAGTTTCAATCCACTTTAAACGTGGCGAAGGGGTTGTTGAATTTGTGAAAGGCCAACCAATAAGTATTACTGAAGTAAAATAATAAGATTTACACTTCAAGAGATCCCACCTCGTGTGGGTTTTCTTTTGTCTATTAAAACATAAAAATTCTTACAGCTATAATTATATATAACTTTAGATATATTTTAATTGCTTTTCTATTGACTATAAAAATAACTATAGTTATATTTATCTCACAGACATTAAAAAAACACTCAAGACTTCGAACCCTTTGAGTGCTTTTACAGAAACTGCGAGATCAATTATGAACAAAACCTTATCCCCTTTCAATACCATCAAGATATCTCTTGGTGTAGCTGCTGTAACAATAGGCGTGCTTAGCTGTGGGTTTAAGACCTCACCGCAAGCTGCTCAACCTGTAGTTGCCAACGTAGCACCTTCTGAATATCAACTCCTTGCATTACGTATGACTGGTGATAACCACGGCGAAGCGGTTATTCGTTTAGATGGTTTCCGCGTTACTGCACGTTTTGAAGTTGAAGCATTTGAAGACAGCTACGGCGTACCAGGTAGTGAATTCACAGCTGTAGACGTAACCAGCCTTGATGAAGTGACCGTTTCAGATGCCCTAGGCAATCCATACAACGACTTCACAAACCACATCGACCATCAGAACTTCAATGCTCTTATTAAGGGTTATATCGAAAAACATCGTTTAGTGGAGGCAGGCTAATGACTACTTCTACTCAAAAGTTTTCCGAGTTCATCAGCCAAGATGACGAAGGCAAGATTCGTATGCGTCTAGGCCATTCAACCTACTTTGAAAAAGGTCGCCATATCTATGTGGTTAATAAGGATGGTACCGAACTGCTAATCTCGCTTGAGGTTCATGCAGCCAAACCTTGGATCCGTGAAAACTTTGAACGTGAACGAGCTTTCCAACAAAGAAAAACTATGGCTATTCGCCTTCAAAAGTCACTTACACGTTCTTATCCAAAATCATTTAAACGAGCTAAAGGCTCACTGTTCTGGGCATAAGGGGAAATACTCATGGCTATACCTATTATTCCAGCAGACCAAGCATTAAACGTAAGCGCGATTATTACTTACATCTACGCAGATCCGGGGCTTGGTAAAACGTCTCTAGGATTTACCGCTGATAAAGCTATTTCATTTGACTTTGACCGTGGTGCACACCGTACTGGTGAGCTTCGTCGCGGAGCTGTTGTTCCAGTTCAGCAATGGTCAGATATTGAAAACATTACTGAACAAGACTTAGCACCTTTCAATACGGTTGTTATTGATACCGTGGGCGCAATGCTTGAATCCATTAAGACACATTTGCTCAAAACAGCGAATAACCGTCAACAAGATGGTGCACTCAAGTTAAAAGCCCAAGGCTTAGCAAACATGAAGTTTAAGCAGTACATCAATACGCTTTTAAGTTTTGGTAAGGATGTTGTCTTTATTGCCCATGCCTCAGAAGACCAAAGCGGTGATCAGATCATCTACCGTCCTGAGCTTGGTGGCAAGAATCGTAATGAGCTTTATCGTATTGCAGACATCATGGGTTATTTGACTACTGTAACTACTGGTGAAGGTAAAAATGCGAGAGTCATTAACTTCAAGCCATCCCCAACACACCATGCGAAAAATTCAGGTGCTTTAGGTGGTGAGACTGGTGAGGTTTGGGTACCTGATCTTAAGTTACACCCTACTTTCCTTGCAGACTTAATTGCAGATGCGAAGGCTCATATCAACACGCTTACCCCTGCTCAAATTGCATTAAATAAAGCACTTGAGGATTTGGATAACTGGAAGCAAAGCTGCGAAGAAGCAGTTTATGCAAGCGATTTAAATCACCTGACCGAGACCCTAAAGCTAGACAAAGAACACACTTATTACCAAAACATGCGTCAAGCAATGCTTGCTCGAGCGAGAGTACTCGGCTGCACATTCGATATACCCCGCGATACATGGATAGAACCTCCTGAATTTAATGGGATATCAGAAGCGCAACGTGATGAGTTGCAAGACCTCCTAGCACAAGCCGGCATTGATGTTATGACCTATTGTGAAGATCAAGGGATCGATAGCTTATTAGGCATTGAAGCCCAGCATTTTGAAAATGTAAAAGCTCACATCATCAACATCACCCAAGGACAAGGGAGAGCCATTGCATGAGCTACACCTACTCTTCAATCACCCGTGTGCTGTTAATTCAGCACAACGGGCGGATAAAAACTTACAGCGACATCAACCTATTTGGGATTGAGGACTGTATTCAAAACTTTGTTAATACGTGGGGGTATCGATGATTTTCAGAATTAAAAACAAGCACGCCCTTGCCTTCATGATTTGGCTTGAATTGCTGGGCTATGTAAAGAAGGTCCTAGCTGATGGTAGCTGCACGTTCTCAGGCAAAGGCACAAAGAAGTCGCTGAGCTATGTGTTTGTAAAGAATGACTTAACGGGTAATGCAGCGTGTCAGGCATTGTATGAAGAATTCGTAAATTACCAAGATTCTAATTATGTCGAAATGAAGGTGGCGTGATGTTTGAAACGAAAATTAAGCCCGATTATTCGGAAGCGATTGCTAAATTTGTTAAAAGCGGCGGTCAAATTAAACAAGCGGTCAATACAAACAAAGCTGAGTTTAATTACTGCAATGCAGACACGACAATTAAAAGTGCGGAGCGCCCGAACAGTCATCAAAATCATATCTTGCGTACACGTGCTGAAAAGAGTGGCTTAAAAAGTTATAGGCCTGTTGCCCCATGTAAGTCGTGCGGCACATCTGAGCGATCTGTGAAGTCAAATGCGTGTCTTGAATGTGATAGACGCAGAGTTAGAGCCAAAAACGGCATGAGTGCTAAACATATTGAAGCTGTCGGACACTACTTGCTTGCAAATAATGAAGTGGTTGAGTTCACCAGTGGCGGTCAGAAATATATTTTGAAGGTTGAGGTTGCGTGATGGAAGTGCATGAAAAGCGAAAACTTTTAGAAGCGATTGATATTTTGATAAAGCGCCCTGCTCAAGCTGATGAAACAACATTAGGTAATGCAATTAGTTATTTCACTAAATTGGTTGAATCAACAACAGGCGGTCAATTGACGATTGTGCCAGTGGTTAAATGAATATTTTGAGCAATTATTTGCGCAATTTAAACAATAAATTAGGATTTTGCGCAGATGTTTGCTCAGGAGAGTGTGATGGATATTAAAAAATTAAAAGTTGAATTTGAGAAGCTTAAATATATTAACGAGAAGCTTGAGTATCTTAACTTTGACGAGCACTTAGGTTGTTATGTTGAGAAGAATAACGGTATGCCTGTTGGATTGGCGGCATGGGTAAATGGCGCGTTTTATGGGTTTAAGCAAGCAGCCAAAGCCCAAGCGGTTCCTAGGTGGATTTCAACTTCTGATCGGATGCCTAAAGAAGGCGAAGAAGTTTTGGTGCACAGCTTTGGGCAAGTTCGACAAGTAACGCGTGATTCAAAATGGGCTGGTGGCTTTAAAGAGAGAAATTGTTACGGATGGCAGGCGGCTTACGGTCAATCGCACTGGATGCCAAAGAACATTGAATTGCCTGAGGAATACCACTTCTACTACAAAAATGATGCAAAGCAAAAAAGCCATGATCGAAGCACAGGAGCTAGCCAATGACTAACCTCCAACATATCGCCCAAGAACTTGCCGAAGAATTCGCACCACTCGTCATAGGCCAGTCAGGCACAACCAAAACATTCACGGCGGAGCAAGCCTCTGCCCTTTATCACATCCTTGTAAGTTTTGGATATAAGGATGAATGCAAGGGCTTAGATACCAAATTACCGTTTGAGTTAATTGATATCAAGAAGGAGGTGTCTTAAATGGGACTATATATCTCAACCCCTGAATTATTGAAGCGTTACGGCGTTACTAAAGGCACTTTGATCAACTGGCGAAATAACAGGGATTTTCCTGAACCAGTGATCAAAGCACATGGTCGTTCAAGCAGTCGTTACGGTATCAAAGCTGTTGATGCTTGGGAAAGAAGTAAAGGACTGCTTGATTCACTTGAAATACAGCCTTTACTATCGAAACGTTCATGATTGTCTAATATGGCGCTAAGCTTAATAAACCATTTTTCATAAGCTTGCGCCTGATCATCAATATATTCATGTAAATCATAAGTCCCCCAAATTGCAGGCAGACCATGCCCCAACATAATTTCACAAACGTGTGGTGCGGCCAACTCTGATATGTTTGTTCGCATTGTTCTGCGCAGGTCGTGTATGGTCCAGTGCTTCATTTCCACACCAAATCTTTTCTGAACATTATTATTCACAAAGCCCGGTATTGTTGTATGAAAGCTTTTCGACAACAACGTATAAGTTTTCCCTTTAAGACTAGGAAAAGCATATTCACAACTCTCTGGAGAGAGTGAAAATATAAATTCAAGGAATGGAATAATCTGCGGAATGATTGGCCTAATAATAGGCTTATGGGTGCGATCCCCCATCTTGTGATTCTCAGGTGGAACTATCCAAATCATTTGCTGAAAATCGAAATCAGATTTTTTAGCAAGGCGTAACTCAGAAACACGACAGCCAAAGAAAAGAAGCATAATTAAAATAGCTTTATTTTTTTGCGAGATGGCATTCGATCTAAGTGATGCATGGATAACCCAAAATATCTCTTGTTCTGTTAAATACCTTGAGCGTTTTACCTTTTTTACATTTAGATCAGCAGCTTTAATATGCTGGATAGGTTGATGCTTTAACTTTCCGTGAATACACCCCCATCGCATAATCATTTTGAGATTACCCAAAACTTTAACCGCCACAGTTTTAACTTCTCCCGCTATATCAAATAGAAGTTCAGACCACTCCTGTAGAGTTACATCATCACAGAACCTTTTTCCTATACGCGGATATACATGCATCTCAAATGCGCGTAGATCATCCTTACAAGAGACCTTGCCGATCGCCACAGTATTAAACCAAAGGTCACATATATCCTTTACGGTAAGTTGCTTGAGATAGTCACTCTCCCCTTTAAGTTTTAACTGTAAGGGATCCTTTCCCTGATCAAGTTCTGATTTATATTTATGCACTTGTGTGCGGGCATCTTTGAGCCCCAGCATAGGATAAGTACCAATATCTAATCGTTTGGCTGTGCCATTAAATCGATAACGAAATTGGAATACGATCTTACCCTTAGGCGAAATCCTGATAGATAAACCGTCTCTATCTGTCACCACTTCAACCTTTTCTCGAGATTTTCCATTATTCGATTTGAGCCAACTATCACTTAAAGCCATTCGTTTTTTTCAACCTAATTGTTCTATACTCTAATGCTGATATGTACAGATAAAATTTATGTACACAGATATGTACATAATTATTCTTGAAAGGTAAACAACTTTGTTGAACTTTGAAATTACTTAAAATGCTTTAATAAATGCGAAAGCATAGCAATTTCAATGGTTAGAGTGTTTTTCTATGAACCTTGTTGAACTTTGAAAAACATTGGAGATTTTTGAATGGAAAGACCGATTATTATTTTTGATATGGACGGTACATTACTGGATCTTGCCTATGATGATTTTATTTGGAATCATCAACTTCCTATCCGTTATGCTGAACAACACCAGTGCTCTTTAGAACAAAGTACTCAGGCTCTGTTTCAGTTTTATCAAACCCATAATCACACACTCAATTGGTATTCTACGCGCTTTTGGACAGCTAAAGTCGGCGTAGACACGCTCGCTTTGCAGCAGGAATTTAAGCATAAAGTTGGCCTGCGTGAAGGTAGCATTGAACTTCTCGACTATTTAAAAAGCAACGGCTACCCTTGCTGGCTTGCCACTAATGCGGACTGTGAGGGACTCAAGTTCAAACTCGAATACACGAAACTGGCCTCATATTTTGATGTCATTATTAGCAGTGAAACTCTCGGCCATGCCAAGGAATTTACTGAGTTCTGGCAACGTCTCCATGAACGTCATCCTTTTGCAGCCACACAGTGTTACTTCATCGATGACACTGAAAAAGTACTAAAGGGTGCTGAAAGTTATGGTATTCAAAACCTATTTACCATTGCTCAACCCTCATCACTAGGTCAAAGCAAGACATCCAGCCCTTATCCGATCTTAAATCAGCTCACCGATTTAATTCCTTATTTAGAGCGAGCTGAGGTCACCGCCAAATATGCGTAAATCCACTTTAGCAGAAGATGCTGTAGGCATGCGTATTGACAAATGGTTATGGGCAGCTCGTTTTTTTAAAACACGCTCCATTGCCAAAAATGCAATTGAGGGAGGCAAAGTTCACCACAATGGCGAACGTGTCAAAGTGTCGAGAGAAGTTCGGATTGGAATGGAACTCACCATACAACAAGGCATTGATAAGAAAACCGTGGTGATCAAAGAACTCTCTGACGTGCGTGGCCCCGCTCCTGTTGCACAAAAATTATATGAAGAAACCGAAGTCAGTATTACACGACGGGAATTGATTGCAAGCCAAAGAAAGTTGCATAATCTAGCTCGACCTGATCATCGTCCAAGTAAAAAAGACCGACGCGATATCAGTAAGTTTAGACAAGAAAATGATCAACAATTTGACCAATATTGGTCTTATAATGATGATGAATGACATGCGTCATGTTGTGTCGCACACGATCTGGTTTTTATAGAAGATACAGACTAAATCTGTCACTATACTGAGCATATTCAGTAAATATCCGTGACATCGTTTTGAGGTTGTAAGATGGATGATAATAAAAGCAAGGCGCTCAATGCTGCGCTAAGCCAAATTGAAAAGCAGTTTGGTAAAAACACAGTAATGCGTCTTGGCGATAACACCGTACAAGCTGTTGAAGCGGTATCAACGGGTTCTTTGACACTTGATATTGCTCTAGGCATTGGCGGCTTACCAAAAGGTCGTATCGTTGAGATTTATGGTCCTGAATCTTCAGGTAAAACAACCATGACTTTACAAGCGATTGCCGAATGTCAAAAAGCAGGTGGTACATGTGCATTTATCGATGCAGAACACGCTTTAGACCCACAGTATGCGCGTAAACTTGGCGTAGATATTGACAACCTCTTGGTTTCTCAGCCTGACCATGGTGAGCAAGCACTTGAAATTGCAGACATGTTGGTTCGCTCTGGTGCCATTGACCTCATCGTTGTCGATTCTGTTGCAGCATTAACACCACGTGCAGAAATTGAAGGTGAAATGGGCGACTCGCATATGGGCCTCCAAGCACGTTTAATGAGCCAAGCATTACGTAAAATTACAGGTAATGCAAAACGTTCAAACTGTATGGTAATTTTCATTAACCAAATTCGTATGAAAATTGGTGTAATGTTTGGTAGCCCTGAAACCACGACTGGTGGTAATGCGTTAAAATTCTATGCGTCTGTGCGTTTAGACATTCGTCGCGTAGGTCAGGTCAAAGAAGGCGATGAAATCGTTGGTTCTGAAACCAAAGTAAAAGTTGTCAAAAACAAAATGGCACCTCCATTCCGCGAAGCGCTCTTCCAAATCCTATATGGTAAAGGCGTCAATCACTTGGGCGAACTTGTAGACTTAGCTGTCCAACAAGAAATCGTACAAAAAGCAGGTGCTTGGTATTCATATCAAGGCGACAAAATTGGTCAAGGTAAAAATAATGTGATCCGTCACCTTGAAGAAAACCCTCAGTTGGCTGAAACCATTGAGAAAATCATTCGAGAAAAACTACTGACGACTGCAAATGCTGCACCTGTAGAAGAGAATGAAGAAGAGCCTGACTTTTTAGATGCTTAATTAAAGTATCTAAAAGATTAAATGTTATTACACGACATTTAGGCTTACACTAAGAAACGCCCTACGGGGCGTTTTGTTTATTCAGATCTATTTCATAGCCGATTATGCCTAATTCAAAATTTCCCAAACTCCTTGACTATGATGCTCTCAAACAACAGTTTGGCGAGGAAAAATCCCCTGCTACTCAATACGGCCTCACGCAGGTAACACAAGAAACTGCTGATGTTTTAGATTTTGATGAAGAGAATCACCCCAAACCCACAGGTTTAACAGGTTCTCGTCTACGTTCTTATGCCTTTGCAGTATTAACACGTAAGGAATATTCGAAAGCAGAATTGATTGAAAAACTGGCTACATGGGCGATGCACCGAGAAGAAGTGATTACACTAGTTGAAGAGCTTTCAACAGAGAACTACCAAAGCGATCAACGCGTAGCTGAGATCACTTTATCGAGCCAAAAGCGTAAAGGCAAAGGCCCTAATCGCATTAAAATGGCGCTTAAAACCAAAAAGATTGACACTGGTTTAATTTTAGAAGAGCTGAAAGAAACGGATTGGGTCGAACAAGCCTATCAACTCAAAGTTAGAAAGTATGGAACTGAGGTCGCAACAGATCCAAAACTAAAAGCCAAACAAATCCGTTTTTTAATGTATCGTGGTTTTGAAATGGATGCGATTATGAAAGCGATTAATCGCAGGATTGATGACTAATCACCATTCGCTCTTGACCAAGCTATGCCCAAATCACCTTTATAAATATTGATCCTATATTCACATCTAACATTAACTACATTTAATCGTTAATGAATTATAAAATCATAGCACTCTTAAATAAGTATAAATCAAACTAAATTCAGAAAAGCTTAAATATATACAAGACGTGTAAGATAAAAAAATAATGCCATGATTTCTAATGCTTGAAATAATTTTCGATAAATTAAATGATCTGTATTTAACGTTATTTTAAAATACATCACACCCAAAAGAAAAAATACACATGGTAGAGAGCAAAAAGAAGTAAGGAATAGAGTAAATGAATTTTTAAAATAAAAGTTAAAGAGAATAGCAAATATTAAAAACGCAATAATATCGATTGAAAAGATACTCTTTAAATGCTTGATATTTTAAATTTGGTTTACATACAATGTATTTGTATGCTGTATATTGATTATTATATTTTTAATGTATGAATATGGTGGCAACCCTACCAGCAAACCTTCGGCACATCATATTTCTACTACCGTTGCTACCTTCCGGTCCTGGCGGGGTTCGTAGAGTACAATTGCGAAGTAACCGGCAGGGCTACCATTGCAAGAACAGAGTATAGAGATTTTTCTCTAAGTTGCAAGCCTATAAATGACTTTTCAATAAGCATTTCATTCAATTGACTATTTATAAAACAAACTCAAGAAAAATCGCTCAATTATTGGTAACGACTAGGCTACATTCATTTACCTAAATATACGACAACAATGTAAAAGCTTATTGCAATTCATAACGTTGCCGTTTTTAATGGGGTAAATGAATTTTGTTTAATGTGTCCCCCATCAAAGCTTTATAACACGGATATTTTATGATGCTAAAGAAGCATAGCCTATGTGCCCTCACCCTACTTTGCACAACGCCTGTTTTCGCCAATATTCCAATTGAATCTCGCGGCTTAAGCCAAGCAACGAACAATAGTGTCAATCCAACCAGCGTCGCAGTAGACACAGGTGCGAGTGCAACAGCAACCAATATTAATTGGCAAATCATGCAAAAAAACCAACAATTAGAAAATGATTTGCGTAGCTTACGCGGTAAACTTGAAGAGCAAGACAACGAGATCGCTCAACTTAAACATGAGTTGGAAAATCGTTACGCTGACCTAGATCAACGCTTAGAGTTACTTCAGCAAAAAGTAGACCCTGAAGTAAGCAATACAACGGAGGATAACCAACAGGATACTCCTCCCAGTAACACCACAATCACCAACTCCAGCAATAGCACAACCGCGGCCGCAGTAAACAAAGCACCTGTAGTGGTCAGCACTCAAAATACATCTGAACCATCTGAGCTAGAAAAAGCCGCGTATACTGTCGCATTGGATGCCTATAAGCAAGGTGGTGCGAAGAAAGCGATTGCACCCATGCAAAATTTTATTAAAAACAACCCCAACAGTGTTTACATCAGCAATGCATATTTCTGGTTAGCTGAATTTAATTTAGCGATTGAACCCACCAACTATGCAGAAGCGAAAAAAAACTACGGGATTGTAGCAAACCAATATCCTAACTCTTCGCGTGCGCCTCGAGCCGTCTATCAACTCTATAATATTGCCAAAGAAGTGGATAAAAACTCGACTCAGGCCAACCAATACAAAGCCAAACTCCTTAAGCAATATCCTAAGTCTGAAGAAGCCTCTTTCTTTAAAAAGTAATTTTCCTATAGATATAAAAAAAGACACGCGAAGTGTCTTTTTTTTATATTTGGAATAAGCCTAACGCACAATGCCACGCTCTGACTGCTCTAATGAATCGATGAGCAATTGTACCTCAGCAACTTCAGGCAAAATTTCTGCACGAATACGTTCTAAAGCCTGCTCTGTCGTCAAACCTTCTTTATAGATCAGTTTAAATGCTGTACGTAAACCTTGAATCACATTTTTAGACCAACCTTTACGACGCATACCTTCAACATTCATCGCAAAAGCATGTGCAGGATTACCAGAAACCATCACATAAGCAGGTACATCTTTCACAATTAATGATGCACCACCAATCATGCTATAAGAATCAATCTTACAGAATTGGTGTATACCCGAGTTACCGCCGACAATCACATAGTCACCTACGTGAACATGGCCAGCCACGCCGACGTTGTTTGCAAAAATATTATGATCACCGACCACACAGTCGTGCGCAATATGCGTATTTACCATCAATAAATTATGGCTACCAATCTTGGTTATACCGTGATCCTGAACCGTGCCACGGTGTAAACTACAATGTTCACGAATTTTATTATGGTCACCAATTTCTAACCAGGTTTCTTCACCTGCATATTTTAGATCTTGGCAGACCTCACCCACGCTTGCGAATTGGAAAATTTCATTGTGTTCTCCAATACGTGTATAACCACCGACCACTACGTGCGAATGTAACTGCGTACCTGCACCAATAGTGACATTTGGACCAATAATACAATACGGTCCAATCTTTGCATCTGCTGCAATCACGGCAGATGCATCGATGATTGCTGTTGGGTGAATAAATTCGTTATTGCTCATGATTGCTCTATTTTCTGATGCGAAACCATAATTTCCGCAGATGCTGCTACTACACCGTCAACGGTGGCAATACAATTATATTTGTAAATACCACGTTTCTGCATAACCAATTCTGATTTTAACACCAATTGGTCACCTGCAACGACTTGCTTTTTAAAGCGAACTTTCTCTGCCCCTGCGAACAAGAACAAAGAACCTTCACTTGGTTTCTCATTGTTCATGATGAAACCAAGAATACCTGAAACTTGCGCTAATGCTTCGACAATCAAAACACCAGGCATAATTGGATAATTAGGAAAATGGCCTTGAAGGAACTCTTCATTAATAGACACATTTTTATACGCCACAATTCCATTTTCAGTCACATCAACAACACGATCGACCAATAAAAAAGGATAGCGGTGTGGTAAGTACTCACGAATAGTTTGAATCGTCATTGGCAATTCAGGTTTCGTGAAACTAGTAGAATTCGACTCAGTCATCATATTTCTATTTACGCAATTTAATTGTTGATTCAAGGGACTCGATTTGAGCCTGCATATGATCAAGTTTTTTTACCAATTGGGTCAATGGCACATCTGCTAATTGTCTTAAACGAACAACGGTGCGTTTCCACTTTTGATTTTCAAACAGTCCAATTCCTGAAGAATACGTTCCAGCCACAGAAATATTATTTGTGACCATTGACATTCCAGTTAAAGTGACATTATCAACAATATTTAGGTGCCCTGCAATTGCAGACCCACCACCCACAATGCAATTTTTGCCAATGGTTGTGCTGCCCGCTATTGCAGTGGTGGCAGCAAAAGCTGAATTGACACCAATTTTAACGTTATGGGCGATTTGCACAAGGTTATCAATAATGACGCCATCTTCCAAAATTGTGTCATCCAATGCACCGCGATCAACACTACAATTTGAACCAATCCGTACATCATTTCCAATGATGACCGAACCCAATTGAGCAATTCGATGCCATTTCCCTTGATAAGGGGCAAAACCAAAACCTTCACTACCAATCACAGTATTGGCATGAATACGAACACGATCGCCAATTTTGCATGACTTCAAATTTACATGCGATTCAATTAAACCACCGCGGCCAATTTCAACCCCATCATGTATGCTGACATGTGAATGGATAATCGTATCATCGCCAACAACGCAATTTGCACCAATGACCACATAATGACCAATATAAGCAGTATCTGAGATGATTGCAGAAGGATGTATCTGTGCAGTGCTTTCGATGCCCTGTTCAGTGTGTTTAACCTCAAAAGCATGGGTTAAAATGGCAAAGGCTAAATAAGGATTGGCAACAACAATAAAGTTTTGATGTTCAACCAAGTGATCCTTCAGATCAGCTGTAACAATAAATGCTCCAGCTTTAGACTGCTGTGCTTGCTCTAAGTACTTTTCACCATTTACAAATGCAAGATGTCTAGATTCTGCCGAATCTAGACTTGCTAATCCCTTAAGGATTAAATCAGCTTGACCTACACACTCACCTTGGACTAAACGAGCAAGATCTTCTAAGCGATACTGTTGAGGATTCATTGATTACTTAATTGCGTTAACCTTTTGAATCATTTTATCAGTTAAATCATACTTAGCGTCATAGGCAAGTGCTGAGTTTTTATTCAAAACAACATCTAATTGATTTTCTTTACGCAATTGTTCAGCAATTTGCTTCACGCGACCATCAAATACACTACGTACTTGCTGAATAGAGCTTTGCACACTGCTTTGCATGGTTTGCTGCAAAGTATTGAACTCGTTCATTTTGGTTTGATACTGAGTCACCATTTTTTGCTTATCCGCAGCACTCAGCTTATCACCTGTTTGTAAACGCTGTTGTAAGTCTTGAAGCTCTTTACTAAGTTGATCAAGCTTCGTACTTTGAGGTTGAATTTTCTGTTGAAAACTCGAATTTTGCTGTTTTAAATACGTGCTATTTTCAACAACACGCTCAAGATCCACCACACCATAGCCAGCAGCATTCACCACTGTAGAAGTTAATGCTGTAAGTGTTAAAGCTGTAAGAATTTTTTTCATATTTATATCTTTCATGTAGAGAAAAGGTCGACCTTAGAAGGTACGACCGATTTCAAATTGAATGTTCTTTGTTTCATCGCCATCTTTATCATTCAATGGATACGCATAGCTGAGAGACAATGGACCAATCATGGTAATCCAAGTAAAGCCAACGCCAACGCTATAACGCATATTATCAAGCTCAAAACCGAAGTTGTCTTTACAATATTGCTTCGCATCTACCCCAGCGTCAGTTTTACTTCCAGTCATATATAACTGACCAGATGGTACATCACACTGTGTATCAAACACTTGCGCACCTTCAGCAAACAGTACTGGACGAACTTGACGAGTCCAATCCCCTTTAAATGGCAAAGGCAAAGCCAACTCTGTACCAAATTGGATCAGTGCATTACCACCCACTTCCTCATAGTCATTATCTTTAGATCTTGATTCGCTATAAGTCACACCTGGATATTTCGGACCTAAGGTACTGTTATCATAACCACGTACCGAACCAAAACCACCAGCATAGAAGTTTTTATAGAATGGTAAGTCATTACCATAACCCAACTTACCATAGCCACGAAGTACGAAGTCTTTGCCTAATGGGAAGTATGCCTGAGCATCATATGTCAGCTTTTGATATTCAACATCACTACCGGGTAATGCAATTTCACCATTAATACGATGCGACATACCAGATGTCGGGAACACCGGACGGTTTAAAGTGTTATATGACCAACCTAAGTTTAAGTTATACGTTAA
This sequence comes from Acinetobacter johnsonii, assembly GCF_048551975.1. Classification (GTDB taxonomy): domain Bacteria; phylum Pseudomonadota; class Gammaproteobacteria; order Pseudomonadales; family Moraxellaceae; genus Acinetobacter; species Acinetobacter johnsonii_A. The sequence continues at coordinate 80,136 of NZ_JBIMCF010000006.1, read as the reverse complement.
GAAGTCACCGGTAAACTCAGAACCAAACGGTGCCGATGGATTAGGACAAGTCTCTCCTACTGCAATATTTTCATCTAAACAATAAGTCGATGTACTTTTTGTCTTACCGCCATGCGCCAACAAATAATCACGTACATAGGTCGATACATACGGACCTGTGGTGACTTCAGTTTGGTCGATGTTTAAACCCGCACTAATGCTTTGGTTTTCATCAATTGGGTAACCGAAATTGATACCACCACCAAAACTATCCGTCACATAGTTGTTGACGTTATAGTCTTCATCCAACTTAGTTTTACGGTAGTACATGTTATAACCACGACGTACACCATCAATCGTAAAATACGGATCGGTCACACTTAGGTTGTAGTAATCTTGTGTTTCTGAGCGTGATAAATCAATGGCAACAGAGTTACCTGTACCCATGAAATTAGTTTGACTTAGACCCGCTTGGAAGGTTACACCACCACTTTGCGAGAAACCAACTGCTAAAGTACTGGTACCTGAGTGTTGCTCTTCAACATTAATGTTTAAATCAACCTGATCAGCTGTGTTCGGAACACGTGCAGGTTTGATATCTACAGTCTTAAAGAAGCCTGTACGCTCTAAACGAACTTTAGATAAATCAATTTTCTCATTACTTGCGAGTGCACCCTCCATTTGGCGCATTTCACGACGTAATACTTCATCCGCAGTTTTCGTGTTGCCGGTAAAGTTAATACGACGCACAGTGACTTGCTGACCTGGATTCACATAATAATTTAAATCCACCAGATGAGTTTCTTTATCAATCTGAGGCACGACGTTCACTTCTGCATAATAATAACCCGCATTACCGTATTTACGTAGAAGCAACTGTTTAACCGCATTCACTTTTTCCTGTGAATAGATATCGCCATCTTTATATATTTGTAAAGCTTTCAGTTCTGCTGGGGTGTATAAAGCATCGCCCAAAAATTTGGTTTCGCCAAATTTAAACTGTTCGCCTTCATCCACTGAAACTTCAACAAAAATATTCTTTTTATCTTCACTTAAATTTAAGCTTGAGTGATTGATATTAAAGTTGATATAGCCTTTGTTTAAATAAAGTGCACGTAAAGACTCTAAGCTTGCAGCCATCTTTTCACGTGCATAACGGTCATTGCGTGAAATAATGGATGTCCAACCACTTTCTTTCACCGCAAATGCTTGTTCAATTTCGCTTTCTTTAAATACGGTATTACCAATAATATTGATATCTACAACTTTTGCAGCCTTACCTTCAACAAACTCAATAGTAAGATCTACACGGTTGTTCGGCTTCGCTGTTGTCACAACTTTGACATCAGCATCATAACGACCTTGCTGCATGTACTGTTGTTCAAGCTCAGACTCAACCGTCTGTAGCGCTGATTTTTTCAGCACTTCACCTTCGGTAATCCCCATCTTCTTCAAGCCTTCTTCCAAGGCCTCTTTAGGAATGAGTTTATTACCTTTAAATTCAACTTTAGAAATTAGTGGACGTTCGACAACTTTGAAAACCAGCGTATCACCCTGCTTTTCTGTTTTAATATCATCAAACAAACCTGTTGCATATAAACTACGAATGGCATTGGCAAGTGCTGCATCGCTCACACGATCCCCACTATTCAACGGAATCATTCCATAGACATTTGCTGGCGTTAAACGAACAAGTCCATCAACCTTAATATCACGTACTACATAATCTTCTGCTGCATATACTTGTTGTACTGTTGCCATAGCACTGATAAGCGCCAAAGGCATAAATAAATGTGTGTGCTGCATGCCAGTTTTTTCCGATGTAAAATTTAATTCCGTATCTACGCTTTTTTACAAACGCATAAAATCATTGAATAGTGCCAAAAGCATCATACTTCCGAGCAATACCATACCAATTTTTAAACCAACCAATTGTATTTGTTCAGAAACAGGTTTACCACGTATTAGTTCTATAAAATAATAGACTAAATGTCCACCATCAAGCATAGGAATAGGCAACAAATTTAATATCCCTAAACTTACACTCATCAGTGCCATAAATGAGATAAAAGTTTGCCAACCCATTTCCGCACTTTGTCCCGCAACTTTGGCAATGGTAATAGGCCCAGATAGGTTGTCTAAACCAATCAAACCGCGCACCATTTTCACAATCGAGTTCAAAATCATACTCGACAATTGACCAGTTTTATCCACCGCCATCATGAACGCTTCGGCAGGATTATATTGTATCGTTTGTTTATATTCTGTAGGAATACTGATCTTTCCTGAGTCACTTTGTACACCCAAGACACCAGAAACCTTGCCCATATTGTCGCGCTTACCTTGCGGCATCACCTCAAGTTGTACTAATTTATTTTGACGAAGCACATCAATTTTTAACAATTTCTCAGGTGAAGCTTGAACCACTTGTACCACATCAAACCAATCATTCATCTTGATGCCATCAATCGCGACAATTTTGTCACCTTGTTGCATACCCTGACGAATGGCTGCACCATCTTCGCTCAACTTAGTCACGACCGCAGGAATTTTAGGTCGATAAGGCGTAAAACCCAGAACATCAAGCGGAGACTGTGTTTGATCTTTCAAGAAGTTTTGAATAGGCAAACTAAACGTTTTAACTTGTCCCGCACGTTCGGCCTGAATTTGGATTGATCCCGTTTCACCCACACGATCAACCAAGGCAAAATTCAACTTTTCCCAAGTAGGTGTCGTTAAGCCATCAACAGCGGTAATTTTATCACCCACTTGCATTTGAACTTGTGCTGCAGGTGTATGAGGTAACACTTTACCTACACGTGTATTCAACTGCTCTTGTGCAGGTAAGAACAAAATCCAAAAAAGTAAAATGGCGAATGCCAAGTTAATCAATGGGCCAGCTGCAACAATTGCGATACGCTTCCAAGGTGACTGACGATTAAATGCTTTGGGCGCATCCTCTTCAGCAACATCACCTTCACGCTCATCCAGCATTTTGACATAACCACCCAAGGGCAATGCCGAAAGCTGATATTGAATACCTGACTTTTTAGAGGTCCACTTCAAAACCGTTGGTCCAAAACCAATGGAATAAACTAAAACTTTTACGCCCAATTTACGCGCAACAAAATAGTGCCCAAACTCATGTATTGCAATAAGTGGGCCTAAAAGCAAAATTGCCGCAACAATCATAAACAAGGCGCTCATGCTTAAATTCCTATATTCACCACATATTGCTGAGCAACATGACGTGCGTTTTGATCGGCTTCTAAAATAACATCAAGTTGTGTTGCTGCTTGACGTGGGATGGTATCCAAAGTGTGTTCAACAATAGCAGGAATCTGCATAAACCCCACCTGTTGATTTAAAAATGCAGCGACCGCAATTTCATTGGCTGCATTTAAAATCGCAGGGGCTGTACCCCCAGTTTTCATCGCTTGACGTGCCAAGCTTAATGCTGGGAATCGATGTGTATCAGGCGCTTGAAAATCCAACTGATGATTTTTAAATAAATCTAGAGCTGGAACATGGGTTTGAATACGCTCAGGCCATGCCAACGCATGTGCAATCGGCGTACACATATCAGGATTTCCCATTTGCGCCAATGTTGAACCATCCACATATTGCACCATGGAATGAATAATACTCTGCGGATGCACAACTACTGTAACAAAATGTTCTTCGATTGAAAAAAGATGACAAGCTTCAATCAGCTCTAACCCTTTGTTCATGAGGGTCGCAGAATCAACCGAAATTTTCTGCCCCATTGACCAATTCGGGTGTTTGCACGCCTGCGAAGGCGTTACATTATGTAATTCATCTAAACTATGTTTTAGAAATGGCCCGCCTGATGCAGTCAGAAGAATACCAGAGACTCCGAGTTTCGGCTGTCCGTGACGCTCAGCTTGTAAATAGGTCGGCGGCAAGCATTGGAAGATTGCATTATGCTCAGAATCTACAGGAAGTAAAAGAGCCTGATGATCATGAGCAGCCTGCATCATGATGTCACCCGACATCACCAGTGCTTCTTTATTTGCCAAAAGGACACGCTTTCCTGCTTTTACCGCTGCTAGGGTCGGCATTAAACCAGCCGCACCCACAATCGCCGCCATCACCACATCCACTTCTGGATGTTTAGCAACTGTGATGAGGCCCGCCTCATCCGCCAAAATTTCAATGCTTTGCAAATTGGCTGCGACAAGTAGTTGGCGTAGTTCATCTACTTTTGCTTGAGGTACAACTGCAATTTGCGGTTGAAACTGCTGACAAATATCAACAAGCTCTTGCATCCGACTATGTGCCGTAACAGCAAACACACGATAGCGTTCAGCATGTTGTTGCAATATTTTTAAGGTGCTCTGCCCAATCGAACCTGTAACACCTAAAATACAAACAGATTGAGACATTTACAAATCTACGCCAATAAGTTTTAACATATATACACCCGCAGCAAAGATAGGTGCAGCAGCCAGTAACGAGTCAATACGATCCAACACCCCTCCATGCCCTGGCAAAATACGACCTGAGTCTTTAATTCCAGCACGACGTTTAATCATAGACTCAAACAAATCGCCGAGCACCGAACTAAATACAGTGACTACAGATAAAATAAGAAATAATAAATGCTGTGCGTAAGTTAAGTCTAAATAGAGGATCTCAACTGCAACCACGATGATCATGGCCGTAATCACACCACCATAAAGACCTTCTAATGATTTATTTGGGCTGACTTCAGGTGCAAGTTTACGCTTACCCAGTTTACGCCCAACAAAATATGCCCCACTGTCAGCACCCCAAACCAATAAAAACAGGTACATCAGCCACCATGGAGACATCTTCCAGAGTGCAAAAATAGCAGTCACAGCTGAAGATATCAGAACAATCCCGACCACCTTAAGGGTTGAATTATACCAAGCATCATAATTTGGATAAGATTTAACCCAATACAGACTGAGCAACCAACATAGGATAGAGGCAGCCCAAAGTAGAAGTGCTATATCGTTAAAGTATAAGGCAAGTGTAGCAAGGCCAGCACTGAGTAAACCAAAACCCCACGCTAGAGGTTTATTAACATTTTTTGTTGTACGGGGCATGAGTTTGAACCACTCATAGCCTGCAACCCCTGCCGCAATAATCATCAGCACAAACATTGGATAGTGTGACTGGCTTGCAAACATACAACTCAGTACAACGGCCACCAAAACCAATGCGGTTATAATCCGCTCTAACATTTATTAGTTCTCAATTTTATCTTGTAGAATTTGTTCCGTCGTTTTCCCGAAACGACGTTCACGCCCACCAAATACAGCTAAGGCGTCATCAAACTCTTCTACACTGAACTCTGGCCAAAGAGTCGGAGTGAAGTAAAGCTCTGCATAAGCTGCTTGCCACAACATAAAGTTCGATAAACGAAAATCCCCACCTGTACGAATCAATAGATCCACAGCGGGTAAATCACTCAAACTTACGTATTGGCCAAAAATATGTTCATCAATTTGCTCAGGATCTAACGCTTGAGATTGAACAACAAGTGCAATCTGCTTAGCCGCATGCGCCATATCCCACATCCCACCGTAACTAATTGCGATGGTCAAAGTCATCTTGTCGAAATTAGCAGTGTCTTGTTCGGCATGCAACATTAAGTCACGCAATTGCGGAGATAATTTAGAACGATCACCAATAAAACGTAAAGACATTTGATATTGATGCATACAAGGCAACTGTTCATGAATCGTGTCTTCCAACAGTTTCATGAGCAAATCAACTTCAGCTTGAGGGCGCTTCCAATTTTCACTCGAAAAAGCAAAAACGGTTAATGCTTGAATATTTTTTTTTCGACAATGCTCTACAATCGGGTCAAGGACATTTTTTCCTTCACGGTGACCATCGCCCTTTTGCATTGCATTTTTTTTGGCAAAACGATTGTTGCCATCCATGATGATGGCAACATGTTTTGGAAGAGTAAGCTTATCTTCTGAATCGGTCATTATACAAGTTAGACCTTCAACAACTCAGCTTCTTTATTCGCAAGACGTTTGTCAATTTCAGCAACAAACTTATCTGTGATTTTTTGAATATCATCAGATGCACGACGCTCATCATCTTCAGAAATTTCTTTTTCTTTCAACAATGCTTTGATGTCGCCCAGTACATCACGGCGAATATTACGTACTGCAACTTTTGCATTTTCAGCTTCGTTACGCGCAACTTTTTGCATGTCACGGCGTGTTTCTTCCGTCAATGCAGCCATTGGAACACGAATCGCATCAGCTGTAATTGGGTTTAGGCCCAAATCTGATTCACGGATGGCTTTATCAATTGCTGCAACCATGGTGCGTTCAAATGGCTGAACCAACAATGTACGCGAGTCTTCAACACCCACGTTTGCCACTTGGTTTAATGGCACATCTGAGCCATAGTAAGGAACCATTACCCCGTTTAAGATAGATGGATGCGCACGTCCAGTACGAACCTTGGCAAAACCGTGTTCTAACGAGTCAAGTGACTTGTTCATACGGTCTTCTGCGTCTTTTTTAAGATCGTTAATCATGTGATCTTCCTTACTTAATTCGAAAAGATATAAATTCTAAAATAGTGTGTAGTATAGAGAGCTTTCAAGGTCACGTACATTAGTTCGTTACGTGAGTACCCTCTTTTTCACCCATAACCACTGAAAGCAGTGAACCTGCTTTATTCATATCAAAGACTTGAAGCGGTACATTATGGTCACGGCATAAGCAAATCGCTGTTAAATCCATCACACCCAATTTCTCATCTAACACTTGGTCAAAAGTTAAGGTGTCATATTTAACAGCATCATCATATTTGCTTGGGTCTTTGTTGTAGACACCGTCAACTTTCGTTGCTTTCAAAATAAGGTCTGCTTCAATCTCGATACCACGTAAGCATGCTGCTGTATCTGTGGTAAAGAATGGGTTACCTGTACCTGCGACAAACACACAAACTTCACCTTGAGTCAGGTGGCGAATTGCATCACGGCTTGAGTATGATTCAACCACAGCACCAATTGGCAATGCTGACATCAAACGGGTTTTAATATTACGACGTACCAAAGCATCACGTAATGCTAGACCATTCATTACGGTTGCAAGCATACCCATTTGGTCACCCGTTACACGACCAACCAAACCATCTTTCTGTAATTGACTACCGCGATATAAGTTACCACCACCCACAACAATCCCGACTTGCACACCCAAACCCACTAAGTGCGCAATGGCCAAAGACATTTGATCAAGTACTTGAGCATCAATACCCATATCTTTATTTCCAGCCAATGCTTCGCCAGAAAGTTTCAGTAAGATGCGTTGAAAACGTGGTTTTTTAGAATCCAACATCGCAATAACTCCAATATCTAAATTTTTAAATTTTATTTGTGTCTTAATTCGATTTAATCGAAATCAATTGTGCATACAGATCATATTCATCTGCATCGGTAATTTCGACTTCTAGCAAATCGCCTGATTTAATCTGGCTTTTATCAATATCTTCCACAAAGACATTGCCATCAATTTCAGGAGCATCTGCGTATGAACGTGCAATCGCAACTGGGAATTCTTCATCCAGTTCATCGACCAGCACCGTCATTTTCTGACCAACACGCTTTTGAAGTTTTGCAGCAGAAATAGCCTGTTGCACTTCCATAAAGCGCTCATAACGTTGTTGCTTAATCTCTTCAGGCACGTGATCTGGCAAGTCGTTTGCTGTCGCACCTTCAACAGGCGAATACGTAAAGCAGCCTACGCGATCAAGTTGTGCTTCTTTCAACCACTCAAGCAAGATTTCAAAATCTTCTTCAGTTTCGCCAGGGAAACCCACAACGAAGGTTGAGCGAATCACCAAGTCAGGACATTTTTCACGCCACAGCTTTAAACGCTCAAGTGTATTTTCACTATGCGCAGGTCGTTTCATTAGTTTTAAAACTTTTGGGCTGGCATGTTGGAATGGAATATCCAAATAAGGCAAAATTTTGCCTTGTGCCATCAAGTCAATCACTGCATCCACATGTGGATATGGATATACATAATGCAAACGCACCCAAATACCGAGTTGACCTAAGGCCTCACACATGTCATAGAACTTTGTCTTAACAGGTTGACCATTCCAAAAGTCTAGTTTGTATTTGGTATCGAGGCCGTAAGCAGAAGTATCTTGGGAGATAACGAGTACTTCTTTTACACCGGCACGTTTAAGCGCAGCCGCTTCTTCTAAAACAGAACCGACTGGGCGAGACACTAAGTCACCACGCATACTTGGAATAATACAGAAGGTACAACGATGGTTGCACCCTTCTGATATTTTTAAGTACGCATAATGCTTCGGCGTTAAACGAATCCCTTGTTCTGGAACAAGGTCAATAAATGGGTTGTGTTTTGGTGGCTCAGGCACGTATTGGTGCACGGCTTCCATCACTTCTTGATATGCAGCCGCCCCTGTCACTTTTAAGACATTTGGGTGCATTTGGCGAATTTTGTCTTCGTCTTTACCTAGGCAGCCCGTAACGATTACACGACCGTTCGCACTCATGGCTTCGCCAATGGCATCTAAAGACTCTTGCACTGCAGATTCAATAAAACCACAGGTATTTACAACAACTAAATCTGCACCATTATAATCTGATGCTACATCATAACCTTCAGTCTTCAACTGAGTTAAAATTCGTTCGGAATCAACCAATGCCTTAGGACAACCTAAAGAAACAAAACCGACTTTGGGGGATTTCATGAATCTGCGCTCCACTAGAATGCGCGTATTGTATGTCTTTTCTGTTTATAAAAACAGATCGATTCCACACTCTTTGTTTAATGCACCAAAATAAAACCAACACTGTAGTAGAATTAACATAACGCACCATTTTAAGTCACATTCAGTTTACTTGATTTTTAGAATCCGCTATATCTTTAGCTAATCGTTCATTTACAGCGCATTCCGCAAAAAAAGTGTGCTCATTTCACTATACAAAATCAAAGTTGGCGTGCATTTTGCTTTATTTGCATCAATTCAGTCCGCTATTTGGAACGGTTAATGCTTTATCAAGATGCCATTGCGCTATTTTAATACAGGATACATTCGCTAATGGATCACCCTATTTCTATCGACTATCGCCTTTTAGTGGACAATTTGACCACTGCGATTTTATTGGTCGACAGTAAATTAAATATTTTTTACTTAAATTCCTCTTGCGAAGCATTATTTGATATCAGTCTTTTACGTGCCTCTGGCCAACCTGCGCTTAATTTACTCCATGCACCCAATGATGAGTTCAATACAGAAGAAGCACTTCTCAATACTTTAAACTCGGGACAACACTACACCCGCCGTGAAGCTATCATTAAGGTCAACTTTAAAGATATTCATGTTGACTATACCGTGTCACAGCTAAATTCAAATAAACCCTATCATCCTTTGCTTTTAATTGAGATCAATCCAATTGATCGGATGCTCAAAATTTCAAAGGAAGAAAACTTTCTACAACAACATCAGGTCGCACGCCAACTGATTCGTGGTGTTGCACATGAAATTAAAAATCCGTTGGGCGGGATTCGTGGTGCTACACAACTGTTAGCACGTAGCCTCAATGATCCGCAATATAGCGAGTTTACCGACATTATTATTAGTGAAGTCGATCGCTTACGTAATTTAGCAGATACCATGCTTGGTTCTCGTCAACTCCCAAGTTATGAGTTGGTCAATGTACATGAGCCTTTAGAGCGCGTTCGCTCACTCATAACCAACCAAACCAAAAAGAAAATTAAGATCACCCGTGATTATGATTTGTCATTACCTGAAGTGATGGCCGATCGTGATCAGCTGATACAAGTCATGTTGAACATTAGCGTTAATGCAGTGCAAGCCATGACTGAAAATAAAGAGTTCTTTGTCGACCACCAACCTGAGCTGATGTTACGTACTCGTATTCAACGTTTAGTGACCATTAATGGTGTACTGCAACGCTCTGTGGTACGGATTGATATCGAAGACAATGGTCCAGGCGTTCCAGAAGAAATTTTAGAATCTGTGTTTTACCCACTGGTCACGGGTCGTGCTAAAGGCACAGGACTGGGTTTAAGTATTGCGCAAAATATTATGCATCAACATAACGGAATGATTGAATGTCAATCTGTTGCCGGAAAAACAACTTTTAGCTTATATATACCTTGGGAGTTAAACCATGTCGCGAAATAAAATATGGGTAATTGATGACGATCGCGCCATGCGCTGGGTGCTGGAAAAAACGTTCAAAGAAGAAGGTTTTGACGTCACAAGTTTTGAAGAAGCTCAATCTGCTTTAGACCAACTCAGTTTAGATGCACCCGATGTGATCTTGACCGATATTCGAATGCCCGGAATTGATGGCTTAACTTTTTTAGCAAAAGTTAAAGCCAACTATCCTGATCTACCTGTCATTATTATGACGGCTCACTCCGACTTAGAGTCTGCTGTTTCAAGTTATCAAACGGGCGCATTTGAGTATTTACCCAAGCCTTTTGACATTGATGAAGCCTTAGCTTTGGTGAATCGTGCGATTTTGCACATCACCAAAATGCAGCAGCAAGAATCAGCAAAAACGGTACAACCCATTCAATCGACCGAGATCATTGGCGAGTCTCCTGCCATGCAGGAAGTTTTCCGTGCGATTGGTCGTTTGTCTCAGTCACACATTACAGTGTTGATTAATGGTGAATCTGGTACGGGTAAAGAGTTGGTTGCGCATGCTTTACACCGCCACTCACCACGTAGCAGTAAACCTTTTATTGCGCTCAACATGGCCGCGATTCCCAAAGACCTGATTGAAACAGAGCTTTTTGGTCATGAGAAAGGTGCATTTACTGGCGCCAATACACAGCGCCAAGGTCGCTTTGAACAGGCCAATGGTGGAACGCTGTTTTTAGATGAAATTGGCGATATGCCTTTTGAAACACAAACGCGTTTACTGCGTGTCTTGGCTGATGGCGAGTTTTACCGTGTTGGTGGGCATATTCCAGTAAAAGTAGATGTACGTATTGTTGCGGCAACGCACCAAGACTTAGAAAAATTGGTACATGATGGTCGCTTCCGTGAAGACTTATACCACCGTCTGAACGTGATTCGCATTCACATTCCAAAACTGGCGCATCGTAGCGAAGACATCCCAATGTTAGCGCAACACTTCTTGGCACGTGCAGGCAAAGAATTAGGCGTCAGCCCTAAAATCCTTCGCCCTGAAACGCAAGAATATATGCAACAGCTGCCTTGGCAAGGAAACGTACGTCAACTTGAGAACACCTGCCGCTGGTTAACGGTCATGATTACAGGACGCGAAGTTTATCCTGAAGACTTACCATCAGAGCTGAAGCAAATTCCAATTACCCGCTCAGGTGAAGATGCGCAAGCCGCGCAAAACTTAGATCGCATTGCAGTCCACCATTGGGACGAGTTATTAGGTCAATGGGCTGTGCAAAAGCTGAAAAATGGCGAGATGAAAATCCTCGATATCGCCACCCCAATGTTTGAACGTACATTGATCATTGCTGCGCTCCAACAAACCCGTGGCCGTAAACGGCATGCTGCTGAGTTACTCGGTTGGGGGCGCAACACCCTTACGCGTAAACTCAAAGAGCTAGGTATGGATACCGCAGATGATGAAAGTGAAGAAGAAGCTTTAGAAAACTAAGGCAGATTCAAATAAAAGCGCCGCAATGGCGCTTTTATTTATTAAGCCGTAAAGCCTAAATAGCGTGAATAGCCTTCAACACCAAGTGGTGCTTTTAACATGATAAATTTGGGGTAACTGGCTTGAGTTAACTCTTCAAACATAATGACTTGATCATCATGTGCGTGGAGATCATCAACATTGCGCTGCATAGTCGCTTCAAATTCATCTGTGATATATTCGAAACCAATGTCCATCGCAATAAATAAGGTATGCTCACAAGGCTGAACGTATTGTTCCTGAGACCAATCAATTACCTGTTGTTGGCAGTGTGGACACGCTACGGGATCTGTCGCTTCACAGTCTAGTGGGATCAATTGATAAGTCATAATTTAGTTTTTAAACAAAGATGCTGCGAAGTTTAGCATAGGATAAAGTACCTAGAATAATCATGTCGACTTTAGAAAAAGCCATTGCACTGGCTGCAACCCAACATGCGGGGCAACTCGATAAGGGCGGACAACCTTACATCTTGCATCCATTACGCCTCATGTTGCAATTTTCCAATCCCACCCTACAAATCATTGCTGTGTTGCATGACATTTTGGAAGACACTGCAATGACTGCTGAAGACTTAAAAGCGCTTGGCTTTAGTGCCGAGATCATTCAAGCCATACAAGCACTGACCAAACAAACAGGTGAATCACGTTTGGAAACGGTCAAGCGCACTGTATTAAGCCCTCTTGCAACCCAAGTAAAATATGTCGATGTACTCGATAATATGAACGTTTCGCGCATAAAAAATCCAACAGCACGCGACTTTGCACGGCTTGAAGAATATAAAGAGATGCTTGAAATACTTAAACAAGCAAAAACACTGTTAAACCCTTTGAATAACTGAGCATTTCCCACTAAATCTCTACAATTTCAAAATTGACAAACTGCAACGATCACTTTTTAATTAAGCTTATCGTTGCACAAATGGACATGGTGAATGTTAAGCGATTTAGATGATTTTTATTGTTTTGCTCAAGTGGTTGAACATGGTGGTTTTAGCGCAGCCGAACGCGCAACAGATATTCCCAAATCCAAGCTCAGTCGACGCGTGTATAACCTCGAAGAGCGCTTGGGTGTCCGCCTGATTCAACGCAGCTCTCGCCATTTCGCAGTGACCGATATTGGTATGAATATTTACCGTCATGCGCAAGTGATGATGAATGCTGCACAAGCCGCACACGATTTGGTCGATCATCTCAGTTTACAACCGCGTGGGGTCATTAAACTCAGCTTGCCTGTATCAATTGCACAAAACGAAATTGCACGCATTTTACCAAGCTTCTTAAAAACTTATCCCGAAATTAAAGTGCAAATGATGGTGACCAATCGCCGTGTGGATATTATTAACGAAGGTTTTGATATCGCGCTGCGTGTTCGCTCCAATCTAGACGATGATCCAAGTTTGGTAATTCGTAAATTTGAAAATATCGAGCAGCATTTATTTGCCAGCCAAGCCTACTTGAATGAATTTGGCGAACTGAAACAACCTGAAGATTTAAGCCAACATCATATACTGAGTATGGTCGACGAGCATTTAGATCAACATATCATCGTGCATAATGATGCACAGCAACAAAAAAAAATACGCGTCAACCCTGTGGTGATGGGCTCTGATTTGAGCATGTTGGCTCAACTGGTGCGTAAAAACTGCGGCATTGCACTACTTCCAGACAGCATCGTACAAGATATGGTGAAAAGCGGTGAACTGGTTCGTGTATTGCCCGACTGGAAAGCACCACACGGTATTTTTCATGCTGTGTATCCTTCACGTCGTGGTTTATTGCCTGCTGTCCGTGTGTTTATTGACTATTTAATTGAACACCTTAGCTCAAATAAATCACTTTAAACCCTACATATTCTCAATGACACTGAGCCAATCCATGAGACAAAAAAAGAGCTTAACCGAGGTGGATAAGCTCATAAACTTACAAAATAAGAAACTACAGCGAGTATCTTAGAAACAATTTTAGTGACAAAATGAAGTCTAGACCAATAGCTTGCATGTATAAGTTTTAATCAAAAAATAGAAAAAATGCGATAAATAAAGGGGTTCAGAAATATTAATAATTGCTTTTAAGACTTAATTTAGCTTTTAAGTCACAAAGCTAGACCAAAGTCTAAAATTTAATCACCAAAAAAACATCAACTTAAATTTCTGGATAACTGCCCGTACCTTCAGGCCAAGGTGATAGTAACTCAAAACCGGTTTCAGTCACGAGTACCATATGCTCCCACTGCGCAGTTAAAGACTTATCTGCAGTCACGACTGTCCAACCGTCCTTGAGCTCTTTGACATGTGCTTTGCCCATATTAATCATCGGTTCAATCGTGAACACCATGCCCGCTTTAAGCTGCATCCCCTTACCTGGTTGCCCGTAGTGCAATACGCTTGGCTGTTCGTGATAAACCTTGCCTATACCATGACCACAATACTCGCGTACCACACTATAACCTTCACGGTGCGCAACTGTTTGAATGGCATAACCAATATCACCCAGCGTTGCACCTTGCTTCACAGCCTGAATACCTGCAACCATCGCCTCATAAGTCGTATCGACTAGCTTTTTGGCTTCCGGTTTCACTGTACCGACATAGTACATACGACTGGTATCACCAAAGTAGCCATCTTTAATAATCGCCACATCAATATTAATAATATCGCCATCTTTGAGTACAACATTCGGCGATGGAATACCGTGACAGACCACTTCATTTGGAGAAATACAGGTAGTTTTAGTATAGCCATGATAACCAATATTGGCAGGCGTCACTTTTAAGGTATTTACAATGAAGTCATGACAAATATCATCCAGATATTCAGTCGTGACACCTGGCTTTACATGCTCACCAATCATCGCTAAAACTTCGGCAGCTAAACGACCAGATATACGAAGTTTTTCTACATCTTGTTCAGTTTTTATGCTCACATTTAAGCCACGCATTGAAATATCCTCAATTATGAAGTCGCAAGTATAGACCTTTTCTCAATATTTTTGTTCAAACTTAAATCTTAGGGTAGCCTCCAACAACCAACCTTTAAAAAATTTGTGTAATTTTAAAGCATTTGCACTACGACTTTTAATTTAAGAAAAACAGTGCCTCAAGCTTTTAATATTTATATTTTTTGTATTTTAAAATGGATAATCAATCACATATATCAACCTATTTTTTACAAGTTGATATATTCACTTTTCATCTTATAAAAAAATTTAATACCACCCATGAAATAAATTAGCCAAAAAAACACATATGCACTAAAATCTTCCCCTTTGTTCAACTCGATCTCCCTTTTATGACAAGTCTGCGTACTCGGGATATTGTTGCTTTGGGTTTTATGACTTTCGCACTCTTCATTGGTGCGGGCAACATTATCTTTCCACCGATTGTGGCTCAACAAGCGGGTGAGCATGTATGGCTAGCAGCTTTTGGTTTCTTAATCACTGCTGTAGGCTTACCTGTAATCACCATTATTGCGCTGTCACGTGTCGAAGGTTCGATTCAAATTTTAAGTTCACCTTTGGGTAAAATAGCCAGTCTCATTTTAACCATTACGTGTTACCTAACTGTCGGACCACTCTTTGCGACACCACGTACTGCAACCGTTTCTTATGAAATTGGTTTTTCATCTTATCTTGGAACATCAAGCAGCAGCTTGCTGATCTACAGCGCAATCTACTTTAGTGTAGTCACCCTCATTTCACTGTATCCAAACAAGATTTTAGACACGGTTGGCTATGTACTCTCGCCACTAAAGATTTTATCTTTGACCATCCTTGGCATTGCGGCGATGATGATTCCAACGGGTTTCGTTCCGCCAGCCATCAATAATTATATCGACAGCCCTGTTTCTGAAGGTTTTGTAAATGGTTACTTGACCATGGACACTTTAGGTGCTTTGGTTTTTGGTATTGTAATTATTCAAGCAATTCGTTCACGCGGTGTCAGCAACCCTAAACTGATTACACGTTATGCGGTTATTGCAAGTATTATTTCTGGTATTGGTTTAACTGTAGTTTACCTCAGCTTATTTAAACTTGGCCTTGGAAGCCATGAAGTCGCAGCAAATGCGAGCAATGGTGCAGTGATCCTGCATGCATATGTTCAACATGCATTTGGTGACTCAGGTTCTATCTTTCTTTCTGCCATGATTTTTATTGCGTGTATGGTTACTGCGATTGGCCTGACCTGTGCGTGTGCTGAATATTTCAGTTCAATCACTAAAATTGGCTATAAAGTTTGGGTCTTCATTCTGATTGGTTTTTCTTTCATTATTTCCAACTTAGGTTTAACCAAACTCATCGCCTTTTCTGTGCCTGTTTTAAGTGCAATTTATCCACCTGCAATTGTAGTGATTATGCTGAGCTTTGGCTGGAAATTCTTTAATCATCCTCGCCGAGTGATCGCACCTGTTACCGCAGTGTCTTTGCTCTTTGGTATTCTAGATGGTTTAAAAGTTGCGAACTTTGAACTGCCTTATGCGCTGACTCACTTACCTCTTGCAGAACAAAACCTTGCATGGCTTATCCCATCATTGGTGGTTTTTGTAATTGCTGTTGTAATCGATAAAGTGAAAAAGTAAGTAAAAACTGATGTTGTTAAAGTCTGGTTTTACCCAAACCTGATTTTAAGCATGATCAATATTTGTTACATTTTATCCAAATGGACACATATTGTTTCATTTCTTTCTACATCAGTTTTTATACATACTGACACATTTCATATACACCCCTAAAGTCGTATATCAACACCTTCATATCTCTTATAAATTTAATATTAGAAAATAAAAAACTCTTTAAAGCCTGTCCTAGCAAGCTATTCATGGCATCAATATTGCTTTATACAATCTATGTATAAGCTTACATACATCATTTACTTGTCATCTTATACCGTAACGAAATACTATTTATTCACTAAAAAAATGCTACATACATATTTTCTGATTGGTATAGCATAATTTCTCTGAAAAATAGTTGTTTTTGCTCTTGATCAACACAAGTTTTAGCAGTACAACATTAAGAACTAATCCGACTAAACACATTGGTTTTTAGTCAAAAACTCAAGGAGGGATGGAGATGTTATCATTACATTTCAACAAGCAAGTCTTCATTAACGCTCTGAAGGCAAACAAGAATATGGTGACGTATTTAAGTACCACCATTGCCCTGATGGTCATTATGATCATGCATGGTTTAATTCAAGGTAACCTTAAAGCTGAATATTTTGCTTACGCTATCGTCGTATCATTTGCCTTTTATTTATGGGCAGTCGTCGATCAAAAATTCCGAAAGGCCACACAGTCAATTGACTAGCAAACAGGTGGATGATTAGTCATCCACCTTTGTAAAAGTATAAAAATTAAAAAAACTATAAGAACAACTTAAAATAAACCTAGAAACATTCCCCACAACAAGCCTAACGTCGCCACAATTTCACCCACAACCAATGCCATCATTGCCATTAGCATGATTGATTTGGATAAATTCCATTTTCCTACAACATGCGGACTACGAAATTGGTTATTGGTGTCTTGCAACACCCCATGCACAATATAGCTCAGTATCGAAAAGCTAAAAAAGAATAAATTAATTCCCACAAACAGCATATTCACAGGTTCAGGCCAGACTGAAATTGCGGCCATTACCGCAATAATTAAACTTGCAGGTGCATATAGCAAACTGCTGCGGTGTGCGATATCAACATAATAGTGCGCGTGAAACTGTGGTGAATGGCGTATTTGTGCATATTTCCATACCCCTGTCAGCATCCCAACAAATAGAAAAATCCCACTAAATAAAAGGGCAAATTTTACCGACATATCTAATTCAACAAACTGCATGTATTTTCCTTTTTTATTTTCTCCCTATTCTATACAGATCTACTTGACTTCAAAGTCATAGATTAGACAAGTTTCTTTTTGGAACTTAGGTAGAGTAGAAGCAAATTAAAATGCTTAAACCGATTATGCAAAATTACGAAACTTTAACCATCACCTGCTCTGACCATTATTCACTCAGTGGACGCTTTTATGCAGCCCAAGGCACACAACAAGCCCTACCTGTTTTAATCTGCCCTGCAACAGGTATTACCCAACAGTTTTATCATCATTTTGCATCATGGCTTGCCGATCAAGGCTATGCCGTTTTGGTTTTTGATTTTCGCGGCATTGGTGAGTCTCTGCATGAACCACTTAAAAAGTCGAAAGCCAGCATCGTGCAATGGGGGCAATTAGATATCCCAGCAGCGATGGAAGTGCTATTGAATAAGACCCAAGCAACACAAGTGATCTTGCTCGGTCATAGTGCAGGCGGGCAACTATTAGGTATTAACCCAAACTATGAAAAAGTCGCAAAAGTCGTTGCTGTTGCAGGCTCAACCGGACACGTAAAAGATTTGAAAGGTCGTACCAAACTCTTGGCTCCTGTGATGTTTAAAATGATCTTTCCTATTGCACGTTATACCTTAGGTTACGGACCGACCAATGCCATTGGCATGGGCGAAAACCTACCCAAAGACGTGGCGCGTGATTGGGCACAGTTTTGCAGCAGACCAGGTTATGTAATTAATGCCTTAGGCAAAACAGTACAAGATGACTTCCACCGTGATATTCGCTGTCCAATCACAGCCATTTGGGCCTCGGATGATGAAATTGCCACGCAAGTGAATGTCAAAAGCTTACTCAGCCTTTACCCAAATGCACAAACAGATCAAATTGAACTCAAACCACAGGCTTATGGCCACAAAACCATTGGTCATATGGCGATGTTTAAGCGTTCCCATCAAAACTTATGGCCTGAGATTGCAGCACAGCTTTCATCTTAAGACGTCACATATCAAGCAAGCCTATCGCCAGTTCAAGCAACACTTGCTTGACTGGCTTTATTTTCACCGCAAAGTTGCAGCTTTCAGATAAAAACCAATGCTATTGATAAATTTAATTTTATTAATCGATAAATAAATATTATATTTCCACCACGAATTTTTATTAAGTCATAGTTCATGTGATGTCTATCGCATGTGCTAGAGATGGATGAATCATGTCTGCACAACAGCAACCCCAGCTTAAGCATGGGCTGAACAACCGTCATATTCAGCTGATTGCTTTAGGTGGCTCTATTGGTACAGGCCTATTTTTAGGCATTTCTCAAACCATAAAACTGGCTGGTCCTTCAGTTATTTTAGGCTACGCATTGGCGGGCTTAATTGCATTTTTCATGATGCGCCAGTTGGGTGAAATGGTGGTTGAAGAACCCGTGAGTGGTTCTTTTAGTTATTTTGCCTATAAGTTTTGGAGTCCTTTTGCGGGCTTTATGTCTGGTTGGAACTATTGGGTACTCAATGTTTTAGTCTGCATGGCGGAACTCAGTGCCATCGGGCTTTATGTCCAGTATTGGTGGCCTGAAATTCCCACATGGATTTCAGCACTTGGTTTCTTTGTACTGATCAATGCCATCAACCTGCTGCATGTCAAAGTGTTTGGTGAAACAGAATTTTTATTCTCCATGATTAAAATTCTCGCAATCATTGGCATGATTGGATATGGCGCTTGGTTACTGGCAAGTGGTCACGGTGGTGCACATGCCTCTATTTCCAACCTCTGGGCTCTAGGCGGTTTCTTTCCCAATGGGATTTCTGGCTTAATCATGGCGATGGCCATCATTATGTTTTCCTTTGGCGGGATTGAACTCGTTGGTATTGCTGCTGCGGAAACCAAAAATCCGACTACAACTATTCCTAAAGCAGTCAATCAAATTGTCTATCGTGTGTTGCTGTTTTACGTGCTTACGATCATCGTTCTGCTCTCATTGTTTCCATGGAATCAAATCGCAGAAGGCGGTAGTCCTTTTGTTTTGATTTTTGACTCCTTAGGTAGTCAAGGCGTTGCAACTGTGCTGAATTTTGTGGTCTTAACCGCAGCCATATCGGTGTATAACGGTACCAGCTATGGCACGAGTCGTATGCTGCTAGGTCTGGCAGAACAAGGTAATGCCCCACAGTTTTTAAGGAAGATTAACCAACGCGGCATCCCTTATGCAGCCATTTTATGCTCTGCATTGGTGACCTTACTGTGTGTCGTCTTGAATTATATCTTTCCAGAAAAAGCCTTTAAACTGCTAATGAGTCTTGTGGTTTCAGCCATTGTGATTAACTGGATGATGTTGGCGTTGACCCATTTAAAATTCAAGCAACGTATGCTGGCATTGCAAAAATCAACCTTGTTTCCAACTTTGATTTACCCCATCAGCAACTATATCTGTATTGTATTTATGCTTGGTATTTTAGTGGTGATGTGGCTTACACCTGATATGCGAATTGCAGTGATGCTGATTCCACTTTGGATTGGCTGCCTAACTCTAACTTACTGGTTTAAACAAAGACCAAAAACACAAAAAGTACAATAAATAAGTCAGCAAACAGCGCCGTTAAAAGGCACCCTTCCCTTTAAGGGCGCTGTTTGCAAATCAAAGCCAATTTCCCAAATGACTTTGATTGAATCACTTTATTGTAGTCATGACCGATACAGAGTGTTTCTCTTTTATTTGCTTATTTTGAGTATTTATTGAGAAATATTTTCACATAAAATAGTTTATAAAGAGAATTATACGCAGGAATACGTTATGAATGACGCTCACTACGTTTTAGATAAAATTGACCGCCGTATTTTGTCTGAACTTCGCCAAGATGGCCGCCTCACCGTTACCCAGTTGGCTGAGAAAGTTGGGCTGTCCTCTTCTCCTTGCTGGACACGTGTAAAACGCCTAGAAAATCTCAATATCATTGAAGGCTATACAGCAAAGATTAATTCAAAAGCCATTGGAATTAATGAGCTGTTTTTTATTGAAATTACGCTTGAACGCCATGATGATGAAATCTTAGAGCAATTTAGTGAAGCACTGGCTTACATGCCTGAAGTGGTTGAAGCACATTTAGTAACTGGCGACTACGACTACTTACTTAAAGTCGCAGTAAAAAATGCAGAACACTATGAGCGCTTTTTGCGTAAAAATTTATACTCAATGAAAGGTGTGCGTCATACACGCTCCATTTTTGCCTTACGTCCTTTGAAACTCGAAAATAAATCCGACCTCATTATGATTGAGTGATTGCTGCAACTATTGTGTAAATGTGGTTTAATACTCTCAGTATGAGATGAGCCTCTTACAGTATGTGCCTTAGATGTGCATACGACTAGCCCCTAACCATGGGGCTTTTTAATGCCTATAAGTTTTAGAATACTGATATTTCAGATAGTTCAAATTATTCAAATACAAAATGGCAGCCAATAAAAAAGCACCCAAAGGTGATTTTTTATTAACGATATCATTTCTAAAAATTTTAACTTAAAATACCAATTAAAAGTTGAATCACAAAATCATTCACAATATCGACAAAGAATGCACCTGTCAGCGGGATAATCAAAAAGGCTTTATGGGATGGTCCATAGGTATTGGTTACCGCTTGAATATTGGCAATTGCTGTAGGTGTCGCACCTAAGTTGAACCCCATTGGCCTGCACAAAGTACCGCAGCATCGTAGTTCTTACCCATCACACAAAAGGTCACAAAGTACAAATAAAGTGCTAAGAACAGTGTTTGTACAATCAGGATAATCACCAGTCGACCAGCCAAGTCTGCCAACAACCAAAGCTGTAAGGACATTAACGCCATGGCTAAAAACAGTGCCAGTGAAGCATTGCCAAATACATCGATGCAGCGGTCAAAAACCTGAACTCTCAACCCATGCTCTAAAATATTACGTAAAACCACACCACACATTAGCGCCCAAACAAAACTTGGTAGCTCAAACCACTGCCCTTTAGCCGCCGCTGTCATGAAGTATGCAAAGCTGATGCAAATGGCAAACATCCCCATGGTTTTGACCGCATCATCTGCCGTAATTAGACGTGTTTTTTCAGGAAATTCAAATGGAGCCGTTTGTGCTGAAGGTGGCGCTTCATTACGCCCTGTTGCTGCTGGAATTTCTTCATCTAACTGGTAGCGACGTATCAGAAATTTAGCGATAGGTCCACCTATTACCCCGCCAATGATCAAACCAAATGTTGCACTTGCCATGCCCAGTACAATCGCACCCTGCACACCGTGTTCATTTTCAAATATCGTGCCCCACGCTCCTGCTGTCCCATGACCACCTGTGAGTGTGACTGAACCAGTAATTAAACCAATCAGCGGGTCTAGACCTAAAACTGTGGCAAGGCTAATACCAACCACATTTTGCAGCAAGACAAATACAATGACGCAAACCAAAAAAACAAGCAGCGACTTCCCACCTTCTTTGAGCTTAACAAAGCTTCCACTTAAACCCACAGAGGTAAAAACATCAGCATAAAAATTTGCTGAATATTGGTATCAAAGTTGACGGTTATGTTTGAACTTTTAAACAAAATATAAGTAATAACAACTGCAACCAATCCACCTGCAACAGGTTAGGGAATGTTATATTTTTTTAAAAATACTGACTTTATTCACACATACATAACCGACCAATGGCACAGCAACTGCTGCAACAATGGTCATAAATGCATCGAATTGATAGTTCATGAGGTATCCAATGATGCTTATTGCATTAATTCTAAAACAGATAAGTCAGTGATGAACAGGCTAAAGTTTCTCAATGTACAATTTCTATGCTTTAGATTACATGATGTTTTAAAACTGAGCTCAGTATTTTAAGAATTAATCATCTTAAAAATAAAAAGACCCAATTGGGCCTTTTTATTTTTATAGCAGCTTAACTTTAAAATTAGAATTTATAATTAAAGCTTAAAGTTGCATTTAATGGATCACCCCAAGCCATAGCATTTGGACCAATGCCTTCATAATACTTCTTGTCGAAGATATTATTTACATTTGCTTGCATAATCATATTTTCATCAAATTTATAACCTAGCATCGCATTTGCAAGATACAAATCACCCCGATCAATTCGTGCAGCACCTGTACCGATATAAATTTTACTGTAGTAGTTTAAACCTGCACCTGCATACCACGAATCATTTTTATATTTTACAAAAACATCAGCCGTGGTACGTGAGTTTGTAGGATTATAATCATCACCTTTGGCATCCTTAGCATCAAAATTGGCAACACCAAAGCTGAGCCCCCAGTTTTCATTGATTTCACCATCAACATTCAACTCAACCCCTTTACTCACGACACCATCTGTACCGTAGTAAGCGTTTTCAGAGGTTCCATCAACTTTAACATTTTCACCTTTTTCATTAAGTAACTGTTCTGCCGCATTATCTTGTTCGATACGGAATATTGCCAATCCAGCATTCAAACGACCCTCAAATAGCTCACCTTTGAAACCAGTCTCGTAGCTTTTACCTTCAATCGGGTCTAAATAATCGCCTGATTTCTCTCTTCTGCTTTGCGGTTTAAAAATACTGGTATAACTTGCATACCATGAGTAGTCTTTAGCAAAGTCGAAAATAATACCGGCATATGGCGTCAACTCATTTTCAAACTTACGGTTACCTGCACCCGTTTCAGACTCATATTCCCAGCTCGATACGCGTAAACCAGCAACTGCTTTTAATGGGTCTAGAATATGGAATTTCCCTGATATATAACCCGAAGTTTGCGTGGTTTCATTCAGCGGATTGGTCTTATCCATTTCCAAGGAACCAACCAAATGGGTATTCATGTTATTAAAATCAATAACATCCTGTCCCAATAAATCAATATTATTCTGTTTAGTTAGCGCAGGATTATTTGCAACAAAGGTTTGACCATAGGTGTTCTTTTTCAGCTCGGCTTTATTCCACGAACCACCAATGACAATTTCCTGATTCCTTCCTGCAACGGTAAAAGGTGCAGAAATATACACATCAACATTGTTTTCATCATTTTGTTTATGATCTTTATAAACTGATGCATTTTCAATACCGATGGTATTGGTTGCTTTATCAACTTGTCCTGAAGTATAGAAAATAAAGCTATCAGTATCATCACGACGGTAAGAGTAAGCTACATTTAAATCGACATTCTTAAATAGGTTTTGCTTCAAACTTGCGAAGAATGCAGTATAAGTCACATCCCAATAAGTCCAATCCGAACTCACCGTGAGAGAACGATCAAAATTGGTACGTGTGCCATCGGTGTAAAATGCTGGTAACCCACCCCAACGTACACCATCCCGATTTAATTCTTGATAGGTCGCCCCAAATGATAATGCAGTTTTATCACTTAAGTCATAGTCGATTGCACCATAAGCTACATTACGTTCTTTAGAATAGAAATCCATGTACGAATGTTCATCAGAGTGCTTGACAAATACACGACCACGTAACGAACCATCACTATTGAGCGGTGCAGATAAATCCGCCGAACTCGAATAACTATCCCATGAGCCAACAGACGCATCCACCTTGCCTGTGAACTCTTTAGCATTAGCACGTTTGCGAATCATATTTAAGCCCATCGCTGGGTTACCTGCGCCTGTCATTAATCCATTCGCGCCTTTTACCACTTCGACACGGTCATAAATACTGAGATCTGGATCACCTGCACCCAAAGTTAAGGTACTTGGTAAACCATCCACCAAGTAGTAATCAAGTTCGAAACCACGCGCATAAGCACGTTGACGCTCATCGGTACGAACTGTAGAAACACCAGTAATGTTATTGAGTAAATCTTGGAAAGAATCGATATTACGATCGTCCAAATATTCACGGGTATAGACTTTGACTGTTTGTGGCGTTTCACACAGTGATAAATTTAACTTGGTTGCGGTATTTGTGCTGCTCGTCGTATAGCTGCCTGTATTTTCGGTGACTGCTGTTTTATCTTGGGCTGTAAGGGTAATGGTCGCCAAGTGTGCATTTGGCTGAGACCTTGCATTCGCCTCCTCCTCTTCCACGGTGTTTGCATGTGTTATAGACAGCATGGCAGTTGAAGATAGGAAAATAATTTGCATCGCCAAATAGAGTGGCTTTTGTGTAGACAGAGGACGTTTAAACATATCGGGACATTCACAGCTAATGAGAAAAAATAAGACAATGAATTGATAATTTTAAAGTGCACGCATGCCTACTATGCTTAAGTAAAACAAGCACGTTTGTAGTATCACAAGTTCTAAGATTTATAAAATCCTTTTCGAACATCTCAGTGGTTTGAGTCATTACATATCAATCCATTTCGAAAAATTATAAACAAAAAATAACGCAAGTGATACTAATTATCATTAGCAAATACATCTTTAATTTAGATTTAAGATATTTGTATTGCCGATATACGTTCCTCTTCACAGTAGACTGAGCAAAGAACAAACAATCGCT
Source organism: Acinetobacter johnsonii (assembly GCF_048551975.1). Classification (GTDB taxonomy): domain Bacteria; phylum Pseudomonadota; class Gammaproteobacteria; order Pseudomonadales; family Moraxellaceae; genus Acinetobacter; species Acinetobacter johnsonii_A. Next base: position 55,150 of record NZ_JBIMCF010000006.1, on the reverse strand, counting down.
ATTTATAATGCTCTAATTTTTTTATAATTATAAATATCAGAACAAAAAATAGACCAAGTATATTTTGGTCTATTTTTAACTCATAAATCCATTGATGACTTACTCAATGTCATACACCCAATTTCGTGCTTGTTGGTCTGTCGTAGTTTCACAAACATAATAGTCATGATCCCACGAGTCTTGATGGAAAATCTCTATTTTTCGGTAGGTCACTTGTTTTCCATTTTCCACACAAATAAAGCTATCGCCTTGATCTTTAACTTGAGTTCCGTTTAGGAAACCACCGATACAGAGGAAGCGAGATTGTTTAGGCATTCAATTTACTCATCATACGATTCATAAAATTATCATAATTACCTATTTGATGTTTCCAAAATTCATCTTTCTCAATATTTTTTATAAAATTAAGAGGGTCAATATTTTTCACATCACTTTCTTCATCGAATGAACTATTTACAATCGAATCCATAAAATCAACTTTTCCATTTAAAGATATAATTATTTCATCCATTGATATTTTTAAATGATTATCAAAATAGTGATGATCAAACTCTAAGATTGTATCTATAATCCAAGAGTGAATTTTTACATCATCTAAATTTTCAAAAAATTGATTTAAAAAACCATTTTTCACAAATTCAACTTTTTTGGAAAGTTGATAAGCAGCCTTATTCAGAGTGAAATTTCGATATTCATAAATTTCTTGAATACTACTTTTAATATAAGTCGATTTAACCTCTACGACGATAACATGATTTTCACATATAGCAATAAGATCAATTTCACCAACTTCTCTATCTGCAGGTTGATATTGGCAAAATACATTAAACCCAGCATTCTTAAACTTTTTCAGCTAAATTTAATTCAATATTATCTGTTTCACTTTTAAGTTCTAAACGATTTTTATGCAGCTTACGCACATAATTAATCATCATCGTATTTACATTTTGAAATGCAGTTAGCCATGGAAATTGAAAAATGAAATTATCGATTTTGTAAAATGGCTTTTGTTGAAATGTTGAATGATGATCTTCACTATACAAATCACAAGTCCAAAAATTCAAAATTTGTTCCATTTTATTTTTTTTGACAGTATTTGAACTGCCTTTTACCCATGATGACATTCTTTTAATCTTATCTTCTTGCCTTGCAAATGTGAAAGGCATTCTATTTTCACCTATTACAAAACCATGCATAGTTAGTTCTGTTAAAGCATGCAAATTACTTTCAGCATGAGGTAAAAAACCTATAAATTTTTCTATATGATCTTTTAAATAATGAGCTTGTGATAAAGTCATAGTAATCATGATTTCATAAGCATCTAATTTTTGTTGATTAATAATGAAGTCTAAAATCCCATAAACTTGTTCTAATTGTTCTTTAACAGCAAAAGCCTTAGATAAAGCAACTGCATTAGCTTCTAAGTTATGACCAGTATTTATAATGCTATATATAACATCGGAATTTAACAGTTTTTTAGTACCAATACCCAACCAATAACTTATGAGTAATGAATTTTTCTCTGACCAATTATCTTTTTTATCTTTTGTATTAGTATAAATCAATTCTGAATTTTTCAGCTCGTAATTTACCTGCTTATTAAAACTAAACGACTCTAGTACATTTCTTTTATAATTTATAATCTCAATTTTGATAGCCACAAGCTTTTTATACAATTCATACTGCTCTTGAAGAAACGGAGTCATTCCTTCCCCGATTAAGAAAGGCATTAATTTATTTTTCAGTGCTAATCCTATTGATTGATCCGTCAGTTTTTTAGTATTTTTTTTAGAAAATTTAACTATTTCATCAAAAGCTTTCCAAACTGTTTCTGCTGAATTATTTTCATTTTCATCAAACTGATAAGGCAAATAATTAAAGTAATCCTGATTTGGAATCAAATATTCATATGCATATAAACTGCCAAAAGCCATAGCCGTAATTTGACCAATATTCAGCCTATTCTTAATATCTTCATAAATGTCTAATCGATGCTTATATTGTGATTGTAAATACTCTTCAGTCTGAAAAAATATAGACAGTTTTTCCATATTAACTTCTTGTTTAATTTCATTTAGTACAGACCAGGAATGATGTTCCGCATTAAGGATTATGCCAGAATAACGCACCGCTAAAATAAAGCTTTGAACATCAAGTTTTAAATAATTTAGACAAATACTTTTATCAACCAAATTAAAGCGAACATATTGGCTTAGTGCGAGAATATAATTTTCACTTTGTGCATCATCAACTGTCAAAAATTTAATAAAACTTGATTGCCAAAACATATCAAATTTATTTTTAAATGTACCAAGCTTGGGTTGTGAACTTTTATATAAGAGGTTTTGGACAATTTTTTCTTTTGCTACTTCAAAACCAAACTCTGCTACAAGAAATTCAAATTTATTTTCGTAATAATTTTGCATAAAAAATAAGGGCTGATTACTCAGCCCTTATTTCTAACTCAATTTAATTTATTTTTCAACAAATTAAGCCAATTGAGCAGCAGCAATTTTCTTAGTATCGATGTCTTTAGCAGCATCTGTATACTCGCTCATCTTGTCGAAGTTCAAGTATTGGTAGATGTCAGCAGACATACTGTCGATTTGAGCAGCGTACTGTTGGTATTCTTCTGGAGAAGGTAATTTACCCAATACAGCAGCAACAGAAGCAAGCTCAGCAGATGCCAGGTAAACGTTCGCACCTTGACCTAGACGGTTCGGGAAGTTACGAGTAGAAGTCGATACACAAGTAGTGTTCGGAGCTACACGTGCTTGGTTACCCATACATAATGAACAGCCTGGCATTTCTGTACGAGCGCCCGCTTTACCATAAGTATTGTAGAAACCTTCTTCCATCAATTGGTGTTCGTCCATACGAGTTGGAGGAGCCAACCATAGACGAGTAGATAAAGAACCACCAGGTACTTTGTCTAGAAGTTTACCAGCTGCACGGAAGTGACCGATGTTAGTCATACAAGAACCGATGAATACTTCATCAATTTTTACGCCTTGAACGTCAGAAAGAAGTTTCGCATCATCTGGGTCGTTCGGGCAGCAAAGAACTGGTTCTGTGATTGTAGAGAGGTCGATTTCATACACTTTAGTGTATTCAGCATCAGCATCAGCTTTAAGAAGTGATGGGTTAGCCAACCATTTTTCCATGTTCTCAACACGGCGCGCCATAGTACGAGCATCGCCATAGCCTTGTGAAATCATCCACTTCAGCATAGTGATATTAGAACGTAGGTATTCAGCAACTTTCTCTTCAGAAAGAGTGATCGCACAACCAGCAGCAGAACGTTCAGCAGAAGCGTCAGAAAGTTCGAATGCTTGCTCAACAGTCAGGTCAGTTTCCATTTCTGTCAGGTCGATCTCAAGGATACGGCCAGAGAAGATGTTTTTCTTACCTTTCTTCTCTACAGTCAGGTCACCTTCTTGGATCGCTACGTAAGGAATTGCATGTACTAGGTCACGTAGAGTGATACCAGGCTGCATTTTACCTTTGAACTTCACAAGAACAGACTCTGGCATATCAAGTGGCATAACACCAGTTGCTGCAGCGAATGCTACAAGACCAGAACCCGCTGGGAATGAAATACCGATTGGGAAACGAGTATGTGAGTCACCACCAGTACCAACAGTATCTGGAAGAAGCATACGGTTTAACCAAGAGTGGATAATACCGTCACCTGGACGTAGAGAAACACCACCACGGTTCATGATGAAATCAGGAAGCGTGTGTTGCATTTGAACGTCAACTGGTTTTGGATACGCAGCTGTGTGACAGAAAGATTGCATTACCAAGTCAGCAGAGAAGCCTAGGCAAGCCAAGTCTTTCAGTTCGTCACGAGTCATAGGACCAGTTGTATCTTGAGAACCAACAGTGGTCATACGTGGTTCACAGTAAGTACCTGGACGGATACCCTGACCTTCAGGAAGACCACAAGCGCGACCAACCATCTTCTGAGCAAGGGTGAAGCCTTTGCCAGTGTCAGCAGGTTGTACTGGAGTACGGAACAGAGTTGATGGCTCAAGACCAAGCTCTTCACGTGCTTTAGTTGTCAAACCACGACCAATGATCAGGTTAATACGACCACCCGCACGAACTTCGTCTAGAAGTACTGGAGTTTTAAGGTCAGCTTCAGCGATTTGAGCGCCGTCTTTGAACGCAGTTACTTTAGCAGTAGCCTTGTCGATTTTAAGAGTGATTTCATCACCCATGTTCATGTTTGCTACGTCAATTTCAACTGGTAACGCACCAGCGTCTTCCATAGTGTTGAAGAAAATCGGAGCAATTTTAGAACCTAAGCAGTAACCGCCTTCTTTTTTGTTCGGGATATGAGCAATTTCGTCACCGAAGAACCAAAGTACAGAGTTAGTTGCAGATTTACGAGAAGAGCCTGTACCTACAACGTCACCGACGTAAGCAACTTGGTTACCTTTAGCAACAAGTTCTTTAATTTGGTTTAACGGACCAACTTCACCAGGAACTTCTGGGTTGATACCGTCACGCACGTTTTTCAACATTGCATTTGCGTGTAATGGGATGTCTGGACGGCTCCAAGCGTCTTGAGCTGGAGACAAGTCATCAGTGTTGGTTTCACCAGTAACTTTGAAAACTGTCAGTTTAATTTCAGTCGGAACGTCTTTGCGGCTGGTGAACCATTCAGCGTCAGCCCAAGACTGCATAACCGCTTGTGCATTCGCGTTACCCGCTTTTGCTTTGTCTGCAACGTCATGGAACGCGTCAAATACTAGAAGCGTTTTCTTCAGCGCTTCAGCAGCAAGTTCACCTAATTCAGCGTCATCAAGAAGAGCAACTAAAGGAGCAACGTTATAACCACCAAGCATAGTGCCTAGTAAGTAAACCGCACGTTCTTTAGAAACTAATGGTGAAGTCGCCTCGCCTTTAGCCAAAGCAGCTAAGAATGCAGCTTTAACATATGCAGCTTGGTCAACACCCGCTGGAACACGGTTTTCTAGTAAATCAACTAAAAATGCTTCTTCGCCAGCTGGTGGGTTTTTTAATAATTCAACTAATGCAGCTGTTTGAGCATCGTCAAGTGGCTTCGGTGGGACTCCGAGTGCGGCACGTTCTGCAACGTGTTGGCGGTAAGCTTCTAGCACAGTGTTATTCCTCTTTTTTAAAAAATTATTTACGTATTCCTGCTTTAAATAAAGCTACGTAAATAATATGGACTGCTTAATTTTACTAAAATTCCAGTTAAAAGTTAATGCGCTACAAGTGTTTCTTCGTGATGCCCATTATTTTCTAACTAAATGATGTTCATATCAATTGCACATAAAAACAGCAATATAGTCAGATCATTTGGAATTATTTCACATTAACTTTGAACTGCCATTTAAAAACAAAAAAGGCAACCTATGTTGCCTCTTTTTACTCAATATAAATATTCAACCTTAGTGTACTGTTGTCGCTTGGATATATTGTTTGAAACTTTCACGACAGCCTTCAAATTTCATTTGAATTTCATCCTCATGCAAATTTTGATGTGCGGAGCTTGCAAAAGAAATTTGCACTGAAATACATGAAGATTCGTGGTCAAGCGCGTGTTTCAAGTATACATGGTCACCCAAGCTAAGGACATAATGACCACCGCCAATTACGGCCACACCATTTTCATCTTCCAAGAGTAAATCTGCGTGATTTAAATAGCCAACAACTTCCATTTTCTGCTCCTCTCGTTTTTTATTTTATGTTCATTATTCTTTATTTTTATATGCTTTGCTATATATATGATTTAGAGTTTTGTCACAAAAAGTTCCATCCAAAAATAAAAAAACCGTTCCTTAGAACGGTTTGTAATCTGGCATTTCAGTATGCGGTGTTGCGATACATTTTTCAGTATATTTCACACGAATTTTTTCACGTGCACCTTCAATATCAGATTTAATTTCAGCCTCAGGTAAAGCATAAACATCTTCAATAATTTCTAATGCAAATGACTTAGTCATTTCATCTTCAACTTTATTGGCATGCTCAATCGCTTTATCTTTTTCAATGGCATTTTGACGATCTAACATAATTGAACGTGCTGCATTACCAATACTTTTACAATAGCCATGCCATTGCTCTTCTGGTGTTAACGGTTTTTTTTCAGCACAACCCACCAGTGCAATCACAGCAGCCAAAGCGAATAACTTTTTCATTACAACTCTCCTATTCGCCCTATCATAATCAAACTTTTTCAAATGAAGAACCATTACCCACGTTAAATAGTATAAAAGCCCAAATTTGGGCTTTTATACTTAGAAAAATTAACCGCAGCTTGCTTGAACGACTTTATTGGTTTTCGGATCAACTGTTACTGTCACGCGGTCTTCGCGATAATCCATAGTCACAGGCTGCCCTGGTTGTACTAAGCGTACCATCTTCGCACTGGTTTTTTGCTTAATCTGTGCTTCAGTTAAATTTGACTGACCAATCAAAGCTGTTGCTTGCTCGGTAACACATTTGCTTTGACTAGCACGTAAAAGCGTCCATTCATCAATGATTTGACCATTCGGCAAATGGCAATAGCCTACTTCACCATTGGGCTCTTTTCGAATCTCTAATTTACCACCCTGTTCAACACAGTATGTACTGGCAGGATTAGCCATACCTAAAGTTTGCTTTTCAGTTTCATTTTTTTGCGCAGTACTACAACCCGAAATAGCTGCAACCATTAATCCAAGCATTACGATTTTTTTCATAAAAAATATTTCTTTAAATAAAAGATCAACATAGCAAATATGTTTGAAAAAAATTGTGCGAGTTTTGCAAAATTTAAGATTGCATAAAAAGCCCATCATTTGACGGACTTTTGTATGCTGAAAGGCTATATTTTCAGGTCATTTTTAATTGACTGAGTGAATATCAAGCTCTTCATTTTTCGCTAAAACTACAGATGCTAGAATTGGAGTACCTAAAATGAACGGCATAGCAAAGATCCAAAAGACCACGGTATAGTGCGGATCAAAGAAAAACTGAATAGCAAGCGCCACTAAAATTAAAACTGAAAATAAAATCGCTGCAAAGCGTACTACAAATTTGATCGGCATAGGGATCATCACTCTAAATTTAGCAAGTCCATTTACTATACACCTACTTTCATTATGGTTTAATTGATTTTAAGTATCTAGTGTCTGTAATTCATAGGTTTTCTTCATCTATCAAATAAAGTTTTATCTAATGTCTTATTAAACTTAAGTGAGCAGCTAAAAATAAAGCCTAGATGATGTAGGCTTTATTCAGCTGAAGAGTGGCTTTAGAACTTCCAGTTATAGAAGACGTCGATAGCACGCTCTAATGACTGACTCGCTTCTAAGTACATACGTTTGTTCATTTGATAGCGTAGAGTCAGTTTATTGACTGGTGTAAAGACACCCACGCCATAACGAATATATAAGTCAGGTGTAATATAACCAGTCAAGCTGACTTGTGTGTCATCCCCTGTACCTTGCGCATCCAATGCTAAACCGCTTAAACCAAAAGTACGTCCAATTTGGTTAGTGAAGGCGCGTGTGCCGCCTAAACCTAAACTAATCCCTGCGGCAGCAATGGTGTTATTAACATCTGACTTAAAGCCTTCCGTTTGACTTAAACCAGTTGTACCTTCATTAATGCGGCCTGTAATTAACGCATTCAAAGCTTCTTGCTCAGAAAGACCTGCATCGTTATAGACTTGAATAGTTGGTGATGTTGCCGTACCCGTCACACGGAAACCCACCGTGCTGCCTTGTACATTTTTATTTGCATCGACATCCAGTGTTGGGTTGCTCAACACACCGTTAAAACGCGCAATGGCACGGTTTAAGTCCAAACTCTGCCCATAGGCTTCAATTTTAACTTTCTGACTTACCCCAATTGCACCATTGGCACGCATTGCGGTTTCAGCACCGCGCTGCGATAGATATAAACGTCCTAACAATGGAATACGGCTATTAAACCCTTGGAACACAACTTGATTACCTAGTCCAACCATCAGATCAGCACGAATGTCCCAAGGTTTTGCGCTATTTAAAATCGCCAATTGGTTTTGACCTTCTCTGACCACGCGTACATCAGATGATACATTCACCACAGGTACAGATGCTTCAGGCATCGAAATCAACGCACGAGGAACTTGAATTTCACCGTTTAAGGTCAACTTCTTACTCAACGGTAAAACATCCAGTGTGATTTTTGGTGTAACTAGCGCGGTAATTAATGGTGCTTGGCGAATCAGTAAATTTTCTCCATTCAACTGAAGCTGAATGCGTGGATCATTTTTCCAATCTACCATCCCTGTAAGTGTGCCTACACCACGACCACTGTTAAAAGCACCATTAATGGTGGCTTGGTCTTGGCGTATAGCGGAATACAGCTGAATATTGGTCAAATTGACTGGCAGTGAGATCATACTAATTGAACCGTCTTTCAGACGGACATCGCCTGTAAGTAACGGTGCTTTTAGCGTTCCATTAATCTTACCTGCATACGAAATTGTTCCGCCCATCGAACGTACATCAGCAATGAATGGTTTAAAGACTTTGAGTTGCACCTGATCAAATGCTATTTCACCGCGCATAGGCATGCTGTCCCGATACGGATCAATAACCACATTGGCATAGCCCATACCAATTTCAGGTGTTTTGACATCCAAACGGATTTGTAATCCTTCTGCGATGCTTTTGGCAACCAAAGCCACTTGTTCGTATTTTAAGGTTGAACCCATATCTTGTGGGTCATCGGCAGCTAGACCAATCACACCATCACGGGTGACTAAGCGCGCATCAATTTTTGGTTTAGATCCTTGTGCCCAAACCGCTTTAGCATGTCCATTTAACTTACCTGTAATTGCTAATCCTTCAGGCATAAAGGCAGCAAAGTCGTTTAAGTCAAGGTTTTGAGTCAAGAATGAAATATTGCCACGTGTTTTACTGACACGAATCGGTTGATCAAAACACAACTGACTTTGTTGACTCATCCAACAATGCGCACCAATCAGCAAATCTGCTTTGGCACTGTTATAGACCACGGCTGCACTTTGGCGCTGTACCAAACGTGCGCGCAAAGAGTCAAAATCACCTTTTTGGATCTGGCCTAACCAATCATTTTGCGCATTAAAACCACCTGCCAATTGCACATAAAATTTCGACTTTTCGTTTTGTGCAGAAACTTTTAATAAATGGGCTTTGCGAATACCTGCCAGTGAAATTTCACCTTGTTGAATTTCACGATTACCACTTCTTAAACTTTCCATTTTTGCAGTCAATAATGACGGTGTTGTTTCCGATGTCGGTAATTGCCCGACAATGCGTAATTTACGCATATCAATCAGATCTTTAAAGCCAAAATTATCCACTGCTAAGTTTGTCGTAGCCCTTAAACGTGGTTGAGATTGGATATTTAAATAGCCGTAGGCACGACCACGTAAGCCCGAATAAATTTCATACAGTGCAGGCGCATTAATATTCAGTCTTAAATTTTGCGCATTACCCGTCGCTTGCACTTGGTTTTTGGCATAAGCCAACAGTAGATTATTCGCTTCAAACTGTTGCGGTAAAAAGCCCTTTTCACTGGATTTGAGCACCAAAGCTAAATTACCTGTACCACGCAGTGGTTTATTATTGAGCATGCCTGCGAGGTTTAAGCTCTCAATGTTAATGCGTTTTAAAGCATCCGACCATGTGCCTTTGGTTTTCACTACACCAGACAATTCGCCTTTAACACTAGATGCAAAATATTGTGGTTTAAAACGAATGAATGCTGCATTCACATCCCAAGTGATACCGTGAATAAAATGCACCAAACCACTGGCATTAATTTGACCTGCCACACCATTGTGTTTCAACTCAGTTACTTTAATAAACTCAGGCGTTCCTGAAAGTTTTAGGTTTAACGCACCCTGACTCGCTTCAAACTGGCTGGCTTTTAAAGCGCCATCATAGTTCACTGCATAGCCTTTGAAAGCACCACCAGCTTTTTCATCATTAAACAGGAGTGCCGCTGTTGACTTACCCGTTAAGTGAACCGTTTCATTATTGCCCACCATTTTTCCAGTCAGATCAATGCCCTGTAGCTGAATGATTTGCTGATTCGGTTTGGCATAGCCACTTGCTTGTAGCTTTCCGTTCAATAGATTAACCGGTGAAGCTTCTGCAACCATTTGCGGATTAAAATCTTTCGCGTTTAAAGCGGCTTTCCACTTCAGTTGACGTTTCTCATCTGGCAGCTCAACCACCGCATTGCCACTTAAGCTTCCCTTACCTGCTACATAACTAAAACTCGGCACATTTAAATTATTATTTTTAAAATTTAACTGCGCGAGGTAATTACCCGCAGGTAACGTCGCTTTTTCGTGTTGACTCACAACAGTAGCAACATGAATATCTTGCTGACCTTCAACCAACGCCAGTTTTACATCCCCTGAAGCACTACTTAACCAGCCGATATAAGGCACGGCACGATCAATATTTTTCCAAGAGACATCCATCAACATTGGCTGGACTTTGTTATTTTTCTCTGGGTTTTGGTCTAGTGCGAGATGCCATGTTTCATAACGATCAAAGTCTAGATCTGCGGTTAAGTGTAAACCCTTTTCAAGCGTACCTTTGGATGCAATTTTTGCATCCAAACTTGGTGGTAGAAAGTCAGAAACTACTTGTGGCAGTACATCATCTTTAGGATTGATTTTATCTAAACGACCTTGTATGTCCCAAGTGACATGATCCTTCCAACTTACCACACCACCCAGATTGACCGAACCTTTCATCAACTGAGCATTTAGGTTATCAATGTCAAGTTGATGAGCCAAGTCGGTATGCATCAAAGCTGTATATTGACCTTTTGGAATATCTTTACCACTCAGATCTGTATTTAAGTCGATATTTAAACGTTCGATATCACCTGAAAATTTAGCAACGCCTTTTTCAGCATAGAGTTTGTAATCGGTCAGGAGCGGTAAGTTGTAATGATTAAATTTAAGCTGACCTTGCATCGGTACATGCTTACGTACAGGGTGCAAAATAGCCCAACCCGTCAACAGGTCAGGTGTCCGCGTTGCAAAACCCGCTTGAATAGTATCCAATGTCCCTGTTGCGTGTACAGCAATATCATGCACATTTAAACTATCACGCAGTGACGGTAGGTTGGCAATAGCAGTCGCCTCAAGTGGATATTTCCCTGAGAATTTCATTTTCCCAGTTGCATTACGAACTGCTAAATAGCCCATGTCCATGCGAGAGTCTTCAAACTCAAGTTCCGTCCCCGACCAGAGGGCATTATTTAAATGCACATCATAAAAATCTACTTGGGCATCGGATGCAGTCCGGATATTTAAATGATCAATATCTGCTGTATCTAAACGTAAAACAAAGGGTAATTTAATTTCGCTGAACTTAAAGGGTTCATCACTCGGTTCACCTTTGGTAATGATGCGCAAATTGCGTACATCAGCTTCACGTAGATGAATCTCCTTATCTAAGATGGCACGCCAACCCAAAATCACGTCAGCACGGTCAATTTTGACATCGACAGGCTTTAAGGTAACCACCACATTTTTAAGGATAATACCTTTCCACAAGTTACCGCCTTCATACTCATATTGGATAATCTGCTGACGTTGTAAAACTTGGTCGAGTAAAAACTTACTGCCTTTGTCGGTAGAAAACATGACTGCAAGCGATATCACCAACAAAATGAGCGTCAACAACAGTGTCAAAATGACACTTCTAAAAATACGTCGCTGTTTGATAAGCGGCGCAGGTGGTGTTGGTTCTTGCTGCTGTTCTACTTCAGCCATAGTCTTCCCAAAAAAGTGTTAAATATTATAATAATGAGCCAATAAAGAAATGCAAACGTATCGGATGACTATCATCAGAAATACCTGAAGCTACATCAATCCGAATCGGGCCTATCGGTGATGCCCAGCGCACACCAAGACCGACACTGTATTCGGTATCATTGCTAAAATCTGTATCATAAGCATTACCAAAGTCGCTGAATACTGCCGCACGCCAGCCTTCTTTAAATTGGTAATTGTATTCCATGGAGCCGACAGCTAAGGCTTGACCACCCACTTTAAAACCATCGACCACAGGTGACAAACTCTTGTAGTCAAAACCACGAATGCCTTGGTCTCCACCCGTGAAATAACGTAAGTTATAAGGAACTTTATTAAAGTCTTCAGTAAAGATATAACCGAGATCACCACGTCCAACAAACTGGTGGTTGTCATTTTCACCCAATGAATAGATAAAGCGCCAACCCGCATTTACGATGGCCATATCTGCCTCTGAAAGTAGGCTTTCGCTTCCAAGTTCAATTTTATAAGTTTGTTTAATTCCCTTACTTGGGTTTACACGTTTATCGCTATCGATTCTAGAAATTTCATAACCCAATAAAAGCGACTCTTGCTCAGGATCATTATTTGCAATAAATGCATCAGGCAAATCATCTACTTTCGCTGAACCCTTTTGCGTCAATCGATCTAAACGGTAACGTACACCATAAGTATGTTGCCAATTTCCCATAGGGTTTTTAATAACACGGTCAGCCCCAGCAACAGCAGACTCAGTGAGTAAGTTTACGCCTTGTCCGATGTCATCTCGTTCTTCACGCTCATACCCGCCCACGAGACTGATATAATCATTTAGTGGATGTTTATAAGGAATATTATAACGACCATCGATAGATTGACGAATTTCTGAAAGTTCTAAGTTGGCATCAAAAGAGTGCCCACGCTGGTTCACAATCGCACGGCGATACTGTGTACGTAAACGAGCACCTGAGTCACTACCATAACCTGCCCCGACTTCTACACTATTTAACTGGTCTGCATTTAAAGTAACTTTAACAGGAATTACTTTTGTTTCCCGAGCTTCAAGTTTTAAACGCTCTTCTTCACTTTGTTTGGTTTCTTGTGCGGTGCGAAGTGCTGCTTGTGCTTGATTTTGCTCGGCATCATTGACACCGGCAAACTGTGCTTCACTGACCACAGACTGTGTCACTTCACGACTCGAAGCAACCTCCTTTTTCTCTTGAACCAAAACATCCTGACGAGAAAGTTGTTGTTCATCGACCAACTGCTGTAAATCAGGCGGTAACTCACGGATTCCTTCAACCGGATCAGGACGAACTGCATCTACCAAGCTGTAGTTGAAGTAACGTGAGTTGGTCAAATTATTGGCCAAACCATTAACACGCCAAAAGGTATAGTCCGCGCCAGGCTCCCAAGTCACTAAACTTTGTAAAACATCTAAATCAATAGGCAGTGGTTTGCTTGGATCACTCATCACAAACTCAACACCGCCGAGTTTATAACGTTGACCTGTTTCATAACGTAAGTTAATGTCTGCCGTATTTTGTGGCTGCTCAACTTTCACATCATGTAAACGCCAGTAACTATCAAAAAAACCGTTATTGCTGGCCGCTTCATTAATTCGTGCTTTGGTCGACTCGTATAAGCCGTGGTGCAATACATCACCGATGTCTTGCTCCGGTAAGACTTTAATCACTTGGAACTGCGGTAAGTACTGACCTGCACCACTAAATTCGATATTTTGTTCTTCAATCCGTATAGGTGTATTCGGTACCACTTGAATGCGCACACGGTTACTGCTGGTTTTTTCAAACTTAAACTCAGCATTATAAAACCCGACGGCTTGAGCGGCTTGGTTGGAAAGTGAACGCAACTGTGGCAGTGCAGAAGGAAAGTCTTCAAAAGACTCTTCGGTAAAGCTAGAAACCTTGCCTTTGATATTTTCTTTTAGATTGACCAAAGCAGCCTGATACGCTTTATTGGATATCTCGCCTTCATATTTCGCATTGATGATTTCGACATCCGCACTGATCCGCGGAACTTTTGCAGTATCCAATTCTCTTGGTGGTCGAATTTTATAAAGCATGCGTTTAAAGAAATTAGGTTCTTTGGCAATTTGCTCTTCAGCACTCATGCCAAAATCTAAAGTATTTCCTTCCGTGTTTGCTTCTACTGAAATTTTACTGTCTGCTTGAATACTTTGCATCAGTTGATCAACATTGACCGGAGCTTGATTGATTTCAGCCATTTCCTGCTGAGTTACATTGCTCAGCACCAACTCGGTCGTTTTACCACTTCGGTAAGCTTGAGCTTCTGCTTTCGCTTGCTCAGCCATCTGATAAATATCATTGGCCATGCCTTGATCAACTTGCACAGTTGGCAAGTCCTCAAGGTCTTCAAACTCAATCGGTGCAAATTCAGGTAAATTTTTTAAAGCCGTCTGCTGCTCTTGCAACATTTGCATACTGTCTGGAACCGTAGGCTGAACCACAGAATTTTCAACTTTTTTTAATTCGTCCGCACTGCCCATACCTTGACGAATCGCTTCTTTTTTTATGTCTTCAGTGAGTTGCGTAGAAGTTTGTGGCTCGACTTGTGCATTACTTGGTTCAATCGCAACGGGCGTTTCAGCCAAAGTGGCTTGTGACAAAAGCGTTAAAAAGATACTCAGACACAAATATTTATTGTTATGATGCCACGGTATGAAAGAATTCATACTCAATGAAAGAGTCGACTTTTTAAATTGTGTTTTGGCAAGCATAGAAAACTCTAAATTTATTTAATCGTTATGGATTTGCTCTAATGAATTGTCACAAAAGAACTGAAATCTATTGATTATTTTACCCAATTTCAGGTTTTAAATATATTACATGATTTTATTGAACGTTTGAGCAATTAGTCACATTTCTTAATAAAACTTAATGCAGTGCAAAAGCATGAAAAACAATGAACATCTATTAAGTACCCGTCGTTTTCTTCCCATGTTTATTACCCAATTTTTTGGCGCTTTAAACGACAATGTCTATAAACAAGCTTTGCTTTTAGTCATTACTTATGGATGGATTAATCAACAAGCCGCGGATGTCAGTACCTTAAATAATTTAGCCGCGCTGTTATTTATTTTGCCTTACTTCATTTTTTCTGCAACTGCAGGACAAATTGCCGATAAGTTTGAGCGCTCACAACTCATTCGTGGCATCAAAGTTCTAGAAATTGTGATTATGCTCATCGGTTCCGCGGGTTTCTTGTTGGGCAATTTATGGCTGCTGCTCTTGGCTCTATTTATGATGGGCACACACTCTACCTTCTTTGGCCCCATTAAATATGCCATTTTGCCAGAGATTCTAAAACCAAATGAACTCATGTCCGGCAATGCGCTGTTTCAGTCAGGCACATCTATTGCTATTTTAATCGGGATGATTTTGGGTGGCGCAGTCATTTCGATGTCTCAAGGCAATCTTATTTGGATCAGTCTGACTGTCGTCGTTATTGCGGTTTTGGGTTATTTCTCCAGTCGATTTATCTTAAAACAAAAAGTCAGCTCACCCGACTTAAAAATTGACTGGAATTTCTTTAGAACCAGTTTTCAAACACTCAAATATGCCAAAAGCATCCCTCTCATCTTTATGATTTTACTGGGAAATTCATGGTATTGGTTTTACGGAGCAACCTATCTCACCCAAATTCCACAGTTGACTCAACAAAACCTACACGCATCAGAAAATGTCGTTAGTCTTTTACTCACGTTCTTTTCTGTCGGGATTGGAGTCGGTTCACTGCTGTGTCGTAGGATTGGTGGCTCTGAAGTGAATATTAAAATGGTGCCAATCGGTGCAATTGGGCTCACCCTATTTGCCTTTTACTTGGCTTTGAGTCTGGCTTTTGTACCTGAGCGTACAGGGGCAATGATGAATGTCGCGGATATGTTTAACCACGGTGCAATTTACTACCATGTCATGCTTGCGGTGACCTTACTCGGCATCAGTGGCGGTTTTTATATTGTGCCGCTATACGCCATGATGCAAGCCTATTCACCGCGTTCACATCGTGCACGTGTTGTTGCCGCAAACAATATATTAAATGCGGTGTTTATGGTGTCTTCTGCTGTATTTTCGATTATCATTTTAAGTGTTTTGAAGATTGATATTAAAATACTTTTCAGCATTACTGCTGTATTAAGTGCGAGCTTTACGCTGTGGTTGTTATATCGACTCAAACCCATGCTAAAAACTGTACAACCTGAGTTAGAGGACTAAAGTTATGCGTCATTACACTGGCATCGATAAATTTATCAATTCTTTTGATCAAGCCCTGCGTAGCTTAGTTCCAGGCACAACGTCTGCTCAACGTGAAAACCCAGGCAAGGCGGTCGAAACCCAACTCGCTGTGAGTGAAGCGCGTCATGTTGCAGGTTTAATGCGGGTCAACCATAGTGGTGAAGTCTGTGCGCAAGCACTTTATCATGGGCAAGCATTAACCGCAAAATTGCCAAATGTACGCCGCGAAATGGAACAAGCCGCGATTGAAGAACAAGACCATCTTGCATGGTGTGAAGACCGCTTAAAAGAGCTAGACAGCCATACCAGTCTGCTCAATCCAATTTGGTACGGTTTATCCTTTGGTATGGGTGCAATCGCAGGGATTGCAGGTGATAAATATAGCTTAGGTTTTGTTGCAGAAACTGAACGCCAAGTGAGCCTGCACTTACAGCATCACATCAGCCAACTCCCTGCTCAAGATGAACGTTCACGTAATATTCTTGTGCAAATGAATGAAGATGAATTACATCACCGTGATACAGCACTGAATGCTGGCGGAGTCGATTTACCGATTCCTGTCAAAATTACTATGACGGCTATTTCCAAACTCATGACCAAGACCAGTTATTTTATTTAAGAAAACATGCTTTAACCCAATAAAAAAGCAGTGGAAAAACCACTGCTTTTTTATTTACACCAATTCGCTTATTCCGCTGATATCGGCAGTAATAAGGTATTACCCGCTTGCTTTAAATTCGCCGTATATTTTGATGCTAGTGATGGATTGGATGGATAGCTTTTCCCATTGTACTTCAGTACAACTTGCCCTAAACCTCGGGTATAGACCGATAAATCACGCCAACCTTGGGTTTGGGTACTCAAAGCATAAATCGGTGTAGATGAGACAGTCATTTTGCTATGCGGTTGGAAACTCCCATCTGCAAGGCCTTTAAAGACCAGCAACGTACAGCCACCTGAACCACACCACTCCATCCCACTTAACAACACCACGGCATCATCGACTCCGTCTTGATTTAAATCATACAGACTACTTTGATAATCCGATTGATCTTGCGTATAGGCCTGTATAGCTAGTTTTAGCCCTTGTTTTTCAGTCGGTTGAGGTACACTCATTGTATCCATAGCTGTTGTAGCTGTCGCCGTCATCTTCGATGGAGTTGAATGACAGCCCGCTAGAAGCACTCCTAAAGAAAGAGCGCTAAAAATTTGTATTTTCATGAAAATAGCTCGCTGCGAATTGTGTTTTATAAGTATGTTAAGCCAGTTTAAGGGCCAATCACACTTCAATATGTTATTTGGCTTCCAAACAGCTCACCGTTGGAAATACATGCGCTTGATGTTGAAATGCCTTATCCTTCCACACATCGAACATTGGAATTTTAACGTCTAGAGCCAAAGGCAATTTTTTGGGATTAAACTGCATATGTTCTAAGTCTCTCCCCCATGCAATCAAATCAACATCTAGTGAAATCTGATGTGATGGACGAACACGCCCAGATGTGGCTTCCATATTTTTCAACAGTACTGAAATATCGGTAACAGACAAAGAAGATTTCAGCAAACAGGCTGCATTCCAATAATCTGCCCCAACCCCATCACGGCATGGAATTAAATAAATATTCGAAAATTGCAGTTGCCCAATTTTAGCAAGTTGCTCAGAGGCATATAAAAAATGTTGCTTTGGATTATTATTACTCGCCAGAGCTAGGGCGAAAATCGTTTCGGTGGCGTTCAAGACGAATTCCTACAGAATTTGCTTGCGCGATAATGGCAGGCTTACGGATGGTAATATTAATCGATTCAATCGCATGAAAGGTAGAAAAAAGTGCGTTGATGACCAATTTTGCCGCATGTTCAATCAGTTCAGGCTTAGCATCTTGAATGACCTTTGCTGCAATTTCACAAATTTCAGCATAATTTAAGGTATGGTCTAAGTCATCTGAGTTTGAAGCTTGCTCCAATTCTGTTTGAATAATCATATCCAACATTAAAGGCTGAATAATCTGACGTTCCCAGTTAAAACAGCCAATCACTGTTTCAACTTTTAAGCCTTCAATGATAATTGCGTCCACATTATTACCTTTAACCGATTTTGACTTTTTAATTCCTGCATTACGAAACCATGTTTCTCACCCCTTTAACAGGAAAGCGTTTTTCAGTCCCTCTTTTCAAAAGAAGGACTGAAAGGGATTTTTTGGTGAATGTGCTTCAAAAGAACTTAGTTTTTTAACAACACATTTGGATCCATAGTTTGCACCATTTGCAAACGCTGGTCAGCATAAATGTCGGTATACGGTGCAAGGATGCGCATGAAACGATCGAAATACAACATCTGTTTAAATAACAAAGCAAAATCACGCGGGAAATGAATACCGTGACGCTCACCTACTGCAACCATATCCATCATGATGTCATTCAAATCTGCTGGGTTTGAACTCAGCAATTCTTGCGGATCTGCCAACAGTACACCACTAAATAAACGCTCAAGATCTGCGGCCAACACTTGCGTATCAATCTGCACTGCGGTCATGCCCATTTTCAGCATATTTTCTGCCATGAGTGCATAATCGGTTTTTTGTAAGGCATCCATAAAGGCGATACAAGCTGTCCATACTTCAGGTTTCAACTGGCCCACAATTCCAAAGTCAATAAAACCGACACGACCATCATCAAGCAACATCAAGTTTCCAGCGTGTAAGTCAGCATGGAAGCTATTACACATCATCAGACTACCAAACCATGTATTCATGGCAGTAATCAGGACTTGTGATGGATCTTTGCAACGCTGTTTCACCACATTAAAATCGGTTAATGGTACACCATATAACCGTTGCATGGTCAGCACACGGCGAGTCGAATATTGGTGATAGACCTTCGGTGCCATGGCTTTATGGTTTTGTGTGATATTGAGATAGTTCACAAAGTCATCCAGATTACTGGCTTCTTCAATAAAATCGACTTCACGAACCATGCGGGTTTTAATTTCTTCCACAATGTCTGCAAGAGATGCAAATTTGACTTTAGGCACCGCTTTTTCCAAGACCTTAGTTGCCCAGTGCAGCACATTTAAGTCTGTATAGAGAATTGTTTCTACACCTGGCTTTTGTACTTTAATCACTACATCTTCGCCCGTTACCAGTTTTGCGGCATGGACTTGGGCAATAGATGCCGATGCTAACGGTGTTTCATCAATCGATGCAAAAATCTCAGACAGGTTTCGGCCTTCAAACTCAGACGCCAAAACCCCTTGTACATAACTAAACGGTAAAGATGGGGTTTGGTCCAAACAGCCTTGGAATTCTTCAACGTATTCACGTGGAAAAAGTGAAGGTGTACTGGCAATAAATTGACCCAGCTTGATATAGGTTGAACCCAAAGACTCAAAGGTTTCACGCATCAATTTGGCATTACTTGGTTTTTCAGTTGCGTACTTAATACCTGCACGCGCTGCAATGACTGCTGTTTCCCCAACACGGGCAACAGAACGCAGTCCATCTAAAAAGATATTGTTCTTCATAATATCGGTCAAAAATAAATTGTAGTGAGTGTATCAAAGAATGAAAAAATTGTAGGCTTATCTTGCCTGACAAACGGGACAATCTGTATCTTTTTCGAAAGCAAGCAAACGTTGTTTCATACTTAAGCCATCCCAAAGTAACAAGCGTTGTTTGAGTGCGGCTACATTTAAACCCAAATATAAGAGTGCATGATGCGCTTGAAGGCTGGCCATCACGTTTGGCGTGGTAGCTAAAACGCCCGAATCTGCACAGCGTAGGCTTTCATTCGCTTGTTCTTCTTTCGGGAACAAGCATTCATAGCAAGCGGACTCACCTTCCACCATAAACAGTTGCCCTTGAAAACCAATGGCCGATGCACTGATGAGTGGAATATTGGCCACTTTACACTGCTTATTGACCAAATACCTTGTCGTAAAATTATCACAACCATCAAGGACTAAGTCTTGACCTGCAATTAAACTGGCTGCATTGGCTGTATCAAGTTTTACAGAATGCGCATGGACTTGGATGTAGGGATTGATCTGCTTTAAACGCTGGGCCAAAACCTCTGCTTTATAAAAACCGACATTGTTTTCTACATAGGCAATCTGTCTTTGCAGATTGCTCACTTCGATGGTATCGGCATCTATCAAGGTAATTTGCCCTACGCCAGCACGTGCCAGTAACTCCGCAGTCAAACAACCGATGCCTCCACAACCCACGATAAGGACGTTGGCCAACTTGAGTTTTTCTTGTGCCTCTATATCCCATCCGTCCAATAAAATTTGGCGGCTATAGAGATGCATTTCAGCACTACTGAGTTCTAGACTTTCATCTAACTCGTCCATGATTCAGCCTTTCGCTAAACAAAATGTTGATGCCGAATTATAACCATGAAATCAAGGTTAGCTATGCACAAATTCAATAAATGCGATGTGCTTTAGATGGCTCAACTTTTCATTTTTAAGTTACAGAGATTGAATCATAGTAGTTGCCTAGTTAAATTTACTTAGGCTATTTATACATCTAACTATGTTTAGAGCAGTGTTCCCACAGGTCACTATAAATGGATTAAAGAAAAGCCAGACTATTTAGAACTGACTGGCTTTAACTCGAACTAGATTTCAACAAAAAATATGATACGCGAAAATGTCATCTGCAACCTGCATGGTCTAAGCAAGATAATGTTTCTTCGATATCTTTTAATAAATCCAAGAAAAGAACAGGTTTTGCAGGTGACCATGGTTTTGCCTACTTTTGCCGAAACAAAAGTAGGGCGAGCCGCAGGCTAATGATAAAATTGGATGAAAATTTGATAAAACTCCGCCAAGATAATTTTCTTCAATCGGTTAGATCAACAATTACGTCGAATTCGAGTTCCCCTTAAGACCCTTTTATTTGTAAATTAAATCGCAGATTGTAAAGTTTGCATCTTTGCCACTTCTTGCTGTTTCAGCAAATTACGTTGAATTTTTCCACTCGACGTTTTTGGCAAGCTTTCAACAAACTCAATCTCTTTCGGATACGCATGTTTAGATAAACGTGAACGCACATAAGCTTGGAGTTTACTATCTAGCTCTTTTGATGCTTGGTATTGTGGTTTCAGCACCACAAAAGCTTTCACCACTTCAGTGCGCTCTGGATCAGGCTTACCAATCACAGCTGACTCGAGTACTTCTGCACACTCAAGCAAAGTACTTTCGACATCAAAAGGCCCAACGCGATAGCCTGACGTTGTAATGACATCATCAGCACGACCAACAAAGTCGATACCACCAATTTCATTCAGCTTGACCGTATCACCGGTTAAATAATACTGCCCCACAAAGGATTTACGATTATTGCCACCATAACCCTTAAACCATGTCAGTGGCGACTGGCTAAAGTCTATCGCCAACGTTCCAATTTCACCGTACTTCACTTCTTGGTGGTTCGCATCAAGTACAGCAAAACGGTGTCCAGGATTGGCAAAGCCTGCCGACCCGACTTTTTTCTCATGCTCCAGTGCATGATGGTTGGCAATCACCATGCCTAACTCAGTTTGTCCATACTGGTCATAAATGTTAACGTTCAGATCATTATTGAACCAATGAATCACTTCTGGGGTTAAAGGCTCACCTGCACTACTGACGGCACGTAAGTGAGTTTTAATGGAAGGATCAAAATTTTCTTTAAAACCGAAGAACATTCGAAAAGCTGTAGGTGAACCCGTTAAGTTACTGACGCGATACTTTTTAATAACCTCAACTGCATGATCGACACTAAATGCGCGCTCATCCATAATAATGCTGTGCCCCAAGCTGAGCGGCCCTGTGATTCCGTAGTACAACCCATAAGCCCAGCCCGGATCGGCTAAATTCCAAAATGAATCGTCTTCTCTTAAATCAACCGCATGTTGCATATAACCCTTAAAAGCCAAAACTGCTTTTAAAGGGACAGGCACTGATTTGGCCAAACCTGTGGTGCCTGAGGTAAACATCATGAGGAAATCATCATCAAAGCTACGCAAAACAGCTTCACATTGATTGGACTGTTGTTTTGCTTCCTGCCAAAAATCAGTTTCATTGCTGGTTAAGTTTGTTCCTGCATTCACAGTCAGGATATGTTTGACTTCAACGTGATTTAGCTTTGGACGTTGCTCTGCATTGGTCACAATCAATTTAGTATTCGCAGTTAAAACTCGATGTTCAATCGCCTTCGACTCAAAAGCAGTAAACAAAGGCTGATAAATCGCGCCGATCCGCCATGTTGCTAAAATCGTAATCAACAGTTCAGGCGTACGCGGTAACAGCCCTGCGATACAGTCACCTACTTGAATCCCACTACTTTTAAAATAATTTGCCAACTGAGCTGAGGCAACATCGAGCTGTTCAAAACTCCATTGCTCAGACTCGCCATTTTTTCCTTCCCAGATGAGTGCTGTTTTTTGCTGCCCGACATAGCGCTGACAACACTCAATATAAGCATTTATTGCATTAGGTTGGCCGACCAATTGTTCCCGAATCAATTGCTCATAGTTAAATTCTTGATGGGCTTGTTCTAATGTCTTCATGACGATAACCTCGCATTATCCATTTTTTAAGGCCAAATCCACTTTGGCCGTCCATGTTCTTTATCGTTTTAAGCGTTGAACTGACCTCATTGTCAGTCCTATATTGTTTGAAAACCTAGAGCAGCTCAGCTGCTCGACTTAATACTTGTAACTAACTGCTGCACCTAGATAACCATGTTTTAAATGCGCCTACAATTTCCAAATCCCTCAATGAAAATGCAGGCTTTGAACATCGACCAAGGTCTAAAACTGAGTCGACTTAAACCTTGGTGACTTCACGTGCAATGACAAGACGCTGGATATCAGACGCTCCTTCATAAATCTGGCTCACACGGACATCCCGATAAATTCGTTCAACAGGAAAATCTGAAACATAGCCATAGCCACCATGAATTTGAATAGCATCAGAACAAACACGCTCCGCCATGGTTGAGGCAAACAATTTGGCCATAGAGGCTTCTTTTAAACATGGCAAACCTGCATCTTTCAAAGCGGCTGCATGGAAAATTAACTGACGTGCAGCTTCAATTTGTGTCGCCATATCGGCTAAACGAAAAGCAACTGCCTGATGTTGTACAATTTCAACACCAAAGGCTTTACGGTCATTGGCATATTCAACTGCTGCATCTAAAGCGGCGCGAGCCATGCCCACTGATTGCGCAGCAATACCAATACGTCCCGACTCCAAATTTGAAAGCGCTATTTTATAACCTTCGCCTTCAGCACCTAGCAAATGATCAGCAGGAATGCGGCAGTTCTCCAAAACAATGGTTGCCGTATCCGAACAGTGCTGCCCCATCTTTTCTTCTATACGAGAGACGATATAGCCTTCGGTATCGGTTGGGACTAAAAAGCAAGAAATGCCTTTCTTCCCCGCAGCTTTGTCTGTGACTGCAAAAACCAAAGCGACTTGAGCATGCTTACCTGTAGTAATAAATTGCTTGGTTCCATTCAACACCCATTCATCACCCTCACGAACGGCTTTACACTCCAACGCACCTGCATCTGAGCCTGCTTGTGGTTCAGTGAGACAAAAACATCCCAACCACTCACCTGTAGCAAGCTTGCTTAAATATTTCTGCTTTTGCGCATCAGTTCCATAACACTGGGTAATGCCACACGGCAGTGAATTTTGTACACTGACAATGGTCGAAATCGCACCGTCACCTGCTGCAATTTCCTCAAGTGCCACCACCAGTGAAATATAATCTAAGCCTGCACCACCCCATTCAGGTGAAACAGTCATACCCAAAGCACCTAACTCACCCAGCTCTTTAAGTTCTTGTGCAGGAAACCGTGCGGTTTTGTTACGTTCAGCTGCTGTTGGCTTCAGTTTTTCCTGCGAATAACTACGCAGCATATTTTGAACCATTTTTTGTTCTTCATTTAAAAGCATTAGATGTCCTTTCTCTGTTAGTGCCTGATTTAATTTTTAAAGTTAAATTAAGCCCTGAATACTATTTTTAACGTCCATTCTTAGAATTTGATACGCGAAAAAATCATTTGCAACTGTCCGAGACAGGACTACATTTCTACGTCATGTTTTTGCGAGTTATTGATCAGAAGATGTAATTCAACGAGTTTTGCAAATGACAATGGTTTTGGTTACTTTTGCCAAAACAAAAGTAACTAAATAAGCTAATACAAAAGAATTTATTTAAGTTAAGACTCCGCAATCGGTAAACCCTAAGAAATTATTTAGGCTGCATACGAATCGCGCCATCTAAACGAATCACTTCACCATTCAAATAACTATTTTCAAAAATATGCCCTACAAGCTGAGCGAACTCTTGAGGCTTTGCCAAACGCTTCGGAAATGGCACCATTTCACTCAACGCATCTTGTACATTTTGCGGCATCGCCTTCAACATTGGCGTTTCCATAATGCCTGGAGCAATGGTCATCACTCGAATTTTCTCACGTGCTAGTTCACGTGCCAGAGGTAAAGTCATTGAAACCACAGCGCCCTTAGAGGCTGCATAAGCGGTCTGGCCAATTTGTCCGTCATAGGCTGCAACCGAAGCTGTATTCACAATCACTCCGCGTTCTTCTTCACCGGCTTGAAGTTCATATTTCGAGATTAACTGCGCCGCAAAACGCAGCATATTAAAAGTACCTGAGACATTGATGTTTAATACTTTTTGGAATAACGCCAGCTCATGAATACCATCACGACCCAATACTTTGGCTGAAGGCGCTACACCCGCACAGTTCACCAAACCATTCAATTGCCCATATTCCGCCTCGACTTCTTGGAAGAAACTTTGCACAGCGTGCTCATCAGTAACATCGAGGCTTTTAAACTGAGCATTTTCACCCAACTCACGCTGTAGCTCTGCACCTAAAGCTTGGTTCATATCCACCAAAATGACTTTCGCACCTTGCTCAATCAAATGACGTGCTGTTGCTGCGCCTAAACCCGATGCACCACCCGTGACGACAAAAACCTTCCCTTGAATCTTCATTTATTTTTCCTTGTATGATTGAATGCTACGACTTAAGAAGAAATGTAAACACAGAAGTACTTGAGTACAATTTCCAAATATTGCATCTTCCATGATGGTTTTGGACAATGCTCAAAATGCACAATAAAAATATGGAAGCCACTATGACTGCATCGGAACATGCAAACGCCCAGAAAGATTCCATTTCAATTGCTTTGGTACACGAAGCATTGTTTGAAGCTGAAAAGCAGGGATATGCAGTTGCTGATATTTTGAAAAATGCAGGCATCAATAGCGAATTGTTAAGTGCTACAAAAGCACGGGTCTCAGTTAATCAATATGCACAGCTCTGGACTGAACTGGCCAATGTCATGAATGATGAGTTTTTTGGAATGGATCGCCATGCTATGCGCCGTGGCAGTTTTCAGTTTTTATCTAAATCACTATTACACACCACCCAGCTCGAACAAGCCATTCAGCATATTTTGCAGTTTATGAATTTGGTACTAGACGACTTTAGCAGTCACCTCATGGTACAAGAACATTATGCCTATATTGTGATTTATGAACGACAACAGCCCAAGCGTATGTTTAGTTACGCAACTTACATCATGTTGATTCATGCTCTAATGTGTTGGCTGATTGGGCAACGGGTGATTTTGAACCAAATTCAACTCAAATGTGATGCACCTACAGATGACATCGATTACAAAGTTCGTTTTTGTGAAAATATCCAGTACCAAATGGCTGAAAACTATATTCAGTTCGATGCCAATTATTTAAAAATGCCCATAAAACAGGACAGTAAATCGTGGTATCAATTTATTCAGCAAACCCCACATATTTTACTGACCCGTTATAAAAACCCACATTCAACCAGTGCCCAAATTCGTCGCTATTTAATGCAAGAACCCCCGATACAGTGGCTTGAACTGTCTGAAATTGCCCATCATTTCAATATGTCTGAGGCGACTATTCAGCGTCGACTGAAAAGTGAGGGTTTCAGTTATCAACAGCTCAAAAATGATATACGCCGTGATATGGCGATTGAGCTGCTCAGTAACAGCCAAGTATCATTACAAGACATTAGCACTGAACTCAATTTTCATGATCCGAGTGCTTTTCATCGTGCTTTTAAAAAGTGGACTGGGGTCAGCCCTGGCGCTTATCGTCAAAATAAGGATGCTTAATTTCAGTCGATTGCTATAAGCAACTACGAAACTCTCTTGCTCTTTCTACATAACAAATAACCAACCCATAAAATTCTCTCGTTCAAATAAAACCTTATCATTCTATTGTTCTAGCTTTGGTTTTGATTTGCCAAATCAAATATCAATAGGACTTATAAATTAAATTGATTTTTTGATGCTCATTCATCGGAAAATCAGGGGGCTGTCGCACTTTGTCACTGACTTAAAAAAATTACCTGCCATAGTGATCTCGTCATATTGTTTTACACAATATTGAATAAAAACATCATGGAGGGAACACATGAGCACCCAATTAAATAAAAACTTAATGAAAAATATCGCATGGTTATCATTACTGCTTTGCAGTCAGCAAGCGATAGCAGACTCATACATTTATGTGACCAATACCACCCCTGAAACGGTATCCGTTAATGTTAACCATCACGGTACACGCACCTTAACTCAAGGGAGTCAATGGGCTCAAGAAGCCACCCAAATTGCACCTTATGAAACCAAACGTGTATTGCGTTTTAACCGTTATACAGGGGTAAAGTCAGGTCAAACTTATAATTTTGATACCGTGATTAGAGGCGGTGGTTCAAGCGTCACCCTGAAACAATCTATGACTGGCACTTGGTCTGGCAGTGATATTAAACACTCTGCATCTGGCAGTGATTTCTCTGCACCATGGTTCAACGACCGTAACATTCAGCGTTTCAACACCAATTATGCAGGAAAAGCAGTGCAGACTGCTTTTAAAGCGGAATACACTGGTGGTTATGACGACTTTCACTACACTATCCATCAAAATACCGTGCCAGAACCCGTTGTCAGCAGTGCCGATGAATTTAAAGTTTTAACCTACAATATTTATGCCCTTCCTTTAGTAGCAAGTAAAATTGATTCGCGTTTAGAGCAACTGCCGCAAAACCTAAAAGGCTACGATGCAATCTTGTTCCAAGAAACCTTTGCTTCTGGTCGTACCGCCATGTTGGCCAAATTAGCACAGGAATATCCGTACCAAACTTATATTCCAATTGGTTCAGGCTACAACATTTATGACAGCGGCATATTGGTTGCCAGTCGCCACCCGATTGTACAAACTGATCATTTTATTTACCCAAGCTGTACAGGGATTGACTGTTTTGCCGACAAAGGTGTGATTTATGCTGAAATTCTCAAGAATGGCAAAGCCTATCATGTGACCTCCACGCATACCGCATCGTTTGATACCGACGCGGCACGTGATATGCGCCAGCAACAATTTAAGCAAATCCGCGCTTTGGTCGATAAGCAAAATATTCCATCATTTGATGCAGTCCTCATGGGCGGTGACTTTAATGTCAACAAACTATTGTGGCCGCAAGATTATGCTCAAATGCAAATTAACTTGAATGGTACGGTACCAGTCAGCACAGGATATACCGCATCCACCTTCGATCCACGGGTGAATAAACTCGCGGGTGCAGGACTCACGGGCGGCTCTACCGTAGAGTATTTAGACTATGTGGTGTCATCCAATAACCACCGTCAGCCTATACAAGCACGTAATGATGTCCGCATTCTTCGCTCGGCTACCGATCCCTTGTTTATGACTTGGGACTTATCTGACCACTTCCCTGTCATGGGCCAATTCCAATACAACCCATAAGGAAGAATAATGAAGCGCTTACGGCTTATCTTTTTGGTGCTGAGTGTATTGGTGATCGGTGTGGTGATATGGTTGGGCCTTGGCCCATCCTATGCCACATCGGATCAAACTCAGGCATCCTCAAAGTCCCTTACAGAGACTGCTCAACCCAGCAGTTTGCAAGAGAAGCTTGCTGCTGCAAACAACGACGAGTCAAAAATGCAGCAACAACAGCAACAAGAATCTATCCAACAAATTATTCAACTCTTTCAAAAAAATCCGGGCAATATCACACAATTATTAAACCAGTTACAGCAAAATTGCCCCGATACTAACTGTCAGGCATTATTAAAACAGGTATTGGCCGAATATCCAGATCAGCAGTTTGCCCAGACTTTAAAACAATTGATAGAACGCCTACCACTGTACGAAAAAGAAATGCAAGCTAAAACCATGTCCACACAAATGACACCACAACAGCGTTATCAGGAAATTTGGAACTTACGTGAGCAGACTTTAGGTAAGCAAGAAACACAACTCGGCTTTGCTGAAGAAAAAGAATTTGCCAGCTATCAGTTTGCTTATGGTGAGCTCTTGAGCCGCGCACCGCACATGACCTTACAACAACGACTGAGTGAACTTTCACAACTACAGCAACAATATAAAAACCCGAGCAAAAATATTGATGGTCAAAGTGGTAGTTATGATAAAGCCCTTAAATTGGCTTTAATTGGCGTCACCGACCCAATACAGCAACAAGAAATTACCCAACACATTCGTAACAGCTACTTTTCAGGCAAAGAAGCGGCGCAAATGGCTGAACGCGAACAACAAGTCGCTCGTCAACAACAACAGATCGCCAGTTACCAATCTGAGCTTACTTCTCTAAACCAAGAAATGAACCAGCAAAAACAAAATTTAGCTGAAAGTGCATGGCAACAGCAGTATCAACTCCGCCTAGAACAACTGAGACAAAAGCACTTTAACTAGTGGCGTAAACGTTCATCATTCTCTACCCCAAACACAGACAACTAAAGCAAGGTGATGTACCTCAACTTGCTTTAGCTTATATTTATAAATTGTAATTCCACAATATGTCTACGTTTGAATCAGTAATCTTAAAATAAAGGACATTCCAGAGAATCCAAAATATAATTAATTTATTTCAATAGCTTGAAAACAATTCAAATAAATTTTTAATTGAAACTCCACGATATTCCGCACTGAACGCTTCTTTTTGATCTATCCGAGCCCCTTGCAACAGTCGTATGAAATGCACACAGGCACTCAACTTAATAAATTTAAGCTTTTCATTCACTTAACAAATCCATCTTTCATTTATCGGAATCTATTTGCAAAAAGTTCCAAAATGGATTATTTTTCAACCAATTTTAAAGCATTCTTTAATGCTTATTTCTGGCTGTACTCCCCCTGTTTAATCACCTTATTTCTTTTAAAGGTTATGACATGCTTAAAATGATTGATGTTCTCGATCAACGTCTGGTGCAAAACTTTACTCAAGCTTTGCAGTCTCCTACCCCACAATTTGAAGAGCAACTGGATCAAGGTATTCTCAATGCATCAGACTTTGACTTAAATCATGCTGTTACTGCATTTTTTAATGAAGTTAATGCGATTGAAGCTGCTCAAGCGTTGGATATTAGCGCTGACCGTATTCAAGCCCTACAGTTAGGTGCATCGTTTAAAGATGAACAATATTTAGCCGATCTAAAGAAAATTGTGACGCTTTGTCTTGCACTTGAAACTGATGCTTTAGAGCAAGTTGAAGTGTTTGAGAGCTTACAAGACTATCCTATGTAAGCTTGCAACCCCCTTAAAAAAGCGACTATTGCAGTCGCTTTTTTACATTCAAAATGAATGATTTAGTTATGTAATCTTCATATAAGAAGAAATTCTTCTATGCTTTTTTAAAGTTATTCTATATCGCACAATCTCTACACCCTCAATATATTTATTAAAATTCAATAACTTAAATCAATATCTTCTACTTATTTCAATTTAATATTTTGTTATCGATTTTTCTTTTTTTATTTTTCGCATACATCAGGTTAAAAGAACCCTCAAATAAACTTATTTAAATGATGCAACATGAAAAACTTTAAACTACTGAGCACTTCACTGATTTTAGGTCTGATCGGTTCTTATGCCCATGCCGCTATTCCAAACACACTTAAACTCGATTATGCCTACTACGCACCAACCAGTCTTGTGGTGAAGGAGCAGAAATTGTTAGAAAAAGCCTTACCTAAAACTGAAATTAAATGGGTGTTTAGCCAAGGCAGTAACCGTTCGCTGGAATATTTAAATAGTGGCAGTGTCGATTTTGCTTCAACCGCAGGACTTGCAGCCGTACTCAGTCGTGCCAACGGCAGTCCAATCAATACCGTTTATATCCAGAGCCAACCTGAATGGACCGCTTTGGTGGTTGCTAAGAACTCCCAAATTAAAAGCCTAAAAGACTTAAAAGGAAAAAAAATTGCCGCAACCAAAGGCACAGACCCTTTTCTGTTTACCTTACAAGCGCTGGATACAGTGGGTCTAAATAAACGTGATGTACAACTGGTCCATTTACAACATCCAGATGGCAAAACAGCTTTAGAACGTGGTCAAGTTGATGCTTGGGCAGGCCTAGATCCACTGATGGCTTCGGCACAAGTGCAATCTGGCGCAAAACTACTGTATCGAAATATTGGGTTTAACAGTTATAGCGTACTCAATGTCAAAGAGTCTTTTACTCAGCAAAGTCCCGAAGCCATTGAAGCAGTGATTAAAGCTTATGAGCAAGCACGTAAATGGGCCAAAGCTAATCCAGAGAAATTGGCGGAGTTATTGGCACGCGAGTCCAAACTTCCGTTGAATGTCGTAAAATTACAATTAAGCCGTACCAACTTTGATCAAAACATTCCGTCAGCCAAACAGATTGCCGCATTACAAAAGTCTGGCGGCATTTTGAATGAAGAAGACTTAGTCCGTAAAGGCACCAATGTTAATCAAGTCGTGACTCAGTTGTTTAAACCACAATATGCACAAAAGGTTGTAATCAAATAATGACCAAATCAATCGCGAGCTCTTTCCCCCCTATTGAAGTAAAAAAGGGTTCCTCATTTCAGTTGAAATTGAAGAGTGTTCTCAAAGCGATCATCCTTCCAGCGCTCTTACTGATTGCTTGTGAATATCTAGTCCGTGCTAGTTTTATTGAACCTTATTTATTGCCTGCTCCCAGTAGTCTATGGCAAACCTTTCTAGATTTATGGCAGGCAGATTTATGGATGCATGTCTGGACCAGTACATGGCGGGTGTTTTTAGGATTTTGTATTGGCAGTGCTCTGGCTTTAATATTTGCGATTTTGGTGGGACTCAATAAACAGGTTGAAGCGTTTTTAGAACCCAGTTTTTCAGCGATCAAATCCATCCCGAGCTTAGCGTGGATTCCTCTACTTTTACTGTGGTTGGGAATTGATGAAGCATCGAAAATTACCCTAATTGCAATTGGCGCATTTTTTCCGACCTATACCAACACTGTCGCAGCGATTAAAGGTGTCGATCGCAAGCTCATCGAAGTCGCACAAGTCTATCGGCTGAAGTACTGGCAGCAAGTGCAACAGATTATTTTGCCTGCAGCATCTCCGGGGATCTTAACGGGACTGCGCAACAGTTTAAGTTTGGCATGGATGTTTATGATTGCCGCAGAGCTCATTGCCGCAACACAAGGTATAGGCTACTTACTGAGTGATGGCCGAGAAACTTCGCGTCCCGATATTGTGATCTTAGCGATTATTCTTTTAGCCGTGCTCGGAAAACTCAGTGATAGCATCATGAAAGCCATCGAGACTTGGCTCCTGCGTTGGCGTGACGTATTTGGAACATAAGGTACAAAAAATAAAAGCGCATCAAATGCGCTTTTATTTTGGAGGAAACAATGAAATTATTGTGTCCACTGCCCTAAAGTAACGCGGTCATTTCCACCATAATCTTTCACCGTACGGACTTGTTTATAGCCTGCTTCTTTAAAGATTTTCTGTACAGCGTCACCTTGATCATAACCATGCTCAAGTACCACCCAGCCATCAAGAGTTAAATGCTTTTTACCTTGCTGGATAATGACTTTTAAATCAGCCAAACCATGATCTGCCGCAACTAGAGCACGTTCAGGCTCAGTTGCTAAGTCTTGCATGTGAGCATCATCAGCATCGATGTACGGCGGGTTCGATACAATCACATCAAAAAACTTTCGATTTAGCGGTGCAAACCAACTGCCACATACAAAAGTCACATCATTTAAGTCATGCTTTTCTGCATTTTGCTGCGCAACAGCTAAAGTTGGCTCATAAATATCGGTCGCCGTGATGTCCCATGTGTCCCGTTCACTGGCCAATGAAAGCGCAACCGCACCCGTCCCCGTACCTAAATCGACAATACGGGCATCTTCAGGTAAGTCTAAACGTAATACAGTTTCTACAAGTACCTCAGTATCTGGACGTGGCACTAAGGTGTCAGGAGTAACAATCAAATCGAGCGTCCAAAACGGCTGTGAACCTGTCACATAGGCCAAAGGTTCACCTGCTTCGATTCGTGCCAAGGCAGCAACATAGGCCTGCTCTTGTTCATCGGTCAGCACTTGATCTTTTTTCATAACCAAATCAAAAGAATCAATTTTGGTAATGTGCTCCAACAACCATGCATTCTCTTGACGTTCGTAACTCTCAGCTTCACCACGTAAAGCCAAAGCTTGGGCAATATTCATTATCCACCATTCTGCTGTGCAAGCATCGCAAGCTGATCTGCTTGATATTCACGATGTAAGCTATCTAATAGTTCAGTTAAATCGCCTTCCATAACCGCGTCTAACTTGTATAAAGTTAAGTTAATACGGTGATCGGTCATACGACCTTGCGGGTAGTTATAGGTACGGATACGTTCTGAACGATCACCCGAGCCAACCAGGTCACGGCGCATTTCAGAAGTTGCTGCATCAGCCGCTGCACGTTTTGCATTTTCCAAACGTGAAGCAAGTAATGCCATCGCTTTGGCTTTGTTTTTATGTTGCGAACGCTCTTCCTGACATTCCACCACTGTTCCTGTTGGAATGTGGGTAATACGCACAGCAGAATCGGTTTTATTGATGTGCTGACCACCCGCACCTGAGGCGCGGTAGGTATCAATACGTAAGTCTGATGCATTAATCTCAACCGTTGTATCGACATCAATTTCAGGCAAAATCGCAACAGTACACGCCGAAGTATGTACACGCCCCTGAGACTCCGTTGCAGGTACACGTTGTACACGGTGCGCGCCACTTTCAAACTTCAAGCGCCCGTAAACGCCCTCACCATTCACCAAACAAATAATTTCTTTATAACCACCGTGTTCGCCTTCATTTTCAGACAACACTTCAATACGCCAGCCTTGTGATTCAGCGTACTTGGTGTACATGCGGTATAAATCACCCGAGAAAATAGCAGCTTCATCACCGCCTGTTCCCGCTCGAATTTCTAAATATGCAGAGTTCGCATCATTTGGATCTTTCGGAATCATTAAAATATTTAAATCAGCTTCTAAAGACGCAATAATGGCTTTATTTTCTTTAATTTCATCAACAGCCATTTCCTTAAAATCAGGATCTGATAGCATCGCTTCAGCCGTTTCAATGTCTACTTCAGCTTGTTTGTACTTGGTCCACACTTCTGTGATTTCGCTTAAATCACTATGTTCGCGTGACAACTGACGAAAGCGTTTGTTATCCGAAATGACTTCTACATCTGCAAGTAATGCTGTTAATTCTTCGTGACGGTCAGAAAGTTGATCTAATCGTAAACGTAACGATTCTTTCATTAGGAAAATATCTCAATATAAAGGCTGCAATACAGTTTCACAGCACCAAAAAATTTGCGCTTAGTTTAACGGCTCTATCACTCAAAGAACATCTTTATTCAATCCTGAGCGATGTTTACTTTATGGATCGCAGTACATTGATCCACTTTTAATGTGTGTTTATGCAGTTACTAGCGTTCAGAAAATGAAGAACAGCTTATTTCATATTCACCTTTTAAATAGGTCATTTCAGCTCAAAATTCAGAGTGTGAACTGCATCACTCCTAAGTTTATCCACATTTGAATGATTTCGGATAAATTTCATTCTGCTTATTCACATTTGTAATAAAACTGATACAAACAAGAAACCAACAGGTTTCAATTTGGTTTTAACTCTCCACAATTAACTGGAATCTTTTTGTTACATTAGCCTCATCGAAAAAAGTAAAACAGTTCAACCAATGTTGGACATGGAGAAACACATGAAACTCAATACACTCTTAATGTCAGCAACATTAGCAACGGCATCTATGTTTACTGCAACTGCATATGCAGACAGCACAACTCGCGTTGCAGCAGCCAGTGCTTTAGGTAGTGTTGCAGGCACAGCGATTGGTAAAAATATGGGTGGTACAACTGGTGCAACTATCGGCGCAGCACTTGGTGGTGCAGGTGGTGCAGCCGTAGCGAGCAACAAACGCAACCGTACTGAATCTGCTATTGGCGGCGCTCTTGGTGGTGGTGCAGGCTATACCGTAGGTAAAAGCATGGGTGGCACCAATGGCGGCTACGTTGGATCTGCATTAGGTGCAGCAGGCGGGGCAGCTCTCGGTAACAAAATTTCAAAAGACAAACAATACGATTCTTACCATGGTAAAAAATGGAAGAAAAAACATAAACGCCATTAATTCACTGCATTGTAAAGATGTCATTGAAAGCACCTTCGGGTGCTTTTTTATGGCACAGATTTAGACGCAATAACACATCAGCCAAATTGGTAGAAAATACGAAGAGTCGTTACACGGCATTTACCAAAGCAACGATTTCGATAAAGTTTGTCTTCATTATTCTTCCAACATGTTTCGCTAAAGTGAAATCAAGACAAAATAGACATGCTCTTAGGAGTTTAAAAATGAAAATTAAATCAATTTTAATGAGTACCGTAATTGCAGCTTCTGCATTAACGATGACCACAACATATGCAGGTAATACAACCAATACCGCACTGACTTCTGCGTTAGGTGGTGTTGTCGGTGCGGCGATTGGTAACCAAATGGGTGGACAAACAGGCGCGATGATTGGTTCTGCCATTGGTGGTGGTGCAGGTGCAGCTGCTTCAGCCAACAAACGTGACCGTAATGGTGCAATCATTGGTGGAGCACTCGGTGGTGCAGGTGGTTATACCGTAGGTAAAAACATGGGCGGTACCAATGGTGGGTATATTGGTGCAGGTCTAGGTTCAGCGGGTGGCGCAGTTCTCGGTAAAAAAGTCTCTGAAGACCGTCGTTACGATGATGAATATGACCGCCGTTACGATAACCGTTATGATCGTCGTTATGACAGCCGCGGCTACCGTAACAGCAATTATAAATATAATGGTCGCGACTATCGTGGTGATAATGGCCGTCACTTGGGCTGGTACAAAAACGGGAAACGTTAAGCCCCTATAAAATATTTTCAAATAAAAGAGTACCTTCGGGTGCTTTTTATTTATCTGACAACTACACTCAAAAAAGACACTGTATCTTCTCTGCCATGCAGTAGCTTACTTCTTTTTACTTTAAACGCATGTGTGGCTGGTGTGGTTCAATGATATTGAATAGATATTTATTTTTAAATCAACACCTTATATGAAACAACCAGAATATCGAATAAAATCGATATACAAAATAACAGTTATATCGTATTATTTCGATATATAAAGCAAAACTGAGAAGTAGAATGCGCACGTTGTCCGAGACTCAATTTTCTATTTTAGAATTAGCTCCTGTCCGCGAAGATCAAACTGTACAACTCACCCTACAGCATAGCTTAAAGTTGGCCCAACAAGCTGAGCGTTTAGGCTATATCCGACTTTGGCTTGCAGAACATCATAATATGGATGGTATTGCCAGCTCTGCAACTGCGGTGCTACTCGGCTATTTACTCGCGAATACCTCAACCTTAAAAGTGGGTTCTGGCGGTATCATGCTCCCAAACCATGCACCACTGATCGTAGCGGAGCAATTCGGTACGCTTGCGACACTCTATCCAAACCGGATCGAATTAGGCTTAGGTCGAGCACCAGGTACAGACCAAATGACCATGCGCGCACTTCGCCGTGGCCGTCAAGAAACTGAAGATCAGTTCCCACAAGATGTCTTAGAAATTTTGCATTACTTTAAAGACGCTGAGCCAAATCAACGCATCATTGCCACTCCAGGGCAAGGGACAAATGTGCCTGTATGGCTACTCGGTTCAAGCTTATTTAGTGCACAACTGGCAGCAAAACTCGGACTTCCCTACTCTTTTGCATCACACTTTGCACCGCGTATGCTGAAACAAGCGATTCAGCTCTATCGTGAAAACTTTGAACCCTCCGAATACTTATCGAAACCTTATGTATCTATGGGTGTCCCGACGGTCGTTGCTGAAACCGATGCTGAAGCTGAATATCTAGCGACTAGTGCCTACCAACGAGTTTTAGGTCTTATGCGCGGTCAAAGTTTAAAGTTAAAAGCACCAATTACCAGCATGGACGGTCTATGGTCACCTGCGGAAAAAATGTCGGTAGATAGTTTTTATGCCATGGCCCAAATCGGTTCCAATGGCACGGTAAAAGAAGGCTTGAAACAGCTTCTTTTAGAATATGATGTCGATGAGTTCATTTTCACCTGTGACATCTATGACACGGACAAACGTTTAGAAAACTTTGAACGTCTCATGCAGATCAAAAATAGCTAAGTACAAATAAAAGCTAATCGCCTTATGCGTATTAATGCATACCCATAAGGCGACATACATAAATGAATAACTAAAATCTCAGCCGATATCTAAAAAATCCTTAAAACCCTGCAAAAACTGCTGCTATGTCTAGACTAAAGTTAGCGTGACTGCTCAGACAATTTATCACTTTGCCTTTTTAGAGCAAAAGCACTAAAAATAATAAATTAAGGATAGACGATAAAAAACAATTAAGGATCGAACATGGTCAATTTGGATTCAACAGAAAACATATCTGGTTTATTTCAAAACCATCCCGAGTATTTTCAGCATTTTAAAGGGCAATTGATTTCCTCATCAGAAATTAAACAACATACTTTTGCCGAGCAACGTGTCGCGATTATTGGCACCAACCAACATACAGTAACTGCCCTCGAGTCGATTTGTCAGGTCGCTCAGTCGGTCTATGTTTTTCAAAATGCACCGCAATTCATCTTGCCAAAAACAGAGCGCGGAATTCAGCGTTTAATCCAACATCCTTTGGTTATTAAGAACCGACGCTTATTTAATACACGCATCAAATGCCTACTGGCCCTACGCTTTTTAGAAACCCAAGTTCAAGACCCATGGCTTAGACATCAACTCAAACCTAACTCCGCTGCCGATAAACTTAAATTTTTCAAGTCCGATCATTATTATCACGCCCTACAGCGCGACAACTGTAAGCTAATCACTTGGCCGATCGTCAAAATTCGAGAACATGATATTCAAAGTTTAGATGGCGCCGAATATCCCGTCGATGTGATCATTACCACCTATAACCATTAACCATTAACCATATAGGGTGAGTTTCCCTACTTACCCGTTGTTTATTTCGTCACACCTGTACATTGATAGCCTGTATTTGAGCGCTGATACCGTAAATATTTTCCAGTCGGGCGGCTGTTTTGATCTAATAAAATGATATCAATCTTGTTTAAGCTTTTTGAAACACGAATATATGAACCGCGCTGCTCTTCGTCATAATGACAGTCATAATCTACTTCAATCGAACTTAGTTGCTTGTTCTTGGTATGAAAAACTGGTGTTGCTGTCAAAGCTTGGGCATGCATTTTAAAGGCTTGAATTTGATAGAGACCGTGACAACTATCGCCTTTGTAATAACTTTGAATCAGATAAATCGACTGTGCACCCCATTTCACTTGGTCAATCTTTAAAATATAGCCTGTTTCTAAAGGCTGAAGTTTAGTGGACTTGCTCGATTTCATCTGCACATAGGATGAAAATTCACCCATGGTACCACCACCACCTACATCAAAGGTATAGAATTTAAGCAGTTGGTCCGGTGAGGTATTAATCTTTAGTCTAAGATTTTCAGTCAATTTGGGGAAAGAATAAGCATAACTTTCTGCATTTTCACGGATTAAATCAACCACATCATTTTCGATCTGCTGATTCACCGCATAAAAATCTAGCGCTGAATATTTTTGATCAATCGCCTGCTCAGCCTGTTGAATTGATATATTTTGCGCATATAAAGCCATATTAAAATGAGCAAAACAAAATACACCCAATAGGCATTTTGATATTATTTTCATTTGATCTAATCTGTATTTTTATATTGATCAACATTATAAAGCATCATCAATATGACGCTTTATAATGTAATGACAATATCAACCAATGCGACGTTTTAAACCCGTCATTTGGAGTACACGGGTTGAAATTTCTTCAATCGACATTTCCGAGACATTTAAGTATTTAATCCCTTCAGAAATATAAATCCCTTCAATTGCGCGAAGCTCCATTTGGCACTGGCTGAAGCTTGCATAACGGCTATTGGCTTTACGTTCAGAGCGAATAGCGACAAGGCGTTCAGCATCAATCATCAAACCAAAAAGCTTCTGCTTATGTGCGCGAAGTACCGCAGGTAAACGGTTGTCATCCAAGTCTTCTTCGGTCAATGGATAGTTTGCTACACGAATCCCAAACTGTAATGACAAATAAATTGAAGTCGGTGTTTTACCCGAACGTGATACCCCAATCAGAATCAGGTCAGCCTTGTCATAGTGGCGTGTACGTGCACCATCATCGTTATCCAAAGCAAAATGCACCGCATCAATACGTGCTTTATAAGACTCCGAATCGGTCACCGCATGGGTCTGTCCGACTAAAGTTGTAGGCGGTGTTCCCAACTCTTCAGACAATTTACTAATAAGCCCTTCAAATACATCAAGATTTATAGCATTTGCAGTATTAATGATGTCACGCACGTACGGGTCGACTAAAGTGTCAAAAACCAGTGGCTTTTGTCCGTCTTGTTGTGCCCTTAAATTGATCTCAGCAACGACATTTGTAGCAGCTTCTTCAGAGCTAATATAAGGAATAATATGAATGTCAAAGTCAACATTTGGAAACTGCGCCAATAGCGAGTGCCCAAGGGTTTCAGCAGTAATCGCAGTACCATCAGATACAAAAAAAACACTCCGCTTAAATTGTTTACTTCCTGACATTAAAATTCTCCTCAAAAATTTGTCTTAGTGCTATATAATCTTTATAGTAAACCGATCTTACATGACTGTCGCTTAGTAAAATCAAAAAGCTAAGTAGATTTGTTATAATCTGATGCCAAGATAGTGATTAAATACTGCAAAAGTGGAGTAACAACTTTGGAAGCGCGCGTAATTGGTCTAGAAAAATTAGGGAAACACGACGTTGAACTTGTAGGTGGGAAAAACTCATCTTTAGGTGAAATGATCAGCCACCTATCAAATGCAGGTGTATCTGTACCAGGTGGCTTTGCTACTACAGCTCAAGCATATCGTGAATTTCTCGAGCAAAGTGGCCTAAACGCTAAAATCAATGCAGAGTTAAAAGTCCTCAATGTTGATGATGTAAATGCTCTTGCTGAAACAGGCGCGAAAATTCGCCAATGGATCGTAGATACCCCACTTACGGCAGAACTCGAACAAGAAGTTCGTAAAGCATTTGCAGAGCTTTCAAACGGCAACCCAGACATCGCGGTTGCCGTTCGTTCTTCAGCGACAGCAGAAGATTTACCAGATGCTTCTTTTGCAGGTCAACAAGAAACCTTCTTAAACATTCGCGGTATCGACAACGTATTGATCGCGATCAAAGAAGTATTTGCATCACTGTATAACGACCGTGCAATTTCTTACCGCGTACACCAAAATTTTGCGCATGATGTTGTGGCTTTATCTGCTGGTGTTCAGCGTATGGTCCGCTCTGAAACTGGTGCAGCGGGTGTAATGTTTACACTCGACACTGAATCAGGTTTCCGTGACGTAGTATTCATCACTGCATCGTATGGTTTGGGTGAAATGGTTGTTCAAGGTGCAGTAAACCCTGACGAATTCTACCTCTCTAAACCCCTTTTAAATGCAGGCAAGCACGCTGTCCTCCGTCGTAATCTGGGTTCTAAACACCAAAAAATGATTTATGGCGAAGAAGCATCTGCAGGTAAATCAGTTGTTATGGTTGATGTTGAAAAACAAGAGCGCCAACAATTCGCATTGAACGACCACGAACTACAAGAACTTGCAAAACAAGCGCTGATCATTGAAAACCATTATGGTTCTCCAATGGACATCGAGTGGGCAAAAGATGGCGATGACGGTCAAATTTATATCGTTCAAGCGCGCCCTGAAACAGTGAAGAGCCGTGAAAACGTCGGCACTATGGAACGCTATCTTTTAAAACAAAAAGGCACTGTGATTTGTGAAGGTCGTTCAATCGGTCAACGTATTGGTTCTGGTAAAGTCCGTATTGTTACGTCTATTAAAGAAATGGACAAAGTACAAGACGGTGACGTACTTGTATCTGACATGACTGACCCAGACTGGGAACCAGTAATGAAACGTGCGGCTGCAATTGTGACTAACCGTGGTGGTCGTACTTGCCACGCAGCGATTATTGCACGTGAATTGGGTGTTCCAGCAATTGTTGGTTGTGGTAATGCAACTGAAGTTCTAGTAGACGGTCAGGAAGTGACTGTTTCATGTGCGGAAGGTGATACAGGTTTCATCTACGAAGGTGCTTTAGATTTCGAGATTCAAACCAATTCAATCGAATCGATGCCAGAGCTTCCGTTCAAAGTAATGATGAACGTCGGTAACCCTGACCGCGCATTTGACTTTGCACAAATTCCAAATGAAGGGATTGGTCTTGCGCGTCTTGAGTTCATCATTAACCGTATGATCGGTGTCCACCCTAAAGCATTGTTGAACATTGACAGCTTGCCACGTGAAACACGTGCTGCGGTAATGGCACGTACTGCGGGTTATGCATCTCCAATCGAATTCTATGTTGAAAAACTGGTTGAAGGTATTTCAACCCTTGCTGCAGCATTTGCAGACAAACCTGTGATTGTTCGTATGTCTGACTTTAAGTCAAATGAATATGCAAACTTGATCGGTGGTAAATTATACGAGCCTGAAGAAGAAAACCCAATGTTGGGCTTCCGTGGTGCCAGTCGTTATGTCTCTGACAACTTCCGTGACTGCTTCGAATTAGAATGCCGCGCGTTGAAAAAAGCACGTGACGAAATGGGCTTAACCAATATTCAAATCATGATTCCTTTCGTACGTACTGTACATGAAGCGAAACGTGTAATTGAATTATTGGCGTTAAACGGTTTGAAACGTGGTGAAAATGGTCTGAAAGTGATCATGATGTGTGAGTTACCAACAAACGCATTATTGGCTGAACAGTTCCTTGAACACTTCGATGGCTTCTCTATCGGTTCAAACGACTTAACTCAGTTAACGCTTGGTCTAGACCGTGACTCTGGTATTGTATCTCACCTATTTGATGAACGTGATCCAGCAGTAAAAGCACTTCTTTCTATGGCAATTCATGCATGCCGTAAAGCAGGTAAATATGTGGGTATCTGTGGTCAAGGCCCATCAGATCACCCAGATCTTGCGCAATGGCTCATGGAACAAGGTATCGAATCTGTATCACTTAACCCTGACTCAGTATTAGACACTTGGTTCTTCCTTGCAGAAGAAAAAGTTAAAAAAGCTTAACTTTTTGATCTGATAAAAAAAGACCCTTTCAAGGGTCTTTTTTTATCTCCACTCTTTCAACGTATCCGCATTAAAACAAGCATATTGATACAAAAATTTAGACTAGGTTTGATACTCATGCATCAACATCTTGATTGAGAAGAGATCACATTGCGATAAAGCTAGAAGAAGCAGCATAATCCTTGGTACACTGTCCCGCATTTTGTGTAGTTTTGGTTAATTTCAGCTTGAAATTCTCTAGACTATCCGCATGTTTTATCATAGATTTTTTATTTGTTTTTCATCTGAAACAAATACATTTATTATTTGAATATCCCAATTTATATTTTGAGATTAAGTTTATATGCAGATTTACTTGGCACGAAATAATCAACAAGCCGGTCCATATACCTTAGAGCAGTTGAATCAGATGCTCGCAAGCCAACAAGTTTTATTGACGGATTTAGTTTGGCATCAGGGTATGCCTGAATGGAAAGCTTTAGGTGAACTCACCCAAGGAAAACTGGCGTATGAACCTGTAGGTTATCAGCCTCAGCCCCCTATTCCTGAGCCAATGCATACACCAAATCAATTTTCACAACCAAACCGCACTGCGGCGAAAGTTGCTCAACCTGAATTGGCATCAATAGGCACACGCGTCTTAGCCAAAGTCATTGATTTACTTCTTTGGCTCCCTGCCGCTGCGATTCCCTCGTTCTTTTTACAAGCAGATAAATTTGGTGAACTCACTGAAATTCAGCAAAGAATGCAAGCTGCCACCACAGCAACACAGGCCAGTGAACTGCAAGCACAACTGTTCAGTTTGATTCCAACTGAAGCATGGACCACCATGGGCATTTACCTGCTGATTATGCTCGGTATACAGGCCTTTTTCTTAGCAAAAAATGGTCAAAGTATTGGTAAAAAAATCACCAAAATTAAAATTGTAGACGTTGAAACCAACGAAAAAGTCAGCCTTTTACGTGTATTCACATTACGCAGTGTTGTCTTTATTGTACTCAATATGCTGTTCATGCCGTTTATTACCATCGCCGATCACGTCTTTGGTTTAACTGCAAAGCGTCAAACTTTGCACGATAAGCTGGCGAAAACTAAGGTCATTAAGCACTAATTTGACCATATTTAATCTGAGATTTGGCTCACCTCAGTTTTCTGCAGTTTATTGATATTCAAAATAAATCCCTAAATAATTTATAAAATTCCGAGTGAAAAATCGGTTTTTATAACAGTTATTTAAAGCACCTTTACGTATAGCTTAGTTTGTCGATATGAGGCATAATGCCCTACAACGTAGCGGTGTCTTATGATTGAGAAGTGTTTTAGACTTAAAAAGAAACTTTTCAACCATGCGACACTTTAATCGCTATCCCAATTTTATTAGGGAATGGGACTCTTCAC
The DNA here is from genome assembly GCF_048551975.1 of Acinetobacter johnsonii. Taxonomy (GTDB): domain Bacteria; phylum Pseudomonadota; class Gammaproteobacteria; order Pseudomonadales; family Moraxellaceae; genus Acinetobacter; species Acinetobacter johnsonii_A. Next base: position 12,051 of record NZ_JBIMCF010000006.1, on the reverse strand, counting down.
CGAGGTTGTAAAATGAGACAAACGATTTTAGCTGTATTGTCTTTATCTGCGATCGCCGCGCTCTTAACTGGGTGTGGTGGTGATATGGTACTTCTAAACTCAAAAGGTCCAGTTGCACAAGGTCAATCTGACTTAATGATGACTGCGATCTATTTAATGCTATTGGTGGTTATTCCATCAGTTGTAATGGCATTATGGTTTGGTTGGAAATATCGCGCGTCGAATAAAGATGCAGACTATAAACCTACATGGGCACACTCTACTGCAATTGAAATTGTAGTTTGGGGTATTCCTGTCATTATTATTGGTATTCTGGCTTGGTTAACTTGGTGGGGTTCACACAAGTATGACCCTTACCGCCCGATCGAATCTGATAAAGCACCTGTAAATATCCAAGTCATTGCAGAACAGTTTAAATGGATCTTCATTTACCCTGATCTTAACATTGCGACAGTTAACGAAATTCGTTTCCCTGAAAAAACTCCAGTTGCACTTAAAATTACCTCTAACTTCACGATGAACTCGTTCTTCATCCCTGCGTTAAGTGGTCAAATTTATGCAATGGCAGGCATGCAAACGCACTTGAATTTGTTAGCAGATGAAACTAGCCCAGTTGAAGGCTACCGCGGTTTCTCTTCAAACTATTCAGGCTACGGCTTCTCGCAAATGCGCTTCCGTGCTCACTCTGTAACTGACGCTCAATTTGCTGAATGGGTTGCTGCAGTTAAAGCAGGTAACGGTACAAGTATTAATCCTAAAGCTGTACAAAAAACAATTTTAGATCAAGCTGAATTTGAGTCTTTACGCGATGGTAACCGTAGTAAACACCAAATTGAAGCTTTGATTTCAAAAGCAAAAACTCCTGAAGAGAAGGCTGCTGCTGAGGCAATGAAGCCTTATCCAACTAAGCCACACCCTGTGACTTACTACTCTTCTGTAGAGGAAGGCTTGTTTAAGTCAGTTATTAGCAAATATATGAGCAACTATCACGGTGCTGATCACTCAGCGACTGCGGGTGCTCACGGGGCTGCTTCATCTGAAGCACATGCCGCTGTTGAACCTGCTTCATCAGTTGTAGGGGAATAAGACATGAGCTTCTTAGGTAAGTTAGGTCCGGACGCTATTCCGCACGATCCAATTGTACTGGTCACAGTTGCAATGATGATCTTAGGTGGTATCGCAGTTGTTGCTGGTATTACCTACTTTAAAAAGTGGGGCTACTTGTGGAACGAATGGTTCACAACAGTCGACCATAAAAAAATTGGTATCATGTATCTTTTCGTATCGATCATCATGCTTTTGCGTGGTTTCGCCGATGCGATTATGATGCGTCTTCAACTGTTCCTTGCAAAAGGTGGCGGTGAAGGTTATTTACACCCAGAACACTACGATCAGATCTTCACCGCACACGGTGTAATCATGATCTTCTTCGTAGCAATGGGTCTAGTTGTTGGTTTAATGAACATCTCTGTACCACTTCAAATTGGTGCACGTGACGTTGCCTTCCCATTATTAAACTCTCTAAGCTTCTGGTTATTTGCTGGTGCTGCAGGCTTAATGATGGCATCTCTTGCAATTGGTGAATTCGCTGCGACAGGTTGGATGGCTTATCCTCCTCTTTCAGGTATCGAATACTCTCCAGGCGTGGGTGTGGACTACTATATCTGGGCACTTCAGATTTCAGGTTTAGGTACGCTATTAACGGGTGTTAACTTCTTCGTTACCATCATTAAAATGCGCGCACCTGGTATGTCACTTATGGACATGCCGATCTTTACTTGGACATCTTTGTGTACTGCGGTATTGATCATTGCGTCATTCCCAGTGTTAACAGCAACAATTGCGATGTTAACGCTTGACCGTTACTTTGGTTTCCACTTCTTTACAAATGACATGGGTGGTAGCCCAATGTTGTATGTAAACTTGATTTGGACATGGGGTCACCCAGAAGTTTACATCTTAGTATTACCAGCATTTGGTATTTACTCTGAAGTTGTTTCAACGTTCTCTCGTAAAACGTTGTTCGGTTACAAATCAATGGTGTATGCAACAATTGCGATCACAGTACTTGCGTTCGTAGTATGGCTTCACCACTTCTTCACCATGGGTGCTGGTGCGAACGTGAATGCGTTCTTCGGTATCATGACCATGGTTATTGCGATTCCTACTGGTGTGAAAATCTTCTCTTGGTTATTCACGATGTATAAGGGTCGTATCACCTTCACTACTCCTATGTTATGGACGCTTGGCTTCCTTGTAACATTCGGTATTGGTGGTTTAACTGGTGTATTAATGGCTGTTCCACCTGCGGACTTCCTTGTACACAACTCATTGTTCTTGATTGCTCACTTCCACAACGTAATTATCGGTGGTGTGGTGTTTGGTATGTTTGCCGGCATCATTTTCTACTGGCCGAAAATGTTTGGTTGGAAGCTCAATGAAGCATGGGGTAAAGCTGCGTTCTGGTTCTGGTTCTTCGGTTTCTACTTTGCATTCATGCCACTTTATATCCTTGGTTTCATGGGTATGACTCGTCGTTTGAATACATATGACAACCCTGAATGGGATCCGTACATTGCTATTGCATTCTTCGGTTCTGTGTTAGTCGCGATTGGTATTGCATGTTTCGTTATGCAGATTGTTGTTGGTTACTTACAACGCAACGACAACCTCGACCTTACAGGCGATCCTTGGGATGGTCGTACACTTGAATGGGCGACTTCGTCTCCTGCTCCGTTCTACAACTTTGCTCACCTTCCAACAATCAATGGTATTGATACATTCTGGAATGACAAAGAGAATGGCGTAGCGTATGCGAAACCCACTTCATACGAAGACATTCATATGCCAACGAATCGTGCTGCTGGTGTTGTGATTGCCATGTTCATTACTGTAATGGGCTTTGGTTTAATCTGGCATATCTGGTGGTTAGTTGTTGTGATGTTCATCGCTGCTATTATCAGCTTCATCGCGTCTTCGTTTACGAAGAATGTGGACTACTATGTTCCTGCTGCTGAAGTTGAGCGTATTGAAAATGAACGTTACGCGATTCTTGAAAAACATTTGAAGAAGGACTAAGACAATGGCTGACGTACTTCATCACGAAAACCACGGACACGATGAGCATCATCACCACGATGATACTGACATCACCGTCTTTGGTTTTTGGACTTATTTGATGAGTGACTTGATTCTATTCGGTACACTCTTCATTGCATTCGCTGTTTTAAGTAGCCATGTGCCTATGGGCACACCAAGTGCAAAAGAGTTATTCGGTGAGTCTTTAGGTTTCGTTTTAACTGAAACTTTCGCTCTCTTGATCTCTTCTGTAACTTTTGGTTTTGCGGTTCTTGCTGCATACAAAAAGAACGTCAACCAAGTTTTAACTTGGTTAGCGATCACTTGGTTATTCGGTGCTTCATTCATCGGGATGGAACTATATGAGTTTAATCACTTAGTTCATGCTGGCCACGGTCCAAGCGTAAGTGCGTTTTTATCGTCGTTCTTTACTTTAGTAGGTACGCACGGTATTCACGTAACTTCAGGTTTGGTATGGATGATCATTTTGATGATTCAGATCAAGAAAAATGGTTTGACTCTTCCAAACACTCGTCGTCTTGCTTGCCTAAGCTTGTTCTGGCACTTCCTTGACATCGTTTGGATCTGTGTATTCAGCGTAGTTTACTTGATGGGAGTTCTATAATGAGTCACGATCATAACTCAGCTGGTGCTTCACACGGTAACACCAAGCAATACACGATCGGCTTTATCCTTTCAGTTATCCTGACCGTAATTCCATTCGGTATGGTAATGGCTGGTGGTTTTGGTCGCGGTATTGTTATGGCGGTTATCGCAATTACAGCGGTTGCTCAGGTTCTAGTTCAATTAGTTTACTTTTTGCACATGAACTCATCTTCAGAGCAACGTTGGAACGTGATTGCATTTATCTATACAGTACTTTGTATTGCTGTACTTCTAGTCGGCTCTGTATGGATTATGAACTACTTACACTACAACATGATGATCTAAACTGATCGTCATGTTGAAAAAGTATTTATTCCTGACTAAACCAGGAATTCTCTTTGGTAACTTCGTTACCACTCTGGGCGGCTTCTTTTTAGCCGCTCAGGGGTCTGTAGATTTCCTCCTTCTTCTCATCACCCTACTCGGTACAACACTGGTTGTTGCTTCTGGCTGTGTCGTCAATAACGTCATTGATCAAGATATTGATCAAAAGATGGAACGTACGATGAACCGTGCATTAGTTAAAAAAACCATCAGTCCTTCCTTTGCTTTGGCATTTTCTGCTGCGCTTGGAATATTAGGTTTCGCCTTACTCTGGTTCTTTGTTAATGCTTATGCCTTTGGCTTTGCTGTACTTGGTTTTGTGGTTTATGTGATTTTTTATAGTCTATGGAGCAAACGCACATCCATTCACCAAACTGTGATTGGAAGTATTTCTGGTGCTAGTCCACCAGTGATCGGCTATACAGCTGTGACCAATGAATTTGACGTTGCCGCATTGTTGCTTTTCTTAGCATATGCACTTTGGCAAATGCCTCATTCATGGGGAATTGCGGTATACCGCTTTGACGACTATAAAAATGCAGGCATTCCAATTTTACCTGTAGCACGCTCAATTTTTCGCACGAAAGTTGAAAGCTTGATTTATGTTTTGCTGTTTGCTGCGGTGTTAAATGGTTTGTATTGTTTTGGCTATACCAATATGTTTTTTCTTATCACCTTTAACGCACTCTGTGCTTATTGGGTATATTTATCAATCATTGGTTTTAAAGCTGAAAATGATCAGGTTTGGGCAAAACGCTATTTCTTATATTCAGTGATTTTAATTACTGCATTAAGTTTTAGTTTTAGTTTTAGCTATGTCTCACCTGCGCCACATTTGCCGCTGTTTTAAAAAAGATAGAGTTCTCTCTATCTTTTTTATTTCAACTTATTCAATATTTAAGTCTAGTCTTTAAATTGCTACCATAGCAGACACAACAATAACTCATGCTCTGCAATGAAAATGCCATCACAATTTTTAAAAAAATCTATTTTTATTAGTCTATTCCCTATCACTCTTGCTTATAGCACGCACAGTTTTTCTGGTTTCGATGTTTCTTGCTACCCATCGACCAACATTCAAACCAATGCCTATACAGCCTGTGACAATTTGCCTGCGCTCACGCCCGCCAATGACAATCAAACCAATATGCTCTTACTTCTGAGCGACATGGGCTTGGCCAAATTGAATTTTAATCAGCCAAATAGTCCACTTTGGGAAACTGAATATACTAACGTACCATTTGCAGCTAAAACAGTGTTTGAAAGCGTAACCAATAAACGACCGAATGCCCGATTAAAACCAAACAATGAAAAGACGCCTTACCAAGAACATTGTAGTAGCCTAGACAATGGTGCAGATCAATTTACCCAGCAGGTGAAAGCCGACAAAAATCTCAGCAAAGCGGAAAAAGATTTACTGATTCAAGAAAGACAAAATATCTCAGCCTGTGACCGTGATCTTGCCCTCATCCAAGTCAATCCGAACTGGTCTATACAAGCACGTCAGTATGCGTCTTATTTAAATGCAACCATTGCCTTTTACAATAGTAACTTTTCTACAGCTACTAAAATTTACTCAGTATTAACTACGGTTGATCAGTCTTGGATCAAAGAAACATCACAATATATGTTGATTCGTAGCAGCCTCAATGAAAGCTATCAGTCGGGTGTCGGTGAATATGGTGACTTAAAAATCGATAAAGTAGATCAGACTTTACTCAAAAACACCTATGAGCATATCACTACCTACTTCAAACGCTTCCCTGAGGGAAAATATGCAGCAAGCGCACGCGGTTTACTACGTCGTTGTTATTGGCTGAGTGGAAATACCGAACTCCTGACCAACGAACTCGCATGGCAAATCAATCATCCTGATTCTAAATACTATAATCTAGAGCTCGATAATCTAGCCTTTGAAATGGATCGCCATGTTTTTCAAAGCCACTCATTCAATCCAAAAAATCTAAAAGATCCGTTCTTTCTGGCTATTTCAGATTTAATGCAAATGCGTCAGGCAACATCAGCAGAAGATAAAGTCTTAAGCTGGTCTGAACTCAACAACCAAAAAACACTATTTAAGAGTCAGCCAGATCTGTTCCAATACCTACAAGCCAATCACTTATTCTTTGTGCAAAACAAACCAGCCGAAGCTTTAAAATATTTGCCAGAACATTCCTCTAATTCAATTGATAGCTACCTTCAACTCAGTCAAATCTTGTTAAAAGGTCGTATTCTAGAGAAACTCGGACAAACTCAAAATGCACAGCAGTATTGGGAAGGTTTACTTAGTCAATCAAAAGGAGTTGAACAACGTGGCTTATTTGAGCTGATGTTATATCCACATTATACCCAACAGCAAAATGCCAGCGCCTTTATCGGTTCAAATGCTAAAATCAAACAAGCTTCATTGCAAAAAAGCTTTATTGAAAATGAAGCCAATGAAAAAAGCTTAATGCAAATTGTACAGAGCAAAGCATCAAATACAGATCAAAAAAATTTAGCTTTATATAAAACTTTGCAAAAGTCATTGGTACATCAGAACTTTAAACTGTTTAATCAAGCCTTTGTACTGCTACCACAAGATGCCGCGAAGTATAAATATGACTCAGAAACATATAAAAATTATAAAAACCAACCGCCCCTTAGTGATTTCATTTGGGCAGGAACAAAAATCACTCCACAGATTCAATGCCCTGATTTATTCAGTCTGACTCAAAAACTTGAAAATTCACCTCAAGATTTAAAGCTCCGACTTTGTTTGGGCGAATATGCACGCTCGACTCAAGGCTACAACATAAGCTATGTCACCGCTTTAGAAAAAGAAACTTCCAGCTTTCAAGGTGCAATTTTTGCCCGTGGTCAAGTGTATAAAGACATCATCAAATCCAGTTCTGTACCCGATTTAAAAGCTTATGCGCTTTATCGTTCAATCATGTGTTATTCACCAAGCGGGATGAATGACTGTCAGGATGCAGAGGTTGAAAAATCTACCCGCAAACAATGGTTTGACCACATTAAACGCGACTATCCAAATACCTCTTGGGCACAATCTTTAAAGTATTACTGGTAAGACGTCTATGTTGAAGCAGATTTTTTCAGTTGTTATGACGTTGATCTGTATGCTGAGCATCATGGCTTGTCAGCCGAGTCAGTCAGCTTCAACATTTGGTCAGGTAAATGCTGAAGACTATGATGCATTTTGGATTTGGGGCAATATTTCATCAGCCCCTTACCTCAAAGCGGCTAAAGAACTTTATATTTTACAAGGTGAAATCCGTTTAGATTCCCAAACACATCACTCTAAGCTCATACCGCAAGGCGTAAGCGTCTTAAAAATTCCTCAGCAAAAGGTGTGGCTGGTTTTTCGTAATTATCATCTAGACTGGCAGGGCCAAGAACTTACACACATTCTAAAACGTATTCAGCAATGGGAAAATACAGGGAATCATATTCAAGGCATACAAATTGATTTCGATGCCAAAACCAAACACATTCACCAGTACGCCCTATTCTTAAGTCAATTAAGAGAACAATTACCGCAGCACTATCAACTCAGTATCACGGGTTTAATGGACTGGACCAATGTGACAAACCAAGAGACTTTAAACCTCCTGAATAAGACCATCGACGAGTTGGTCATTCAAACTTATCAAGGTTCAACCACCCTACCCAACTATACAGCTTATCTAAAAAAAGTTTCAGCACTAAAACTGCCTTATAAAATTGGCATTGTTCAACACGGTCAGTGGCATAGACCTCTAAAGCTTGAAAATGATACAAACTTTAAAGGCTATGTCGTCTTCCTTTTGCGCTCAAAACCTCAAAATAATTAGGGCTTTTTAAGAGAAGCTCTTGAATTTGGCGAGCAAAGTCTCTAAAATTCCCCCTTCGCATCTAATGCGACACAACCTTGGTTGTGACTCCTTGCTTCTAACAACTTTTTGTTAGGGGCTGTTTAAACCGTAAGGAGCTGACAATGCGTCATTACGAAATCGTACTTTTAGTACACCCTGATCAAAGCGATCAAGTCGTTGGTATGGTAGAACGCTACCTAACTCATATCAAAGAAGCTGAAGGTCAAATTCACCGTCTTGAAGACTGGGGCCGTCGTCAATTGGCTTACCCAATCAACAAGATCCACAAAGCTCACTACATTCTTATGAATGTTGAGTGTGGTCAAACTACTCTTGATGAGTTAGAAGAATTGTTCCGTTACAACGATGCAATTATTCGTAGCCTTATCATCCGTCGTGAGAACGCTATCACTGAAGAGTCACTATTGGCTAAGAGTGCTGAAGAAAAACGTGCGCGTAAAGCTCAACGTGAAGAAGCACAACAAGCTCAAGACTCTGCTGAAGCATAAGGAGAACATCAATGGCACGTTTTTACCGTCGTCGCAAGTTCTGCCGCTTTACAGCTGAGAACGTTACGTACATCGACTACAAAGATATCGACACTTTAAAACAGTACATCACTGAAAACGGCAAGATTGTTCCTAGCCGTATTACAGGTACTAAAGCTCGTTACCAACGTCAATTAGCGCTTGCTATTAAACAAGCTCGCTACTTGTCTTTGATCCCTTACACTGACAATCATAAGTGAGGTTGAGCTGTGGATATTATCTTATTACAACGCATTAAAAACCTTGGTAAATTAGGCGATAAAGTTTCAGTTAAAGCTGGTTACGGCCGCAACTACCTTATCCCTCAAGGTCAAGCAGTAGCAGCTACTGAAGCTAACACTGCTGCTTTTGAAGCTCGTCGCGCTGAACTTGAGAAAGCTGAAGCTGATGTTTTAGCGGCTGCTCAAGCACGTGCTAGCCAATTAGACGAAGTTAACATCGTAATCACTGCGAAAGCTGGTGACGAAGGTAAACTATTCGGTTCTATCGGTACTCGTGATATCGCTGACGCGTTAACAAATGCTGGTCTTGAAGTTGACCGTGCAGAAGTTCGTTTACCGAACGGTGCACTTCGTCACACTGGCGAATTCAACATCGCAATCCAATTGCACCATGATGTTGTTGCTGAAGTTCTCGTTACTATCGTATCTGAGTAATTTCTTGCAAAAAAAAGAGCATGCTTTTGCATGCTCTTTTTTTATCTCTATGAAAAAGTAGTTTCTTCGCTCAGCTTAAAACTTCATCAGTCTACCCCGCAAAATGCCAAATTTGAATATTATGGGTTTTATCCATAAGCCTTGAATTCAGCACACAGCAGCTGCATTTTTTGATAAAGTGCATAGAGTTAAATGTCTGTAATTTTTTCCAAATTTACAGTGAAATTTATCTTAAGTTATCCCTCTTACTGTATTAAAAATCAGGGCGTTATATGTCACAGGCGAATGCCACTGCTCAAAAGAGCTCATCGAAACAAGACAATAAACCGAATGAGTCGGGGCAACTGAAAGAATTCCGTACACCTCCACATAACTTAGCATTGGAACAAGCCGTACTTGCCGCTTTAATGACGGTTGCTGAATCCTTTGAACAAGTTGGCGATGTCCTGACTGAAAATGACTTTTATGCGACGCGCCATAAGTATATTTTCCGCGCGATTGCGCAACTCTCCAAAGACAGCTCACCCTATGATGCGGTTTTAGTTCATGACTGGCTCACCACACAAAACCTACTCGATGCGGTTGGTGGTGAAGAGTACCTGATGCAATTGATGGCAGACTCCCCGTCTAGTTTCTATAACATGGAAACTTATGCCACCAAGATCAAAGAATTTTCGACTTTGCGTAGCATGATCAAGGTTAGCTCTGAAATTTTACAAAATGCCTATGACACCAAAGGTCGTAATGTTAGTGAAATTTTAGATTTGGCCGAAACAAATATCTTCTCCTTGGCAGAACAACACAATAACAACGCCAAAGCTCAAGGGCCTAAAGCCATCAATACAGTTGTGGCCGATGTCTTTGATAAGCTGAATGAGCTGTCGCAAATGGAAGGCAGCATTACAGGTTTAACCACAGGGTTTGTTGAACTCGACAATAAAACCTCGGGCATGCAAGCAGGTGATTTGATTATTGTTGCAGCGCGTCCATCGATGGGTAAAACCACTTTTGCCATGAATTTAGTTGAGAGCGTGCTGTTTAATAATGACTTACCTGCCTTGGTTTATTCCATGGAGATGCCAGCCGACTCCATCGCCATGCGTTTGATTTCATCTTACGGGAAAGTCCATCAGGGACATTTACGTTCAGGTAAACTCGATGGCGATGAATGGTCAAAAGTTACTGGCACCATTTTGCAACTGCAAGAGAAAAAGCTCTATATCGATGACTCCTCTGCTCTTCCACCTACAGAAGTTCGAGCACGTGCACGTCGTATTGCCAAACAGCACGATGGTAAACTCGGCTGCATCATGGTCGATTACTTACAGCTGATGAAAGTACCAGGTATGGGTGATAACCGTGTCGGTGAGATTTCAGAAATTTCACGAAGCTTAAAAGCTCTTGCCAAAGAAATGATGTGCCCTGTGATTGCACTATCGCAGCTTAACCGTTCCCTTGAGAACCGCCCAAACAAACGTCCCGTGATGTCAGACTTACGTGAATCCGGTGCGATCGAGCAGGACGCCGACTTAATCATGTTTATTTACCGTGATGAAGTCTATAACAAAGAGTCCAAAGAAGCGGGCACTGCCGAAATTATTATTGGTAAACAACGTAACGGTCCTATTGGTACCGTTCGACTTGCTTTTGAAGGCCAATATACCCGCTTTAGCAACTTATCCCCTGAGTTTTATGCTCAGTACGATGATGAGGAATAATTAAAGCCTCATCATCGCCTTTCCATGACCCTGTAGGAGTAATTAGGGTGCGTCAAGCAACAGTTTATATTGATAGCCAAGCGCTGCAATATAATTTAAACCGTGTCAAACAACTTGCCCCAAACGCGAAAATCGTCAGCATGGTCAAAGCCAATGCTTATGGACACGGAGTCAAAGACTGTTTAGCAGCCTTAAGTGAAACCGATGCCTTTGGCGTCGCCTGTTTACAAGAAGCACTAGAGATTCGTGCACTCGGCTTTAAACAGCCGATTACCCTGATTGAAGGTGTTTTCTCAGCAGATGAAATGCCAACCGTCATTGAGCAAAATATCGAGTGTGTGGTTCATCAACAACAGCAAGTCGATTGGTTAATCTCACATAAAACCGCGTATATCGCACAAAAGCTTAAAGTATGGGTAAAACTTAATAGCGGTATGAACCGTTTAGGCTTTAAAGTTGCCGAAATCATTGATGTCATCAACACTTTAAAAGCAGAAGGCTTTACATGTGTACTGGCAATGCACTTTGCCAATGCCGATGCGGATCACCCGCTCAATGAGCAGCAACGTGCGCAATTCCTACACATCAAAGAAGCCTGTTCACCCATCCTAGCCTCATGTTGTAACTCAGCTGCTATATTTAAATGGCCTGAACTTAATTTTGATTTTGTTCGTCCCGGCATCATGCTTTACGGTGCATCACCTTTTGCCGATAAAAATGCACACGACTTAGACTTAAAGCCAGTTATGACTTTCACGGCGGAAATTATTGCATTAAATACCATTCAAGCAGGTGAAGGTGTCGGCTATGGTTCGCATTTCGTCGCGAACCAAGAAACTGAACTAGCCATTGTTTCGATTGGTTATGGTGATGGCTATCCACGTGCATTTCCAAAGCAAAACTATGTTGCTATAGATGGTCAAGCAGTAGCTGTTGTGGGCCGAGTTGCGATGGATATGATTGCGATCGATGTGACGGGGTTAAATGCTAAACTCGGTACAAAGGTTGAACTCTGGGGTGAAAACCGCTTAGTTGACGATGTTGCGGAAGCCAATGGAACTATTGGTTATGAGCTACTTTGTCGGTTAAGCAATCGCCCTACACGTAAGCATGTCTTGTCCTGAAATAGATTGACAGTATTCCACTTCAAACCGAGTTAAGCAATTAGCTCGGTTTTAGTTTGCTCATACATCTGATTCGGGGTGTT
>NZ_JBIMCF010000005.1:0-172183 GCF_048551975.1 Acinetobacter johnsonii | reverse complement strand
TTTGGGAAAAAAGAAGAGTTTAAGGAAATTTTGGCAATTTTAAGAAGGCAGAAGCCTGATAGGATAAGGGTTCTGTGAAATTTGTCGTGTACAGAGAATTCAGAATCTAGTTTTTCAGTTTTCTTTGCTTTAGATGGCATGAGGCATCCAAAACCCAATTTTTTTTATCCCTAAATACCCCTTATCAACGATAAAAAAGGGCTTAAATTTTAATTTCCTCATGCTTTTTTTAAATATTTTAAAATCATGCATGCTTCCATGACTTCCACATACACTCAGTATTTCACCTGTTGTATAGTGCATAGATAACTGAAATTTAAAGGTATGTCGCTTTTTTTTACCGCTATACCATTTCTTCTGTTTTTTTTGGACGTTGAACTAATATTTCAGTTGCATCAATCACAACAACTTCCCAATCCACTTCATCTCGATTAGGAAGTTGTTTTGGCAAATTAAATTTTCCAGAACGGATTAAGGTATCTTCAATAACACGTGTGATACGAATTGCACTCGTTTCAGATACACCTTAACTCATACCAAGATGGAAAAATGTTCGATATTCTCTCCAATATTCTATACATAAGAGCAAACGATCTTCCAACGGTAATTTATGCGGTCGTCCTTTACCAATATGACCAGGTAAATGCTTATTTAGCTCGGCCAACATGAGGTTAAATGTAGCCCAACTAACACCGGTAAGCCTACGAAACTTAACGTCTGATAATTTTTGAATATCTTTGAATTTCATCCAAGGATTATCTCTTGAATTAAATAATTTTGCTGATTAGTTTAAGATCAAATAAATTGTACGTTTTTTGATTTATGACGGAAGTCTATTGATATTGTTTCTTATAAAAAACGGTGTTGATCTGAATTTGATATATAATATCGTCTTCAATCGATGTATTTCGTTTTCATGTGCTGTTCTTTTGGGTTAATGGCTTAATTTTAAAGTTTTGTGCATCAGGTAAAATAAATGTCAAAAAAAGAAGACATCATTAACACAGCGCTTAATCTCTTTAACTCACATAGTTATAATTCTATCGGTGTGGATCGAATTATTAGTGAGTCTGGCGTTGCTAAAATGACGTTTTACAAACACTTCCCATCTAAAGCTAAATTAATTGAAGAATGCTTAGTGACCAGAAACAAAAAATTACAGCAGTCGCTTGAAGCGACGATTGCTGCATGTGACCCCAGTGATTATCTCTCCCATATTCGTGCAATTTTTGAATGGTACCATGCATGGTTTCATAGCGTGGATTTTAATGGTTGTATGTTCCAAAAGGCAGTTGAAGAAATTTCAAAAATTTATCCGTCTTCGCTACAGCCTGCAATTGATTATAAAGAATGGTTAAAAGGCAAGCTATGTCAGGCTTTGAATCGTCTAGGTGTGAAGCAGGATGAACAGTTGGCGGCTTTTTTATCGAGTATTTTGGATGGCATGACCATACAAGCGCAAATCGATCCGAACCAAGTGCATTTGGAAGATTATTGGAAGCGTGTGAACACTTTAATTCAAATGGAACTCTCGGCTACTTAATATATAAACTTTGATTTTAAGTTTAACTCAATACACATTATCTTGCTGGCTTAAATACATTTTAAATAAATCAAGTGCAAATAAATAAGCGCGATAACGGTTAAGTTATCGCGCTTTGCTGATAATGATTATGTTCCATATCGCACATTATTTTACAATAAAGCATGATATGAATATGAGCAACTTAATGTGCCTTCTTATATTTTTTGTACCCTCTGAATGTTTTCGGTCATTCAGTATTTCAGCAAAAATAGACAGACTTGTCTGTTTAGTTGAATTATAGAGAATTTGTGGAGAAAAACAACCAATCTCTCATTATCTAAGCTGAAATTTATTCATTATGCTTAATATTCCTTAAAATATGTAGGGTATTCATTATTTATTGCACTATTTATCCGAGTAATTAAGACAACTCGGCGGTAAATAAATGGTGAATTCATTGATTGGTTCAATCAGAACGCTATAAGGTTTGAGCTGATCGTCATAGGATACCAGATTGAGCCTTGCTAAAAGTTCAAAGCGAGCGTAATGTAGCGTTGCGGGTTTCGGATTTAAGCGGCCATGCCAGACGCGATAGCTGCCGAGTTTTCCATCGCGGCGATGATAAAATCCTGCCAAAGGGTGAGTCAAGAAGACTTGATAACTTTCTAAATTGGTAAAGCCTTCAAAATGCCATTGGTCATGTTCCGACTGAGACAAATGTACATCTGAAGTGGCCCATGCCGATTGAGTACGCATTTTATATTGTCTATATCGCCCCTCTGCATCTTGTTGGCAATCAAACTCAATCTGTGCAGGATGCCACGGTAGTTGCCAAACATAACGAGGAACGATCAGTGTCCAAGAGTCCAAAGTCGTTCCTAAAAACCAAACACAACGTTCTTGTGTCTCCTGATCAATCACGTAGACTCGATAATTGGTTTGACCCATCGTGAATTTTGGAAAAGGATAAACCGCAGAGCTGAAATCGACATCGATGAAGGGCACTACCGACATCAGTGCGTGTTGTCTGCCTTGGTACTGGACCGTGTCTAACTTAAATCGCGCTGGAATGATCTCTTTAAAACGAGCTGGGTCAACGGCATAAGTAATGAGGGCAAAATGCTGGAGTTTGCACTGTACATCGAGACCGCTGGGCTTGGGTTTTGGATGTAAATAGTCTTTAAATTTAAGTTCTGGAAAGGCCATGGGTTTAAATTCTAGATTTGTTATTTTTTTTAATATTAGATAAAACTATACGTAGAGTAAATAAAAAACCGAAGCCTAAGCTTCGGTTTTTTAATATCTTTATACGATCTTATTTTTCAACGAATGCACGTTCAATTACGTAGTCACCAAGTACACCCATACGTGGCGACTCTTTTAAACCATGTTGGTCTAGAAGTGCAGCAACGTCATCGAGAAATGCAGGGCTACCGCAAAGCATTGCACGGTCCGTTTCTGGGTTAAAACGTGGTAAACCGATCTTCTCAAAAATCTCGCCAGTTTCAATCACTGTTGTGACACGACCTTGGTTTGGATACTCTTCACGAGTAACCGTTGGGTAGTAAACCAATTTGTCTTTAATGCCTAATTCTTCAAAGAACTCATTGTTCGGAAGTTCGTCTAAAATAAGGTCTTGATACGCTAACTCAGAAATGAAACGTGTACCATGAACCACAATCACTTTCTCAAAACGTTCGTACGTTTCAGGATCACGAATGGTTGCTAAGAACGGCGCAAGACCTGTACCAGAAGAAAGTAGGTATAGGTTTTTACCTGGGTTTAAGTCATCAAGTACTAAAGTTCCAGTTGGTTTTTTAGATACCAAAATTTCGTCGCCCACTTTAACTTTTTGTAAAATAGAGGTTAAAGGGCCATCAGGAACTTTAATTGAGAAAAACTCAAGTTCTTCTTCGTAGTTTGCGCTAGCGATAGAATAAGCACGCATTAACGGTTTGCCATTTACTTCAAGACCGATCATCACAAATTGACCGTTTTTAAAACGTAGAGCAGTGTCGCGCGTCGTTTTAAAAGAGAATAAAGTATCATTCCAATGGTGGACGTGAGTAATCTTTTCGACGTTGAAAGCAGCCATTAAAGGTCTCAATAAATTATCAAATTAGAACAGGTTGCTATTCTAATCTAAAATCATTCTCGATAAACTGAATATATTTAATTGAGCTTATTAGAAAAAGTGATGATGACTGAGTTAACGTTGCCAATTATTGGCTATATGCACTCTTCTTATAAGGAAAAGTTTGGTATTCCTCGTCAGCCTAATTTGGTTCAAGTGGAATCGTATATTGAAATGTTAGCACCCTATAATGATGTTCTGGGCTTTGAAGGAATTGAGGCATTTAGTCATTTATGGTTGGTGTGGCAGTTTCATGACAATAAAAATCCAGAAAAAACCCAGTTCCGGCCACAAGTTCGTCCGCCACGCTTAGGGGGCAATAAAAAAATAGGGGTGTTTGCTACGCGCAGCATGTATCGTCCTTCACCGATTGGTCTATCGGTGGTAAAGCTCAAGTGTGTCAAAAAAGAAGGGAGGTCTGTTCGAGTGTATGTCACAGGAAGTGATTTGCTAGATGGCACTCCGATTGTCGATATTAAACCCTATATTCACTACTCAGATGCCGTTATAGATGCGGAAAGTGGCTATGCGCAAGATGAACCTAAACGTAAATCGGTGATATGGTCGGATCGGGCGATCGAACAGAAGCAGCAGCTTTTGACGAGTGGGAAATTGTCTCTACAGACTGTGCAAGAGCTTGAAGCCGTTTTATCTTTAGATCCCAGGCCAGCGTATCAGAAGGATGAAGCGAGGGTATATAAAATGAAATTTGCTACTGTTGATATCGCTTTTACAGTGGGTGAAACTACAGTGAATATCACGGCCGTAGAATGAGAGATTTAAAAAGAGAAGCTCCAATACAATAGCCCAATCAAAACCACCATATGCAAAATCTGAATCGGGGCAAAAGCAATAAAGTATTGCTTACCACCTGTTAAGGCGGCATTAATGGACTTGGCAACAGCGTGTGCAGCCAAACCTAAGATAAATGCAGACATTGCTGCCGTGTCTGCTGGTGCTCCTTGCATGACCACAGTTGCCATCGCTGCATGGATTTCAAATAAAGAAGCCAGCAAAGTCCCAGCGATTAGACCTGCATCTCCCAACCAAAGGTTGAGTCCATACACAACCGTTTGGATGAGCGTCAAAGTCAGAGCAATAATGCCTGCCTCTTTTAAGCTAAACATGCGTGAATCAGTGGGTTGATGTTGTTCTTGTGCAGGCGCAGATCGTACCAACGCATAAGCACAGACCCCTAAAAGGACACTTGCTACAAGGGTCGGAAGCAGTATGGTTTTGAGCCAAAGTATACTCACACCTGCAACGATAATCAGCAGTTGTAACAAAGTTGCAATACAGGACATGAGCGCTGCACCTGCATTGGGTTTGGCAAGTGCTCGACCTGCACGTACTTCCATCCCTAAGCTGGCAACTGTCGCTGTACTGGATACAAAACCTGAAGCGATTGCCGATAAAATCATGGCATTTTTTGTGCTCAGTAGCCGTTTGGCGATATGTGCAAGCGCTTGAACAGCAAGAATGAGCGTGACTAATTTTAAAATAATATAGGGATTCAGCACAGCACCCCATAAAGACGTATTCGGCGTTAAGGGCAGGGCAATTAAAATCAGTGCTAGGAGAAAGATACCGTCTTTAAACTCAGCTTCAGTAATCCATTTCCCTGCAATGCTGTGCATCGGATGTTTGGTCATTAAAATAATGGTCAGGAGCACGGCTAAACCTGCTGCTAGAGGTGTATTCCATAAGCACATCGCCCCGATAAAATAGTTCATGACAAAGGCAAGTTCAGTGGTTGAACCCAAATCTTCTGTTTGGTTTTTCATTGAGAATATAACGATGCCGCCGATGATCAACGCACCGACTATGCCAATACTGACACCAAATAAAAAACAAATAGCGCCGAGGAGTGCACAAATGGCAAAGGAGCGTAGTCCTGCAAAGCTCTGTTGGTTTTCACGTTGTTTACTTCGTTCACGTTCTAAACCAATCAATAGGCCACAGCCTAATGCTGAAGCCAAGGTGATGAGGACCTCAGATAAAGTCAAGCTGTCGATGGAAACTGCGCTAAAGTCCAAGCATATCTCACAAAATTTAATGACCTGTCTAAAATATAGGCGAATGCTGAAGGTGGATTCAAGTTAAAAGAGCAAGATTTGTGAGTAAATTCGTGATTCTATTGATGAGCTTGGCTACTTCTCGATATTTGTAGGATTTGCTTATGCTTTGTGCGAATGAATACAGAAAATCTTGCTATAGTGGGGTTATGTTTGGGGATGTATAACAATGAATTTTAATTTTGAAATTGATACCACTTGGTGCTTAGATCAACTGTTTAAAGATGGGAGAATTACTGAAAAAGAAAAAAATCTAGTACAAACCTCGCACCGTCAACGCGATCAATTGAAGTGGCATCCATTACAGTGGATTGCTCATTTTAATCTGGTAGATCAGTCGCATCCACAGTCGAGACTGACATTAAATCGGCTTTGTCAGTGGTTAGCTGAAAAGACCCAATTACCGTTTTATGTGATTGATCCACTCAAAGCCGATGTGCAAGCTTTGACTTCGGTGATGTCTCAAGAATTTGCCTTCCGAAATAAAATCTTGGCTGTTGAAGTTCAGGCAAATCAAGTGTTGATTGCAACAGATCAGCCGTATATGAAAGATTGGATCGCAAATTTGGAGCACAATGTTGCGCCGAAAAAAATCCAGCGTGTATTACTCAGTCCTGAACAATTACAGCGCTATATGGTCGAGTATTATCAGGTGAGTCGCGCTGTCAGTAATTCACAGAAGTCTGGGAGTTACGAGCGAGATAATAAAGGCGTTGAAGCACTTTTACAGTTAGGGGATAGCCAAAACCCTGATGCGAATGACCAACACATTGTTAAATTAGTCGACTGGGTTTTACAGTTTGCTTTTGAGCAAGGTGCCAGTGATATTCACTTAGAACCACGTAAAGACAACGGCAAAGTTCGTTTCCGTATTGATGGGGTATTACATACGATTTATAACATGCCAGCTAATACTTTAACCGCGGTGATTTCGCGGATTAAAATTTTAGGTCGAATGAACGTGGCAGAGAAACGTAAACCACAAGATGGACGTTTAAAAACACGGACACCGAAAGGACAAGAAACAGAACTGCGTCTTTCGACTTTACCGACCGCTTTTGGTGAAAAGTTGGTGATGCGTATTTTTGACCCTGAAGTTTTAGTGCGCAGCTTTCAGCAGTTGGGTTTTGAAGGGCATTTACTCAGTGATTGGCAAGCGCTGACGTCGCATAGTCACGGCATTATTTTAGTGACAGGACCAACGGGTTCAGGCAAAACCACCACGCTTTATTCTTCTTTGAAACAATTGGCTACCGAACAGGTGAACGTCTGTACCATTGAAGACCCGATTGAAATGTTAGAGCCGAGTTTTAACCAAATGCAGGTGAATACAGGTATTGATCTTGGTTTTGCTGATGGTGTTCGTGCGCTGATGCGTCAAGACCCTGACATTATTATGGTCGGTGAGATTCGTGATCATGATACGGCCAATATGGCGATTCAGGCCGCACTTACAGGGCATTTAGTGCTGTCAACTCTGCATACTAATGATGCACCTTCCAGTCTGACGCGTTTGCATGATTTAGGCGTACAACCGTTCTTAACCGCGGCAACCATTTTAGGGGTATTGGCACAGCGTCTCGTACGTCGTTTATGTCCACATTGTAAAGTTGAAAAGGAAATCAATAGCCAAGAATGGGAGCATCTGACTTTTGATTACATTATGGAGATGCCTGAAAAAGTCTTTACCGCAGTGGGATGTGAAGAGTGTCGTCAAACGGGCTACAAAGGACGAGTCGGCATCTATGAGTTTATGCCCGTGAGTTTAGAGGCAAAGCAACTGATTGGTGCCAATGGTGACTTGACCGCACTGCGTCAACAAGCCAAAAAAGAAGGCATTGAGCCTTTAAGAATTGCAGGGGCTCGTAAAGTTTTAGAAGGCATCACGACACTAGAAGAAGTGTTACGTGTCGTCCCACTCAACTAAGTGTTTAATACGTTACTTGACGCTTTCTTAAGATTCAGCTCATCTAGTTTTGGTTTAATGACTTCATCAAATAGATGAACAATTAAATAGAGGTACTGGATATGAATATGATGATGAAAGCGTTATTGGTTGCTGGTGTTATTGGTTCAACGACTGTCGCTGTAGCAAACACCGCAGTGAACCAAGCGGCAGTTGCTGCTTCAACACCAACTACGGTTAAGCATGCATTAACATTAAAAGATGACAGTCACGTCCAGTTAAAAGGTTATGTGGTCAAAGCTATTGGTGATGAGAAGTATGAATTCCGTGACCAAACGGGTTCAATCACTGTCGACATTGATGATGAGTTATGGGGTGGCAAAGCAATTTCGGCTAAAACACCTGTAACCATTATCGGTGAAGTAGATATTGACTACAAACCAGCAAAACGCGTTGAAATTGATGTAGATCAAGTGAAATTCTAAACACACTTGCCCAAGCTCAATTCAATGTGATTGGGCTTTCTTAAAAAACCGCAGGGCTTCGATTGGATTTTAGCCCTGTGGTTTTTTGTATTTTGAGCCATTTCACGGCATGATCTAAACAATAGTGATTAGGCAGGTTAAGCAGTGCGGATATTATTGGCAGAAGATGATGCCTCTCAAGCTGAGAGTATTAAAACTTGGCTTGAAATGGATGGCTACAGTGTCGATTGGGTAGAACGGGGCGACCATGCCATTTTAGCCCTTGAACAGCATCAGTATGACTGTGTGCTTTTAGATCGTGGTTTGCCGCATGCCACAGGCGATGACATTTTGCTGAAAGTCCGTGCTCAAAATCTGTCGACCCCTGTGATTTTTTTAACAGCGCGTGACAGTATTCGAGATCGAGTCGAAGGGCTGGACTTGGGCGCTAATGATTATTTGGTCAAACCTTTTAGTCTAGAGGAATTATCCGCTCGAATTCGTTTACAACTTCGGCAGCAACAGCATAGTAGCTCGCAGGTATTGAGCTATGCCAATATCCAACTCGACCCACAAGCCAAAAGTGTGACTCAAAATGGTCAAGCTGTTAATTTAACCGCCAAAGAGTTTCAAATTTTGCATAAATTGATGCTCAAGCCCGAATATGTCGTTACGCGGGAACAACTTGAGGAAAGTCTTTATGCATGGGGCGATGAAATCGAAAGTAATGCGATTGAGGTCTTTATTTATCAATTGCGAAAAAAACTCGGTAGTCAGTGTATTAAAACCATTCGTGGTTTGGGCTACAGAATGAATCAGGACACATAATGGCTCAGCCCATTTCGCTACAGCGTCAGCTCGTTAAAAGTTCGCTCCTCAGTTCGATACTGGCGGGGCTTTTGGCATTGCTGATGTTCATTGGGGTGTCCGTTTATCAGACCATGTCTATGCAAGATGAAATCATGGATGAAATGGCCGATATGTTGTTGGCAGATGATTTAACGGTCAGCAATGGTCAAGCTTTGGCAGAGCTTAGTGATGAGTTTGATATTCACTATCGACTGGATAATACACAGCAACTTTTGACTGCATCCGAAGATGTACCTGAAAAAATTACCGTGGATCATTTGAGTTTGGTTTCAGATGCACCTTATGGTTTTTATTGGTCAGAGCACAAACTGTGGCGTATTTATACTGCACAGGATAATCACGGTTTACTGGTTCAACTGACCCAGTCAATGTCCCAACGTTTCCATGCCTTTTGGCAAAGCATCCTAGTTTTCAGCGGTGTGTTGTTTTTAGTCTGGTGTGTACAGTGGTTGTTGATGCATTTTGCTATTCGACGTAAATTTCGGGTGATACACCAAGTTTCAGAGCAGATTTCAAATAAATCAGTCAATGATTTAGCACCTATTTCTATGCCAGAACCTGAGCTGATTGAGTTGCAACCGATGTTATCGCAGCTGAATGCCTTATTGGCGCGTTTAGACCAAGCTTTAGTGGCAGAGCAACGCTTTACCGCAGATGCTTCACATGAGTTACGTTCTCCACTGTCTGCGATACAAATGCGACTTCAGGTGCTCAAGCGCAAGTTTCCTGAACTTGAAAGTGAGTTCAAATCGATCCAACAAGATGTCAGTCGTGGGGTGCAGGTCTTGGATAATTTGTTGTTGCTGGCACGTCTTGACCCTGAGCAAAAGGAAAGCTTGGTGAAGACTAAATTTGACTTCAGTCTGCTAATGCAGGACGTGATTAAAGCCTTACAGCCTTTTGCAGAATCAAAACAGATTGAGGTTCAGATGGTTCTTGCAAAAGAGGTCTATGTATTTGCCAATGAACAGCTTTTATTTAGTGCACTACGGAATGTACTTGATAATGCGATTCGTTATAGTCCTGAGCAGGCACAGGTGTTTGTCAATCTGATGATCGAAAAACAGCAGCTCAGACTGAGTATTGAAAATAGTGGACACGGTGTCGAAGCTGCGGTTATCCAGCGCTTGGGTGAACGCTTCTATCGGGCTTTAGGTACAAAAACACAAGGTTCAGGCTTGGGCTTATCGATTTGTCAGAAAATTGTCGATTTACACGCAGGGCAGTTGTTATTTAGTTCATCCGACTTAGGCGGTTTAAAAGTGGAGCTGCTGTTAAATAGGGTTGAGGCTTAGATATGCAGATTTGCGATCTGTGATAAAAACAGCATAAATGATCAAACTTAAAGACATTAAAAAGCAGTACGCGCTGACATACTGCTTGTTTCCACGATTATTGTTATTGGGTTTTTATAGTTCTTATTTGGTAAGAATGAGTCGGTTATTGCGAGTTAGTCGTAGACGATACTCTTCTCCAGCATGCATAATGCGAATTTCACGGCCTAGGGCAAATAAGTTGTTTGAGTGTAGCATTGGTAGTGAATGGGCTGTTTCGTTACGAGTAAATAAGCTAAATGGTGCGTTCATTCTGGCGACTCCGTGGTGTATGTTGAACGATTTAAATGATAATCATTATCGAATAAGGCTGTCAACATTTTCTCGCTGAAAATATAAAAAACTTCAATATCGTTACATGCAATCACTCAATACACTACACATCTGAAATGGAATCTGATTATGTCAAAACCTTTGGTTCAAGTTGCTATAGCCATCCTTTTACATCAAGGCAAAGTTTTGGTGGGCTGGCGCCAGGCGGAACAGCAGCAGGGCAATAAACACGAATTTCCTGGGGGAAAGGTGGAAGCAGGCGAAACGCCTGAACAAGCCTGTCGCCGTGAAGTGTTAGAGGAAGTTGGAGTTGATATACAAGATTGGCATGCTTTTGACTGTATTCAGTTTGAATATGACGATGTGATTGTCAATTTGCATTTATTTCATGCTGTAGTATCAAATCATCTATTGGCAGACATTCACTCACCATGGGAGTGGTTCAAGCGTGCCGAATTACAAGATCTTAACTTTCCAAAAGCCAATCAAGCCATTTTGAAGCGACTCTATGCTGCACCCGTGATTAAAATTTCAGATCAAATCGATGTGTTGAAGGATTTGCCTGAACAACAAGTGCTGTATTGGCGAGTGCCTGCCATTCCTGAACATATTTTAAAAATTGCAGAACTGAGTGTAGAACAATTGGCACGGGTGATTGTCAATATCGAATTATGGAAAGGTTTAAATCCACTACAACAGCAGGCAGTTGCGGCCATACACCTGAAACAATCTCAACTGATGCAATTGAGTAAAGGGGAGCTAAATGTTGGGCAGCGTTATATAGCGGCCTGTCATGACCGTAGCAGTGCTGAACATGCACAAGAAATTGGCTGTGATGCTCTTTTACTCAGCCCTGTACTTGAAACACTAAGCCACCCAAATAGTGAAACTTTGGGTTGGGAGAAGTTAAGCTTGATTGCAGAAGAGATTCATATCCCGATTTTTGCTCTCGGCGGCTTACATTTAGCCGATTTAGCCAAGGCAAACAGTTATGGTGCTTATGGTATAGCAGGGCAGCGCTCCATTTAACGGAGCGTGCTTTTAAGACAGACTTTTGATTGCTGTTTGGGCTTGTTGAATGGTTTTCTGATTCTTCTGCATTTGACCTGCTTTTAAGATAACGCTCCAAAGCTGCTTTTTCATGGCATTGCTTTGGGCATAACTCAAGCCGCGACGTGCAAGCGATTCCGCATTTGCAGGTTGTTTTTGTTGATTAGCAATTAAAGCCAAATACAAAAAGGTCTCACTCGACTGTGGTGCTAAACGCTGTGCTTGCATGGCGTAGCTTTGTGCTTGACTCCACTGGCCTTGGCGATAGGCCGTTTGTGTTTTTTGCATCAGACTTTTAAAAGCAGGAAGCTGTCGCCCATCATCAAACTGTTGTTTGCTTTTCTGCTCAGGAATCACAATCTTCTGACGTTGAATTTCTTCGCGGTCATAAGGGTGAATTGTAACTCCTGAGGGTGTTTTCTGCTCTTTATCCGCCTGTGTCGGCTTTTCAGGTATCTTTTTTTCAGATGGCTGTGGGAGGCTTTGACAGCCTGCCACAGTCACGATGGTTGCTAAGATACTTAAACGTTTAAACCACATCAAAATTTAAATCCGTCCTATTTATTCAGGTTGATAGCTACCACTCGAAATGACTTGCGTCTGATCTTCTAAGTTTCGCTGCATGTTCGATTCACTTTCACGAATATAGTTGTCTATGCTGTCGCCTTGTTCAGGTGTAGCTTGGTAACCATCTGTTTCAGGATTGTAAGTGGGTTCAACTTGATAATGCGGTAAGCCACATGTGGTTGCTTTGCGTGGTACGGTGTTTCGCAAGAGGGGAATGTACATTGCACCCTCACAACCTTGAGCGGCAAGATAACCCGTGCCACGATCAATCCAATGCCATTGCACATCATCCGGTTGGCGTAAGTTGACTGGTTTTTGACGCAGCTGGCTCATTACACTTGTCCACACTGGCAACGCACCTGAAGAACCTGTTAAGCCAGTTTGTTTATTGTCATCTAAACCTAGCCAAACCACAGAAACATAATTGCCCGAGTAACCTGCAAACCATGAGTCACGGGTGTCATTGGTGGTTCCAGATTTGCCTGCAAGCTGAAGTGAGTTTGGTAGAGTGTTATAAGCTGAACGACCTGTACCTGAGGTCATCACTTGTTGTAGACCATAGTTCAGGACATAGGCAGAAGCAGGGTCAATGGTTTGTTGGACATTTAAACCATAACGGGTCAGCAAGCGACCATTTTGATCGACAACAGTACGAATGGATTTAGTCGGATACTTAAAACCGCCTGTGGCAAAGTTGCCATAAATGCTGAGCATTTCCATCGGAGACATGTCTACCGCACCCAAGAAAATGGATGGATAGGTTGGGATGTTACTGGTCACACCAAAACGTTTTAGGTGGTTACTAAACGTCGATAAACCAAACTCTTGACCAAGGCGAACAGCTGATAAGTTATATGAATTAGACAGTGCTTGTACCATTGGCACAACGCCATGTTCACCACCGCTATAGTTCTTGGGTGTCCATGCTTTACCATTGGATTGAATACTAATGCTGCTATCTTCAATTGGGCTGGCCCAGTTGTAACGTCCCGATTGAATCGCACTGAGGTAAATCACA
The DNA here is from genome assembly GCF_048551975.1 of Acinetobacter johnsonii. GTDB lineage: Bacteria > Pseudomonadota > Gammaproteobacteria > Pseudomonadales > Moraxellaceae > Acinetobacter > Acinetobacter johnsonii_A. The sequence continues at coordinate 158,967 of NZ_JBIMCF010000005.1, read as the reverse complement.
GGTTTAAGTAGTGAACCGACTTGACGTTTGGCATCGAGTGCACGGTTAAAACCAGTAAAGTCTTGGGTTGAACCAACAGCTGCAACCAATTCACCATTTTCAGGATGAGCAACCAATACCGCACCTTGCAGCTCTTTTAGACGGCTTGAGCCACGGCTTAAGCGACCAACAGTCGATTTAAACGCATCTTGAATTTTGATTTGGGCAATCGGATCAAGCGTTGTAAAGATGCGTAGACCTTGGTTGGTCAAATCACCTTCTTGGTATTCGGTACGTAACTGACGGCGTACAATGTCTAAGAAATCTGGGAAACGTGAAGGGCCGAGAGTCGGTTTGGCAATCACATTTAAAGGGCGAGCTGTTTCAGTTTCATATTGTTCTTGGGTCAGATAGCCCATGACCAACATGTTGTTTAAAACAATATTACGACGCTTTTTCGCAGCTTCTGGGTTACGCCAAGGGTTATATAAGGTTGGACCTTGTACCAAACCCACCAAATAAGCTTGTTGCGCAATATTTAGCTCACGCAAAGGCATGCCGAAGTAAAACTGTGAAGCCAAACCATAACCATTAATAGAATAGTTGCCGTTTTGCCCGAGGTTCACTTCATTGAGATAGGCTTCTAAAATTTCATCTTTGTCATAGTGAAATTCGACCAATAAAGCCATAAATGCTTCATTGACTTTACGCTTAATGGTTTTTTCAGGGGTCAGGTAGAAGTTTTTCACCAACTGTTGGGTCAGTGTTGAACCACCTTGACGTTTTCCACCCGTGACATTACTCACTACCGCACGTGCCGTACCACGAATTGAAACACCGTGATGGCTATAGAAATTACGATCTTCGGTTGCAATTAAAGCCTCAATTAAAGGCTTAGGGACTTTGTCGAGTTTAATCAGGACACGGTCTTCGTTATGCTGCGGATAAATCCCGCCAATCAACATCGGCTCTAAACGTGCAATCCCTGTAGAAGAGGGTTTAGTTGCACTGACTTCAGCCACTTGCTCATCGACAAAGGTGACTTTAAGTACTTGTTCAGGCTCGACACTATCACCGAAGTCAAAGCCACGGGTATGTACATATAGCTCATTGCCAGAACTGACAAAGTTCCCTGATTTGGTATAGTTTTCCGAGGACTTATAGCCCAAAAGTTTTAACTCTTGAGTGAAGTCAGCCTGATTGACAGGGGCATTGGTATACACTTCGAGTGGGCGTGCGAATACCTTCGCAGGAATGTCCCAGCGTTTGCCTTCAAACTTGTCACGTACAACGGAGTCGAGTCTTATTAAATAAATACTAAACACCAAGAATGCTGCAATGACTAAGATGCAGAAGATCAGTGCAATTAAACCTATGCCACGTTCTGACTTCATAAATACGAATAAGATCCTGAGAAATTGTGCTAATCATGCGAAGCTTTTCGCTAATTTGCAATAATTAAACTGTGAACAAACTGAAATATAGACAATTCCGCGTGTAGCAGCAGTCACTTTAGTTTTTGAATCAATTTAAATAAATAATGTTATGATAGGCGGGAATCGTAGCGGAGCGATGTTGCAGGTGCAAATTTCACATAAAACATTTCGAAACATAGGCTTAATTGGACGTCCAGATAAGTCTTCAGTTGTCGAAACCTTATGTCTTATTCATGATCATCTACTCAGCTTAGGGTTACATCCCGTTTTTGATGCGCAAACCGCTGAACTTGTTCCTTATAAAAACACACAAACGGTGAGTCGTGCACTTCTGGGTGAAGTGGTCGATTTGGTGATTGTGGTGGGGGGAGATGGCTCACTTCTGCATGCTGCACGTGCCTTGGTAAAATTCAATACCCCTGTAATGGGTGTAAACCGAGGCCGTTTGGGTTTTTTAACCGACATCAAGCCGACTGAAGTGATTTTTAAGCTCGATCAAGTCTTAAAAGGTGAGTTTCAGTTAGATCGTCGTTTCTTATTGGAAATGGAAATTCGCTCACAAGGTGAAACCATTTATGATGCGATTGCGCTAAACGATGTGGTACTACACTCGGGCAAATCGGTGCATATGATTGACTTCGAACTGAATATCGATGGTCAATACGTCTACCGTCAACACAGTGATGGTTTGATTGTATCGACGCCCACGGGTTCAACCGCTTATTCGTTGTCAGGTGGTGGCCCAATCGTGCATCCGGGGATGGATGCGATTGCTTTGGTACCGATGCATCCTCATACCTTGTCTTCACGCCCGATTGTGGTGGGTGGTCATAGTGAAATTAAGCTTCTGATTCGTGAAAACCGTGTCTTGCCGATGGTCAGTGCCGATGGTCAACACAGTATTTCGCTCAATGTGGGTGACAGCTTACATATTCGTAAGCACCCCTTTAAACTGAATTTATTACATCCACCGGGTTATGATTTTTATATGTCATGCCGTACTAAACTCGGTTGGAACCAAGATTTTGACTCTTTTCAACAGGATTAAATCATGAATATTGAACAGATGCTTTCTATTTTAGATGCCGATATTGTTGAGCGTTTAAAAACAGCTATAGAAATTGGTAAATGGCCAAATGGCGTTGCGTTGACTGCTGAACAACGTCAAACTTGTATGCAAGCCGTTATTGCTTGGGAGCATCAGAATACGCCTGAAAAAGAACGTACGGGTTATATTGATAAAGGGCATAAAGAAGAAGGTGAGGAGTGTGATTCTCATGTGCCTGAACCAGAATTTAAACCTATTCGCTTTATTTAATTGATTAAAAAGACGTTGAATCGCTTAGCAACAGATGTTTGGTGATTCAACAACTCAATTTAAAAAGAATAACCTTCAAACTGTTTCAATCATTATGCTTATAAAAATAATAAAGCTTACTCGACTCAGTTTGTTCTTCATTACTGCAATTTCGATCAATGTATAGCTGAATACTTAATTTATTATCACACCTAAAACCATAGGAAATGAGGTTTTACAGATGTTTCCATGTGCTAGTGTTTTTAGAATTTAGCTATATTTGCTGAGACAGCAACTGATGCAAGAAAAATTGAATGTTTATTAGATGTTTCTGTGTTACAGAGTCAAAATTTTCAAAATGCCGTCACACAATACACATCAATGAAAAATGATGGTTATCCGATGTTATTGATTGGGATAAACATCTATAACGCCCATGCAGGCGAAGTATCAAAAAAGATAAAAAGTCATCAACTCTATTGTTCAAACCTCATTGGACAATAAAAAATGTTTATTTATCTGGTACTTATTAATCCCAAAAAATTGAGGTCCATATTGATGATCAGTTGATACTCAGAAATATTCATTCTTCAGGAAAGCATTATCCTTACTGGGCCGACTTTTACTGGATCGAAAAGCGTGACGAATAACGTTCACGCTTTTGTTTGTCCTTTATGCTTAGAAACGAGTGTGCCAAAGCTGCTTGGCCTGTTGCATGGCATCGTTATATGTATCGCAGACCCCCATGGTATATAGTGCAATGCCAATAGTTTCAGTCACTGCCATTTCACCATACTCATGCTGTTTTTCACCCAGCCAAACTGCTTTGAACTCAGCCAAATCTAACTCTTCTTCAATTGGGCTTCGGTTGTCGGTAAGTTTGGGTAGCTCATGTTCGTAGAGTTCACCATTTTTAATGCCGCAGATCAGTGTTTTGGCATCTGGGTTACGTTCAAATTCACCGCCTTCACCTTTAATGACTGCACTATTTTGATAGCCCAGTTTAAATGCCGCTTGCTGATGCGAACTACGATAAGCAGGGTGGAAAATAGCTTGCAAGGTCGCTTTGGCATTAAACGGATTGATCAAGCGTGCAAGCGTATGAATGGGTGAACGAAGACCCATAACATTTCGTAGGGAAATTAAGTCACTTAAAATCGGGGAGATGGCGTGCAGTGGTAGATACGCAAAATTATGCGTCGCTAATTCCTGTTCCACATCTGCTTGAGTTTGGCAAATATTAAAATCGAGATACTTTAATACCTGTTCAGTATAAATACGGTTAATGGTATGACCAGATGCACCGTGCATCACGACCTTATAACCCGCTTTAGCTAAAGTCAGTGCCGCTAAGAGAAACCATGGGTAGTGTTTGCGTTTGCCTGCATAAGAAGACCAGTCTAAATCGACCTCTAAAGGCGTGAATGGCAGTTGATCTCGTGTGGCTTGAACAAAGCCTGCCAGTTCATCTACAGACTCTTCCTTAACTCGTAGTAGCATCAGAAATGCACCGAGCTGTACATCTAACACTTGATTTTTCAAGATCATATCAAAGGCTTGGTAAGCTTCTTCATAACTGAGTGAGCGTGCCCCGTTTTTCCCTTTGCCAATAATGCGAACAAACTGGGCAAAAGGATGCTCAGCATCTTTATAAATATTTCTTTTGTTGTTCATGGAAAAACCAAAGTAAGTGAAGGCTGTGTTGTGCTATTTTAGTGGAACAATCAAAAAAAACAGCACTTTTAATTTTAAATAAATTTTCTACCATTAGACTAAAGTATTAGCCATATTGTTTAGATTTTATACATTATGATTGAAATCAGTTTACTTTGATTAAAGAATGTTAGGTAAAATTTACCTAATACTTGTGACTCGCTAGTTTTTAGTCTCTCCCATTGCTGCAAATGTGAATGAACTGTGATTTTTGTCACATTGCTGTTGTTTGTACACCATGAGTTTTTTACCCGGTGTTTGGATGCGGTCCAAACTGTGGGCTTTTTTGTGTTTATCAGAAAGCCCACTACCTATGAGGAAGTATAGGTATGCCGATTTTTTCAGTCTTTTGATTTACAGAAGTATTCGTTATGACTAAGAAACCAATCTATAAGTCACTATATTTTCAAGTTATTGTCGCGATTATTGCGGGTATCTTAGTAGGACATTTTTTCCCTAGTGGTACGCAAGTTATCAATGGCGTTGAAAAATATGTACCCGGCTGGGGCGAGCTTTTTTATCCTCTAGGTCAAGGCTTTATTAAGCTGATCAAGATGATTATTGCGCCAGTAATTTTCTGTACTGTCGTGAGTGGTATCGCGGGTATGGAAAGTATGAAGTCTGTGGGTAAGACAGGCGGTGTTGCGCTACTTTACTTTGAAATTGTATCGACTATTGCACTATTGATCGGTTTACTGGTCATTAACATCTGGAAGCCAGGTGTGGGCATGAATGTTGACCCTTCAACACTAGATACCTCTGGGATCTCAAAGTTTGTTGAGTCGGGTCAGCAGCAAACCACTGTCGACTTCTTTATGCATATCATTCCAAACACGGTTGTTGGAGCATTTGCTGAAGGTGAAATCCTGCAAGTGCTACTTTTTGCCTTGATGTTTGGTTTTGCATTACATAAGTTGGGTGATGCAGGTAAACCTGTACTAAAGTTCATCGATCAAATTTCTCATGTGTTCTTTAACATTGTAAACATGATCATGAAACTTGCTCCAATTGGTGCTTTTGGTGCAATGGCATATACCATCGGTAAATATGGTATTGGTAGCTTGGCGCAACTTGCTCAGTTGATTATTTGTTTCTACATTACTTGTTTACTTTTCATTTTCTTGGTTCTAGGTACTATTTCACGTATTTGTGGCTTTAGTATTTTGAAAATGATTCGTATGATTCGCGAAGAGTTGTTGATCGTACTGGGTACCTCATCTTCAGAGTCGGTTTTACCGCGTATGTTGAAAAAGCTTGAAATTGCAGGTTGTGAAAAGTCAGTGGTTGGTTTGGTTATTCCAACAGGTTATTCATTTAACTTAGACGGTACCTCAATCTACTTAACGATGGCGGCAATTTTCATTGCACAAGCGACCAATACTCAGCTAGATATTATGCACCAAGTGACGTTATTGGGTGTGTTATTGATTTCATCGAAAGGTGCTGCGGGTGTAACAGGTTCGGGCTTTATCGTGATGGCAGCGACTTTGTCAGCCGTTGGTCATATTCCAGTGGCGGGTCTTGCACTCATCTTAGGTATTGACCGTTTCATGTCTGAAGCACGTGCTTTAACCAACTTGGTGGGTAACTCATTGGCAACGATTGTTGTTGCGAAATGGGTCGGTCAGTTAGACCAAAAGAAATTACATTTTGCACTAGCAAATCCAGATGAAGTAGACCGCCAAATGGCTGTTGAAGAAAATGCTCACGCATAATTTTAGTTCATCTTAAACAGGAAGCCTAAGGGCTTCCTTTTTTATTGGCATAAAAAAATGGCCTGATGCGGTCATGACAGTTGCGTTAAAAATGGCTAGCATGTGGGCTGAATAATAAAACAACGTCACTACAAGGAAGAAACATGTTGAATTACGATGCAGACCTAGAACTATTTCGCAATAACTTTCGCCGTTTTATGAATGAACAGATTGCGCCACACTATGAACAGTGGGAACGAGAGGGCCTAATGCCGCGCTCAGTCTGGAATGCCTTGGGTGAAAATGGTTTCTTATGTGTCGATGTTCCAGAGGAATACGGCGGTTATGGTGTTCCAACGCATTATTCACTCATGTTGGTGGAAGAGTCAGCACGTGCGGGTTTTAGTGCTTTATCGACAGGTATTTCTTGTCATTCCGAAATTGCTGCGCCTTATATTTTGCACATTGGAACAGAAGCACAGAAGCAGTACTGGCTACCGAAAATGGTGTCAGGTGAAGTGGTCGGTGCGATTGGAATGACGGAACCGGGTGCGGGTTCAGATTTACAAGCCATGCGAAGTAATGCCATTTTGCAAGGGGAGCATTATATTTTAAATGGTTCTAAAACCTTTATTTCAAATGGGCAGCATGCCGACCTTGTGGTGTTGGCAGTAAAAACTGATCCGCAAGCCCGCGCAAAGGGTGTTTCACTGATGTTAGTCGATACCCACTTAGACGGATTTAAAAAAGGCACCAACCTCGACAAAATTGGGTTACATTCGCAAGACACTTCTGAGCTGTTTTATGACAATGTGAAAGTCCCGAAAGATCAATTATTGGGACAAGCAGGTCAAGGTTTTGCTTATTTGATGCAAGAGCTACCACGAGAGCGTACAGCAATTGCAGCAACGGCTATAGGGGCAATTCGCGGTTCGATAGATGTCACTATCCAATACGTCAAAGAGCGTCAAGCCTTTGGTCAACATATTTCGCAGTTCCAAAATACACGTTTTGTTTTGGCTCAAGCCAAGATTGATGAACAAGCCACAGCTGCTTTTTACAATCAAAACGTTGAGCTTTATATGCAAGGCAAATTGGATGTCGAAACCGCGGCTGCGCTAAAAAGTTTTTCAACAGACATGCAAATGAAGGTGGCAGATAATTTACTGCAGCTCTTTGGTGGCTATGGCTATATGAGTGAATATCCAATTTCACGTTTCTTTGTCGATGCGCGTATCCAACGCATTTACGGCGGGACCAATGAAATTATGAAAGAAATTGTCGCACGTAGTCTACTTGGGCGCTAAGGCTTAAGTGTTGATATAAACATGCGTAAAAGAGCCTCAAGTAGGCTCTTTTTTATCGGTTCAGTATCAATAAACTTTCTTGTATAAAGGCGGGTAAGTCATATCGGGTTTGCGATGAAATGTATAAATTATTGTCATTCACAACACCTGTGTCATAAAGCACCGCACCTGCATCTTTTAAGTCTTGATGAAGGTGATGGATACACGTCATGCGTCTACCTTTCACAACTCCAGCATGCATTAAAATTTTGGGTGCATCAGCACTGCATAAAATGGGTTTTTGCATGTTTGCAAAGTGCCTGACAAATAAGATATAGCGTTCATCTTGGCACAGTTTATCTGGCGAAAAACCGCCAGGAATGAGTAATGCATCGAAGTCATGCACGGAGGCATCATCGATACTTTGGTCAATGGTGACAAAAGCTTTACGCTTTTTGCCATAAATGATTTTGCCAGCCTGACTTTCAAGGTTAATAATACTATGCCAAGCTGCTCGAAATGCTTCTACTGGTTCAGCATATTCGGCATCCTCAAAGTCATAGGTGACCAAGACTGCAATTTTTTTGTGCATGACAGTACCTACAGTTCATTATTGTTTTATTGAGACTATAGAGCAATCGCTACTGCTGCATACTCTCTTTGTTATGAATACGTCAACTTAAGCAAAGCATATTTTAAAAGATATTCTAACGCACTGAAATACGGATGAATGGTGATTTTTGTGAAGATGTAGCAAAATTTTTCAAAAGCTAGACAGAGCTTTAAAACGGAAGAGCTCAGACTCGCAAAACATCTTCGTGGTATTTGGATTGGGCGATATTCTATGCATAACTGCAAGAAGAAAATAGGCAGGGCTCAGTGGTTTTATTGATGTCTATTATTGGGGCAGTTTATTGATAAACTTGATGATTAAATCAACTGTATGTTTTTAGCACTGAAACATACAAAGTCTTATTGCGCAAGATTTCAAAGCTAACTATTGTTATACTGTTTGCACAATGTTTATGAAGGGCGACATAACAATGATCCAAGACGATCAAAACACAACGACTTCTCTTGACCTCAACCAAATCCGTCAGGATATCGACTCTGTTGATCAACAGATTCAACAACTTATTAATCGTCGAGCGAAACTGGCGGAAGCTGTTGCAAAAGCAAAATTTGCTTCTGAAGAGAATCCAATGTTTTACCGTCCAGAACGTGAAGCGCAAGTTTTACGGAATGTTATGGAGCGTAATGAAGGCCCTTTGTCTGATGTGACCATGGCACGTTTGTTCCGTGAAATCATGTCTGCATGTTTGGCTCTAGAAGCGCCGCAAAGTATTGCATTTTTAGGCCCTGTCGGTACGTATACACATTCTGCGGTGTTGAAGCACTTTGGACATGATGCTGTGGTTCGTCCGTTACCGACGATTGATGAAGTGTTCCGTGAAGTGGAAGCAGGCAGTGCCCACTATGGTTTGGTGCCGGTAGAAAACTCATCAGAAGGTGTGGTCAACCATACTTTAGATTGCTTTAAAGCCTCACACTTAAATGTAATTGGTGAAGTTGAATTGCGTATTCATCACCAGTTTCTTGTGTCTGAAAACACGCGTAAAGACAGCATTAAACAAATTTATGCACATCAGCAAACTTTGGCGCAGTGCCGTGCATGGTTGGACGCACACTATCCAGGTGTGGAACGTGTAGCTTTAAGCTCGAATGCTGAAGCAGCACGTCGTATTCGTACTGAATGGCATTCGGCTGCTATTGCATCTGATGTTGCAGCAAGTATTTATGACTTAGAAATTTTACACAGCAATATTGAAGATAATCCTGAGAACACTACGCGTTTCTTGGTGATTGGTCGTGAAAGAATCCCGCAAAGCGGTAATGATAAAACGTCATTGCTGATTTCTGCACATGATCGTGCAGGTGCATTATTGGAAATCCTTGCACCATTTGCAAAGCACAACATTAGTTTGACCAGTATCGAAACGCGTCCAGCACTGCCTGAAAAATGGGCTTATGTTTTCTTCATCGACTTAGAAGGTCATGTGGAACAAGACAATGTTAAAGCGGCGATTGAAGAGATTCGTCCACTCGTGAAAGAAGTTCGAGTGTTGGGTTCATACCCGATTGCAGTACTGTAATCTCTAAGGTGGTTGGGTTTACTCCAAACTCAACCATGTACACCACTTGTAAGAATGGAAGGTCACATGTCGTTTGCTCCAGCCAATGAAGGTATTGCGAAGTTAAAACCATATCAACCAGGCAAGCCAATTAGCGAATTAGAGCGTGAATTGGGGATAACCGATATTGTTAAACTTGCATCAAATGAAAACCCTTTGGGTTGTTCGGACAAAGTAAAAGAAGCAGTTGCTGCTGAATTGGCGGCAATTGGACGATATCCAGACGGTGGCGGTTTTATTTTAAAGGATCAAATTCATGCGCAGTTTGGTGTAGCACATGATTGTATTACTTTAGGCAATGGTTCAAACGATCTACTTGAAATTTTTGCCCGTGCATTTGTTTCAGATAAAGACTCGGTGGTGTATAGCCAACACGCATTTGCAGTTTATGCTCTGGTCACGCAAGCCATAAACGCTGAAGCGATTGAGGTACCTGCTCAAGGTTTTTCGCATGACCTTGACGCGATGGCGGGAGCAATTAAAGACAATACCAAATTGGTGTTTATTGCAAATCCCAATAACCCGACAGGAACTTGGTTTGAAGAGGCCGAATTTGAGCGCTTCATGCAAAAAGTACCGAGTCATGTGATCGTGGTTTTGGATGAAGCTTATGTGGAATATTTCCCAGAAAACTTTAACAGTTTAAAGTTTTTAGCACAGTATTCAAACCTGATTGTTAGCCGTACTATGTCGAAGTGCTTTGGTTTAGCTGCACTCCGTGTTGGTTTTGCTTTAGCATCGGCAGAAGTGACAGATTTCTTAAATCGTATACGTCAGCCGTTTAACGTCAACCATTTAGCCATGGTGGCAGCAGTTGCTGCACTGAAAGATGAAGATTTCATTGAGAAATCACGTGTGGTCAATAAAGCGGGCATGGTGCAACTTGAAACAGGGTTTAAAGCGCTAGGCCTAAACTATGAGCCTTCTCGTGCTAACTTTATTCTGGTCGATATACAAGCCGATCCTGAACAAACTTTTAATGCTTTATTAAAAGAGGGGGTGATTGTTCGTCCCGTGGGCATCGCCGATCATTTACGTGTATCGATTGGAACTGAAGCTGAAAATACGAAATTTTTAACGGCTTTGGCCAACGTACTAGGTTTAGAGGCGAACGCTTAAATTATGTCTGCGCCACTGTTTGAAAAAGTTGCATTTATTGGTCTTGGACTGATTGGTTCGAGTCTTGCACGGGTCATGATTGCTGAAGGTTTAACCCAAAATATTGTAGCCTCTACACGTTCGGAAAAAACCTTACAGGATGCCAAAGCTTTGGGTTTAATCCAACAGGGGTATAGCGATCCTGTACAGGCGGTTCAAGGTGCGGACTTGGTGGTTTTAGCCTTACCCGTTCGTGCAACGCAAAAAGTCTTGGAAACCATCAAACCATATTTGCAAGAACATACGATTATTACCGATGTAGGCAGTACCAAAGGCAATGTCGTCGACGCGGCTAAAGCAGTGTATGGCGAAGCATTACCTGCTGGGTTTGTACCGGGGCATCCAATTGCGGGGGCAGAACACACGGGTGTGCATGCAGGTAAGGTCGATTTATTTGCAAATCATAAAGTGATTTTGACACCATTACCGACCAGTGCTGATTGGGCTGTAGAGAAACTGATCCAACTATGGCAAGCTGCGAAAGCAGAAGTGATTTGTATGGATGTGGCCAAGCATGATGAAGTCTTGGCGCATACCAGTCATCTTCCGCATTTGATGGCCTTTAACTTAGTCGAACAACTGGCAAACCGTGAAGATAATTTGGACATTTTTCGCTATGCTGCGGGGGGATTCCGCGATTTTTCTCGAATTGCGGCAAGTGACCCACAAATGTGGCACGACATCTTTTTTGCCAATAAAAAAGCCATTTTAAATGCCGTAGATGGTTTTGAAAACCAACTGGCAACGATTCGTAAACTCATTGAAGATGAAGATTCACATGCTTTAATGGGCTTGCTTGGACATGCACAAGCAGCACGCCAGCATTTTAACCATATGCTCGCTCAAAAACCTTTCATGGAGAACAATAAAGTGACGACACAGCAATTCACCATATTACCGGGTAAAAAAAGTTTCCAAGGTAAGTTTAGCGTGCCAGGCGATAAATCTGTGTCACACCGTTCAATCATGTTTGGTGCAATTGCGGAAGGAACGACGCATGTGACAGGTTTCTTGGAAGGTGAAGATGCGTTAGCAACCTTACAAGCCTTCCGTGATATGGGTGTGAGCATTGAAGGTCCTAAAAATGGTGAAGTGACGATTCATGGTGTAGGCGTAAATGGCCTAAAAGCACCCGCAAGTGCGCTTTACATGGGTAACTCAGGGACTTCAATGCGTCTGCTTTCAGGGATGCTTTCTGCACAAAAATTTGACTCTGTCATGACGGGTGATGCATCACTATCGAAGCGTCCAATGGAACGTATTGCTAAACCGTTACGCGAAATGGGTGCACAGATTCAAACTACAGGTGAGCGTGGTACACCTCCTGTTTCGATCACGGGAAACCAAGCTTTACAAGGTATTCACTATGATTTGCCAATGGCATCTGCGCAGGTGAAATCTGGGATTTTATTGGCAGGATTGTGGGCAGCAGGTGAAACATCGGTCACAGAACCAGAACCTACACGTGACCATACTGAACGTATGCTACGTGCATTTGGTTATGATGTGAAAACAAAGGGTAATCGAATCTCACTGCAAGGTGGCGGTAAGCTAGTCGGTACAGAGATTCAGGTGCCATCAGATATTTCGTCGGCTGCTTTTTTTATGGTGGGTGCTGCGATTACTGAAGGTTCAGACGTCACTTTAGAAGCCGTGGGCATTAACCCAACCCGTACAGGTGTGATCGAGATTTTGAAGCAAATGGGTGCGGACATTACGGTTGAAAATGAACGTATTGCAGGCGGTGAGCCGATTGCAGATATTCGTATTCAAGGCACACGTACACTCAAAGGTATTCATATGCCTGAAGATCAAGTGCCATTGGCGATTGATGAATTCCCTGCATTGTTCATTGCAGCGGCATGTGCTGAAGGGCAAACCGTATTAACGGGTGCTGCTGAGCTGCGTGTGAAAGAATCAGATCGTATTCAAGTGATGGCGGATGGTTTAAAAACCATGGGTATCGATTGTACGCCGACTGACGATGGTATCATCATCGAAGGTAAAGGTCATTCAGGTGAGTGGGGCGCGATTTTCACTGGTGGCGAAATTGAATCACATCATGATCACCGTATTGCGATGAGTTTCTCAATTGCCGGTTTACGCACCTCTGGTGAAATTAAAATCATTGGTACTGAAACGGTTGCTACGAGTTTCCCAACCTTTACGCAATTAAGCAATCAAGCTGGTTTAGCGATCCAAGTCACGGAATAAGACTAAAGCTTATATATTTTGTGTGAGAACAGCCAAGCTTTTGCTTGGCTGTTTTGTATTAAGCCATTATGCTAAACCCATATAACAAAAAAGCCTTTGGGATGATCAATGAGAAAATTACAATTTACGGCGCAGCATGGACAGCAGCAGGAAGTAAGTGAAAGTAGTCTAGTACAGAAGCAGGTACAAGACCTACTGGTTCAAAAGTTAGGTCAATTTGGTTTTGAAACTTTGCCACAAAGTGGTGATCAAGTGGCTGTGAGTGTCGATAATCATACTTTGCCACTGTCTATTACGTGCCAAAGCCATGACAGTGAAGGAAATTTGGTGTGCGAAATTGCCTCTTATCCAGATGAGGAGCAAGACTGGTTAGACCGAATTGCTGAACGAAGCTTATTAAATCAATTGGCACAAGCGGTTGAAACCACACTAAAAACGGATAAAAGTTTTACTGAGTTTGAGTGGAAAGGCTAATTGAATAGATAAAAAAATGCTGAATTGGTTTTTCCTAATTCAGCATTTTTTAGAACAGAACACGTTTAATATTTTGATGAGGCAATCTGCTTATAACTGGATGTGCTAGAAGACTTATTCCACACGTAACCAAGTTTGGCTACGTCCCACAGCAGAAACACCTAAATAACCTCTTAAGAATAGCTTTTTACCATTTGGGCTAATTTTACCTTTTAGGCTATACAGCTTGCCTGAAATGGGGTCAATGATTTTACCATGCGTATAATTAATATTATTTTCAGTTTTTAAACCAGTAATCACTTGCATACCAATAATAGGCTTATCGGTGTAGGGTGCAGGGCAGTTGGTGCAGAACTCTTTTGCTGTATAACCTGGGCGAGGAGTTGCTTTCAGTGCAGTTCCTGCATAAGTTCCATTGGCTTGCTTTTCAATTTTCACCAGACCTTTGGGTTCTCCAGTTTTATCATCGATATAACGCCAAGTTCCTATAATGTCCTGAGCACAGACTGAAGTGGTGGCTATAGTGACTAAAATTGCCCCGAGAATTGTTTTCATAAAATCCCTGAATATTTTAAAAATTATTTAAATGAATAGCTCTCACGAGCTAAGGTATTGATTGTATAATTTATTATTTGAATAATAATGTGCAGAATATATCAAGTTCAAGCATAGATTGTTGCATAAACTACCATTAGCAGGATTCAACCCTCACTAATTTTTAAAACAGGTATTTGATGGAGATCGTGCTGGTTGAGTTTAGCGCTCAAAAGGAAGCTTAAAACTATTTTGACAAGAGATATAAGGGATGACTAATGAAGCTGCTGGAAATGGCTTATTAAGCGTTGGAATAGAAAAAGAGATAGGTCTAGATTAAAAATAAAAGTTCAAGAAAGAAAGGGGCTAATGTTAGACAGCCGTTTCTTTCCTGAACTGAGTGATGCGTTAAATCCAGAGGAAACGTGTAATAGCAATACGTAACTGTTTTAGGTAACCGGTAAAGAAATGGTTTGCACCAGGTAATACAGTCACTAAATGGCGCTGCGGTTTAGCCCATGTAATCATATCAGACAGTAAGGTAACTTCATCTGCTTCGCCATGGATGAATAAGATGTCACCTTTAAGCTGTGGTGTTACATAGTGGCGCACACCTGCGACCGTTGCCGTTGGTAGACCACATAAAATAGTTTGTTTTGGTCGAATTTCTTCTTGTAAAGCATCATAGCATTTTGCCATGACATGCGCACCGAAACTAAAACCACCCGCATAAAAGGGTAAAGTTGTATGTGCTGCACGAGCATGCTTAATCACTTCAAGAACATCATCAGTTTCGCCATGACCTTCATCGTGTAGACCAACACTTTGACCTGAGCCACGGAAACTTGGACGGTACACAATACAACCACGTTCTAAGAACATTTGCGCAAGTAATGCTGGAACCTTGTGTTGAGGCGTACCACCTTGGAGTGGATGGGGGTGAGTAACTACCGCGAATCCTTTCACTTCACCCTGTGGATAATCTACAAAAACTTCAATTTGCCCAACTGGACCTTGAATGAACATCTGCTCAGACATAGAGAATCGATACATATAACAGGAGAATCGGCTAGTTTAACCGTTTATGCTTATTAAAAACACAGATTGGCAATAAAATAAGTCTACTGATATAGTCTGTTTAATTGTTTTTTAATCAGGTTATCTATGCTTGCCCTTGTTTCTCCTGCCAAAACTTTAGATTACCAAACTGCTTTACCAACCGATGCGTATACACAACCCAGATTGTTGCAACATTCCCAAGAATTGATCGAAGTTAGTCGCAAACTGTCAGCAAGTGAAATTGCAAGCTTAATGAGCGTCAGTGAAAAAATTGCCACCTTAAACGTCGATCGCTTTCGTGATTGGCAGCCAGAATTCAGCTTTGCCAATGCCCGACAAGCTATGTTTGCTTTTAAAGGCGATGTCTATACTGGTTTAGATGCTTATCATTTGTCAGAGTCGAACATTGAATATGCACAGCAACATTTAAGAATGCTCTCTGGGTTATATGGTTTGCTACGTCCACTGGACTTGATGATGCCGTATCGTTTAGAGATGGGAACCAAGCTGGCTAACCCACGCGGACATAATCTGTATGAGTTTTGGGGCAATCACATTACCGATTTAATTAACCAAGATTTAGAGCAGGCAGGTTCTAAAATTTTGTTGAATATTGCTTCGGATGAGTACTATAAGTCTGTGAAAGAAAGCAAAATTCAAGCTGAAATTATTAAACCTGTGTTTTTAGATCAGAAAAATGGCAAGTATAAAGTCATTAGTTTCTATGCCAAAAAAGCACGTGGTTTGATGGCGCGTTATATGATTGAAAACCAAATTGATCAAATTGCGGGGTTAAAATCATTCCAAACAGATGGTTATTACTTTGATGCCGACAGCTCATTAAAAGGTGAGTTGGTCTTTAAACGAGATGAACAGGCGGCATAATGCAAGGGCATTCCAATGGCGCAGTATACAAAACAGTTTCAGGACTATTGGGCGCTTACCGCAAAGAAACTGAGTTTGGATGATGATACCACTCAAAAGTTCTATGTCTCGCTGTATGACGCCTATAGTGAATTACAGCGGCATTATCATAGCATTCAACATATTGTTGAATGCTTAGAGCATTTTCATCAGATCAAAACCTACCTAGATGATACTTTGTCTGTTGAGTTGGCTATTTGGTTTCATGATGTCATTTATAACCCGCAAGCACATGACAATGAGCAGCAAAGCGCTAACTACATGCAACAGATGCTTAAAAATGTGCTTGAAACTGAGCAAATTGCAAAGATCTATGCATGGATTTTGGCAACCAAAGCACATGCACCGACAGCTGACACTGATTTGGCTTATCTATTGGATATTGATCTGGCTATTTTAGCCAGCGATCCTATGCGTTTTGCTGAATATGAACGCCAAATTCAGCAAGAATATGCTTGGGTTGAGCCCGCACTTTATGTGAAGAAGCGCCAACAAGTGTTAAGGCACTTTTTAGAAACGCAGCCACTGTACCAGACGCCATTTTTCCAAAAGCGCTATGAGCGTCTGGCTAAGCAGAACTTAGCCCAAGCTTTGGGTGATTAAAGCCCTTTAAATGCTTCAATGGCACGAATACGACTCGATTTTAAATCGACGATTGGTTTGGGGTAGTCCAAATCCATATTTGGCTGCTTTGCATAAGGCTCATGAATGCTTTTGGCATCTAAATGTGCAAGCTCTGGCAGCCACTGTCGAATATAATCACCATTGTTATCAAATTTCTGAGATTGGCTCACAGGGTTAAAGACTCGGAAGTAAGGCACAGCATCAGTGCCGGTGGAGGCACACCACTGCCATCCGCCATTATTGGCAGCTAAGTCACCATCAGCCAAATGTTGCATAAACCATTGCTCGCCCATTCGCCAATCAATCAACAAGTTTTTAGTTAAGAACATTGCGACAATCATACGAACTCGATTATGCATCCAGCCTGTCGCAAGTAGTTGCCGCATACCTGCATCCACAATTGGGATACCAGTACGACCTTGTTGCCATGCGTTTAAATCTTCAGGCGAATCTCGCCAAACAATACGCTGTGTGTTGGCTTTAAATGGCAGGTGTTTAGAGACATGTGGAAAATCAAATAAAATATGCTGATAAAACTCTCGCCAAAGTAATTCATCTAACCAAGTCTGCTGACCTGTGTTATCAATCATAAATTGGCCGTGTTGAGCACGAAACAGGGCATTGAGACACTGTCGAATCGATACGATCCCGAGATTTAAATAAGTTGAAAGTTGACTGGTGCTATTTAAAAATGGAAAGTCTCTCTCTTTTTGATAGTCACTAACTTTGTGATCAATAAAATCATCGAGCACTGAAAGCGCATATATTTCCGTTTCAGGCCAATAGGCTTTAATTTGATTTAATTCATTCGTATTCACATCAATCAGCGATTCAATGTGTGGAATGGCTGTATTTAAATTGGCAGGAAGGTGCATAGGTTGCTGTGCAGAAGGGAGAGGGTAGCACTGCGGTAAGCCAATATTTAAGCGCTCATAACAGGTTTTTTTAAAAGCGCCAAAGACTTGATAGGGCTTACCAGATTGGTTACGAATACTGTTTAAGGGAAAGAGGGTTCGATCTTGGAAGAGTGTAAATTCAATGTGTTGCTGATTTAAGCATTGTTGAACTTCGGCATCGCGCTTAAGCTCATTCACGCCCATTTCGATATTTGCAAAAATCTGTTGTACTTGCAGTGTATGACACAAAGATGAAAGCCGACGTGGAATATCTTGCCACAGCGGAATATTTAGAATGAGCAAAGGAATATTCAGCTGAGCAAGGCTCTGTTTTAAATCGTGCAATTGTCTGACATATAAATCAATTTTTACAGCTGCATCATGATGTAATAGCCACTGTTGTGGGGATAGGATCACTAAAGCCAGCATAGGTCCATGTTGGCTTGCATGCCAAAGTGCGGCATGGTCGTGTATGCGAAGATCTTGTCTAAACCAAATTATGTTCATAAAAGGTTAATCAACTGTAATTTTTTGAAATATAAAATATTACAAAATTGAGCACTTTGATCATATTTTTTTCTCACTCATTTAATTTAATCTTATGTTATTGAAATAATTAAATCAGAAAAAACTATAAAGTGTGAAGATACTTTTTATCTGATAAATGTGTGGCCCTTTGTATTATTTGTTATGATTTGTAATCATGCTAAAGCAGTTGTGGATATTGTGAATGTCATGAAAAAAATTCTAATCCCTATTTTTGTGGCTGCTGTTTGTTTGCTTGGGTTTGTTGTTTTTCAGGATACAGAAACGAAAAAACAGCAACAGTTGAATCAACTCATGAACAGTACTGAGCCTAAAGTGCAAAAGTTGAGTCCTCTCTCAAAGGCAAACGTCGTGCCTGAAAAAGTCAATAGCTCGTTTTCAAAGTGATGCTGAAGCAATAATCGATCAGGTCTCCATTAAAGTAATTTGAAGCTTAAGATAGAATAAAATCATGTATAAATGACTTATCGTGTTGAATTTTAATTAAAAATAAATTTAAAACAATTAAAAATCAGTGTGTTATAATTCGCGCCAAGATATATTGAATTTTAGACTTTGAGTCTAAAATGACGTTTTTGTTGAAAGCTGCATACGGTTTATGCGGCTTTTTTGTTTAGGTATATATGGTTCGACCCTGCGTTTGAATCATTCATGGCTAAATAAACTTTTCCTAAATTGAGGAAATTTGGCATATTCATTGCTTTAACTTCCAGAAATTTAATCAGATTTTCATCGTACTGAGTGTCGAAATTTTTTGGCAGTTATACAGTTTTAAAAGTTTATTTACAGGGGCTAGGTCATGACGACTCCTAATCCATCTTCAGAAAATATGCTCGAGCGTATGTTCAAACTGAGTGAAAATAAAACCAGTTTTCGTACAGAGCTTCTTGCAGGTGTAACCACATTCTTAACCATGTGTTACATCATTATTGTGAATCCAATGATTTTATCCGAAACGGGGATGGATCATGGTGCTGTCTTTGTAGCGACTTGTCTTGCAGCCGCAATTGGCTGTTTGGTTATGGGTATTGTTGCAAATTATCCAATTGCATTAGCACCGGGTATGGGCTTAAACGCTTACTTTACCTATTCGGTGTGTATGGGTATGGGTGTGCCTTGGCAGACTGCTTTAGCTGCAGTGTTTGTATCAGGTTTGGTGTTCATTGCGATCAGTATGTTTAAGATCCGTGAAGCCATTGTGAATGCAATCCCAATGTCGCTTAAGCTTGCGATTGGCGGCGGAATTGGTTTATTCCTTGCGCTGATTGCTTTAAAAAATGCAGGCGTTATTGTGGACAATCCAGCGACTTTGGTTGGATTGGGCGACTTAAAGCAACCGACGGTTCTTTTGGCTTTATTTGGCTTCTTGATGGTGGTTGTACTGCATCACTTTAAAGTGCGTGGTGCTATTATTATCAGCATCTTGGCTTTAACTGCAATTTCAACAGCAATGGGCTTAAGCGAGTTTAAAGGTGTTGTTGGTGAGATTCCATCAATTGCTCCAACTTTCATGCAAATGGACTTTGAAGGTCTATTTACGGCAAGCTTAGTGGGTGTCATCTTTGTATTTTTCTTGGTCGATTTATTTGACTCAACAGGTACATTGGTTGGCGTGTCACACCGTGCAGGCTTACTGAAAGATGGCAAGCTTCCACGTTTGAAAAAAGCATTATTTGCAGACTCAACCGCAATTGTTGCTGGTGCAGCATTAGGTACATCTTCGACGACACCATATATTGAGTCGTCTGCGGGTGTTGCTGCTGGTGGCCGTACAGGTTTAACCGCAGTTGTGGTCGGTGTGTTATTTATCTTATGTTTGTTTTTAGCACCTCTAGCTCAATCTGTACCTGGTTTTGCAACAGCTCCAGCATTGTTATTTGTTGGTGTGTTGATGATTCAGGGGATTACCCATATTGATTGGGATGATATTACTGAAGCTGTACCTGCGTTCTTAACCATTGTATTTATGCCATTTACCTACTCAATTGCAGATGGTATTGCGATGGGCTTTATTAGCTATGCATTGGTTAAATTGTTCACCGGTAAAGCGGCGACTGTACCGTACATGGTGTGGATCGTGGCTGTGCTTTGGGCATTAAAATTCGCGTTATTTGGTGGCTAATTCATCAAATAGTGATAAGGGTGTAAACTCAGTTTACGCCCTTTTTTATTTTTAAAGAGGAAAAGATATGAGTCAATTGGAGCTCATTCGTGCTTTACCAAAAGCTGAATTGCATGTGCATATTGAAGGGACATTTGAGCCAGAACTCATGTTTGCAATCGCACAGCGTAATCAAATAGACATTCCTTATAAGTCGGTTGAAGAAGTGAAACAGGCTTATAATTTTCACAATCTGCAATCATTTTTAGACATTTATTATGCAGGTGCAAATGTACTGATTCATGAGCAAGACTTTTATGACTTGGCTTGGGCATACTTTGAAAAATGTGCCGAAGATCGTGTAGTGCATACCGAAATGTTCTTTGATCCACAAACGCATACTGACCGCGGTATTGCTTTTGAAACAGTGATTAATGGTCTGCAACGCGCATGTGATGATGCCAAGGCAAAATTTGGCATTAGTTCGCATTTGATTATGTGTTTCTTGCGTCATTTAAGTGAAGAAGCAGCCCTTGAAACTTTAGCACAGGCATTGCCGTATAAAGATCAAATCATTGGTGTGGGCTTGGACTCAAGCGAAGTTGGGCATCCTCCTTCAAAGTTTGAACGTGTCTTTGCTAAAGCGCGTGAAGCTGGCTTTTTAGTGGTTGCGCATGCGGGTGAAGAAGGTCCAGCAGAATATGTGTGGGAAGCTTTAGATTTGCTTAAAGTGAATCGTATTGACCATGGTGTGCGCTCTGAAGAAGATCCTGTATTAATGCAGCGTTTGATCGCAGAGAAAATGCCACTGACAGTTTGTCCACTCAGCAACTTAAAGCTATGTGTCGTTAACGATATGGCACAGCACAACATCCGCCGTTTGTTGCAACAAGGTGTGCAAGTGACAGTAAATTCAGATGATCCATCGTACTTTGGTGGTTATATGAATGATAACTTTATTGCCATTACAGATGCGTTAGACTTAACAGCAGCTGAGCTAAAACAATTGGCGCTGAACTCTTTTGAGGCGTCGTTTATTTCGGCAGAAGAGAAGCAAAAATGGGCGGCTGAAATTGCAGCCATTGCTTAATCTGATGCCCTTTTAAAGACAGAGTTCGCTCTGTCTTTTTTATGTGAGATCAATATGAAAAAAATGATTGCAGTGCTTGTGGTTATTTTTGTGCTCTTTGCAGTTTATTTGCTCAAAACCGATACAGGGTTAACTCAAAAGCTATTAAAGCCAGTGGTGGTGTATCAGTGCGGTGTTGAGCTTGAAGCGACAAGGCTGTGGAAAGTCAGTACAGCATTGCTTGGTGAAGAGAAAAAGAATCAGCTCCAAACGCAAATCTGTGGTTGCGTGGGTGAAAATGCGTTAAAGGATATTCCAGCAACAACCTTGCTACATGCCGTAGTTGATGAACAAGTCAAAAAACAGGTGGTCCAACAGGGTGTGTTGAATACGCTGAAAGGATGTGTGGTGGATGAAGTCCTAAAAGCAACAGATTGATGCTTTTAGGCTGGTTCAACTTGGTCTTACTTTGCCTGTTTGGTCATGCTATTTAACACATTATCTTTATCAATAAAGTGGTGTTTCAGTGCTGCTGCAATATGCCCTACCAACAGTAATCCAGCTGCCCATGAAATCCAGATATGTAAAGGTTTTACGATCGCGAGTAACTGTGGATTGTCTTGTACTAAACGGGGAATTTCAAAAAGGTACAATACCGGCGCAGGGTGCCCAGCACTCCAGCTAAATAAACAGCCAGTGATTGGCAAAGCCAACAAAATGAAATATAAAGCCAAATGACCGAGGTGTGCCATTTTTTGCATTAACGGTGACATGCTGTCTGGAAGTTTGGGTGCACGGTGGGTATAACGCCAAAAGATACGAATCACCACCAGAAAGATAATCGTGGTTGCAATGTTCTTATGTAAGGTAATGACATCCCCTTTAAAGCTACCGTCAGCATCATAGCTGAGGAAGTTTCCGCTATAAAAACCAATCAGCCAAGCAGCAATAAAGATAATTGCCATGAGCCAATGCAGAATTTGAGCAGTACGCGTGTAATGGGTATTTGCCGAGTTCATTAGATTCACATCCATTTTTATGTTGCGCTATTTTATAGAACTATAGATAGGTCAAAAATGTAGTAGATGCAACATAGCGTTGATATTCTGCAACGCTGCACAGACCAATGGTGCATGACTGATTTAAAACTGTGCAATAAGCGAAAGATATTAAAATGGCATGGAAATAGTGTTTCCGTAAACAGTAAAGTTTCGGCAAAATACGCGCACTTTAACTGTTATAAATGGATAACTCCGTGAAAAAAATGATTGCAGTGCTTGCTCCTTTGGCTTTGATCCTTTCGGCTTGTACAACGACTGATATGGCAACGACCAATACGACGACCACCACGCAACAACTAGGTACAGCAGCGCTTAAAATTGCCATTAATGCAAAATGTACGACTGAGTTGAATAATCTACCAGCATGGAAAACAGCAACCAAATTTATGACTGCTGACCAAAAAACCGATATTCAGACTGAAATTTGTGGTTGCGTAAGTGAAAAAGCCCCACAAAATATTACGGCTGTCGATGTGGCAACAGCGGCCATTGACCCTGCGGCACGTACAACTATTATTAGCAATGCAGTAACCAAAACCATCAATGCATGTGTGGCTGAAGCGGTGAATTAAGTTGTTATATATCAAAGAAGCAGGGACATGCTTCGCTTCTTTGCAGTTTTTTGTAGTTTTTGGCGTTTATCTTTTATATTAGACCTCTTGCGAAAGTATTATTTTTGACTATTTTAGACTTTGATATTTATTTAAAAATCAATGCTTATCACTGATTAAATTTTGACTAACGCAAGATGTCTATTGATGTGAATAATAACAATTGAAGCCTTATTTCTTTTACAACAAAGGGTGTGTGTCTGTATGAAAATGATAATTAATTCTCTGTTTGTTTGGCTCGCTTATGCTTTCCGCTTGTGTGTTGAATCCTCTATCTAGCTCATATGATGATGGAATCTCGGCCATCATGAAAATGGCGTCACATGCAAAATGTATGAATGAAATCGAAACTAATCCGACATGCATCATGGGCAGTAAGCTGTTATTAGAGGACCAAAAATAAAAGAAAAAACGTGTAGTATGTAACTGTGTAGGTGATAACTCTCCCAAAGTATTGTCTAAAGAGCAATTGGCTTTGGCGGCAATTGATCCCAAAGCAAAGGCAACCTGTGGCGCTTTAGCCGCAACAAAAACAACAGCCATATGCGCCTCTGAAATGCTAAACTAAGCCGAATAAATTGTTAAGTTTTTAAAATGGCTGTTGATCAGCCATTTTTTATGAGAGTAGAAAATGCAAATTGCAGGTGCAGATGAGGCAGGGCGTGGCCCTTTGGTGGGTTCAGTGGTCGCTGCTGCGGTAATTTTAGACCCGAATAAACCAATACAAGGGTTAAATGATTCCAAAAAATTGACTGAAAAAAAACGTGAAAAACTTTTTGTCGAAATCCAGGAGAAAGCATTGGCTTGGGCGATTGCTGAGGCGAGTGCTGCTGAAATTGATGAGATTAATATTTTACAAGCATCTTTGCTTGCGATGCGCCGCGCGGTTGAACAGCTCACGATACAGCCCGAACATGTCTTGGTTGATGGTAATAAAATTCCACAAGGCTTGAGTATGAGTTGTGAGGCCATTGTGGGTGGGGATGCTTTACATGCTGAAATCTCAGCAGCGAGTATTTTGGCCAAAGTGACACGTGACCATCAAATGATTGAGATGGATCGAAAATATCCTCAGTTTGGTTTTGCCAAACATAAAGGTTATCCAACTAAGGCACATTTTGAAGCGATTGCTGAATATGGGGTGATTGATGAACACCGCCGCAGTTTTGGACCAGTAAAAAAAGTGATAGAAGCACTTGAGCAAAAAGATATGCCATAAAAATTTAAAGCGGCTGATCGAGCCGCTTTATGTCAGAAAACTTCAACCTTAACGGTTGTAGTTGTTCTGATGTACACCTTCATCTTCAAATGCAGGCTGGTAATCCTGATCCAGATGTTGAAGGTGCTCATGCATAGCACGTTCATGCTGAATGCGTTGATAGATCTCTTCACGATGTACAGATACTTCTTTGGGAGCATTGACACCAATACGAACTTGGTTGCCTTTGACACCAAGCACAGTAACGCTTACTTGATCCCCAATCATTAATGTTTCACCGACACGTCGGGTCAAAATCAGCATGTTTATCTCCTTGCAAAACGCTAAACCTGCAGTTGTACTAAAATAAATACACAATTTTTTGTATTTAAAAAATTTAAACAAATGTTCAATACAACTACAGACATTCTGTTTTTTTAATGTCTAGCGGTATTTGGCATAACATAGGTTTAAATTTAAGAAAGCCTCGGGTTTAATATAACAGAGCCACTATAGAAAAAACTATAGTGGCTCTGAAATTTTGTAGTCTTTTGCAAAAACTGTCAGACAATGACAAGTTTTTCACTCGATTAGTTAAGCACGGGCACTTGACTCGCCATGTTCACGGTCTAAACCAAAAGCCGTGTGCAAAGAGCGAACAGCAAGTTCTAAGTAATTTTCTTCAATAATCACGGAAATTTTGATTTCTGAAGTTGAGATCATCAAAATGTTGATGCCTTCATCAGCCAGGGCCGTAAACATTTTACTTGCAACACCTGCGTGTGAACGCATACCCACACCTACAATTGACACTTTAACAATGTCATCACGTGTAGCAACTTCGCGAGCACCAATAGCTTGAGCCGTTTCTTGAAGGATTTTCGTTGCTTTTGCAAGTTCGCCGCGGTTTACCGTGAAGGTGAAGTCAGTCGTACCATCTTCTTCAACATTTTGGATAATCATATCCACTTCAATGTTGGCATTGCCAATTGGCGATAAAATTTTAGATGCAATACCTGGTTCATCAGGAACACCTAAAATCGTAAGCTTAGCTTCGTCACGGTTAAATGCGATACCAGAGATAATTGGTTGTTCCATGTTGTCTTCCGCCTCAGTGGTGATTAGTGTTCCGACGTTGTTTTTAAAGTCTTCGTCGAATGCGCCATCATCGTCATTATCAAAACTTGATAATACGCGTAAAGGCACTTGGTATTTGCCCGCAAATTCAACCGAGCGAATTTGTAGAACTTTAGAACCAAGTGATGCCATTTCCAGCATTTCTTCAAATGAAATGCGGTCTACTTTTTTCGCCTTTGGCGCAACTCGTGGGTCAGTGGTATAAACACCATCTACATCTGTATAGATTTGGCACTCATCTGCTTTTAATGCCGCAGCAAGCGCAACACCTGAAGTATCTGAACCGCCACGGCCGAGGGTGGTGGTGTTACCATCGGCATCAAAGCCTTGGAAACCCGCAACCACGATCACACGACCAGCATCTAAATGTGCACTCATGGTGTCAGTATCAATCGACTCGATACGTGCTTTGGTAAATGAACTGTCAGTTTTAATGCCGACTTGGCGACCAGTGAGCGACTTAGCTTCAACGCCAATAGAATTGAGCGCCATAGCTAACATTGAAATCGTTACCTGTTCACCCGTAGAAACCATTTGGTCTAATTCTCGTGGGTCAGGGGTTTCGGTAATGGCTTTCGCTAAAGCAAGTAGACGATTGGTTTCGCCACTCATTGCTGATACAACCACTACAACCTTGTGGCCGTGATCATGCCAACGCTTTACACGACGAGCAACATTTAAAATGCGCTCTGGAGTACCCATAGAGGTACCGCCATATTTTTGAACGATTAATGCCATAGTTGTTCCATATAAACCATGACCCTGAATGCATCATTCAGGGTCAGTTACACAAAAGGTGAAGTTTTATTTCGCTTCAAGCCAAGCAGTTAAATCTGCCATCACTGTTGCAAACTTCTCGTTTAGTGGCGCGCCACCTTGTGCTAAGTCAGGTTTGCCACCACCTTTACCACCAAGCTCAGTTGCTAGGTGTTTGATGATGTCACCTGCTTTAATAGAAGCAGTAAAGTCTTTTGCTACAGATGCAATCAGGCTAACTTTGTCACCTTCAACACCAGCAAGTACGATGACTGCATTTTCTAATTTTGATTTCACACCGTCATGTAGGTTGCGAAGTGATTTCGCATCCATGTTTTGAACAGTCGTGATTAGCGTTTGACGACCCGCAAGCGTTTGAACTTGGCTAAGCAGTTCAGCAGCTTGGAAGCTGGCAAGTTTTTGATTGAGTTGTTCAATCTGTTTTTGCAAGCTTGATGCTGTGTCGACTAAGGCTTCAACTTTTTCTAAAGTTTGGTCTTTTTGAGCTTTTAATAAACCGTTGATGGTATTGATATCACGGTCAGCTTTTTGAGCAACCTCAACGGCTTTGGTGCCCGTTACCGCTTCAATACGGCGTACACCCGCAGCTACACCACCTTCAGAAGTGATTTTGAAGAAGCCAATGTCGCCTGTGCGTTTAACGTGAATACCACCACACAGCTCAATTGAGAAGTTTTTTTCTTCAATGATTGAACCCATTGAAAGTACACGAACTTCATCACCATATTTTTCACCGAACAACATCATCGCACCTTTCGCTTTAGCAGATTCGATGTCAAGAAGTTCAGTGGTCACAGCGCTGTTTGCAATCACTTCCGCATTGACTAAACGTTCAATTTCTTGAAGTTGTTCAAATGAAACGGGCTGATCGTTGGCAAAGTCAAAACGTAAGATGTCTGACGCAACCAGTGAGCCTTTTTGTTGTACGTGTTCACCTAGAATTTGACGTAGTGCAGCATGCAAAAGGTGAGTTGCAGAGTGGTTGCGCGCAGTTGCAGCGCGGATATCTGCTTTGACTGTTGCTTCAACATTTTGAGCAAGCTTAATGCTACCTACAGTCACAATACCTTGGTGTACAAAAGCGCCGCCCGATTTCTTAGTGTCCTGGACTTCAAAAATACCTGTGTCATTTTTGAAAATACCTGTATCACCAATTTGACCGCCGCTTTCTGCATAGAACGGGGTTTGGTTCAGTACGATGAGGGCTTCGTCACCTTCAACGACTTCATCAACTTGTTCACCATCTTTATAGATCGCGATAATTTGACCTTCGCCAACCGTTGCATCATAGCCATCAAACTGAGTTTCGCCTTCAACTTTAACAACAGAGTTGTAGTCAATTGCGAATTTACCTGCATCGCGTGCACGTTGACGTTGC
Organism: Acinetobacter johnsonii; assembly: GCF_048551975.1. GTDB lineage: Bacteria > Pseudomonadota > Gammaproteobacteria > Pseudomonadales > Moraxellaceae > Acinetobacter > Acinetobacter johnsonii_A. Next base: position 131,609 of record NZ_JBIMCF010000005.1, on the reverse strand, counting down.
GCAGCCATTTCAACTTCAAAGCCAGCTTCATCAATGGTTAAATCACGTTCACGTGCGATGTCAGCAGTCAGGTCAGTTGGGAAACCGTAAGTATCATACAGTTTAAACACCACTTCACCTGGAATCACACAACCTTTCAGTTGAGCCAATTCACCTTCAAGCAATTTCAAACCTTGCTCTAGAGTTTTAGCAAATTGTTCTTCTTCTTTTAGCAATTGCGCTTCAATACGTACTTTCTGTGCTTCAAGTTCTGGGTAGGCTTGACCCATCACCTCAATTAAAGGTTGCAACATTTTATGGAAAAATGAGCCTGTTGCACCGAGCTTGTTACCATGACGAACTGCGCGACGGATAATACGGCGTAGTACATAACCACGACCTTCATTGGATGGGTTTACACCATCAGCAATCAGGAATGAACATGAACGTGCGTGATCCGCAACCACTTTAAGTGAAGCAGGGTATTCAACTGGCTTACCTTCAGCTTGTGCTTTCGCTTCAAGTGCAACGGTATCTAAACCAATAATTTCAGCGGCTGCTTTGAGTAGGTATTGGAACAGGTCAATTTCGTAATTTGAGTTAACATGTTGTAAAACAGCAGAAATACGCTCTAAGCCCATACCTGTATCAACAGAAGGCGCCGGAAGAGGGTGTAATACGCCATCCGCAGTACGGTTAAACTGCATGAAAACGTTGTTCCAAATTTCAATGAAACGGTCGCCATCTTCTTCAGGTGTACCCGGTAAGCCCCCCCAAATATGGTCGCCATGGTCAAAGAAGATTTCAGAACATGGACCACAAGGACCTGTATCACCCATTGCCCAGAAGTTATCTGATGCGTATTGACCACCTTTGTTGTCGCCAATACGAATAATACGGCTAGCATCTAAACCAATTTCTTTGTTCCAGATGTCAAATGCTTCGTCGTCAGTATGGTAAACCGTTGCGTAGAGTTTGTCTTTAGGCAGTGCTAACCAAGCTTCACCAGTGAGGAAATCCCATGCAAATTTGATCGCATCACGTTTGAAGTAGTCGCCAAATGAGAAGTTACCTAACATTTCAAAGAAGGTATGGTGACGTGCGGTATAACCGACATTGTCTAAGTCGTTGTGTTTACCACCTGCGCGGACACACTTTTGTGAAGACACTGCACGTACATAATCACGTTTTTCTAGGCCTAAGAAACAATCTTTAAATTGGTTCATACCCGCGTTGGTAAACAACAAAGTAGGGTCGTTGGCGGGAACTAGAGAACTCGACGCGACACGTGTATGCCCTTGCGATTCAAAATAGCTTAAAAAAGCTTCGCGAATTTCAGCTGATGTCATAAAACGAGTACTCACAACCAAGTCACTCCATAATTTCGATTTGGCTAATAGTAGCTGAAGAAAGTCTTATTCTAAATACGCTGACTTCAGATACTGGCTTAAAAATTTTAAAACGCCAAATTATAACGGAAAAAGGATGTCGCACCAATCACTTTAAGGCGAATTGATGACATTTCTATGTATTCGATAGTTCTAAGATTTTGCTTGTTATTGTTGGATATTTATATCATTTCGTGGAAATGAGTTGATTAGTGCGAGGTGGTCAGGTCGGTCAATTTATGACTTAAGGGTTCATATTCATCATCTTCACTGATGGGTTATAGAAAAAGAAAGCTTAACCAAATCTGTATAAATCCATTAATATAAGCCTGCTTTATCTTTCATCATTTTATACATAAGGGCAAGTCATGCAACGAGTGGCGATAAATGGATTTGGTCGAATCGGACGTAATGTACTTCGCGCTTGGTTTGAAAATCCAAAGAACTTTCAGTTTGAAATCGTCGCGGTAAATGATGTAGCAGATGTAGAAACCTTATTGCATTTATTTAAATATGACACCACGCATGGGCGTTTTCTGGGAAAAGTCGATTTAAGTTATGAAAATGAAAGAATTTATTTACATCTTTCTAAAGATCAATCGCAGCTCAAAGTTGAAGTATTGTGTCAGGCTAACCCGCAGGATTTACCTTGGGCAAGTCTCCATGTAGACGTGGTTCTAGAGTGCACAGGCTTATTTCGCTCGCGTGAAGCAGCAACAGGGCATGTCAGTGCCGGTGCAAAGCGGGTCATTATCGGTGCGGCACCTTTTGACTCGGTTGATGCCGCAATTGTGTATGGGGTGAATCACCATGAGGTCAAAGCCAGTGACCAAATCATTTCTAGCGTGTCATGTACCACACAGGCCTTAGTGCCTTTGGTTAAAATCATTGATGATGCTTTTGGAATTGATACTGCACTCATGACCGAAATTCATGCATTGACTGCCGATCAGTCTGTATTGGATCATGCGCATCGTGATTTAAGACGTGCCCGTGCTTCAGGTCAAAATATTATTCCCACCACATCGTCAGCCCTTGGTGCTTTAAAACAAGTCATGCCAAAAATGGCCGATCGTATCGATGGTTATTCCATCCGTGTGCCAACCATTAATGTGGCTGCAATTGATTTGACCTTTATTTCGCAAACACCAATTACCGACCATAAAATTAATGAAGTGCTGATTCAGGCGGCGAAGTCAGACTACAGTGAAATTATGGATGTGACGGATGAACCTTTGGTATCTTCGGATTTTAATCATTCACCCTATTCACTTATTGTTGATTTAACGCAAACCATGGTGGTGGGGCATCAAGCTAAAGTCTTTGCGTGGTATGACAATGAGTGGGGCTATGCAAACCGCTTATTAGATTTGTGTGAATCTTTTAGTGCGTCAACCACTTAAAGATCTTTATTTTTAAGCATCTTTTACTCTGAAAACAAGATGATAAGCATAGACCGAATACAGACATGTGGTTATCATGAATTTATAAACGAAAATAATGTAGAGCAGTGCTTATGTTGATCTTAATTTGGGGATTTATTTTGCTGTTGGCGGTCGCTGTCATTTTTTTAATTTGGTTTCAATTTAAAAATCAGGCAGATAAAACCGATCCAAGCGTAGAGCAAAATCAGCTGCAAGAAAAAGTACATCATCTTGAAGAAAATTTAAAAAAGACCTTGGAAATTATGCAAGATCTTGCAAAAAAGATGCATGTGCAACAGGAAGTGATCGAGCAGACCACGTCTAAGTTGCAAAAAGTTGAGTTACAAAACGCTGAATTGGTGAATATTCTTGCTAAAGCCGTACAACCAGAACGCTAAAAATTAAGTTTAGATGAGCACGGTACGTAATAATGCCGCGCTCAGCATACTAATCACAACGGTTGGTAAAAGTGAAAAGCGTGAAGCTGCAAGCAAAGTGATAGCAATAGCGAGTAGATCTGCGACATTGTCCTTCACAAAATAAGGTGCAATTACTGAAATAAGTACGCAGCCAGGAACAACTTCCAAAATCTTTCGTTGTTTGTTGCTTAAAGTTTTATTTTTTAGCAAAACATAGCCCAATATACGCGTCAGATAAGTGGTTGATGCGACCAATAAAATTGCGACAAGTGTTGTGCTGTGGATCATAGCTCATCCTCCTGAATAAATATGAAAGCAGAGGCGATGCCACAGATTGCACCAATAGGCACATACCAACCCGTCGGTAAATATAAATAAGCAATGGCCGCACTGATGAGACTGACGAGCCAAGGGCGTGCCGAACTGAATCCTTTCCACATACCACGCAGTAAAACCAAAAATACTGCAGCAAAGGCCATATCAAATCCATAACGGTGAACATCGCCTATTAAAGGACCAAGAATGGCACCTAAACTGGTAAAACTGACCCACATCAAGTACAGAGTAAAACAGATACCTGTGTAGTAGGACATGCTAAAGGCTTGTTGTAGCCCAAATCTTTTCTTCTTTTCTGCATCGGCAAGCGCTGCTACCCAACTTTCATCACACATGAAAAACAGAGCAGGGAAAACCTGTCGATTAGGCAAATGGCGTAAATAAGGCACGAGACTTGCACCCATGAGTAAATGACGGCTATTGACTAAAAAAGTAATGAAAATTAAAACGAGAAAATTTGGTGGATTGGTCCAGACTTCGAGCACAGCAAATTCGGAACCGCCCGCAAAGTTTAGGCCAGTGAATAATGGAACTTCTAAATGGCTAAAGCCTTTTTGAGTGGCTTGTGTTCCTAAGACCAAAGCAAAAGGAATAATGCCCAGTAGCATGGGGATAGATGTTTTAATACCACGTTTAAACTCGACGTAATCTGTAGAGTCATTGAGTTCTTGAGTCGTATTTTTAAGGGAGAACATTTTAAATCGCCTATGCGTGCTAGGTTTTGGTGCAGTAGGTGAATAAGTTTAGGCTTTTTCCGAGGATATTTTGTGCTTTATTTAGCTTAATATAGAGCTTTTTTGCAATAATATGTTGTGATTGGTTAAATATGAGCAAAATTATGCTTTAAGGGTGGAATTTATGGATCAAACCGATAAACGTATATTGCAAGTGCTACAAGTTGATGGAAAACTTCAAAATAATGAGTTGGCTCAGCGCATTGGACTGTCTGCCTCACCGTGTTTAAGACGAGTAAAACAACTAGAAGAAGACGGAATTATTCGGGCTTATGTGGCTTTGGTTGATCCTGTTAAAGTGAATCTGCGTTTGACCGTGTTTGCACGCATTTGGCTAAAAAGTCAGGACCCACAAACAGTGAATCAATTTGTCGAATCGATTCGTGAAGTTCCAGAAGTCGTTGAGTGCCATTTAATGGCAGGGGATTGCGACTTTTTCTTACGTATCGTGGTTGCAGACTTAGACGCCTATCGACAGTTTCAAATTCACCGTCTGAATAAAATTCCCAATATACAAAGTATAAAAACAGAAATTCCATTGCAAAATATCAAACAAACCACAGAACTGCCGATTTGGTAGCTCAAAAGTTGATAGTGAAATCGCCCGTGAGTCTGGCAGCATGACTCAAAGTGATAAGACTTGTACTCTAGTCATGCTAATTAGGATGTTATGACTCTTCGTTTAAAAAGCCTTCTTTAATTTCTTTAGGCAGATCTGCGTGCCACCATGCATAAATACTGGCTTTAATTTCTTCATCTTCTTCAGTGTCATTTAAAGGTTCATCATCTTCACGAACCAGTTCATCACCGTCAAATTTGAACCAAAATTCCCACGGGTCATCATCACCGCAACCCCATACTTGCGCATGGATGTCAGGAAGCAAGTCTTTCAGGAGGAACAAAATCGCTTCCATGAACTCATCACCTGATGAACCATGGACAAAGTGTGCGATGGAATAACCCGCGAGGGAGTATAGCGATTCAGGACCTAAGTCAAACTCGATATTATCGACGGTATTTAAAATATCTTCGGCCAGTTCAGTACCATGTTCTGGATTAATGTCACAGACTAAAGCCGTAAATTTACTAACATTGCCGCGATGTTCTTGAAATAATCGGTCTAATTTTGACATGATTTAAGCATCTGCATGCTTGTAATATAAGTTGCTGTGCATTTCCATCGAACTTTCCCCAAGTGAAAAATATGTGATTAAAAGTGTTATCGGTATAACGACGTAGTATTTATTGTTGCTGTCAAATTGAGCTGACGTATAAAAGAATGTGCCTTTTGTGCAAGCAAGGGTATAATTGGAAATAAAATATAAAACAAAGTCTTAAATGAATTTTTCCAATCTGTACAGAGCACTAGGATGAGTTAATATTATTGATTCTGATACTTGGGCACTGTCTAAAGCAATGTTTTGGATGGCTCGCTTAAAATCGGTAAGAATGTATAAAGTTGTTAACGATGACATCGAAACGATAAATTAAATTTTCCGAAATTGTCTAATGCACAGCACATTGTATCGTGATAGACTAAGAGAAATCGGGTGTGCCCCGATTTTTTTATGCGGATTCGTTCCGCGCAGACAAGATTTTAGGTTTACAACATGCCCATTTCAGAGACATGGTTATTACCTGATGGTGTAGCTGATGTACTACCAGAACAGGCGCAAGTGATTGAAACTTTGCGTCGTCAAGCATTAGATTTCCTCGCAACTCGAGGTTATCAGTTGGTGTACACGCCATTCATTGAATACATCGAATCGTTATCTTCTCTTTCAGAATCGAATCAAGATTTAGACTTAGCCACTTTTAAAGTGATTGATCAACTTTCTGGTCGTTTGCTTGGTGTGCGTGCCGATATGACACCACAAGTGGCTCGTATTGATGCGCATGTACATCCAGTTGAAGGCGTCGCTCGCTATTGCTATGCAGGAACAGTCCTACATACTAAACCACAGGGCTTTAATACCACGCGTACACCTTTGCAGTTAGGTGCTGAGTTATTCGGTTCAGACAGCATCGATGCCGATGTTGAGCTGATTGATGTGATGATCAGCCTGCTTGAAAAAACAGGTTTTGCAGACGGTATCCATTTGGATTTAGGCCATGTGGGCTTATTCCGTAGTATGGTGAAGGTTGCGGGTTTAAACAAAGCGACTGAACGTCAACTCTCTGATTTATACCAACGTAAAGCTCTGCCTGAATTGGCAGAATTTACCCAAGATTTAAACTTTGGTGCAGACTTTTATACTTTAGGTCGTTATGCAAGTGATTTAGATGCCTTGCAAACGCATTTAAGTACAGAAGTTATTGCCGATGCAGAATTTAAGCACGCTTTTGATGCATTAAAAACTACACAATCTGAGATTCAAGCACGTTGGCCAAATCTTCAGATGGGTATTGATGTGGTTGAGCTGCGCTCATATCACTACCATACGGGCTTAATGTATGCCGTTTATGCACCAAACCGTGCTGCGCCATTGGCACAAGGTGGACGCTATGACGGGATTGGTGAGCACTTTGGGCGTGCACGTCCAGCAACGGGCTTTAGTTGTGACTTATATGCACTCAGTGCAGGTCGGTTTCAGCAAAACAGTCTTGTGGTTGCACCCAAAGGTACTGAAATAGATTTGATCCAAGCGATTGAACACACGCGTGCTCAAGGCATGAGTGTGATTCAACTTTTGGGGCAGGATGATTTAACTACGCTTCCATATGCAACGCACCAGTTGGTGAATGTTGCAGGTCAATGGACTGTAGAACAAATTTAATCACTTCTTCAGGTAAGCTAAAACCTGAGAAGTTCTTCAATTTTAACAGCATGATGCAATGAGGCTATTATGGGCAAGAATGTTGTGGTACTCGGTACCCAATGGGGCGACGAAGGTAAAGGTAAAATCGTCGACCTGCTCACAGATCAAGCGGCTGCGGTCGTTCGTTATCAAGGCGGACATAACGCAGGTCATACACTTGTCGTTGGTGGTAAGAAAACTGTATTACACCTCATTCCATCTGGTATTTTACGTGAAAACGTACTGTGCTTAATTGGTAATGGTGTGGTGCTTTCTCCTGAAGCGCTCATCAAAGAGATGGACATTCTTGAAAAAGAAGGTGTGCCAGTTAAAGAACGTCTACGTATTTCTCCAAACTGTCCACTGATTTTGCCAAATCATATTGCTCTTGACCAAGCGCGTGAAATCAAGCGTGGTAATGCAAAAATTGGTACCACTGGTCGTGGTATTGGTCCTGCATATGAAGACAAAGTTGCACGCCGTGCAATTCGTGTTGCAGACTTGGTTCGTGGTGGCGAGCATCTTAAAGCTCAGTTAACTGAACTTCTTGAGTACCATAACTTCCAATTAACACAATTCTACGGCGTAGAAGCAGTTAAATTAGAAGATGTACTTGCGCTGTGTGATCAATGGCGTGAAGTGGTTGCACCACTTGTGATTGATGTCACTACAGAGCTGCATAATTACCGTAAAAACGGTGACAACATCATGTTTGAAGGTGCTCAAGGTTCACTTCTAGATGTTGACCATGGTACATATCCGTATGTAACGTCTTCAAACACGACTGCTGGTGGCGTAAGCTCAGGTTCTGGTTTGGGTCCATTACATCTTGACTATGTATTGGGTATTACCAAAGCATACACAACACGTGTAGGTGCAGGTCCGTTCCCAACTGAGTTGGTTTATGACGCTGCAAATGACGTAGGTGATGCGATTGGTAAGCACTTAGGGACTGTAGGTTCTGAATTTGGTGCCTCTACAGGTCGCCAACGTCGTTGTGGTTGGTTCGATGCTGAAATCCTTCGTCGTTCTGTAGACGTAAACTCACTTTCAGGTATTTGCTTAACTAAGCTTGATGTTCTTGACGGTTTAGAAGAAGTGAAAATCTGCGTAGGTTACGAAGCAGCGGATTCTGGTTGTGTTGGTTCTTCTGATGCGCTTGCATTTGAAACTTTAAAACCAATTTACGAAACAATGCCAGGTTGGTCTGAGTCTACGTTTGGTGTGAAATCAATGGATCAATTGCCACAAGCGGCGATCAACTATGTAAAACGCATTGAACAATTAATCGAATGCCCAATCGACATCATTTCTACAGGTCCAGACCGTGAAGAAACGATTGTTTTACGTCATCCATTTGATGCTTAAGCGATAAAACATTGAATAAAAAACCCTGTCTAGTACAGGGTTTTTTATTTGTGCGGTACATCTGTACATGAGCGTTACAGATATTGATTTAAACTGCTGAGCTGGAATGATTTTTCCGACTAAAGTTGCATGAATAAGCACGACATAGTGTATAAGTGCTTGTTAGAATAAAATGCACAATAAACAGATGAGCAGGCAGGATGCAAAAGAATATCGCGGGAACTATTTTTTACTCACTACTTTTTGCTATGGGTGGTGCGCCAACAATCGCGATGATGATTATTCAAGGGCAAACCACCAATCCAGACGTGATTTATAGTGCGCTCATTGGGTTATCTGTGATTATTGCTTGTATCTTGGTGCCAATCATATTGCTCCAAAATGCATTTCTGTTTGCAAAGCGTAAAAGTGCGACCCTTGAAGAAAAAATTGAACCCTTAAGCCACCTGTATTTGGGTTTAAATATCCTGTGTTTGATTTATTGGCTTTTGATTCAGTTTACGTAAGTAGGTTTAAGGTGGTGTGTATAGTCAAATCACTATAAAATAAATACAACTAAGTGATTGAATTGTTTTTATTTTTTTAAATCATGTATGTATAATAAAGTAGTTTGACTATAGATATCGCTCTAGCGCTGAAATTTGGCTTATTGTACTTAATTGTGAAGATATTTTTACATAATTGCTATGATAAAACGCGGTGATGATATTTAACACTTTAAATCTATTCAATATAATTCAGTACATTATGTAAAATGCTTTGAGATGGATGGAGTTAAGCAATAATGAAAAATAAAATATTAATGAGTTTGTGTGCAGCGAGTGTAGTTACAATTTCAGGTTGTGCAACTTTTGCGGAAGTGGCAGGTGCAGACACTGCAACATTAAATGCAGCAGCAACCCAAGGCTTCAACAAAACAGTGAATGAAGCACGAAGCACAAAAACCTTAGATACCTCATCAACAACGTATAAGCGTATTTATGGTGTATTCAATCGCTTGAAGCCATATGCCGATCAAATGAATCAAACTGGAACGAAATTTGACTGGCAGTTGGCGGTACTTAAGTCAAATCAGGTCAACGCCTATGTTGCACCTGGTGGGAAGGTGGTATTCTACACAGGTATTGTCGATAAATTAAACCTAACGGATGCTGAAATTGCAGCGGTGATGGGGCATGAGATGGTGCATGCTTTAGAAGAGCACTCGAAGAGTAAGGTTGGTGCGCAGGCATTAACGGATTTGGCTTTGGGCATTGGTTTAAGTGCGGCAGGTGTAGGTCAAACGGGTTCAGCAGCAGCGCAGTTAGGTAGTCAAATTGGTATTGGTTTACCATACTCACGTAGCCTAGAAAGTCGTGCAGACCAAGGTGGCTTAATGTTGATGGCTAAAGCAGGCTATAACCCTCAAGCCGCAATTAGTCTGTGGGAAAAAATGAATAAGCTTGATGGAGCAGGCGGTTCTTCATTCTTGTCGACGCACCCATCAAATAGTCAACGTATTGAAGCAATGCGTAAGAACTTAGCCGCTGCTCAAGCGATTTATAATCAAAGACGTTAATTTGTTTTGAATAAAAAAGGACGCTAAGGCGTCCTTTTTTACTGTCAGTTGCTGGTTTTGAAGATCATAAATTATTTGTGACGGTGAAGTCGTGTTTCACCTGAACAGCTAACTAAGAAATATCTATGGGGCAGGATTAGGTTGTTGCTGATGAATAGCTTGAATACCCTGTAAAACATCTTCGGATAAATCAATCTCAAAGGCTTGAATATTTTCTTTCAGCTGGTCTAAGTTGGTCGCACCAATAATCGTACTAGTCACAAAAAACTGCTGCTTGATAAAGGCTAAAGCCAGTTGCGTCGGCTTTAAATCGTGATGTTCAGCCAGCTGTGCATACTGTTCTGTTGCCCATTCACTCTCTGGGTTACTATAACGACTAAAGCGGCTAAAAAGCGTCACGCGAGCATTCGCTGGGCGTGCACCATTACGGAATTTACCTGTGAGATAGCCAAAAGCGAGTGGGGAGTAGGCGAGTAAACCAACGCCTTCATGTTTTGCAATTTCCGACATACCAATTTCATAAGTACGGTTCAATAGGCTATATGGATTTTGCACACTGACAAATTTAGATAGACCAAGTTGTTCTGCAATCTGCAGGAATTTCATAGTGCCCCATGGTGTTTCATTAGATAAGCCAATATAACGAATACGCCCTTTTTGAATCTCTGCTTCTAATGCTTGTAGTGTTTCTTGCAAAGAGGTCATGGTTTGCATGTTCTGGGCTTCACTGTTTTCATAGCCTAATTTGCCGAAAAAGTTGGTTGGGCGCTGTGGCCAGTGTAGTTGATATAAATCTATATAATCGGTCTGTAAACGCTTTAGGTTGCCATCTAGGGCAGATGAAATGTCTGTTGAATTAAAACGAGTCTGTCCATCACGAATATGACTACCACCTTGAGATGGCCCCGCAATTTTAGAGGCTAAAAATAGCTTGTCTCGACCGCCGCGCTGGGCAATCCATTGGCCAATAATACTTTCGGTTGCACCTTGGGTTTCAGGTTTTGGAGGAACAGGGTACATTTCAGCAGTATCCCAAAAGTTAATGCCTTGCGCTAAAGCATAATCAAGTTGTTCAAAGGCTTCAGCTTGAGTGTTTTGCTCACCAAAGGTCATGGTGCCGAGACAAATTTCAGGAACCAAAACGCCTGTATTGGCTAAGGGTTTAAATTGCATTCAACATTTCCTTTTATGGACTGCACTTTTTCGGTCGAATTAGGTTACACAGTTATGCCCAGTAGGTTAAATCACTATTTTTACAAAGTTTGTCATGATTTTGTCAAAGCAGGATTTAGTCAAAACAGCAATAGATTTAAAGACATAAAAAAAGCAAATCCTAAGATTTGCTTTTGGCTGTATTAGCTATGAAGAAAAGTCTTATTCTTCGTCTTCATCGTCATCAGCATTCGCTTTTGACTCTTCTAAAGAGGCATCAAAAATTAAGATGGCTTTACCATCAGTTTCGATCATGCCTTGCTCTTCGAGTGTTTTCAAAACACGACCAACCATTTCACGTGAACAACCGACAATACGTCCAATCTCTTGACGCGTAATACGAATTTGGCGGCCATTTGGTAAAATCATCGCTTCAGGCTGCGAAGATAGGTCGATTAGGCAACGTGCAATACGACCTGAAACATCGATAAATGCAAGGTCAGTCACTTTACGAGTGGTATTTTTTAGACGGCGTACCAGCTGCGCAAATACTGCATAGCTCAGGTCAGGGTATTGTTTGCTGAGTTCATGGAAGTTTTCATAAGTCACTTCAGCAATTTCGCAGACATCACGGGTACGCACTTCAGCAGTACGTTGTGAGTTTGCTTCGAATAGACCCATTTCCCCAAAAAAATCACCCGCATTTAAATAAGCCACCACGATTTCACGTTCATCGTCTTCACGCAGAATAATGGAGACCGAACCTTTTAGAATCAAATATAAAGATTTAGATTCTGAGCCTGCATCTACGATGGTGGTACGCTTAGGATAACGATTAATATATGCGCGTTTTAATAATGCTTTGACTGACTCAGGGAGTTGACCTGGAGACAGCGCATCAGTGCTTAATTGTGAAAAGCTTGAAGTCATGCTAACGGTTCCGAAAATGGATAAAATATAGATCGCACAGACCTAGGGTGAACTTGTCACACAGTCAGAGCTGAAATTCCTTATCAACTCAATTTATGTTAGTGTACAGTCACTTCGTCAATCTATAGCTTTTTTTAGGTACTTGCAATGCAAACAACTGTTCATTGGTTAGAGAATGTTGCTTTCGAAGCAAAAACTCAAAGTGGTCACAGTGTTATCATGGATGGATCGCCAGAATATGGGGGTGAAAACCGTGGTCCAAGACCAATGGAATTGATCCTGACAGGACTGGGTGGTTGTGCCTCTTTTGACATCGTAACCATACTGAAAAAATCACGCCAAGAAATTACCGATGTACGCTGTGAACTCAAGGCAGAACGGGCAGATAGCATCCCTGCAGTGTTCACAAAAATCCACTTACATTTCGTGATTACGGGTCATGCGGTGAAGGAAAAACAAGTCGCAAAAACTGTGGAATTATCGGCAGAAAAGTACTGTTCTGCGAGCAAAATGTTGATGGATGGTGGGGTTGAAATCACCCATGATTTTGAGATTATTGAAGCAAATTAAACGCTGACTTTTAAGTCATTTTAGGCTGATCTAGTGATCGGCCTTTTTCATGCTTCACGCTTTTGTTTTGATTCCGTAAACTGGGACACAATTCATCACACGAATAAATAGAAAAATGCGTTGCTTGTTTGGTTAATAATTGCTCAAATGATTTTGGTTGTCACTTATTGATAGGTCGTCGTGGTCTTTAATATATAAATAATGTGAGTTGGCGCTTGAAAATAAGGCTTATAAGGCCCATCTTATAACCGAGTCTTATAAGTTTATTATCAAGATAAACTAATGAAAAATAAGTTAAAATGTAGAAAAATTAATTAAATTTGAATTGAATTTTGAGCAATTGTTCCCATATATCCATCAAGTTCGAAATTTGTTGTGAGGAAAACAAGAATGCGATTTGAAAAATTCACAAACCGCTTACTGCAAGCTCTCTCAGATGCTCAATCACTTGCAGTGGGGAAAGACCATACCTCAATTGAAGGTATTCATATCTTATCAACATTGTTAGATGAAACCTCCAATCTGAGTTTGTTGCAACAAGCGGGTGCCAATTTACCTGCTTTACAAAGCAAATTAAAACAAGCACTAGCTGATGCACCAACACTGACAAATCCTACAGGAGACGTTAACTTAAGTTCAGAGGCAGTTAAAGCGCTGAATTTGGCAGATAGTTTTGCGCAAAAAGCAGGCGATGAGTTTTTGTCTACCGATTGGGTGATGCAAGCCTTGGCCGAAGTGGGGGCAACTAAAACGCTACTCAACAGCGTGGGCGTACAAGCAGACAGCTTACGCCAAGTCATTTTAAAAATTCGAGGTGATGAGAAAGTCATGAGCAACAATCATGAAGATCAACGTGATTCTCTAAATAAATACACCATTGATTTAACTGAACGCGCACTTGCAGGTAAGTTAGATCCTGTGATTGGGCGTGATGACGAAATTCGTCGTACTATTCAAGTTTTGTCGCGTCGTACCAAAAATAACCCAGTGTTGATTGGTGAACCAGGGGTGGGTAAAACAGCCATTGTTGAAGGCTTGGCACAGCGGATTATTAATCGTGAGGTGCCTGAAAGCTTACAAGGTAAACGTGTTTTATCTTTAGATTTGGGTTCTTTGCTTGCGGGTGCTAAATACCGCGGCGAGTTTGAAGAGCGCTTAAAAGCAGTACTGAAAGATTTGTCTAAACAAGATGGTGAAGTCATTTTGTTTATTGATGAATTACACACGCTGGTGGGCGCAGGTAAAGGCGATGGTGCGATGGATGCAGGGAATATGTTGAAACCTGCTCTGGCACGTGGTGAGTTACGTTGTGTTGGAGCAACCACATTAGATGAATATCGCCAATTCATTGAGAAAGATGCTGCGCTAGAGCGTCGCTTCCAAAAAGTGTTGGTCGATGAGCCGAGTGTGGAAGACACCATTGCGATTTTACGTGGTTTGAAAGAGCGCTATGAAGTGCACCATGGTGTGAAAATTCTAGACTCTGCCATCATTGCGGCAGCGAAAATGTCACATCGTTATATCACCGACCGTCAATTGCCTGATAAAGCAATTGATTTGATTGATGAAGCGGCTTCTCGTATCAAAATGGAGCTGGACTCTAAGCCAGAAGCTTTGGACAAACTTGAACGTCGTTTGATTCAATTGAAACTGCAACTTGAAGCAGTGAAAAAGGATGAAGATGCCGGTAGTCGTGCGGAAGTCGCTCATCTTGAAAAGCAAATTAGCGAAGTTCAGCGCGAATACAATGATTTAGAAGAAGTTTGGAAAGCTGAAAAAACCTTAGTTGAAGGTACCAAACAAGTTCAAGCTGAATTAGATCAGGCGCGTATTGCGCTTCAAAAAGCGCAGCGTGAAAACGACTTGGGTGAAATGTCGCGTCTTCAGTATGGTGTGATTCCAGAGTTGGAAAAACGTCTCAATGAAGAAGAAGTCGTTGAGGAAAAAGAAGAGCCAAAACTACTGCGTAACAAAGTCACTGACAATGAAATTGCAGAAGTCGTTAGTGCTGCTACGGGCATTCCAGTGGCTAAAATGATGCAAGGTGAACGTGAGAAACTTCTCCATATGGAAGAGTTCTTACATAACCGTGTCGTCGGGCAGGATGATGCTGTGGTTGCAGTATCCAATGCGGTTCGTCGTTCGCGTGCTGGCTTGTCCGATCCGAACAGACCAAGCGGCTCGTTCTTATTCTTAGGTCCAACGGGTGTTGGTAAAACAGAGTTGACTAAAGCACTGGCAAACTTCTTGTTTGATAGTGACGATGCCATGATTCGTATCGATATGTCCGAGTTTATGGAAAAACACTCTGTCAGCCGTTTGGTGGGTGCACCTCCTGGTTATGTTGGCTACGAAGAAGGTGGTGTATTAACCGAAGCTGTACGCCGTAAACCGTATAGTGTCGTACTGTTCGATGAAGTGGAAAAAGCACATCCCGATGTGTTTAACATTTTGCTCCAAGTGTTGGATGATGGTCGCTTAACGGATTCGCAAGGTCGCGTGGTTGACTTTAAAAATACCGTGATCGTCATGACATCGAACTTAGGTTCGAGTGATGTGCGTGAGTTGGGTGATAATCCTTTGGAAGAAGAAGTGCGAGCAGTGGTGATGAATGCTGTGACGCAACATTTCCGTCCAGAGTTTATCAACCGTATTGATGAGTTAGTGGTCTTCCATTCACTCAAAAAAGCGCAAATTCGTGGTATTGCCGATATCCAATTGGATCGTTTACGTGATCGTTTGGTTGAAAAAGATATGCGCTTAACGGTGGATGATCAAGCCTTTGACTTATTGATTGACGCTGGTTTTGACCCCGTTTACGGTGCACGCCCATTGAAACGTACCATCCAGCAACAGGTTGAAAACAACTTAGCTCAAAAAATATTGTCGGGTTACTATGTGGCCGGAGACAATATTATGATCACTGCACATAATGGTCAATTGAGCTTTGATAAAGTGAAAATGAGTTAATCATTTAAACGGTGCATTGAAACTAAAAAACCCAGCTTCGGCTGGGTTTTTTTATTGCGGGATAAAAATGTTAAAAGATGACATTTTAAAGCAAAAATGTGACCTAAGTTTTCACATTTATGTGATGGGTGTTGCATCTAAGTGATTTATTTGCAAAACAATTATCTTTATTTAAAGATTCTCTTTATAATTTATTTTAATAAAAAACAAACAACTTGAGATAGAAGAAATGACTCAATTGAAGTGGGGTATTGGAGGCGTACTTACGCTTGCTATGGTCGCAGTAGGGGGGAATCTTTATGCGGATAAAAGTTTGAAGGCTTATTATCAACACAGCACCAAACAGTCGAATGATTTAAAGTTGCAATATCAACAATTTCAAATGGGTGCTTTAAATGGCAGTGCGAACTGGACCGCTGAATTAGTCCTAGACCCATGTAAACCGAAAGAAGTGATCCAATTGAAGGGGCAGGATCATATTCAGCGGAGTTGGAATGGATATGCAATTCGTTCAGATATTCATATTATGCAAGCACCCAGCGCACTTCAGTCCTTGTTGAAGGAACCGCTGAAAGTACAAAGCAAAGTGAATTGGTTGGGTACTTTGAATAGTACCTTGACTGCGCCATTGATTACCCGCAATGAAGCTCAACTCCAGTCTAGATTAGACCCGATGACATTAAAGTTTCGTGCAAAACCGATCGAACAACAGTTAAAGATACTCGATTTACAGCTTGAAATTCCGAATCTAACAGTCACCGATCCAAATATACATTTGCAAATGGTTGGGCTAAAGCTAGAAAGTAACCAAGGGCTGAATGGCGAGTATCTGGAGGCGGGTGAAACCAAAATTAAGATCGATCTGCTGAAAATGTCAGATCGAAATATTAAGAAACCCATCAATGCTGAACTGAAAAATTTTAGTATCGAAACGCGCAGTGAGCTGACAGACCGAGTTTTAAACACTCAGATGCTGTTGCGTCTAGATGAAATGCAAATGCCTTCAGCACCAGCAGTCCAAAACGTACAGTTTAATTTTAATGTGCTCGATGTAAACCGACAAAAATTACAGACGTTGTTTGATATTTTGGCGAAAAGTGAAAACAGTTGTTTGGCAAAAGAGGCAATGGAAAAAGATATGGAACCTGCTTTATTGGCTGTGATCAATGAAGGTTTCCGTTTTGAATCCAAAGAGAACCAATTTGCTATCGGGGAAGGGGTTGCACAAGCGAGTGTGACGGGGCGTATTATGCCGAGTCATCAATCGACGGTGATGGGTATGGTGAAAATGATGCCGAGTTTAATGGAATACAAAGCAGATATTCAGTTTGATAAAAATATGATCTCGCGCATCATGAATAATTATCTGCAAAAAGGAGGCATCAGCATGTCTGATCAAGAGATCGAAAGCATGCTTTCGACCATGGAGAGTTCAGGGCAGGTGAAACGTGAAGGGAATGTCATGAAAATGTCAGTTGATTACAAATATGGGCAAACCAATTTCCTGACTGAATAATGCAAAAATGATGATCTAACATAATAAAAGGGACGTATTTCGTCCCTTTTATATCTGAAAATTGTCGAATGCAAAATTTACCGAAGATGAAAGGCCCGCTGGTATTTCATCTTCAATGCATTAGTTTTTGGGATGGGTAATTTTCCATGCACGGTGGATTTTTTGATTGCGCTTGAAATCAGGTCCAATAGTTTCACTGGTAATTTCTTCGACATCAAAGAATGCTAAAATTTCTTCGTCCATTTCAAAACCACGATAGTTGTTCGAGAAGTACAAAGTACCATCCGTAGTTAAACGGTTCATCGCGCGTTTGAGCAATGATAAATGGTCGCGTTGTACATCAAAGGTACCGTAGAACTTCTTTGAGTTTGAGAAGGTTGGTGGGTCAATAAAGATCAGCTCATACTGTTCATGACCTTCTTTTAACCACTCAAAACAATCACTAGCAAAGAACTGATGTTGTTCATCTGCATGATCGACTGTTAAGCCGTTCAAGACGAAGTTCTCTTTAGACCAGTTCAAATATGTATTTGAAAGATCGACGCTGGTGGTACTTGCCGCACCGCCTAAAGCTGCATGTAAGCTGGCTGTAGAGGTATAGCTATAGAGGTTCAAAAAGTGCTTACCACGCGCTTCTTGCGCAATGCGTAAGCGGATTTGACGGTGGTCTAAGAACAAGCCAGTATCTAAGTAATCAGTTAAGTTCACTAAGATTTTTGCTTTGCCTTCCTGCACGATAAAACGCTTAGAAGCAGTACTTTGCTTGGTATACTGGTTTTTACCTTCTTGGCGAGCACGTGTTTTGATAAAGATCGCATCACGGCCTAAACCTGTCACCGCACGAATCGCCTGTAAAGCAAGATTGAAACGTTTCTTGGCTTTTTCAGGATCGATTTTTTTCGGTGGCGCATATTCTTGAACGTGGAGACGATCACCATATAAATCGACTGCGACATTAAAGTCTGGAAGGTCAGCATCATATAAACGTAAACAGTGAATGTTCTCTTTCACCGCCCATTTCTTTAAAGTTTGCATGTTTTTTTGCAAGCGGTTAGCAAAGTCTTCAGCACCTTCAATTGCTTCAAACTGTTGTGGCTGCCATGTTTCCAAGAATGGCTTGACTACTGCAACTGGTTTAATTGAACCTGAACGCACGTAAATAGGCAGTTTACCATTCATCAAACGCATGGTTTGCGGGTCATTTAGCGCTAATACATCGGCTTGCTCAACAGCTGCTGCGATAACGGCTGCAGTTTGATTTGGGAAGTTCTTTTGTAGTAAAGCAGATAAGCCTAAATATAAAGCACGATTTGAGGCTTTATCACCTAAACGCTCACCATAAGGTGGGTTGGTCACAATAAAGGCTGTTTTGCCTTCTGCTTCAAAGTTTGGCCAGTCAGCCAAAGTCCGTTCTTCGATTTGGATCTGGTCAAGTACACGTTCAAAACCAGCAGCAATAATATTTTGCTTGGTGGCTTTTACTGCTTCCCAGTCTGCGTCAAATGCGTAGAACTTAGGGAGGGGTTGTTCCAATGCTGTTTGATGACGTTCAGCAGCTTCCGCTTTAATGCTCATCCACAGATCATGGTCATGGCCATTCCAGCCATTGAAACCGAAACGACGAACTAAACCAGGTGCACGGTCAGTCAGCATCATCAATGCTTCAATAATGAACGTCCCAGAACCACACATTGGGTCAAGGAAAATATCGGGTCTTTTTGCAAGGAGCTTAGCTTTTTGTAAAATCGCAGCAGCTAAGTTTTCTTTAATTGGGGCATCGGTCATATAACGACGGTAGCCACGTTTATGCAATGAATCACCAGATAAGTCTAAACAGTAGGTGTGTTCAGTTTTTCCTGCGAGTGCATAAATGGTAATTTCAGGTTGTTTAATATCAATACTTGGACGCTTACCGACAGCTTCCATGAATGAATCGACGATACCGTCTTTTACACGTAAAGTTGCAAACTGACTGTTCACCTTGATTTCACGTTCAATATGTAAACGAACGGCGAAGGTGCTTTGTGGTGCAAAAATCAGCGACCAATC
Organism: Acinetobacter johnsonii; assembly: GCF_048551975.1. Classification (GTDB taxonomy): domain Bacteria; phylum Pseudomonadota; class Gammaproteobacteria; order Pseudomonadales; family Moraxellaceae; genus Acinetobacter; species Acinetobacter johnsonii_A. Next base: position 112,418 of record NZ_JBIMCF010000005.1, on the reverse strand, counting down.
AAAGTTCATTGCACCTTCGTAGAGCTCTTCAGCGACATCACGAGCATCATGGCTAAATTCTAGCTCATGGACATGAATGGGTGTGAGTACACGCGACGCAAGACGCGACCACATACAAATGCGATAGGCATGTTCCAGTGTACCTTTGAAAACTAAACGCCCAGGAAAACGTTCAATGTTTTGAACACCTAAACCTTCTAATTCTTCTTGGAGTAAGGTTTCTAAGCCATCGGCACACGTAACCCAATAGCTGCTTAAACGCGAAGCGGTTTTCATAAATTTGAGAGACCAAAATAAAACAAAATAAACTCGCTAAAGTTTAACGTATTTTGCCTCTGAATGGTTTTTTAAATATGTCTCTACTCAGCGGAAATATTAAAATAAATGAATCACCATGTGAACAATAACGTTTTTGGTACGTATTTTGCTAAATCCTTGCAAGTTTAATTTGCTGACGGATTTCTGATAGATCATCAGTAAAAATTTTTCACTTGAAAGGGGATGAATATGTCGACCAAGTTAGATCGCTGTGTTGTAAGTCATGCTGATGCTTTTTCAATTGCAACTTTACTTTATGCACGTCTGCGCCGTGTATCGGGGCGTGTAATTGATGTGATGTATTTGGTGGAAAACCCAAGTTATGCACGTCAAATGGCAGAGCTTGCTTTAAGTACAGAAGATGCTGAACTGATTCGATTGGTGAGTCGTTTAGACAGTGTCATGGATGTTTTTAACTATGAAGAAACCGCCGTGATCGAAAAACCTAAACAGTGCGACACGACACGACATGAGTTGGAAGCCACTGAAGAAGAAATCTACCGTGCCCAGGTGTCACATCACTATATTGGCGCTTTACGATAAGAATCGCTGAAGTTGGATCGCTCTCGTAAGAGAGCTTTTTTAAATGTCCGCTTGGAATAAATGAAATAAGAACCTCTATAGAATTGATATTTATAGCAATTTGATGAACTGTGAATTTGGCTAATTTAGCCTTTAATGGTTTAATTTAACTGGTTGAAATAATAGATAAGAATTTCATAATCTTAGTTTTGGGGCCGATGATAATTAAGGCAATTGTTTTAAACTGAGGTCCAAATCAAAAAGAAAATCTGTATAATGCGTTAACTTAACGTACAAGGAATCTCTCATGCACTTGGCAGCATTGCATACTCCGAGTCAGATTCAACTCAACCAAGATGGTCATCTCAAACACTTCCTCACCATCGAAGGTCTTTCTAAAGAAACTCTTACAAAAATATTGGACACCGCGCAGTCCTTTTTTAATGAACAAAATCAGCTGATTACCAACAACATCTTAGAAGGTCGAACGGTAATGAACCTTTTCTTTGAAAACTCAACCCGTACTCGTACCACTTTTGAAGCAGCGGCAAAACGTCTTTCTGCAAATGTATTAAATATTGATATCGCACGTTCAAGTACTTCCAAAGGGGAGACGCTCAGAGACACTTTGTGGAACTTAGAAGCGATGGCTGCGGATATTTTTGTGGTACGCCATTCTTCGTCGGGTGCGGCACATTTTATTGCCCAAACCGTTTGTCCGCATGTTGCAATTATCAATGCAGGTGATGGCCGTCATGCACATCCAACACAAGCTATGTTGGACATGCTGACCATTCGCCGTGAAACCAAAAAGAAATTTGAAGATATTTCGATTGCCATTATTGGTGATATTAAACACTCACGCGTAGCGCGTTCAGATGTTGCTGCATTACAAACACTGGGGTGTAAAGATATTCGTATAATTGCACCGAACACGCTGCTGCCATACGGCTTTGATGAATATGGCGAAGGCGTACGTCTATTTAATAACATGGAAGCAGGGATCCGAGACTGCGACGTGATTATTACCTTACGCATTCAAAATGAACGCATTGATTCGCCCGCGCTGTCATCTCAAGCTGAATTCTACAAAATGTACGGTTTAAACAAAGAACGTCTTGTGATGGCAAAACCTGATTGCATCGTGATGCATCCTGGGCCTATGAACCGTGGTGTAGAGATTGATTCCAGTATTGCCGATGGTCCACAGTCTGTGATTTTAAATCAGGTGACCAACGGGATTGCTGTACGTATGGCAGTTTTGGCGCTTGCAATGCAAGGTCAACTGCAAGAGCAAGGTTTGTTAGACGCGATTGCGGGATAAGGAATAAGTCATGACTGTTGTAAAAATTGAAAATGTACGTGTTCTTGACCCAATTCATCAAAAAGATGCGGTTCAAACAGTGTATATCGAAAATGGCAAGCTGGTTGCTGAAACAGACAATGTCACTGAAACAATTGATGGTCAATGCAAGTGGTTGATGCCGACCATGGTAGACTTATGTGCACGCCTACGTGAGCCGGGTCAGCAACAGCACGGGACATTAAAATCAGAAGGTCGTGCTGCGCGTGAAAATGGTATTTTGCATGTGTTTACACCGCCAGACTCAAAACCGATTGTGCAAGACAATGGTGCTTTGATTCATGGTTTGATGGAAAAAGCGATGCTGGATGGCGGTATTTATCTTGAAGTGATTGGTGCTCAAACCCAAGGCTTACAAGGTAAGCAACCTGCAAATATGGCGGGTCTTAAAAAGGGTGGTTGTACAGCCGTTTCAAATGCCAATGCGCCTTTTGCAGATGACGATGTGGTGCTGCGCACTTTAGAATACGCAGCAGGCCTTGGTATGACGGTGGTATTTTATGCAGAAGAACCGCAAATTGCCAAAGATGGCTGTGTCCATGAGGGCTTTGTGGCATCGCGTCAGGGCTTACCGACCATCCCAGCGATTGCCGAAACCATTGCCATTGCCAAGTATTTGTTAATGATTGAAGCAACGGGTGTTCGTGCTCACTTTGGCTTATTGTCTACAGGCGCTTCTGTCGATTTGATCAAAATCGCTAAAGATAAAGGCCTGCCAGTTACTTGTGATGTGGCAATGCATCAGCTGCACTTAACAGATCAGTTGATTGATGGCTTCAACTCACTTGCACATGTCCGTCCGCCGTTACGTGCTGAGTCGGATAAAGAGCTCCTGCGCCAAGGTGTGAAAAGTGGAGTGATCGATGCGATTTGTACGCATCATGAACCGCTGAGCAGCTCTGCAAAGCTAGCACCGTTTGCTGAAACACAGCCAGGCATTACCGCTTTTGATACCTATGTAGCTTTCGGTGCGCAATTGGTGCGTGAAGGTTTATTTAGTCCTTTGGAATGGGTCGAAAAAGTCACGATTGCCCCTGCCACTGTAGCCAATATGCTTGAACGTTGGACTGCTGAAGCAGGCTGGGTATTGGTTGATCCTGAGTTAGACTGGATTGTGAATAAAGACAATATTCTGTCGCAAGGTAAAAATACACCTTTGATCAATCAAGTGATGAAAGGAAAAGTTCTAAAAACTTTTGCAGCTTAAATATTGCATTAAATGTGGATTAAAAAGTCAGCTTCGGCTGGCTTTTTTATTGGGCATAGATAAAACTAATGCAAATACAATATTTTACAAAGTGTAAAAAATGAACAGATAAACTGGAGAATGATGATGAAAACAATGAGAAAAAGTGGGGTAAGACTTCATGAATGTCGATTTTATGGATTTACTAAAACAAAATGTCTCTGCAATTGTTTTAGAGGGTGATACACAACATTTACTTGAAAAAAATCAAGCAATTCAATCCTTTTTACCAATTTTACTGTCTATATTAAAGTCAAAGTCTGAACTGATTCCTGCATTTCAACAGCAGTTGAATCCACGTCTCAATGATGCTTTTGTATCGAATGTCAGTCTCAAGCAGCAGTTTTTGGAGCATGTCCGCGGGGCAGCGTCCGCAGATGAAATTGAAAGTACCTTGAGCCGTTCGATTACACCTGCATTAGCATTTTTAACGACAGAGGCAGGTTCTTCAGAACCTGAAGCGATTTCCCATTTACTACAGCTCAACACAGATTCCATTAGTCGTGCCTTACCTGAGTGGGCAACTGCATTACTGGCTGGATTAGGGGTAAATAGCTTACAAGGACAAGCTACACATGTCGCACCTGCAAGTGTACATGCTACAAAAGTAGATGAGAAACGGTCATTTTTACTGCCAATTTTGGCTTTAATTATTTTTGCGGCATTGTTTGCTTTTATTTTTAGAGCCTGTACCGAAAAAGCCACAACTGAAACAGCACCTGCTGCAAATGTGAATGCCAGCCAACCCGCTAAATTTCAAATCACCACAGGGGCAACAGGAGACTTGGTCACCTGCCAAATTTTCTCAGCCAATGCGGCTTATGCTGAAATTTTACAAAAAGAAGTAAAGCAAATTTTTAATAACAGCATCGGTTGTGGTGCAGATATGCAGAGTATATATCACACTGAATTTATCGACCAAGATGCGATACCCAGTGTAATTAGTGTATTGAAAGGTGTGCCAAATATAAATTTAACCTGGTTTGGCAATCAGTTATCGATTCAATCACAAGATCCAGCCAATGCACTTAAAGTGGCAGATCAAATTAAACCTTTACTGCGTAATATGACAGTTGTGACGCAGCAACCACTGGATGTAAACCGTGCCGTTGATACCAGTATTAGTGATGCTGAGCGTGCACTGGCAGAAATTAATCCTGAGCAAGTTCGAGCACTAGACGTTGCCACGGCATTGAACTTGCAAATTATTAACTTTGATACAGCTTCATCGAGTATTCCTGATGTTAATAAGTCGATTTTGGATCAGGCCGCAGCGCTGATGCAAAAAGCACCGCAAGTCAAACTGACCGTGATGGGGCATACAGATGCAACGGGAGATGCAGCAGTCAATAAAACCTTGTCGCAAAATCGAGCGCAAGCGGTTGTGGATTATTTAATTTTTAAAGGCGTCGATCCTGCGCAGTTGAGAGCGATTGGTTATGGTCAAGAAAAGCCAATAGCAGACAATCAAACCGATGAAGGCAAGTTTAAAAACCGCCGTATCGAGTTTGAGGTTTTAAATACAGACTCTGGTGTGGTGCGTGAGGTGGATGATCGTGGTGTTGAAAAGGTCAACTAAGCGATGTTTTAACCCTGCTACGGCAGGGTTCTTTTATATAGCTACTCGCATAAAAGCTTATTTTTTGGTTAAATACGCTGCGAAAAACAACAGCCTTATGGTTTTATAACAATGATGAAGAAAACAATTTTTACCAGTCTAATCTTGAGCAGTTTCTTTTTAAGTGCTTGTAACCGAACCGAGAATAAAACAGAAACAGTTGCTGAACCGCAAGAAATGTCAGATTGGAGTTGTACGGCTCCTGCCAATGTCGAACAAATTCAAGCGCATTTAAAAGCTGAATACTTAAAAGCCCTAGACCGCCGTTTGCGTGATAGCCGTGAATATGAGGCCGATGAAAAATTATTAACGCAGATTAATAACGGTATTCGCTTTGAAATTAAAGGCATTTCAACGACCACAGAAAAGCCTGAAACCGCGAAGCAATTGGACTGTGAAAGCCAGTTGGTGGTGATTTTCCCGAAAGGGTTACAGAAACGTGCTGAAAATGCGTTTTTAGCGCGTTCATGTGAAGAGTGTGAGGATGGTTATGGAAGTACTCTACGCGATGTCCTAGAAGATGGTGAATACTCACTCCGTTTGGACAATGATCAACTACAAGGTGCATTCAGCTATAACATCATTAAAACAGATAAAGAGGGCATTAGCCTCAACGTACCTAATCAAAATGGTGTGATTGATGGTGTGGTTCTCGTAACACAAAATGCAGTGCAGTTTGCAGCCTATGAAAAAGAAAATGCAGAAATCCAAGCGAATATGAAGCAATATAACGAGCAAGAAGTTGCGCAGATGGAACTGGCTCAAAAAGCCATGAATATCCGTAAAAAAGAACTGGATGCAGATCAAGTCAAAGTGGTGGAACGACTGAACCAAACTTGGGACAATTTTACTGAGGAGCAAAAACAGCAGCTACAACAAGACCAAACCGAGTGGTTTGAAAAACGTGATGTAGACTGTAAAGTGATTTCCCAAAAAAGCGTCTACCAAATGACGGATAGTGAAAAAGAAACCTATCAAAAGCAGTGGCGATATTGGGATGATGCTTTACGTGCTCAAGACCAACAATTGCAATATACCAAGTGCTTTAATCAAAAAACCAATGAGCGCATTGTGTATTTAAATAACGTGTTTAATTAATTGGGCTACATTAAAAATACGCTTTATTGAGTATTTATAGAATGAGAAAAGGACGAATATGATTCGTCCTTTTTTATTTAGATTGTGTTTTTTCCTCGTTTAGAAGGTGGGTGGCATATAGGTCAGGCTACGGCCTAAAATCCAAAGTAGGAACAGCACCAAAGGCAGATGGAAAACCAATTGAGTGACGGTAAAGCCGATCACATCTTTGGCTTTTAATTTGAGAATGCCAAGCATTGGCAGCATAAAAAATGGGTTGATTAAATTCGGCAAGGCTTCAGCAGCATTATAGATTTGCACCGACCAGCCTAAATGCACTTTTAAATCATGTGCAGCTTGCATGACATAGGGTGCTTCAATAATCCATTTACCACCGCCAGAAGGAATGAAAAAGCCTAAAATGGCAGAATATAAGCCCATCACAATGGCAAAGGTCTCTTTGGAGGCAATCGAAACAAAAAACTCAGCAATATAATGAGATAGCGATAAATCATGACTATTTAACGCTTGTGTCATCATAAAGGCGATACTGCCATACAGCGGAAACTGAATCAGAACACCTGAGACCGCTGGCACGGCTTTGGTAACGGCATTGAGGAAATTTCGTGGCGTACTATGTAGTGCAATACCCAGCATGAGGAAAATAAAGTTGTAGGTATTTAGGCTTGAAATGGCCAAGATCGGATTACTTTTGCTGAATTCATTGAACATCCAAACTAGCCCCAAGAGCACAATCAAGATACTCAATAAAGGTGAGTTCTCTAACCAGTCTCCTGGGCGTTTTGTGGTTGGTGTTGGTTTAACTTCTTCCTCAAACTGAATGGGGAATTGATCAATGGTTTTAATGTCTTGGCCTTTGGGTGCAGACCAAAATGCAATAGCGATCGAGGCAATAATCAACACAGCCGTCATGATCATCGACTGAGGCAAGAAAATGGTTTCGGTGAAGGGAATCACACCGGTTAGATTGTAAATTGATTCGGGCAGGCTGGCTTTGTTGGCTTGCAGTTGTGCCGCAGAAGAACTAATACCTAAGGCCCACGTCGCCCCCATACCAATAATCGCGGCAGCAGCAGCAGCACGATAGTCCATATTCAGTTCTTTGCGTTTAGCTAAAGCAATTACCAGCAGGGCAGTCAGTACTGTACTCATGGCCCAGTTTATCAGCGAAATTAATAAACTGACTGTCGCAACAAGTACAATCGCACCGCGGCCACTATGGGGGATTCGGGCCATTTTTTGAATCAGTAGTTCTACAGGCTTTGAAACAGAAACCACATAACCAACCACAATCAGCATACACATTTGTAAGGTAAAAGGAATCAGACTCCAAAAACCATCACCAAAGGAAACCGCGACATCTTTGGCAGGTGCGCCGATGCTGATTGAAGCAATCGCGACGATCACGACACCCAATAGGGCAAAAATATAAGAGTCTGGAAACCATTTCTCCGACCAATCACTGACACGTAGTGCAAAACGTTGCAAAATATTTTGAGAGTTTTCCATGCATTGATTCCATTTTTATCTATGAGGTATGAATTTTTGATTCAGCCTATCCGTGCTGATAGAAATGCCTTTAAAACAGGATCGCTGCTTTAAAGGCATTGGATTATTTTTTCTATTGTATAAATGATGTTGAATTAGCGGATCAGAGCAACACCTGTCACTTTTTGAATGTCTTCAAAACTGATATCTTTCGCCAGTTCAACCAATTTCACACCCTCCTGTGTAATGTCCATGACACCGAGATCAGTAATCACGCGATGTACGACATTTTTACCTGTCAGGGGCAGGCTACACTGCTCGACAATTTTCGATGTACCATCTTTTGCAGAGTGTTCCATGAGCACCACCACTTTTTGTACTCCAACAACCAAATCCATCGCGCCACCCATGCCTTTGACTTTTTTACCCGGAATCATCCAGTTGGCCAAATCACCATTTTGTGAAACTTCCATTGCCCCTAAAATGGCGATATTGACATGACCTCCACGGATCATGGCAAAAGAATCTGCACTAGAGAAAAATGCAGCCCCCTGACGTGCCGTAACAGTTTGTTTTCCAGCATTGATTAAATCGGCATCGACTGTTTCGGCTGTTGGAAACTCACCAATACCTAACAATCCATTTTCAGACTGCAACCAGACGTTGACGTTTTCAGGAATATAGTTGGCCACCAGTGTGGGTAAGCCAATGCCTAAATTGACATAAAAACCATCTTCCAGCTCAAGCGCTGCACGTTGTGCCATTTCATTACGAGACCAAGCCATGGGTTAAGCCTCCTCTTTTAATGTGAGTTGTTCGATACGTTTTTCAGGGTTTGCATTCAGCACAATGCGATTGACATAAATACCCGGCAGGTGAATCTGGTCTGGATCTAAAGCGCCAATTTCAACAATTTCCTCAACTTCGACAATGCAGACTTTTCCAGCCATGGCACATACTGGATTAAAGTTTTGTGCGGTTTTACGGAAAATTAAGTTACCTGCAGTATCGGCCTTGTATGCCTTCACGAGTGCAATGTCTGCGGTGAGCGAGTTTTCTAGAATATAAGGTTTGCCATTAAACTCACGTTCTTCTTTGCCTTCAGCGATGAGCGTACCCACACCTGTTGCGGTAAAAAATGCAGGAATGCCTGCGCCACCTGCACGAAGTTTTTCTGCCAGTGTGCCTTGAGGCGTGAGTTCAACTTCAAGCTCGCCACTTAAAAACTGCCGTTCGAATTCTTTGTTTTCGCCCACGTAAGAAGCAATCATTTTTTTTATTTGTTTGCTTTCGAGGAGTAAGCCTAAGCCGAATCCATCAACGCCTGCATTGTTGGAAATACAGGTCAGATTTTTTACGCCCGTTTGTTTTAAGGCCGCAATCAGACTTTCTGGAATACCGCATAAACCAAAGCCACCAACCGCTAAGGTTTGACCATCTTGAACCACATCTTGCAGTGCATCCTTTGCACTTGAATAAACTTTATTGACCATAGTGTTCTCGTTATCTATTGAATGGCTTAGGCACAGCGCTTTTGCCAGTAGGCATTGGCATAATTAGATGGATTGGTGCGTTGTAGTACTTGGCTGATGTTTTGGCTGGCAACCATCAGTGCATCAAGATCAATCCCTGTGTCATAGCCCATGTTGGAGAGTAGGTAGTAAAGGTCTTCTGTGGACACATTGCCCGATGCGCCTTTGGCATAAGGGCAGCCGCCTAAACCTGCAATGGACGAATCAAATACACGAATGCCTTGTTCTAAAGACTGGTAAATATTGGCAATGGCCATGCCATAGGTATTATGAAAATGTCCTGCTAAACTTGCGGCATCCATTTCAGCTAAACATGCCTGCCAGACTTTTTTCACGCGGTCTGGTGTCGCCGTGCCAATCGTTTCACCTAAGGATACTTCATAGCAGCCCATGTCTAGCAAACGTTGACTGACGTGTGCAACTTTGCTCGGTGCAATTGCGCCTTCATAGGGGCAGTCCACAATACAAGACACATAACCACGGACTTTGATGTGATGAGTTTTTGCAGCAGTCATGATATCTGCAAACTTTTCAAAGCTTTCATCAATTGAGCAATTGATGTTTTTTTGGGTAAAGCTTTCGGAAGCTGCGGTAAAAACGGCAACCTCCTGACAGCCGACAGCCAATGCAGACTCAAACCCTTTTAAGTTCGGAGTCAATAAACTAAAACTGATATTCGGATCTTTAGGTAAGCTGGCAAAGAGTTCATCACTCTGTGCCATTTGTGGAACCCATTTTGCAGAGACGCAAGACCCCACTTCAATAGCACTGAGTCCTGTCTGCATCAAATCTAAAATCAGTTTACGACGGTCATCCAAAGTGAGCGGTGTCTTTTCATTTTGCAAACCATCTCGCGGCCCGACTTCGACAATTTTGACAAATTCATTCATGCGGCACCTTCTAAGCTTGAAAACTCAACCAATTCATCGCCTGCTTTGACCTGATCACCGACTTGGAAGTAAGCCGCAGAGACAATGCCGTCATGTGGAGCACGAATTGAATATTCAATTTTCATCGCTTCAAGCGTAAGGAGGACATCATCTTTTTTCACTGCACTGTTGTTTTGTACCAAGACTTGCGTGATCACACCCGGCATTGGTGCTTTTAAGTTATTGGCATCAGAAGCATCATCTTCAGTATTAAAGTTAGGCTGAATATGTGCAAATTTATAGCTTTGACCGTCTGCATACAGCGTTAGGCCCTGTGCATTCGAACTATAAGCATAGGTCTTCTTGCTTGTTTCACATTCAATTTTAGCTAAATGTGCCTCTAACAATTCACCCTGAATGAAAACGCTCTTTCCATTGTACTTCGCTGTAAAGCCTTTTGCTGTTGGGCTGAAATAGACTTTATGTTCTTCATCGTTTAGTGCCAGTTTAATGGCATAGCTGGCATTAATATTTAAACGCCATAGAGACTCGGTTTGCCATACAGAATTTGCAGCTATTTTATTGCTGGCAAAGCGAGACAAGAGTTCAATCAATGCTGCCGTAATGATGAGCTCTGAAGAGGCTATTTCAGTGTGTTGCAGTAAAAACGCTTCTTCACGTTGAATTAAGTTGGTGTCTAGATTGGCGGTCTTAAACGATTCTGAACGGACCAAACGGTCTAAGAATGCAATGTTATTGCCCAAGCCATCGACATGAAACTGACTGAGTGCATGGTGCATTTGTGTGAGTGCTGCTTCACGATTCTTCGCCCACACAATTAATTTGGCAATCATTGGGTCGTAAAAGGTGGTGATTTCATCCCCTTCAACAATGCCACTGTCTACACGGACATGCTCATTTTGCTGAGGGTAGTGCAGGTAGTGGATTTTTCCAATCGCAGGTAAAAAGCCTTTTTCAGGCTCTTCAGCATAGACACGCGCTTCTAATGCATGGCCATGAATACTGAGCTCGTGTTGTTGTTTAGGTAGCGGTTCACCAAAAGCTACACGCAGTTGCCATTCCACCAAATCTTGCCCTGTAATCATCTCTGTTACAGGATGCTCAACTTGCAGGCGAGTATTCATTTCCATGAAATATGCCGTGCCGTCTTGTTCCACAATAAACTCAACTGTCCCTGCACCGACATAATCCACTGCACGTGCTGCATCAATAGCGGCTTGGCGCATGGCTTCGAGTTTTGGCTCTGCCATTTTGGGTGCAGGTGCTTCTTCTAATACTTTTTGATGGCGACGTTGTACCGAACAATCGCGTTCAAATAGATGCACATAGTTACCATGCGTATCACCAAAAACTTGTACTTCAATATGGCGCGGTTGTACTACATAGCGTTCAACCAGTACATCGTCATTGCCAAAGCTTGAACGTGCCTCACTTTTACATGAAGCTAGATGGCTTAAAAAGTCTTCGCCACGATCCACCAAGCGCATGCCTTTACCACCACCGCCAGCACTGGCTTTAATCAGTACAGGGTATCCAATGGCATCGGCTTGTTGTTTTAAAAAATCAGGATCTTGGTTGGTGCCATGGTAGCCCGGTGTCAGCGGTACACCTGCTTTTTCCATTAAGGATTTAGAAGTGGCTTTGAGGCCCATGGCTAAAATGGCATCTACAGGTGGGCCAATAAAGATAATGTTGTTTTTTTGGCAGGCATTGGCAAATTGGTCATTTTCAGATAAAAAACCATAACCTGGATGAATGGCTTCTGCACCTGTGTCTAAGGCAGCTTGGATAATACGTTCAATTTGTAGGTAGCTTTGTGCAGCAGGAGATTCGCCGATATAAATGGCTTCGTCGGCTTGTTGCACGTGCTGTGCCTGAGCGTCAGCATCTGAATAAACTGCAACGGTGGCAATGCCCATTTTTTTTGCAGTACGGATCACGCGACAAGCAATTTCACCACGGTTCGCAATTAAGATTTTATTAAACATATCGATATCCTTTCTTGTTGTTATGCCGTCGTCTTGATCCAGACTGGACTGTGTTTATTTAAAAAAGCATTTAAGCCACTTTTCGCCTCTGATCCTTGGCGTATATGGGCAATATGTTGTGCGGTTTGCAACAATAATGCTTCGGTTAACACTTGCTGGTCGACCATTTGGATGAGTTGTTTTGAAGACGTTTGTGCTTCTGGACCACCCAAAAGTAAGGCATCAACTATTTCTGCAACTTTTTCATCCAACTGTTCGGCATCGGCCACCACATGCGCCAGACCAATGTGTAGGGCTTGTTCCGCAGAAATACGTTCTGCGGTTAAAAAGTAGCGTGAAGCCTGACGTGCGCCAATCGCACGAATCACATAAGGGCTAATGGTTGAAGGGGCTAAACCTAAGCGCACTTCAGAGGTCGCAAACTTAGCATCACTGCTTGCTACACAAATATCACATGCAGAAGCCAGTCCCATGCCACCACCAAAAGCAATGCCTTGCACGCGGGCGATGGTCGGTTGTTTTAAAGTCGCTAAACTTTGTAGCATTTTCGCTAGTTTTAATGCATCGGCTTCATTTTCATCCTGTGAGGCTTGTCCCGCTTCTTTCATCCAGTTCAGGTCTGCACCCGCCGAGAAGCTTTTGCCACGTCCAGCTAAAATCACGACACGAACATCATCACGCGTGTTGAGTTCGCTAAAGCAGCGGTGCAGTTCTTCAATCACTTGAGTATTGAAGGCATTATGCATTTCTGCACGATTAATCCATACCGTTGCCACTTGGTCGCGTTGTTCGAGTTGTAAATATTGAAAGCTCATCGCTCATCTCCTACATGCGGAACACGCCGAATTTGGTCGGTTGAATGGGTGCATTTAAGGCTGCGGCTAAACTTAAACCGAGCACCTGACGGCTTTGTGCAGGGTCAATCACACCGTCATCCCACAAACGCGCCGATGCATAATATGGATGGCCTTGACGTTCAAATTGGTCACGGAAGGGTTGTTTAAAATCATCTTCTTCTGCGACTGACCAAGACTCACCACGTTTTTCGATTTGGTCTCGTTTTAAGGTCGACAATACACTTGCCGCTTGTTCACCACCCATCACCGAAATACGCGAGTTCGGCCATGTCCACATGAAGCGTGGTGAATAGGCACGACCACACATACCATAGTTGCCTGCACCAAATGAACCACCAATCACAAGAGTGAGTTTTGGGACATTTGCGGTGGCAACAGCCATGACCAGTTTAGCGCCATTTTTGGCAATGCCTTCATTTTCGTATTGGCGACCGACCATAAAGCCAGTAATGTTTTGAAGGAACAGGAGGGGAATATTGCGCTGCGTACAGAGCTCAATAAAGTGAGCCCCTTTTTGTGCAGATTCTGAAAATAAAATACCGTTGTTTGCAATAATGCCAATGGGCATGCCATAGATTTTGGCAAAACCTGTGACTAAGGTGGTGCCAAAGCGAGCTTTGAATTCATCAAAACGTGAACCATCAACAATACGCGCAATCACTTCACGAATATCGAATGGTTTGCGTGCATCACTTGGCACAACACCATACAGTTCAGTTGCATCAAATAACGGTTCTTCAATCTCTGTTGCACGCGTTTGTGGTGTTTTATTCAGGTTCGCCACGATATTACGAGCAATGGCAATGGCATGTTCGTCGTTCTCAGCCAAATGATCCGCCACACCAGACAGGCGAGTATGCACATCACCACCACCTAAGTCTTCACTGCTAACCACTTCACCCGTTGCCGCTTTCACCAATGGCGGGCCGCCTAAGAAAATCGTCCCTTGGTTACGCACAATAATGGTTTCATCAGACATGGCAGGTACGTATGCCCCCCCAGCTGTACAACTGCCCATTACCACCGCAATTTGGGCAATTCCCATGCTTGACATGCGTGCTTGGTTATAGAAAATACGGCCAAAGTGATCACGGTCAGGGAAAACTTCATCCTGCATCGGCAAATATGCACCGCCTGAGTCCACCAAATAAATACAGGGCAGATGGTTTTGCTCCGCAATTTCTTGAGCACGTAAGTGTTTTTTCACCGTCAATGGGTAGTACGTGCCGCCTTTCACTGTCGCATCGTTGGCGACGATCATGCAGGTCACACCATTGACCTGACCTACACCAGCAACGACACCGGCCGCAGGCACATCGTCTGCATAGACGTTTTGTGCCGCCAACTGACCAACTTCAAGGAATGCCGTGCCTGCATCAATTAACTGATCAATACGATCACGTGCTAACAGTTTTCCGCGTGCCAAATGTTTTTGTCGCGCCGCTTCACCGCCGCCTAAAGCAATTTGTTCTGCTTTTTGCTTTAAGTCATCGACCAAGCTTTGCATCGCGGTTTGGTTGGTTTTGAAGTCTTCACTTCGAATATTGATCTTGCTATGTAATTGATTCATCACGAACATCCTTGTCATTTTTATTGTTGTGGAGGGTTAAGCTGTTTCATTAAACAGTTCACGGCCAATCAACATACGGCGAATTTCAGAAGTTCCCGCGCCAATTTCATAGAGTTTTGCATCGCGCCATAGACGGCCTGCAGAAAATTCATTGATATAGCCATTTCCACCTAAGGTCTGAATGGTTTCACCTGCCATCCATGTGGCTTTTTCAGCAGCATATAAAATTGCACTGGCTGCATCTTTACGTAGGCTACGGCTATGGTCGGCCTTATCGCACTCAGCACCCACGGCATAGACTAGCGCTTTACATGCCAACCAAGTCGAATACATATCGGCAATTTTTCCTTGCATTAGCTGGAATTCACCGAGCGCTTGGCCGAATTGTTTACGGTCATGGATATAGGGAATCACGGTGTCCATGCAGGCATCCATAATGCCTAAAGGACCTGCACTTAAAACCGCACGCTCATAATCCAAACCACTCATGAGCACTTTGGTGCCGTTTCCAACACCGCCCATTACGTTTTCTTTTGGCACTTTCACGTTGTCAAAGAACAGCGGGTAAGTATTCGAACCACGCATACCCAATTTGTCTAAATGTGTCCCATGACTAAAACCTTCCATGCCTTTTTCTACAAGGAAGGCTGTCATGCCTTTAGCACCTGCATGCAGATCCGTTTTGGCATACACTACAAGCACATCAGCATCACCACCATTGGTGATCCACATTTTTGAACCATTTAACAGGAAGTGATCGCCACAATCTTCAGCTTTGAGTTTCATGCTGACTACATCTGAGCCTGCGTTTGGTTCAGACATTGCGAGTGCACCGACGTATTCACCTGAAATTAGCTTCGGTAAATAACGTTGTTTTTGTTCCTCGCTGCCATTTCGGTTAATTTGATTCACACATAGGTTAGAATGTGCACCATAAGAAAGACCAATCGAAGCTGAAGCACGTGAGATTTCTTGCATGACAATGATATGTGCCAAATAACCTAGGCCTGTACCGCCATATTCTTCACTGACGGTTAGACCGAGTAAGCCCATATCGCCAAATTTTTTCCACAGCTGAGCAGGGAATTTGTTGTTCTGATCGACTTGTTGCGCTATAGGAGCAATTTCTTTGGCACAAAACGCAGCAACGGAATCACGCAGTGCAATGAGTGTTTCATCTAAACCGAAAGTTAAGCTTTGGAAGGTCATTTCTTCATTCATCCTATGATTGTATTTGTTGTTCCTGATAAAGCATTTTTGTTGTGCTTGATTTTTACAATACATCGAATTTTTAAAAAAGTGAACTAAAATTCACAAATTGATTTACAATTCATTTTATCTGGTTGAGAATAGAATTATGAGTTATAAAAGATCATCGTTGATGCAAGAACGAATGGAACAAAATCGTGAAGCGATTTTGCAATCTGCTCGTGAACTTATTGCTCAAGGGGGGATTAAAGACGCGCAAATTCAAGCAATTGCTGAACGCGCGGGTGTTTCGAGTGGTTTGGTGTATCGATACTTCGATAACAAAAGCCAAGTGTTAATTGAGGTTTTGTCTGAGGCCATACAGCATGAGGTGAAAATTTTAAATCACATTGCTGAAAGTGAGCTCTCATCAAAACAGAAATTGGACAAGGCGGTAACCACGTTTGTGAAACGTGCCCTGAATAGCCCCCAACTTGCGTATTCACTCATGTTTGAGCCAGTCGATGCTGAGTTAGAACATGAACGTTTTCGCAGTAAACAGATGATTAAACAGAGCATGAAAGAAATACTGGCCGCAGGGAAAATTAACGGTGAGTTTGGATTTGAAGATTTAAATACCGCAGCACTTTGTGTGGTCGGTGCCATGACTTTTGTGGTGATTGAGCCTTTAAATCCGTCTCGAAATGTGATGTTTGATCAAAACTATAAAGACTACTTTGTGAAACAAATTGCCGAATTTTGTGTCAATGCAGTTCAGGTTCAGGAGGAAAAATAGTAGCAGGTGTGAACACAAAGGCTTGGTGTTTGAAGGGAAGTAGTCATAGAACAATTAAAATTGAATAACAAGATTACAATGAATCAAGGAGATCGATTCGATGACACAAGAACGGTTAAGTTATGCCTATGGAACGAGCAGTCAGCCCTTATTAGGCATGACGATTGGTGAGAAATTTGATCAGGCTTGTCAGCAGTATGCGGAACAAGATGCTGTTGTCAGCCTGCATCAAAATGTCAGACTCACGTATAAGGAATTACAAACTCAGGTCAATGCATTTGCCTGTAGTTTACTAAAACTAGGCTTGAAAAAAGGCGATCGACTTGCGATTTGGTCTCCGAACTGTGTGGAATGGGCGATTACCCAGTTTGCTGCGTTTAAAGCAGGTATCATTTTAGTCAACTTGAACCCTGCTTATAAAAGTAATGAGCTCGAATATGTGTTGAATAAAGTCTCTTGTAAGGGCTTAGTCATTGCATCACAATTTAAAAGCACGAATTATCAAGATATTTTAATGAAAATTGCCCCTGAAATTAAAGGTGCTGAAAATAAAGTGTTAAAGGCAGAACGACTGCCACATTTGAAATATATTATTAAAATTGATGAAGAAGAACATACGGGTTTACATCGTTTTAGTGATTTGCTCACTCCCCCTAGCAAGAGACAGCTCAATCAATTAGAGCTCGTTGCAAGCGAATTGCAGTTTGATGAAACCATCAATATCCAGTTTACTTCGGGCACCACAGGTAACCCGAAAGGCACAATGCTGACACATAATAATATTCTAAATAATGGTTATTTTGTTGGTGAAGCCATTCACTTAAGTCCTGCCGATCGAGTCTGTATTTCTGTGCCGCTCTTTCACTGTTTCGGTATGGTGATGGGTAATTTGGCCTGTATTACGCATGGTTCAACCATGGTCTATCCATCGGCAGTGTTTAATCCTTTAGAAACGTTAAAAGCCATTCAGCAAGAAAAATGTACGGCTGCATACGGTGTACCGACCATGTTTATTGCCATTTTAGAGCATGAACAGTTTGATGACTTTGATCTTTCCAGTTTACGTACAGGCATTATGGCGGGTAGTCCGTGCCCACGTGAAATTATGCAACGTGTTATTGATCGGATGCACATGTCCGAAATTACCATTTGCTATGGTATGACTGAAACGGCACCTGTCAGTGCACAAAGCTCAACCTCCGATTCAGTTGAACAACGAGTCGGAACCGTAGGGCGCGTCCATCCACATCTTGAAATTAAAATTGTTGATGAACAAGGCAAAGTTGTACCGCGCGGTCAGTTGGGTGAACTGTGTGTTCGTGGCTATTCGGTGATGTTGGGGTATTGGGAAGACCATGAAAAATCGCAAGAAGTGATTGATTCAGCACGCTGGATGCATACAGGTGACATTGCAGAAATGGATGAAGCTGGCTTTGTGAAAATTAAAGGCCGAATTAAGGATGTGGTCATTCGTGGCGGAGAAAACCTATTCCCGAAAGAAATTGAAGACTTTTTATATACCCATCCTGATGTCAGCGATGTCCAAGTCATTGGTCTGCCAGATGCGCGTTATGGTGAAGAGTTGTGTGCATGTATTATTTTACATGAGCATCATGAAATTACTGAAGAGTCGATCCGTCAGTACTGTGCAGAACACATTTCACACAACAAAGTTCCACGTTATGTTCGTTTTTTTAATGAGTTCCCAATGACAGCTTCAGGCAAAGCGCAGAAGTTTAAATTGCAGGAATTTATGCGTAATGAACTGAACTTGAAAGAAATCGCATAAGGTTGAAGACGGACTTTCCTTTGCTGCGTTGAAGCCGAAGGAAAGTCCGAAGTGAAAAGTAAAAGGAATAGCATATGCACCTGAAAAATGATTGGACTCGCGCTGAAATACAAGCACTCTACCAACAGCCTTTTTTGGATTTGGTCTTTCAAGCACAGCAAACTCATCGTCAGTACTTTGAAGCGAATGCCATCCAAGTCAGTACTTTACTGTCGATCAAAACAGGCAAATGCCCTGAAGACTGCAAATACTGTTCACAGTCTGCGCGTTATGACTCAAAGCTTGAAGCTGAAAAAAGAATTGCGGTTGAAAAAGTCATTAGCGAAGCACAGCAGGCGAAGGCCTCGGGTTCTACACGGTTTTGTATGGGCGCAGCATGGCGAAATCCACATGAGCGAGATATGCCTTATGTTTTGGATATGGTGCGTGAAGTCAAAGCTTTGGGTTTAGAAACCTGTATGACCCTAGGCATGCTGAATGCCTCCCAAGCAGAGCGTTTAAAAGGTGCAGGACTCGATTATTACAACCATAACTTAGACACGTCTCGTGAGTACTATCCCAATGTGATTAGTACGCGTAGCTTTGACGACCGTCTAGATACCTTAAGTCATGTTCGAGAAGCAGGCTTAAAAGTGTGTAGTGGCGGAATTGTTGGCCTAGGTGAAGAGACCAAAGATCGAATTGGCTTATTATTTGAATTGGCGACTTTACCCATACATCCCGAATCTGTGCCGATCAACATGCTGGTTCCTATGCAAGGTACGCCTTTGGCAGAAGTTGAAAAGTTAGATGTGACGGAGTGGATTCGCACTATTGCGGTAGCACGTATCATTATGCCGAAAAGCTATATTCGTCTGTCCGCAGGACGTGAATCGCTGTCCGATGCCGACCAAGCTTTGGCTTTTATGGCCGGTGCAAACTCACTGTTTTCGGGTGAAAAATTGCTGACTACGCCAAATACAGCACAAGGCAAAGACCAACAACTCTTTCAAAAACTGGGTCTACATGCAGAAAAAGCCAAACCGCAACTTGCTGAGTTAACGGTCGATGCTATGGCTGTAGCTTAAGTGCTAGAACATGCGGTCATGAAAGTGTAGATTTAGGGCGACGATTAAAAATAGATGAGTGAACAATAAAATGGCGAAAGACTTTCAGAGTCAAACTGTAGTGGATGGTTATGATCAACATATTCGTAAGCTCATTCCAGGTTATGAGTTGGTTCATCTGCAAATTCAAGCCATTTTAAAAACACATCTACCAGAACATGCGCATGTATTGATTGTGGGATGCGGTACAGGTTATGAGCTTTCATATTTGTTGGCGCAGCATCCGACGTGGAGTTTTACCGCTGTCGACCCCTCTTTGACCATGATTGAAAAAGCGCAGCAGTTATTGAGCGAGACCCATAGTGATTTAACGCGGGTTCACTTTGTTGATGGTGATACGACGGCATTACAGGAAAGTGCACAGTTTGATGCCGCTTTAGCCATATTGGTGGCGCATTTTATTCCACTTGAAGCAAAGTCATTCTTCTTTGCCGACATTTTACGCTGTCTTAAGACGCAAGCCATTTTACTGAGCTATGACCTGATGCGTTCCAGTGATGAAGCTGAACTCAAGGTTCTACAAACCTTATGTCAGAGCAATGGTTTGACGGTGGTACAGAGTGAAAAAATGATTGAGCGCCTGCAACAAGATTTTTATTTGGTCTCGGCCAGTCAGATGCAAGAGCTTCTGACTAAAGTTGGATTTCATGAAGTACGAACTTATAGTCAACTGTTGAATTATTATGGTTTTTTTGCACAAAAATAAAAACCAATGGCAGTGAAAAGATACATTTTAAAGATAAAAATGAAGGAATACACATGGCAGCCTATTATCAACTTTTAAATCGTGAACAGCACAGTGATGGGAGCTGCACGGCGTCGTATCTTTCCAATATTCATGCCCAAGGCGCATGGAACCCGCATGAACAGCACATGGCACCTGCAACAGGGGTTTTGTGTACGGAGTTAGAGCAGTTTCAACCACGCGATGAGATGCGCATTGGACGCGTGAGTTTAGATATTTTTGGGCTGATCGCTTTTGGTGAGTTTACGGTGCATACCCGTGTCATTCGTGCTGGAAAAACCATTGAACTGATCGAGGCGGAAATGCAGGCAAACGGGAAGACTTGTATTGTGGCCCGTGCTTGGAAAATGATGAAGCAAGATACCAGTGCAATTGCAGGGCTAGAAGATCAATCGATTGTACATCCTGAAACTTTGCCAGTATGGGATGGGATGAAATGTTGGCCGGGTGGTTATATTCAGAGTATTGAGACACGTGCGGCAGAAGGGCACCGTGCGGGTAAAGGCATTGTCTGGTTACATAATGATTTGGACATGGTGGAAGCTCAGAAAACATCAAGTTTTGTGCGCTTATTGGGTATGGTGGATACAGCCAACGGTATTGTGCCACGTCAAAATCCAGCATCTGGATGGGGCTTTCCCAATTTAGATCTACAACTGCATTTATACCGTTTACCCCAAGGGAAATGGTTAGGTTTGGAAGCGACTCAGCAATATGGTGATGATGGTATTGGCTTAACCAGTGCGGTTTTGCACGATGAACAAGGGCCATTTGGCCGTAGTGAACAGATTTTGACTCTTCGTAAGTTTTAGTGGGTCAGTGTCAATTTAATAAAAAAAGGATGAATTGCTTCATCCTTTTTTTATTGGCATGCTGTAGGCACTTTAAAATAGTGAAATGAAGATGCGGATCAGTTTAATTGGAGCGGGGCGGGTGGCTCATCATTTGGCCAAAGCCCTGATGTCTCAGCATGAAATCATCAATATTTATAGTCGAAGCTTCGACAAAGCTACAGATTTGGCGCAAGTCGTACATGCAAAGGCGGTCAGTCATTTTCAGCAGTTAAATGCTGATGTGGATGTGGTGATGATTGCAGTAAGTGATCAGTCTATTCCCAGTGTGATTTCGGCCTTGACTGAATATCTGCCGAATGTGTTGATTGTACATACTTCAGGGAGTACAGCGCTTTCAGTTTTGTCGACGAAACATGCACGTGCAGGGGTGTTTTATCCTTTACAGACCTTTAGCTTGGAACGTGAAATTGATTGGTCAAATACACCGTTATTTGTGGAAGCCACTGAAAATACGGATCTTCAAAGACTACATACACTGGCAGAAAGCCTGAGCCAACGCGTGTATAGCTACAGCTCTGCGCAGCGTCTAAGTTTGCATTTAGCGGCTGTCTTTGCTTGTAATTTTAGTAATTATTGTTATGACATGGCGAAACAAGTGGTGGATGCAGAGCAGGTCGATTTTAGTCTGTTATACCCTTTGATCTTAGAAACCGCGCAGAAAGCCACACAGAATGACCCGAAGCACATGCAAACTGGCCCTGCGATGCGTCAGGATCAGAATATTCTACAGATGCATCAACAGATGTTTGCACAAGTTCAACGAGAAGATCTTGCCGAAGTGTATGCCTTAATGAGTCAGCAGATCAGTCAACGTCACAGTTGACATTCAAAATAAGAAACGAAGAAGCGAGCCACAAAGAACAAGCAAAGCCACTGAAAACGTGGCTTTTTTTATGTCCTAAGATTCGGTACAGTATTGCTTAAAATAAATACAAACAAATAGAGGGCGTATGCGTTCACATTCATTATTAGAACAAGTGCAGTGGAAAGATCTCGTTCATTTAGGCCGTAGCGATGTGATCAGTGAATTATTTATTTCTTTACCGTGGTTGATTGTCTCTTTCATTTTTGCAAGTTTACAGTGGTATGTCTTAGCGCTGTTTTGCTCGTTTATGTTTTTCTTAACAGGACTCAGACAGGTCCATAACGCTTTTCATTTTGCCCTAGGTATTAGCCGTCCTGCGACTCATTGGGTCATGTTTTTTTTGAGCATCGTCATGCTCGGCTCGATGCATGCTGTACAAATTAATCACCTGCGTCACCATCAGCATTGCATGCAGGAAGAAGATATTGAAGCGAAAAGTGCAACCATGAAGTGGTGGCAAGCCTTACTTTTTGGTCCTATTTTCCCATGGATGTTGCATAAAAAAGCCTTTGAGGTTGGGACTAAAACCCAGAAAAATGGATGTCTACTGAGCTTGTTGCCAACGTCATGGTATTGTTTTTGGTTTTTGTGATCTTGGATATCAGTATTTTAAAATACCATGTCAGTGCCATGTTGATTGGACAATGCATGACGGCTTTTTTTGCGGTGTGGACGGTGCATCATGATACGGAAGATCATGTGTATATGACGCGTACTGTGCGTAATGAGTTTAAACGGGTCGTGACCTACAACATGTTTTATCATGTGGAGCATCATTTGTTTCCCGCAGTGCCGACACGACGTTTACATATTTTGGCAAAACGCTTGGATCAACATGATCCAACGGTTGAAATTCGGCATGTATTTTAATAATTTAAGCATAAAAAATAGGGCTCTCGGCCCTATTTTTATGAGATCTGAAATTTATTTAATTTTCTTAAATAAGAAGTCGTTGATCTTATGACCTTCTTCGAGTCCACGACGTTCAAATTTAGTTTGTGGACGCCAGTCTGGACGCGGGTAACTGTTACCTTTACCTGCCATATTTTCAAGATTTGGACGGTTATCGAGTACATCAATCATCCACTCTGCATACGGTTCCCAGTCTGTCGCTGCGTGGAATGTGCCATCCATTTCCAACTTTTGCTCAACCAGTGGCATACGGTCATGTGACACGAAACGACGTTTGAAGTGGCGTTTTTTCTGCCATGGGTCTGGGAAGTACAGTTGCACAGCGTTGATGCTGTTATCTGGCATTTCACGTAATACTTGAATGGCATCTGCATCTAAAAGACGAAGATTGGTTAAACCTGCAATTCCAGCTTCATACACACATTGCGCAATCCCCGGAACATGCACTTCAATCCCGACATAGTTACGTTCAGGGTTGGCCTGCGCCATCAAGACCAATGAACGTCCCATACCAAAGCCAATTTCAACCGTGAGCGGACGCTCTGGATGTTCAAACTGCTGGCGTAGGTCACCTACAGGGTATTCCAAAATCATGTGACCATATTGTTCAAGCGCAGTGCGTTGCGAGGTGTTCAGCGGAGATGAACGACGCATAAATGTCACAATTTCGCGGTGTTCATTTAAGTTGTCTAGCTCGACGACTTGCTGGTCTAATTGATCATTCGTCATAATTTTGGCAGATGTAGAAATTCGAAAGCGGTATTGTAAGTCCTGAGCAGGACAAGTCAAATTTTTTACTCAGAATTTATCAAATTCAGCACGCTCTATTTTGATTAGCCTAAAAACTGTCATCATTTATTAATCATGATGTAACGAATAAAAATTAACCTACCATACGATTTAACCAACTGATAAAAAATGATGAAAAATTTTAAGCCACAGATATTAAGCCTGAGCCTGATTTTGGCAGGTTGTTCTTTTCCTGCGTATGCACAACTATTATTTAGTCAGTATGTAGATGGAACTTCAAATAAGAAAGGATTGGAAATTTATAATCCAGATCCGACGACGGTCAACTTGGCAGAATATCAGATCAAGCAATACGCAAATGGCAGTAGCAGTGCAAATTTGACGGTGAGTTTGTCAGGGCAATTGGCAGCAAAGGGGCATTATCTGGTCGGGCATTCTGCTTTAAAAGAAGAGCTGGGCGATGCGGTACAACAGCAGGCGAACTTAGCTTTCAATGGTGACGATGCTTTAGTGCTTTATCATAATGGCGTTGCGATTGACCGCTTTGGCACAGTGGGTGAACGCCCAAGCACTGGATGGGGGGGTGTTGCAACAGCGAATAGTTTTAAACGCACACTATTAAGTAATCATGTTTCCAGTGCAGGGATTGACGTTACCGCACCATTTGATTTGGCATCGGCATGGGAAAAATGGTCAGATCGAAACGCATTTTCTAGTTATCTTGCTGGAAATGCGGCACCACCCCTAACCACTGTGAACTGTAGTACGACAGCGACCCCAATTGCGGCATTGCAAAGTGCAGCGCAAGATGCGGAATATGTGGTGAAAGGCGTAATCACGGCTGATTATCGTTATAACAATGGTTTTTCAGGTTTCTTTGTCCAAACCCCAGATGCTCAGGCAACTGCAAATACCAGTAATGCTGTATTTGTCTATGTCCCATCTTCAAGTAGTGTGACAGGTGGGCAAGTCGGGCAGGAAGTTATTTTCAAAGGCAAATTGAAAACCTATCAGAACCAATTACAGCTTCAAGATTTAAGCAGCGATATTAATGTCTGTAATCCTTCGGCAAGTGATTGGGTTAAACCAATGGCGATCAATTTGCCCTTTGATAATTTGACTGAAGTGTCAGGCCACGCACCAAAACGTTATCAGGGCATGTTGGTCAATATTCCTCAAACGCTCACGGTCAGTGAAAACTATGACTATGGACGTTATGGTCAGTTGGCTTTAAGCCCCGCGCGTTTATATATCCCAACCAATTTATATCCTGCCAACTCAACCGAAGCCAAAGCGCTTGCACAACAGAATTTACGTTCGAAACTTATTTTGGATGATGGTTACAACAATCAGAACAGAACGCCGTGGTTGCCAACGTCCTTTAGTGCTAAAAACACCCTACGTACAGGTGCACAACTGCAAAATGTACAAGGTATTTTAGAATACCGCTATAACCAATGGCGAATTCAACCTGTGCTTGGTGCAACATCGCCACAAGTCTTAGACGCGACAAACCCACGTGCAAGCGTTCCAGCAAAGGCTACACAGCAAGTTCGTGTTGCAGCATTTAATGTACTGAATTATGACAATGGTTTGGCACAAGGTTTTCCGACCGAACGTGGTGCAAGTTCCGAAGCTGAGTTTAAAAAGCAACATCAGAAAATTGTCAGTGCATTAAAAGCGATTGATGCAGATGTTTATGGTCTGATGGAAATTGCCAATAATGGTTATGGCGAGCGTAGTGCAGTTGCATATTTAGCCCAAGCGTTGGGGAGTGACTGGAAATATGTAACGCCTCCGAATGCTGACAAACTTGGAACTGATGCGATTGCTGTCGCCATTATTTATAATGCCAAGCGGGTCAAACCAATCAATGAAGCAGCGGTCTTTGATGACCAGAGCCAGAAAAATCGTGTCACGATGGCACAAACCTTTCAAGCTCTATCAGGTGGGAAGACTTTTACAGTTATTCCAAACCATTTGAAGTCTAAAGGTAGCTGCCCAGATGATAAAACTTCGATAGAGGCAGATCAGGGCGATGGTCAAGGATGCTGGAATCCAACCCGCGTTAAAGCAGTGCAAGCGTTAATGCAATGGGTCGCAAAAAATCCAACGCAGGTGAGTAAACCAAATGTCTTACTGTTAGGTGATCTGAATAGTTATGCCAAAGAAGATCCAATTTTGGCGCTTGAACAAGCCAACTATAAAGTGTTGTTGAATGATGAAAAAATCGGTCAGGGGAAAACAGCTTATAGCTATGTCTTCGGTGTAGCCAGTAATACCGAAGGTTATGGCGGTGCAGGCAACTTAGACCATGCGATTGCCGATGCAGCACTTTATCCTATGGTGAAAAAAGCATTTGCATGGCCTATCAATGCGGATGAGCCGACGGCACTGGACTATAACGAAGAATATAAAACTGAGGAGCAAATTGCTGCATTCTATGCGGACGATGCTTACCGCTCTTCTGACCATGATCCTGTGATTGTGGATTTAGACTTAAACGATGCAGTGGTTAACGATGATGATAAAACCAGTGCGGGAAGTACAGGACTGTGGTCTGCATTAGGGTTAATTGGTTTGGCCTTGTATGGCAGTTTAAGACGTCGCAAAAATCAGTCTTAACTCTCTTTATGGATAATAATAAAAGGGCGTCATCGCCCTTTTATTTTGTCTATGATTTTTGAAATCTTTTATGAGCTGATACGGTCAATGAGGGTGCTGCTGGCTTCATTTAAGCCTAACACCTCGACCACAACAGCGCGGGCTGCAAACTTTTCAACTACCGCATTTAACATTTGGACTGAAGTCATATCCCAAATATGTGCATGGCTGAGTTCAATTTCAACCTTCTGAATATGTTCGTTAAAGTCAAAAAACTGAAAGAATTTCTCTGAACTGCTAAAGAAAATTTGACCACTCACTACATAGCGACGAGTATGGTTATGCAGTTCAGACTGAACATGAACCGTACTTTCCAGTTTGTTGATGAAAAATAATGCGGACAGTAAAACTCCGACAAAGACACCCAAGGCAAGATTATGTGTGGCTAAGACAATCATCACGACACTGAGCATTACCACATTACTTTGTAGCGGGTGTTTAGCGATGTTTTTAACCGAGACCCATTGAAAGGTTGTAAATGCCACCATGATCATAATGGCAACCAATGCCGCCATTGGAATATAGGACAGCCAGTCTTTAAAAAACACCACCAAACATAGTAAAAATACACCAGCCACTAAGGTTGAAAGTCGAGTACGTGCACCAGAGCTGACATTAATCACAGACTGTCCAATCATGGCACAACCTGCCATGCCGCCCATAAAACCGCTCACAATATTGGCCATGCCTTGTCCGCGACATTCTTGATGACGGTCACCTTCAGTGCCTGTGACTTCATTCACTACTGTGGTGGTCATCATGCTTTCAAGCAAACCGACGGTCGCTAATGTGATGGCGTAAGGAAAGACAATTTGTAGCGTTTCAAAGGTCAGTGGAATATCAGGCAGTAGAAAAATAGGTAAAGTATCGGGGAAATGACCTAAGTCACTGACCATACGCATATCCGTGCCGAAAAACAGCGCCAAAGCGGTCAGGACAAGAATACAAATAAGCGGTGAGGAAATGCTTTTCCCCACTTTAGGCAGATAAGGAAACAGATAAATCACCGCGAGGCCAAGTGCGACAAATGCATAACCCCAGTGATTCATTTGGCTGAGTTCTGGAAGCTGTGCCATGAAGATTAAAATCGCCAATGCATTTAAAAAGCCATACACCACCGACTGCGACACAAAACGCATCAGTTTGGCAACTTTAAAATAACCCGCAACTATCTGAATGACCCCAGTGAGAATGGTTGCCGCCAGTAAATACTGTAGGCCATGCTCTTTGACCAGAGTGATCATGAGTAGAGCCATCGCGCCTGTTGCTGCTGAAATCATGGCTGGACGACCGCCAAAAAAAGCAATGCTCACTGCGATACAAAAGGAGGCATACAGTCCGACTTGAGGGTCTACACCTGCAATTGCTGAAAAAGCAATAGATTCGGGAATCAGGGCAAGTCCTACCACTAAACCAGCAAGAACATCGGTACGAATGTTAGAAAACCATTCATCTTTTTTAAGGCTAATCACAGATCAAATTCATTTTAGGGTCAAGGGGGCTATGTTAAAACAACTCTGTTGCAAATTGCAGTGTTGTTGTACTTGAAAAAAAATTTGAATTAGACAATATTCAATAGGCGAACGAGTGATTTTTCGTTTACGCTTTTTTGCAATTTACAGGTTTTGATCACTTGAAAGTTTGTTAGAAGCCATTTAAAACAGAGAATAGAGTTATAACAAGGATCAGATATGAAGCTTTATTATGCACCGGGTGCGTGCTCGCTTGCGGCGCACATTATCCTCAATGAAATTAATGTTGACTTTGATTTAGTCCGAGTAGATTTAAAAACACATAAAACAGAAAAAGGTGCTGATTATTACGAAATTAATCCAAAAGGATATGTCCCCGCTTTAGAGATTAATCCAGGTTTGATTCTGACTGAAAATGTAGCCATTTTGCCATTTTTAGCACAACATGATCCAAAACAAGATCTTATTCCGCCATCGGGTTTGGGGCGTGCCAAAGTTTTAGAATGGCTAGGTTATTTAAACTCTGAATTGCACGATGCTTATGCCGTTTTCTTTGGTGCGCCATTAGATGCTGCTGCCAAAGAAAAAGCCTATGCAGAGATTGATCGTTTACTCAGTTATATCGATAAACAAATTGGTGAGTCAGATCATGAATATTTGGTCGATGATAATTTTGGCCCCGCAGATGCGTATTTATTTGTCCTCACCAATTGGTCAAATGGCATCGAACATGATTTATCACCATATAAAAATATTATCTTTATCCGTAATAAAGTGGCAGAGCGTCAGTCAGTACAAATTGCAATGCGAGATGAAGGTCTAATTCCTTAATTTTGATGCATTGAAGAAGCGCCTAAAGGCGCTTTTTTTGTACTTTAAAATTTATTGTTGATCTTTACTCAATAATATTTTGCAGATTCACTACTTTTTAGCGCAGAACAGAGTCTTTATAGTGCCTGCATAGATTTTGGCATTTAGGCTCTTCCCATGAAAAATATTTTATTAATTAACGGTGCAAAAACCTTTGCACACTCGAATGGTCAGTTAAACGATACCTTAACTGAACTTGCACAAGAGGTGTTGTTAGACTTAGGACATCAGGTTCAAGTGACACGCGCCGACAGCGAATATGATGCAAAAGCTGAAGTGGAGAAATTCCTGTGGGCTGACACCGTGATTTACCAAATGCCGGGTTGGTGGATGGGTGCACCATGGACTGTGAAAAAGTATATCGATGATGTCTTTACCGAAGGGCACGGTAGTCTGTATGCCAATGATGGTCGCTCACGTTCCGATGCTTCAAAAAAGTATGGTTCAGGCGGTCTGATTCACGATAAAAACTATATGCTGTCGTTGACATGGAATGCACCGATGGATGCATTTAACGATGCTGAACAATTTTTTCATGGGGTTGGGGTCGACGGGGTTTATTTACCTTTTCACAAAGCCAATCAATTTTTAGGGATGCAAACCTTACCGACTTTTATTGTCAATGATGTGATTAAAGCTCCTGAAGTTGAAGCCTATATGGCAAAGTACCGTGAGCATTTGACGCAAGTTTTTGCTTAATTGGGAGATGTGAGTATGCTAACTGTCATTGCTGAAATTATTTGTCATTCAGAGCAAGATTTTATAACAGTTCTTGATTCATTCAACAACATCCGTGAGCAAGTATTACAAGAGCCTGGTTGCCATCTCTATGATGTGCATATCGACCATGCTGCTGTTGAGAGTGCATTACAAACCAAAGTACCGTTTTCAATCATGATGTATGAAAAATGGGAAAGCATGCAGCATTTAGAAACACATATGCACAGTATCAATATGCAGCAACATGCTCAAGCAACTGAAGGTGCAGTTGCTCATGTACAAATTCGTATTTTAGAAGTGCAATAAGTGATGCATATGAGTTTGACAGCGCTTTTCTTCGCTCTGTTTATTTAAACTCTAGTGCTTCATTAAACTGAACCTGTTCGAGTTTCAATGCGTAGCGCTGTTTTAATGTTGTCCATTGAACTTTGACAGGTTGTGTTGTTTCAGCAAACTCATTTTCACCTGTCGTACTTTTTACTTTACCTTTCATAAAGTTGATACTTCGCGCCGTGATGTCGCCTGATGCACGGTGGAAATCATCAACATCATAACCAATCAGTTTAAATGCACGGTCTTGGTATCGGAAGGTATGCGTGTGATTGGTCACATACCATGAACCACAGCTTAACCAGTAATGCAGATGAATTTTGAGCACACCTTTTTGAATGCTTAACGCTTCAGTCTCACCGAGCGGATCAGCGAGGCAAGGGGACTCTATGTCCCCTTCTGTCGGCAAAGTGCTATTAGTTGCCGCAAGTTGATAACCATGTGTTTGCTTCAATAAAACCAAAAGCTTTCGTTCATTGATATTGACGACATCACTCCCTAAGCGATCATTTTTAACGATATGTTCAGGATTGGTGTCTTCAATAATCAGGGCAATATCTGCTTGACCATCTTGGTTTAAATCACCTTGGACTTTTTCTAAAATCTTCCAGTTTTTTGGCACAAAAGATTGGTAACTTACTTTGAGAGTCGGTTTTTCCTCTACTTTGGCCCAAGCATTGCTTGCGAGTGTTATGAAAAATAGGGCATTAACTATGAGTGTTGGTCTGATCCATTTTTGCATGGGTATCGTTTCCTCTCATTTTTATATGGTTATAGATATTTGAATATGGATATTATTGAGTGTATCAAAGAGTACGACGGCATGTCCCTATAAGCTAGGTCAGCATAAAATACTGTCTTTATGTTGAAATAAATAAAAAAGGACTCCGAAGAGTCCTTTTTTATTGCTTAAAACAGATTAAAAGATTATTTAAAGAAATAACCTGTTTCTGGTGAGCTTGCATTCGCCATACGTTTGCGAGTCATACGGCCTGCGAGGAACGCTTCTCGACCCGCTTCAACAGCTTTTTTCATTGCAGAAGCCATTAAAATTGGCTGTTGAGCGGCAGCAATCGCGGTATTCATCAACACGCCATCACAGCCAAGTTCCATAGCAATGGCTGCATCGCTTGCCGTACCCACACCTGCATCCACCAACACAGGGACCTTGGCATTTTCTTTAATAATAGAAATCGTGTGTGGATTTAAAATACCTAAACCCGAACCAATCAAACTGCCTAAAGGCATGATGGCAACACAGCCCATGCTTTCAAGCTCTTGCGCCACAATTGGGTCATCCGAGGTATAGACCATGATTTCAAAACCATCGTCAATCAAGGTACGTGCCGCTTTCAATGTTTCGGTAATGTTTGGATATAGCGTTTTTTCATCGCCCAATACTTCAAGCTTGACCAAGTTATGACCGTCTAATAATTCACGCGCCAACATACAGGTACGCACGGCACTATTGGCATCAAAGCAGCCTGCTGTATTCGGGAGAATGGTGTATTTTTCAGGTGGGACCACGGACAATAAGTTTGGTTGGTCGGGGTGTTGACCAATATTGACGCGACGAATAGCAACAGTCACGATTTCTGCGCCACTGGCTTGAATGGCCAAATCGGTTTCTTGCAGGTCCTTATATTTACCTGTGCCCACCAGTAGACGAGATTGAAATGATCTAGAACCAATGATGAGAGGGCTGTCTTGCATGTGAACTCCGTATTAACCGCCACCGACGGCATGAATAATTTCAATTCGATCCATTGCACAAATTGGAGTGTGTTCCAATTTACTTTTACTAATAATATTTTCATTT
This sequence comes from Acinetobacter johnsonii, assembly GCF_048551975.1. GTDB lineage: Bacteria > Pseudomonadota > Gammaproteobacteria > Pseudomonadales > Moraxellaceae > Acinetobacter > Acinetobacter johnsonii_A. The sequence continues at coordinate 81,048 of NZ_JBIMCF010000005.1, read as the reverse complement.
TGCTCAACAGCAAAACGTTTGCCTTCAAGTGCAAAGGTTTGCACCAGTTCAAGCAGGTTTTTACATTCGGTGTGCTGTAGTTCGCCATTTAAATAAATTTGCATGGTGCTCATCTCTAGTTGTTTACTTGGCATATTTCATGGCATTCCATGCCAGAACCAACCAGCCTGCAATCATCAATGCGCCACCAATCGGGGTAATCGCACCTAGGCCACGCGGTAAGCCTAATGCCATGACATAAAGGGAACCACAGAAAAATAAGATGCCGACTTGAATCAGTAAAAAGCTGGTTTTGATGGGGAGTTGGGGAATAACTTTGGCCAAAATGCCGAGCACCAGTAAACCAAGCGCATGGTAAAAAAAGTAATCGGTTGCAGTTTGCCACCAAGCCAATTGGGCTTCAGTAGCACGTGCTTTGAGACCATGTGCGCCAAAGGCACCTAATATAACGGCAAACGCTAAATTCAGCGCTGAAATCGCAATCCACATATGCAATGCTTTATTTTATCTCTGTGCGCAACAAAGTACCATATTTTGAAGAAAGGTTAAAAGACAAAAAGCCTCATTTATTTGCAAAAAGAAAAGGGCATTTCGCCCTTTTCTGTATTGGTATCAGCTTAGTTTGATGACATTGCTACTTTAATTTTTTCCATGGCATTTTTTTCAAGCTGACGAATACGTTCGGCCGAAACATTATATTCAGCAGCCAGTTCGTGCAGTGTCGATTTTTCATCATCTAACCAACGGCGCTGTAAAATATTACGCGAACGGTCATCAAGTTGTTCCATTGCATCATGCAGAGCAGTGGTGCTTTGTTCTTCGTAATCTTCTTCTTCAGCCAAACGTGCAGGGTCGTAACGGTTATCTTCAAGATAGAGCGCAGGTGCAACATGGGTTGAACCTTCATCGTCATCATCGCCCTGAGCTTCAAACGCGGCATCATAAGCAGTCAAACGACCTTCCATTTCCAACACCTGTTCCGGTGTGACATTCAGATCATTTGCAATTGATTGAGCCTCTTGTAAAGTCAACTTCTTAGACGACTTTTTTAGACTACGCAAATTAAAGAACAGTTTACGTTGTGCTTTAGTTGTCGCAATTTTGACGATACGCCAGTTACGAATCACATATTCGTGAATTTCTGCTTTAATCCAATGTACCGCAAAAGAAACCAAGCGTACGCCCATGTTTGGGTCGAAACGTTTAACGGCTTTCATTAAGCCCAAGTTACCTTCTTGAATGAGGTCACCTTGAGGTAAGCCGTAGCCTGCATAACTGCGGGCAATATGAACCACAAAACGTAGATGCGACATGACTAAAAGTTTAGCGGCATCGAGGTCTTGGTCATAATAGTAACGTTCAGCTAACTCTTTTTCTTGTTCCGCTGTCAAAATCGGGATTTGGTTGACAGTACTAATATAAGCGCCCAAGTTTACACCTGGTGCTGATAATGACAGGGGCATCAATTGATTGCTGCTGTCACTCATGTGTTCTCCTTAGGGATTTCATTTTTACCCAACAATTGAATTTATCTTAATCCAATCTTCCGTTGAATAATGGAAAATTGGGTATAGAAATGTAAACTTTTATGCAAATGTTAATGGACTTAGTGTAATTGAAAAGAATTAAGATTCAATGAAGTAGTGAAATTCATGTTCATTAATTTGTTTCAAAACACAAGTTAAATGATGGATTTCGCAATAACGCGTGATATCGATCTGACTGTGCGGATCAGACGATTTTAATAGAAAATGCTGCGCCGAACTCTTCTTAAGTGCGCGTTTAAGCAACAACAGAGGCATAGGGCATGGTTGCCCCATTGCATCAATAGTGTTGGTATTTTGTTCGATATCACTCATATAGCTAGGGCAGGCTTAACAACATTTAGGTAGGTAGAAATATTAGCAAATTCAGTGCCAAAACCCAAATATTTAATGTGTTATAGGCCTATAGTCGCTATATCTAAAATTACAAATAACTAGTTAAAAAATATGCTGAATTAAAAAGACGATTAATCAAAAAAAGGGTATGAATTGTTTTTAACCCATGTTAAGCTCGTCGCGTACTGGGATTTAACACAACTATTAAATTGTTTTAAAGCCTATTTTACAAATGGATGTAACCGGGATTTTGTTAATAGTTATACAGAATGATTACAAGCTTAGAAATAATAAATATTTTTAAACCTTGTTTGGTCTGCTGTTTGCAACACCGGGTGGTCCTTCTTTTAGATACAATGAGGATTAACTTATGACAGCTCGTGAACAAGGCGTAGTTAAATGGTTCAACGACACTAAAGGCTTCGGCTTTATCCAACGCAATGGCGGCGACGATGTATTCGTTCACTTCCGTGCAATCCAAGGCGACGGCCACCGTTCACTACGTGACGGCCAACGCGTTGAATTCAGCGTTGTAAAAGGTCAAAAAGGCTTCCAAGCTGAAGAAGTACAACCTTTAGACTAATTGTCTGAAAGTACTTTAAAACGCCCCAATGTAAATTGGGGCGTTTTTGTTTATACTACAGATCAATTTTCGTGATTTTTCGTCAGAGCGCACTTATATGTCATCAGGTTTTGAAACCTTAAATTTACATCCTCAACTTAAACGAGCTATTGATGCTTTAGGTTTTAAGGATATGACGCCTATTCAGCAAAAGGTTTTAAAATTCACTTTGGCGGGACACGATACAATTGGTCGTGCGCAAACAGGGACTGGTAAAACAGCGGCATTTTTGGTGAGCGTGATTAACGACTTGCTGAATAATCCAATTCAAGAGCAGCGCTACCGTGGTGAACCTCGCGCCTTGATTTTAGCACCGACCCGAGAGCTCGCACTGCAAATTGAAAGCGATGCGAAAGAACTCACAAAATTCTCAGATTTACATGTCGTGACGCTTTTAGGCGGCGTTGACTTTGATAAACAAAAAGCACAACTCGATAAAAAACCTGTCGATATCATGGTGGCGACACCAGGTCGTCTTATTGACTTTGTTGAGCAAAAAGAAGTTTGGCTCGACCAGATTGAATTTTTAGTGATTGATGAAGCCGATCGCTTATTAGATATGGGCTTTATTCCTTCAGTCAAACGTATTGTTCGTTTCTCACCGCGTAAGGAACAACGTCAGACTCTGATGTTCTCTGCAACGTTTAGTTACGATGTTTTAAACCTTGCGCAGCAATGGTTGTTTGAACCTGTAACTGTTGAAATTGAGCCAGAGAAGAAGACCAATGCGGATGTTGAACAACGGGTGTACATGGTCGCAAAGTCAGATAAATATAAATTGCTACAAGACATTCTGCGCGATGAACCCATTGAAAAAGTGATGATTTTCGCAAATCGTCGCGATCAAGTGCGTAAGCTCTATGACAACTTAAAGCGTGATGGCTATAAAGTAGTGATGTTGTCAGGTGAAATCTCACAAGACAAACGTTTGAAAATGCTAGATCAATTTAAAAATGGTCAACATAACATCATGATTGCAACCGATGTTGCGGGGCGTGGTATCCATGTGGATGGTGTATCACATGTGGTAAATTTCACCTTACCTGAACAGTCGGATGACTACGTACACCGTATTGGTCGTACAGGCCGTGCAGGTACACGTGGTGTGAGTATTAGTTTCTTATCTGAAGATGATGCGTTCTATCTACCCGAAATTGAAAAAGCCATTGGGCAAAAACTGCCACTGACACGTTTAGAAGGCTATTGCTAATTATTTGAAGAGATTGGTGTAAAAAAACCGCTCAGATGAGCGGTTTTTTTATGGCATCTTTATTTTGCTTTACACGAAAAAGTCAGGACGGTTTGATAGTCACTGTCTTGGTTAATGCCTGAGTTTGTACCCGAAATAGAACCCAGTACGGAAGCTGCTGCTTGGATCATTTTTCCAGTTTCGTCACTCACTACGCCTTTTAAAGCACCTTGATATTCGGTTTTTTCATCACTCACAATCGCTGTTGCTTTAGAGCCACAAGTTTTAGCTGCTGCTTCAATCGCGTTGTTTTTTGCAATCAATGCAGTTTTCCCAATACCTGTAACTTCGTATTGATTGTCAGCTTTTTGGATCGCTAAAGAGTTGCTTGGTGTCGATGCGCAAGCGCTTAGAAGTAGTGTTAGTGCTGCTACTCCAGCAATAGCGATATTCTTTTTCATTTCATACCCCAGTCATGTTTTATTAAATCATTGTTTATTGGAACATAGCTTGTCGGATGAATCATGTAAGAAATGTATCAAAAATGCATTCTTATCGAACAGTTTGAAAAATGCTCAGGATTTTAAAATTAGTTTTGCCGAAACTGGGTATTTCATACTGAAGCGCTAGAGCAAACTTTTCAGAGTGTGCTACTCTAAAACGTATTGTTTAATTTGAAAGATTAAGAGCCTAATGACGGAACTCGCGGTAGATATTGTTCACCAGAATATGCATCAACGTCAATCGATTGGCCATTTGGTCGAGCCTGCTCCCAATGCAGAACAATTAGAGCGGGCATTTCAAGCCGCATTGACTGCGCCAGATCATCATCGTTTAAAGCCGACACGTTTTATCGTAATTGCTGAAGATCAACGTGAGGCATTTGGTGAGTTATTGTCACAGGCCTTGGCCGATTTGGGCGAAACGGAAGCAGTACAATTAGAGCGTGTTAAAAATCATCCTTTTCGTGCCCCATTACTGGTTTTGGCGCTGACTAAATTTCAATCGCATCCGAAAGTCCCTAATTTTGAGCAGACTTTAAGTAGTGGAGCAGCTATTCAGAATTTTATTTTGTCCTTACAAGCTCAAGGTTTTTCGAGCATGTGGCGTAGTGGGGTAGTGGTGGAGTCGGTGCATTTCAAACAGGCTTTAGGCCTCAGCGCAGATGATTTGATCTCAGGTATTTTATATATTGGTACGGCAGTTAAAGCGATTCCACCACGTGCCAAAATTCAAACCCAAGATTATGTAAGTTATTGGAATCAATAGTTCCATTTTAGGATATAAAAATAATGTCAGAGTTAAAGTTTTCAGATTTGGTTGAACCTGTAGCAGTAGATCAAAAAACGGCACTACGTATTACCGTTTTGGGTGGTGGTAGTTTTGGGACTGCGATGGCGAATACTGCCGTTCGTAATGGCTGCGATACCATGATTTGGATTCGTGATGAAGCCGTTGCAGCTGATATCAATGCAACGCATGTAAATAAACGCTATTTGCCCGATTTTAAACTTGAAGATGGTTTACGTGCAGTTTCAAATATAGAAGAGGCTGTTCGTGATCGCGACATTATTTTGGTGGCGATTCCGAGTCATTCTTTCCGTGATGTCCTTAAACAAATTAAACCGTTTATTACTTCGCAAGCAGTGGTGTCTTTGACCAAGGGTATTGAAGCGAATACTTTTAGTTTTATGAGTGATATTATTCGCTCAGAGCTACCAGAAGTGCCTTATGGCGTGTTATCTGGGCCAAACTTAGCCAAGGAAATTGTGGCAGGACAACCAGCCGGAACAGTGATTGCAAGCCAGTCTGACTTGGTGCGTTATGCGGTACAACAAGCTTTGCATAGTGCCTTGTTCCGTGTTTTCGCCAGTGATGATGTGCATGGTGTAGAACTCGGTGGTGCGCTTAAAAACATCTATGCGGTTGCGATGGGAATGGCAGCTGCATACAAAGTCGGTGAAAATACCAAGAGTATGATTTTGACTCGTGCTTTGGCAGAAATGAGTCGTTTTGCTGTGAAGTTAGGGGCAAATCCACTGACTTTCTTAGGTTTGTCTGGTGTCGGAGATTTATTCGCAACCTGTAGCAGCCCACTGAGTCGCAACTATCAAGTCGGTTTTGCACTGGGGCAAGGCAAGAGTTTGGAGCAGGCAACCACTGAATTGGGACAAACAGCAGAAGGCATTAACACCATTGTACAAGTCAAAGCACATTCTGAAGAGTTGGATGTGTATATGCCGATTACCAGTGCTTTATACAGTGTTATTTTTGAAAATGCGCCACCAATGACAATTGCATTATCCTTAATGAAAAATGGACACCGCAGTGATGTGGAGTTTGTCTTGCCGCATCATGAGGTTTAAAGTTACCTAAAAACCGAAATAAAATGAGCGTTTAAGTGGGTAGAATGACTGAATTGTCATAAAAATTAATTAAAATAATCAGGATTTGAATAAGGATTTTTTATGCAACTGACTTTGGTACGTCATGGTGAAGCTGCGCCACCGATCATGGGAAATGACACTAAGCGCCCACTCACCGAACGTGGGCATGCACAGGCAGAGCAAACTGCTGATTTTTTAAAGTCGCGTATCCAACCAGATGTCTTTGTGGTTAGCCCATTGCTGCGTGCGCAGGAAACATTGGCACACATTAAACAGCACTTTGCGGATGTACCTGTTGTAATCTGCAATACCATTAAGCCCGATGATGATGCAAAAGCGGCTGTGGAATGGTTATCACATTTGCCGTATGAGTCTATTGTGGTGGTGTGTCATATGAATGTGGTGGCACATATGGCCTCGATTTTGGTGACAGAATCTTTCAATCCTTATGCTTTGGCTGAAGCGCGGATTTATGAGCAAGCAGTTATCGCGGAAGGCTTGTCGACACAAACAAAAGCATTTATACCTAGTATATAAAAACCAATTATAACGGCAGAATATAATACATGTTGCAAATTTGGATGCCCGAAGCCGACGGAACATGGCACTGGTCTATAGGGGGAAGATGGCAATCTGCTCATACACTTGAGCAATTGATCCAAGATATACAAGCGCATCATGGTGAGGAAGCAACTGTTTTTTTTCCAAGCCGTGATGTGCAAATTATTCAGCAAAATATGCCTAAGGCCCAATACAAGCAGTTGGGGGCCGAAGGTGTGAAGTATTTGCTCGAAGAATATGTATTGAGCTCAATCGATCGGATGAAAGTATTACATCACTTTCAAGCGCCTGAGCAACTCACTGTTTTGGGTATTTCAAAGCACCGTTTAGAGACTTTACAGCATGCTTTGAGTTTGATTCCTGTGAAGCTGGTTAGTCTATTGCCTGATTTTCTGATTTTGCCTGTACCTGATGTAGAACAGGTAATCTTAGGTTGTATTGAAGAGCGACTTCTGTTTCGCGCTAATTCTTGGTTGGGTGGATCAATTGATGATCTTGCTGTATTTTTAGATTATCAAGCAGCCAATCAAAAATATAAGATTTGTAACTTGAGTGCTTCGCACATGCATAGCTTAAACGCCAGTGTGACGCAGGAGCAGTTTGAGTCGTTCCATTATGAATGGACTGCATTGCCACGAGCAAAACAACATCCATGGAATCTTTTGCCGAAGGTGAAAGAGCAACATGTTTCAACGGGCTATTGGAAAGCCTGTGCGGCGGTATTGGCTGCGTTGATTGTGACCCAACTGACCTACGATGCGACGCGTGGGTATCAAAATAAAAAGCTTGCAGAGCAAGTGGCTGTTCAGGCAGTCGACCAATTTAAATATTGGTTTGGTGCGAACTATCCTGTGACAGAGCAAACCCTGCGAAGTCAGTTTGAATATCAACTGAATATGAATAAACAGGCAGATGCTCAAGCTTTGTCTTTATTGAGTCGTGTTAGCCCTGTGCTTATGCAACAGCAAATTGTGGCTAATCAGGTGGTGTATGAAGCGAATAGCCTAAATATGCAACTTAAAGCCAACTCGGCAGAGGCTTTACAGACACTCACTCAGCAGCTTAATCAACAGGGTTTTCAGGTTGAGTTAGGCAATATTCAGCCGACCACGGGTGGGGCAATTGGAATGGTGAAAATACAATAATGAAAGCCATGCAAAATTTACAAACTGTTGTAGATCAGCGTTTAGGACTGATCAGTGCTTATTTTGATCGTCTTACACCGCGCGACCGTGTATTAGCCATCTTCTTGGTTATTTTCATCTTGGTGAGCTCGATAGGGGCTGCACTTTGGTATACTCATGCTGCGGCAGAAAAACAGCAAAAACGCGTGAACCAGCTCAAAGAAACCATGACATGGATGCAGAGCAATGCAGTCACCATGAAATCGAGCTCAGATGGGCAATTGACTCCGATGGAACAGATCCAACGTATTGCACAACAGCAGGGCTTATCGGTTGCTTCGCAGCAAAATGCTGAACAAATTCAGTTGGTGGTAAGCCATGCAAACTATGTGGTGTTGGCCAACTTTTTGACCCAACTAACGCAAAATGGTTTGAGTATTGAAAAAATGGAGTTGGTCTCAGATGCAGGGCAGATTAAATTATCAGCGAGCGTGAAATAATCGCTAAAAATAAAGCCAGACGAAGCATGGTGTTTTAGCTAGGCTATGCCTATAATATGGCGACTTAAAAAGCAGTAGACTTTTACAGATATGTTGTATTCTCTTGCCCGCCCTTTGTTGTTTACTTTAGCACCAGAGCGTGCACATGAGCTAACACTATCGCTATTGAAATCAACGCATAAGCTAGGCTTAATGCGTCAAAATATAGCGGCTAAACCGGTGACATGTATGGGCATCGAGTTCCCTAATCCTGTAGGTTTGGCTGCTGGTCTAGATAAGAATGGTGCTTATATTGATGCACTGGCAGGTCTAGGGTTTGGTTTTATTGAAATTGGAACCATTACTCCGCGTCCACAGCAGGGCAATCCTTTACCGCGTTTATTCCGTATCCCACAAGCTAAAGCCATTATTAACCGTATGGGTTTTAACAATGATGGTGTGGATCAACTGATTGAAAACGTCAAAGCAGCAAAATTTAAAGGTGTTTTGGGGATTAATATCGGTAAAAATGCGGATACCCCAGTCGAAAAAGCAGTAGATGACTATCTCATTTGTTTAGAAAAAGTCTATAACTATGCGTCTTATATTACTGTCAACATTTCTTCTCCAAATACTAAAAACCTGCGTAGTTTGCAAAGTGGTGATGCTTTAACCGAGTTACTAGAGACGCTGAAAAAACGGCAGTTAGAATTGGCTGAAGAGCAGCAGCACTATGTACCCTTGGTGCTGAAAGTTGCGCCGGATTTGGAAGCGGAAGATATTCAATTTATTGCGAAACAACTGCTTAAGTTTAAAATTGATGGTCTGATTGTGACCAATACGACTTTGTCTCGTGAAGGGGTAGAAAACTTACCTTTTGGTGATGAAGCGGGTGGTTTATCTGGTGCGCCTGTGTTCGAGAAAAGCACAGCGTGTTTAAAAGCCTTTGCTGAGGTTTTAAAAGGTCAGATTCCTTTGATTGGCGTGGGTGGGATTTTGTCGGGTGAGCAGGCGCTTGCAAAACAAAATGCAGGGGCAAACCTTGTACAAGTTTATAGTGGCCTCATCTATACAGGACCAACCTTAATTCAAGACTGCGTCTCTGCAATGAAAACAACATGAATGCCATTGATATCTTCATATTGATTGTATTGCTCATTGGAGGGCTCAACGGTTTGCGTCAAGGATTTGTTAAAGCCTTTGCGAACTTGATAGGATGGATTTTAGCGCTGATTGTTGGTGCTAAATTTGCAAGCGTCCTAGCACCTTCGATGGTCTCACTCAGTGAAGATCCAGTGGTTCAAAAAATTGCAGCTTTTGCATTTATTGTATTGGTTATTGTAGTTTTGACGTGGATTGTCACGGCATTACTGAATAACATATTGAAGAGTTTAAAACTCGGGCCTTTGAATCGATTAGCCGGCGGTGCTTTTGGTTCATTAAAAGGGTTGTTAATTGTTCTGATTACGATGCAAGGTGTGGGTTCTTGGGTTGAAAGCTCTCCATATTGGAGACAATCCAAGTTTGTCCAAACACTTTTGCCTTACGCGCCTTGGGCGATGGAGCTTTCTAAAGAGGCTGCAAGCGAGGCGATGTCACATATCAAGTCTAAAGATACACATGTATCTTCAGATTCTTCACCGAAAATTTCCTCGAAAAATGCTGAGGCACAGGGTGAGTCAACAAATAATCCTTTTTATTAATCCTAGCTTGTCTGCGAGGTTGCTATGTGTGGAGTAGTTGGTATAGCTGGTAAATCAGCTGTTAACCAAATGTTGTTTGATGCATTAACGATGTTACAACATCGTGGGCAAGATGCAGCTGGGATAGTAACCTGCCACGAAGGTCGTTTATTTTTACGTAAAGACAATGGCATGGTTCGTGATGTGTTCCACACTCGCCATATGCGTGCATTACAAGGTAATTACGGTATTGGTCATGTGCGTTATCCTACTGCGGGTTCATCGAGCAGCGCTGAAGCGCAGCCCTTCTATGTGAACTCACCTTACGGGATCACGCTAGCGCATAATGGTAACTTAACCAATGCTGAAGAAATTCATGACGACCTGTTTAAAACAGACTTACGTCATATGAATACGGATTCAGACTCAGAAGTATTGTTAAACGTATTTGCACATGAGTTGCAAAAACGCGGCAAATTGATACCTACAGCAGACGACATTTTTCATGTGGTTAGTAAAGTACATGAACGCTGTAAAGGTGGTTATGCTGTAGTTGCAATGCTTACTGGGCATGGTTTAGTGGGTTTCCGTGATCCAAATGGTATTCGTCCGCTGATTTACGGTTCGCGTGAAACTGATGCTGGTATGGAATATATTATTGCATCTGAGTCTGTCGCTATTACGGCACTCGGCTTTAAAGTTGAGCGTGATATTGCGCCGGGTGAAGCGATCTTTATCGACTCGCAAGGGCAGATGTTTACCAAGCAGTGTGCTGAAGCCCCAGAATACCGTCCATGTATTTTTGAATACGTTTACTTTGCGCGCCCAGATGCAATCATTGATGGCATTTCAGTCTACAAAGCACGTTTAAAAATGGGTGAGAAACTTGCTCAAAAAATTCTGACGGAGTGGAGTGAAGAGCACGATATCGATGTTGTGATCCCAATTCCAGATACCTCGCGTACTTCTGCTCTTGAACTTGCAAATATGCTGGGTGTGAAGTTCCGCGAAGGCTTTATGAAGAACCGCTACATTGGCCGTACCTTCATTATGCCGGGTCAGCAATTGCGTAAAAAATCAGTACGTCAAAAGTTGAACCCTGTCGAACTTGAGTTCCAAGGTAAAAATGTACTTTTGGTGGATGACTCAATTGTACGTGGTACTACGTGTAATGAAATTATCCAAATGGCACGTGATGCGGGTGCGAAAAAAGTATTCTTTGCTTCTGCTGCACCGATGGTGAAATATCCAAACGTGTATGGCATTGATATGCCAGCAAAAGAAGAGTTAATTGCATCTGAGCGTACAGTTGAAGAAATTCGTGAAATTATTGGTGCAGATCGTCTAATTTTCCAAGATTTGGAAGACTTAAAAGCAGCTGTGCGCACCAGCAAAGTGCCAGATTTACAAGAGTTTGATTGCTCGGTATTTGATGGTAAATATGTTGCTGGTGGTATCGATGAAGCTTATTTAGATGAATTACAGGCGAAACGCCGTGAAACATCGAAAAAGAAAGACAGCTATATTGATGTCAACATTGATGCAGCTTCCGTTGATTTGACGGGTGTGAAAGAAGTCTAATTGATTTAGATTTGAGAAAAGCGGGAGTTTCCCGCTTTTTTCATTTATGATGGTTTGATTCAAACAATGTAAGAAAAGGGATTTACATTGAAGGGTGTAAGTTATTCAATTATAAAGAATAAAAACATGTTGTGGTCTGCAAGTATCTGCTTGCTGGCGGTGCTTTTGTCGCTATTTATTTTAAATACTGTGGCTGGACTGCTGGTTTTTTATTTTGATTCGAGTCAAAGCATTTTTTGGCATAGCTTAAGTATTTATATCATTGGTTTATTGCTCTTGGTGATGAGTTATTCCGTGGTGTATGAGCTGTATGTGTTCCGTTCGGGTGGACATAGTCTGGCCAAGCAACTGCGTGCACGACGTTTAAGTTTGATTGAAAGTACACCAGAAGAAAGTATTGCACTGAAAATTACAGAAAAACTAGCTGATACTTTTTTAATTGAAACACCTGCTGTCTATGTTTTGCCCGATGAAGTGGGGGTGAATGCCTTAACTGCTGGTTTTTATCCCAAAGATATTGTGATTATTTTAACGTGGGGCGCCCTGCAAAACCTCGATGAACTTGAGCTGACAGGGTTATTGAATCATGAGTTTAATCAAATTTTATCTGGTGAGACCGCTGAAAATACACGGCTAAAAATTTTATATAGTGCTCTCACGACCTTTAGTCAGTGGGGTAGTAAAATTGCTAAATTGGGTTTTTCAACTCATCATAAAAAGTCGCAAAGTTTTGAAACCACTTTTGTCGCAATGGGTGGTGTGATTTGGCTGATTGGTAGTTTGGGGGTGCTGGTTACCCGCTGTATTAAGTTTCTGACGTTGGGAGGGCGTACTTTTAAAAATGATATGAAAACACGTCGCCTGATGCAAAATGATGCCAATATTCAAACCTTGATGCGTATCTATGTGCATCACGCAGGTTCGCAAATTCACAGTGAATATTCTGAGTCGATTGCACACATGTGTTTTGCCAACTCATTAAGTGCGCAAAGTTGGATGAATATTCATCCAAGCATTGAAGAGCGTATTTATGAAATGAATCCGAATTTGGTTCAAGACATACAGTTGGAAAACCTAGAAAAACTGCGCAACCGTCCGCTATTTGGCTTGTTTCGTTCCTTAGAAGAGCAGTATGCGGATTTTCAAGCCCCTTGGACTTCACCGCAGCCTTTGCCCTTATTACGATTGTCACCGATTAGTTTTGCCATTAAAGATGCGATTAAACCGCTGAACCCTGAAGTGCGTGCGCATATTGAACGTCCAGAGTTAATTCAGCGTGCTTTACAGACCGCAACAGGTTCACGCGAGCTGATTGTCGCGATTTTGATGATTCGGCAATTTCGTGAGTTCATTCCTGCTGAGGCTGAAGTCAGCCGTGCCATTGTTGATTCATTGTTAAACCTAGATGGTCGTGTTCATATTTCAATTTTCCATGAGGCATGCCGAAATATTGGTGGCATGCCAGCGACAATTGCACGCCAGTTTTTATTAAAGTTGGCGAGGATTATTCAAGAAGATGGTGAAATTGGACTGTTAGATGCACTGCTACTTGAACGGGTCAAGTTTGAGCTGAATTTGTTGCCCGTACATACACCTGCGGCCCTAGATGAAGTTAAACCGCAGATTGTGCGTTTAATTGATGCTTTGTTACATGTGCAACAAATCAATAGTGAAACACAGTTGGAGGTACGAGAGAAAATCTTGCGTCGAGTTTTAACTGTGCAAGAGTTAGAGCAGTATGCGGAAATTTCAGATGAGCCGATTGATTTGGCCGAAATTTTAAATGATATGGCAGGGCTGCTGCTGCGAGATCGTTTGAGTATTTTGGGGGTGGCTGAAATTTGTTTATGGAATGACCGCATTATTACCCAAGATGAGCAGGATGTTTTGGAGTTGCTTTATTGGCGTCTCGGTTTTGACAGTGAAGAGATCGTTGAACAAATGCAAAAGAAGAATCGCTTGATGATTATTTAATTGAGTGGTGAATTTTTCCTTTAGCATGCTCTTGATGTTTGCATACTGTCTATGCGAATAAAGTATGAAAAGAACAGCATCTCTAAGCATTTCTCGATAGAATATGCACTGAATGAAGTGTGAAGGTAAAAGATGATCGGGCATCAGCGTGAGGTTTTGGCGAGTTTAGGAATTGATTGGTGGGTTCCTGACTTTTTGCCGTCTCAACAAAATGTAGCCACATCGATCTGGCGAGATCAAAGCGCGACTGAGATTATTTCTGAAATTGTGCGACCTCGATCTCAGCCCGAAGCCAAAAGTATTCCTGAACATCCACCTGCACAGCATAAGCTTCCACATCCTGCGCCTCCTGCTGAAATTTCAACGCAGCCAGTTGAACAAAAAGTTGATACAGCATTAAAAGAAGAAATTGTTCGAGAGGGCATCCATGTTGAGGCTTTTCAGTTGCAAGCTGTTGCCTTGGAGCACTGCGCCTTGGTCATTGAAGCGACACAATTGAGCTTGGAGCAGCAACAGCTGTGGCAAAATATTGTGCAAGCCTTACCTGCGCAAAAGTATGCGCTGAATTGGCCTTTTCCTTTGTTGAATTTGCAAGATGGACGCGGTGTTCAGAGTTATATTCAAGGTTTCATTGATGGTTTAAGTCAGGGTAAAACTGTTATTGCATTGGGCTCTATACCAAATACTAATGGTATAAAAGTCACACAAGCAGCAAGCTTACAAGAAATGCTTGATCAGCCATTACTTAAAAAAGCCCTTTGGGACATGATGCGAGCAAAACAACAAAATATGGAATAGGTATGAAGCAGAAAGTCGTTGTTTTTAGTCAAATAGATGCAGAAGTATTACAGCGCCTAGAGCAGCGTTATCACGTGGTGGTTATCAACCCGAAAGTAGGTGATGTAAATACGCAAATCCGTGAGCAAGTTGCGGATGCGGATGCTATGATTGGTGCAGGGCGTTTACTGAATCAAAACAACCTAGAAACGGCGAAACAGCTCAAAATTATATCTAGTGTTAGTGTTGGCTATGACAACTATGATCTAAACTACTTAAACCAAGCAAAAATTTGGCTCAGCCACACCCCTCATGTGCTAACTGAAACGACTGCCGATTTGGCCTTCACTTTGTTGATGAGTGCGGCGCGTCAAGTGCCTTATTTGGATCAATGGACCAAAACAGGTCAGTGGTCGCGTACTGTCGGGCAGGCACAATTTGGTCAGGAAATTTTTGGTCAAACATTGGGTATTATTGGTTTAGGGAATATTGGTGCAGCAATTGCACGACGTGGTTTTCATGGGTTCAATATGAATATTTTGTATCACGGACGCCGAGAAAAATTAGAATTGGCACAACCCTTAAATGCACGTTTTTGCGAATTAGATGAGCTTTTAGAGCAATCGGACTTCATTGTCGTGGCGGTTGATCTAAACGCGAATACGCAGCATTTGATTGATGCAGAAGCTTTTAAGAAAATGCAATCTCATGCTGTTTTTGTAAATATTTCGCGTGGTGCCGTGGTGGATGAGCAGGCACTTATTCGGGCCTTGGAGCAAAAGCAAATTTTTGCAGCAGGTTTGGATGTTTATCAGAAAGAACCCTTGCAAGATTCGGCACTGTTCCAGCTTCACAATGTAGTGACGTTACCGCATGTCGGTTCAGCAACCTCCGTAACACGTAAAAAAATGGCAGAGTTGGCTTACCAAAACTTGGTGAAAGCATTGGAAGGTGGTCAACCTCAATATGTGGTGAATCCTGAATTTAGATAAAAATTTGATAACACTTCATTGCATTTTCATTCAATTATCAATGTTATAGTCATTCGATTCTTTTAAATAAAGTTGGGGTGAGGGTTGAAGCATTTTCTGTGTGCGTGCAGTTTAAGTCTTATTTCGACTGTTGGTTTTGCAGAAGGTCAATTTCTTACAAATGCCCCACAGTTTAATGTGCCTGAGATTGGTTCGGGTGTAGGTTTTATTGATCAATATAATGAGCGCTATATTGGTGAAAAAGTTTATCGTGAAGTACAGCGTCAGCTACCTGTTACGCAAAATCCGTGGCTAGAAGATCAACTGATGAATGCTTTTTCAAGCATTTTGAGTCAAACCCAGCTTGGTCAACCGATTGGTCTGGTGGTCATTAATGACCCGCAAATTAATGCCTTTGCAGTTCCGGGTGGATTGTTTGCATTAAACGCTGGTTTGATTACCAATGCTAATAATATGGATGAAGTTGCCGGCGTAATGGCGCACGAAATTGCGCACGTCACACAGCGCCACTACAGTCGTTCGCAAGAGGCGTTTAAGGGGCAGGGATTACTCGCGCTAGCAGGAATTTTGGTTGGTGCTTTGGTTGCATCTCAAGCCGATGGTGATGTCGGTTCAGCGGTCATGGTTGGTACGCAAGCCGCACTCATGGACAAGCAGCTGTCTTATAGTCGTAACCAAGAGCGTGAAGCTGACCGTATAGGGATGCAGTACATGTATAGCGCTGGTTATAACCCGCAAAGTATGGCTGATTTTTTTGAAGTGATGCACCGTGCAACCAGTCGTGTGAGTTTTTTACCAGACTTTTGGTTCACACACCCACTCACGACTGAGCGAATGAGTGAAGCGAGACTTAGAGCGAATCAGTTGCCTAAAGTGAAATCTACTTGGCGTGATGAAGACTTTGAGATCTTGAAGCTGTATACCATGGTGATCTCGAATCAGGCGACAGAACAGCAACTACAGATGTTGGTGAGTCGTAACAGCTATGCAGCACAACTGGCTTTGGCCAGTTTTTACCTTAAACAAGGTGACTATAAGCTTGCTCAACAAGTGTTAGATCAGGCTAAGTCACATCAGAAATTACATAATCTACAAACCTTAATTCAAACTGATATTTTGCTTGGACAAAATCGGGTGAATGAGGCTTTAGTAGTGATTCAATCACCTGCGAGCATTATGCCTGAAAATCGGGCTTTAAATTATAAGTTGGCTGAAGTTTACATTCGTCAGAATCGACCTGAGCTTGCGCAGCCTGTACTCAATCGGTTTTTGAAAAATAATCCGCGTGATGTGAATGTGTGGAGACTGATGCAGCAAGCCGCGAGTTTAGATAAAAAGTCGCCAATGCATACCATTAATGTTCTGCGCTATCGGGCTGAAGTGCAGTTTTGGTCGGGCTTTGAAGAAGAGGCGATTAAATCTTTATTGCATGCTCAGCGTTTAGTGAAAGATAATGAAGCAATGTCAGCGATCATTAAAACGCGTTTAACCCAAATGCAAAAGGATCGACAATTTAGAGCTTAGAAAAGTGGTATAGCAAATAGAGGGATAAAACAGAGATGAGTCAGAATTTGTTTTAAAGCTGAGAATTAATAGATAAAATAAAAAGAAGAATAATAATTTTTATAGAAAGTAAAACTTTGAACTGCCTTTCTTAAGGTCAGTTCAACGTAATCGATTTAAAGATTTTTAAATTAAGCCAGTTTTGCTTTAATTTTTGCTGAAACTTGAGAAGGATCGGCGCGCCCGGCTATGAGCGGACGCAGAGAATTCATCACCTTACCCATATCTTTCATGCTAGTAGCTTCTTGCGCTGCAATCGTTTGCGCAATCATGGAATCAAGTTCTTCCTCAGTCATAGCTTCTGGTAGAAATTGAGATAAAACCTCAAGTTCGGCTTGTTCCTTACTAGCTAAATCTTCTCGACCAGCACTTTCAAAGGCTTTGATCGATTCTTTACGTTGTTTAATTTGTTTTTCAATGACCGCAAGAACTTGAGCGTCGTCAAGTTCTTTGCGCTCATCGACTTCGATTTGCTTAATTGCTGCCTGTAGACCACGAATTACCGTTAACTTATCCATTTTTTTAGCACGCATAGTGGCTTTCAAAACTTCAGTTATTTGGCTTTTTAAAGTAGTCATTATTTAGTCCAGGCAGTCAATCACAAATTAATCTTAGTAAAGGCGAGTAGTACGTACTGATTCACGCGCCAATTTCTTTTGGTAGCGTTTAACAGCAGCAGCTTTTTTGCGCTTACGTTCTTGAGTTGGTTTCTCGTAGAATTCGCGCTTACGAACGTCAGCTAAAACGCCCGCTTTTTCGCATGAACGTTTGAAACGACGGATAGCTACGTCTACTGGTTCGCCTTCTTTCAATTTAACTTGTGGCATGAAGAATCCTCATTAAGTTATGGATAAGATCTGGGCGACATTGCCCTGATCACAAGTGAAGGTCAGTATTTTACTCATTTACATCTCATACCACAAGTCTATAATGGTTCACGCAATAGATTTGATACAGGTTATAGGCAGTTTAATGATCGTTTTAGGCTTAGAAACATCTTGTGATGAAACAGGACTTGCCCTTTATGACAGCGAGTCGGGTTTACGTGGGCAAGTGCTGTACAGCCAAATTAAATTGCATGCAGAGTATGGTGGTGTGGTGCCGGAGTTGGCATCGCGTGACCATGTGCGTAAGCTGATTCCATTGATGAATCAACTGCTTGAAGAAAGTGGTGTAAAAAAATCTGAAATTGATGCTATGGCATATACGCGTGGCCCAGGTTTGATGGGTGCGTTGATGACAGGCGCGCTGTTTGGTCGAACTTTGGCCTTTGCTTTAAATAAACCTGCAATTGGTGTGCATCATATGGAAGGGCATATGTTGGCACCACTTTTATCGGAAACGCCGCCAGAATTTCCTTTTGTAGCACTTTTGGTCTCAGGTGGACATTCTCAACTGATGGCTGCCTATGGTATTGGGCAGTACGAATTGTTGGGTGAATCAATTGATGATGCTGCAGGTGAGGCCTTTGATAAGGTTGCGAAAATGATGGGATTACCGTATCCAGGTGGCCCAAATATTTCAAAACTGGCTGAGCAAGGTGATCCGAATGCCTTTGCTTTCCCACGTCCAATGCTGCATCAAGGTTTGGAGTTTTCATTTAGTGGTTTAAAAACAGCCGTATCTGTGCAAATGAAAAAACTCGGTGACGAAAACCGTGATGCGGATATTGCAGCGAGTTTCCAAGAAGCTATCGTGGATACCTTGGTTAAAAAATCTGTGAAAGCGTTGAAGCAAACAGGTTTAAAGCGCTTAGTGATCGCAGGTGGTGTCAGTGCTAATAAACGTTTACGAGAGCGTTTGGAAGCAGATTTAACCAAGATTCGTGCTCAAGTTTACTATGCCGAACCTGCACTTTGTACGGACAATGGCGCTATGATTGCTTTTGCTGGTTATCAGCGCTTAAAAGCAGGGCAGCAAGATGGTTTAGCTGTAACGACAACACCTCGCTGGCCAATGACTGAGTTGACCAATCCCAGTGAAGTCTAAGATTTTCATTTGATAAGCTTAAAGCCCGACTAAATGTTGGTTTTTTTATTTCTTGGTTTTGAGTTGTAGTACATTGGAGTCTTTATCAAAGGGCTATTCAAAAAATGCTGGTTAGACTTTAAAAATATTTTTTGAATCACTTGAATGTAGCTTAGCTGTTTAGTCCCAGATTTTAATTGTACAGTAAAGCGGCAGCTCAGGAAAATGAAATTGCTCAATATAACCTTGGGGTTATGTATGATAGCGGTTACGGTACGGCCAAAAATGCTGTATTAGCAAAAAAATGGTACTTAAAAGCAGAGAATAATGGGAATGACCAAGCTAAACAGGCGCTTTCTGAAATTCAATAGTTATCGGCTCATATAATACACTTTATCTAAGATGGAAATTTTAGTGAATAAAAAAACAGAAACCTAAATTTAAAAAGCCCAATTGCATCCAATTGGGCTTTTTATAAAATGAGCTTTGTCCCGTCCTGAAATAAGTTTACACCTTAAGAGACTTATTTTATGGAACATGCACGAGAACAACGAGTTAAACGTACACAACGTGATTATAGCTTGGCCTTTAAAATGATGGTGGTACATGAAGTAGAAAAAGGGCAAATTACTTATAAACAAGCTCAGGCAAAATATGGTATTCAAGGAAGATCAACTGTGCTGGTATGGTTACGCAAGCACGGACAACAAGATTGGACTTCGAATTGGTGACAGATGCTTATACCCGTCAGATTAAAGGTTATAAGTTATCGAATGATATGCGTGCGGAGAATGTTGTGCAGGCTCTACATATGGCGATGCAGCATGTGACGGATCGAGCGACAAGGATGATTCACCATTCAGACAGAGGCTCTCAGTATTGCTCTGAACTATATCAATCGGCATTACGCCATTATGGGGTATGTCCATCTATGACAGATGGAGGAGACTGTTATCAAAATGCATTAGCAGAGCGGATTAATGGAATATTAAAGCAGGAGTTTTTAACTACACGATGTCAAACCATGAAGGAGTTAGATCACTTAATTACGGAATCTATCATGATTTATAATTGTTATAGACCACATTTAAGTTTAAATATGAACACCCCGAATCAGACGTATGAGCAAACTAAAACCGAGCTAATTGCTTAACTCGGTTTGAAGTGGAATACTGTCAATCTATTTCAGGACAAGACACTTTGCTTGGTTTGTAAATAGTTTAGAGCTGCTTTAATTGTTGTGAACCGACCCAGTGTTTAGAAAATTGATAGGCTGCACGTCCAGAGCGTTGTCCACGCGCCTGACACCAACGAAGCGCTTCGGCTCTTACCATATCGTCCATGACGATTTGAGCTTTTGCTAAGTAGTGCTGCACAATGTCCAAATATAAGTTTTGATCCATTGGATAAAAAGACAGCCATAATCCAAAACGATCGGAAAGTGAAATTTTTTCTTCAATCGCTTCTTGTGGATGCAGTTCAGTGTACTGCGGTACGTCGACTCGAGTCACAGGCGTGTTTTCATGCATAAACTCAGGCAGCAAATGACGACGGTTACTGGTGGCATAAATAATAAAATTACTTGAACCTGACTGTAAAGACCCATCTAGCACACTTTTTAAACTGCGATAGTTTTCATCTTCGGCGTTAAAAGCTAAGTCATCACAATACACAATAAATTTTTCAGGACGCTCTGCAATTAGCTTTTGAATTTCAGGCAGTTCGGATAAATCATCACGTTCAATTTCAATCAGCCTTAAGCCTTGATCTGCATATTCCGTTAATAAAGCACGCACAATAGAGGATTTACCTGTACCGCGTGAGCCTGTAAGCAGGACGTCATTGGCAGGTAAACCATTGAGGAACTGTTCTGTATTTTGCAGTACTTTTTCTTTTTGGCGCTCAATGCCTTTTAAATCATTTAATTCGATTCGTTTGAGCTGATGAATGGGTTTTAACTCGCCATTTTCCCATTTAAAGGCAATCGCTGAAAAATCAGGTGCTTGTTTAATTTCTGGTAGGCTTTGCTGTAGTTGTTGGAGTACAGTCGATAGTGCTTCTAAGATATTGTTCGGTAGGTCAATGGTCGCCATGATTAATCAGTTTATAATTACACTTGTTGTTGATCTTAACATCCGATTTAGTCGCATCAAACCCTTAACGTGGTGTAGATTTGCCAATTTTAGGGTTGAAATGGCAATTGTAATGCTCACATAATTTGCACATAGTCAGTTAGACTGACGGTTGAACGTGTCAGTGAAATTTTAGGAAAACAAAAAAAGTGGGTGAGGATGAATATGTTGTTTAAAGATTTCACACGGGAAATCAACCCGCACCAAGCCTATCGAATCAAAAAACTGAAAAACCAATTGGCTCAGGCAGAGAACTATACTGAGTGGAAAAGCATTGCGCTTAGAATTGATGAAGAGTCAGGGGCGCAAGAGTGGAAGTATGACAACTGTTCACCTTATTTCGATGCAGAAGTGATTACCCATCGTTTAGGGTTGTTGAAACGTTATCGCCAACAAAAGCGTACGACCGATTTAATGTACCTGCTACGGGAAGGTCTGAGTTATGATATTGCCAATATTGCTCACCCCATGCTGTTTACTGCAACCTATGTCGGCACCAAGAAAATTATTGAAGACTATATTGAAGAAGTTAGTCGAGGTTTAGCATTTGTAGCATCTACGGATTGCCAGTGTTTAGATAAACAGCAAAAAATTGAATTTTTTCAGCACTGCCAAAAAGCCTTTGGGCAACCAGCCATGATGTTTTCAGGCGGTGCAACATTAGGGTTGTTTCATACAGGTGTGTGCAAGGCTTTGCTTGAGCAAGACCTGATGCCGAAAGTGCTATCTGGTTCAAGTGCAGGTGCCATTATGACCGCGATGCTGGGGCGAGCAACGCCTGCAGAAATGCTAAGCATCTTAAATGGTGAAAACTTTTTCACCGATGCTTTTCAATTTCGAGGCTTTCGTGAGGTCTTAAAGGGCAATGGTGGTTTAGCGGATGTAAAGCATTTAAAAAACTTTTTAATTGCAAATTTGGGTGACGTTACCTTTGAAGAGGCCTTTAAGCAGTCAGGCTTGTATAATAATGTCGCGGTTGCACCTTATGACGCCTCACAAAATCCGCGCATTATGAATACCTTTACTTCACCTGACTTATTGGTATGGAGTGCGGTACTCGCGTCTTGTGCAGTGCCGATTCTATTTCCGCCAGTCAAGCTCACCAGTAAACGACATGATGGCTTATATACTCCCTATATGTCTTCTACTCGCTGGGTTGATGGCAGTGTGCGTAGTGATTTCCCGCAGGAAAAAATGGCGCGTTTATACAACTTAAACTACACCATTGCCAGTCAAGTGAATCCGCATGTGGTGCCGTTTATGCAGTCGGATGAAGCACGGTTTCGTAAAGATATGTTGAGCTGGCCTGAACGAATTGTACGCCGACAAGGCAAAGTGATTAGTAAAGGGGTGATGGACTTTGCTCGTGAGCGTGTGGGGATGATTCCACCGATCCGCCGTTTACTGGATCATGGCTATGGCGTGGTCGATCAGCGTTATTATGGCGATGTGAATATTGTAGGGAAATATGGCCTGCGCCATTATAGCTATATGCTGCAAAATCCAAGACCACACTTGTTTAAACTCTTACAACGTGAAGGCGAACGTGCAACTTGGCCAAAAATCTCAATGATTGAAACACATGCTCGTGTTGGGAAAACCATTCAACATTGTTTAGAGGTCTTAACTGCATTGGATACGGTAGAGATGAATGAATCCGAATTCTTGGCAGTTTAATCGTCAAGAATTAAATGCTCTCGCGATGTCGCTTCATATTCCGACTCAGCGTTTGGGCTGGGGGCGAAGGCTTTATCGCTTTGAAGTTGCAGGGCAGGGGTATTGGTTAAAGTATCAGTCGTTATCAGAGCATGTGGCGCTAATTCACGGCTTTGACACTGAACTTAGTTTTTATCAACATGCACTTGCGATGCTGCAACTGCCGAAGTTCTTGCCTGAAGTGCAAATCCTTGAAAATTTTGAGCTTCACTCAGAGCAGGTGAAAGTCGCACTCATCTTAAAAGATGTTCCATCATTATTTATGGCGAATCCCCATCAGTTAAGTCGAGATCATGTCATTCATATCATCTTTAAAATGCTGAATGCTGTTGAAGAATTACATCAGATGGGTTGGATTCATGCTGATTTAAAAGCTTCACATTTTTTGTTAGACGGTTCTACATGTAAATTAATTGATTTTGAGCAGAGCCAAAGAATTGGTGAAATAAGCTGTCAAAAGGTTCTAACAGCGACACCGCGCTATATGGCACCTGAATTATTTCATGGTGAAGCAAAGACTGTACAAACCGACCTATATGCACTTGGGATCATTCTACTTGAGTGGTTGACTGATCAACGTTTGCAGGCATCATGCTACCAAGATTGGGCGTATTTACACTGTCAGTCTTTGAAGATAGCGCTTCCAGAACCTTTTCAGGGTTTTAGTCCACTATTACATGGACTTTTAGCTAAGCAAAAAAGCCAAAGATGGCAAAATACCATGGCTGCAAAACGATGCTTAATGACTGAAATTGAATGAGAAAAAGCCAAGTATATGATTTTTGTTTCTTATTTAATCAAATGAGTGTGTTTTTCTTAAAAATTGCTTGTCATGCGAAAATGATCCCTATAGTATACACAGCCATTGGGGACGTGGCGAAATTGGTAGACGCACTGGATTTAGGTTCCAGCGCCGCAAGGTGTGAGAGTTCGAGTCTCTCCGTCCCCACCATAAATCATTTGAATTAAGATGGTTTATAAGGCAATAGAGGATTGGTGTAATGGTAGCATGACGGTCTCCAAAACCGTTCGTCAAGGTTCGAATCCTTGATCCTCTGCCAACTTAAAGTCTAACGCAAAGTTAGCACCCTGATGGGGACGTGGCGAAATTGGTAGACGCACTGGATTTAGGTTCCAGCGCCGCAAGGTGTGAGAGTTCGAGTCTCTCCGTCCCCACCATCAGTAATGAAGCAAGGTATAACGCCTTGCTTTTTTATTGCCTGAAATTTAGTGAAGAACGGAATAGCCTTTTTATACAGATAGAACATAAAAATAGATTCAACTGCTGATTTTATGACAGAAAAGCGGGTGATTGCTTATAAAAGCGCTTGTCATATAGTGTCTATCGCTATAATATACACAGCCATTGGGGACGTGGCGAAATTGGTAGACGCACTGGATTTAGGTTCCAGCGCCGCAAGGTGTGAGAGTTCGAGTCTCTCCGTCCCCACCATAAATCATTTGAATTAAGATGGTTTATAAGGCAATAGAGGATTGGTGTAATGGTAGCATGACGGTCTCCAAAACCGTTCGTCAAGGTTCGAATCCTTGATCCTCTGCCAACTTAAAGTCTAACGCAAAGTTAGCACCCTGATGGGGACGTGGCGAAATTGGTAGACGCACTGGATTTAGGTTCCAGCGCCGCAAGGTGTGAGAGTTCGAGTCTCTCCGTCCCCACCATCAGTAATGAAGCAAGGTATAACGCCTTGCTTTTTTATTGCCTGAAATTTAATAGATGATTCATATATAAAAAAAGCCCCTTTAAGGGGCTAAATTTTGATTCATCACGCGAAGTAAGTATGGAGCAATTTAGGCTTTCAAATGGTCTTCGAATTCTTCACCGAGCTGCATGGCCAAGTTATTGCCCGCTAGGTCGCAAGTCACCAGTCCATATTCTTTTTTAAAGCTAAAAGTAAAGCCACGGTTGTCTGCTAAGGTTTTAACTGAATAACCTAATTTCTCTAGCCAAATACGAAAGGCGATGAGGTTTTTTGCTTTCACTACTTTTTTCACGAGGATATTCCTTTTTCACTGATAAATTATTAATAGGGATATTTCACGCTTTTTTAAAGGGGATTTTTTTATATATTTTTGTTTTTGTCTCTTTTTAAAGCAATCTAAACTAAGGCGAAAACGTATAGAAAGCATAAACGAGAGTTTTTCATTGTTTAAAATAATTTTATCATGATGAAAAATAATAATATTTTGAGATGAGTCTCAATACAATGGAGTTATGTGCATTCGTGATAGAGAAGTATTTTGTCGTAAATAGAAATGTAATGATTTTTTTCAAAGGCTAGATACTTTGAGATAGTATTCTCAAACAGCCTTGCTCGTGATCATTCGATTCTGGCATTGTGTGGGTTGAAACTGCATTGGTTGAAATTTTGAGAGCGCAAAGGTTAAGGGTAGAAGCCCAACTGATCTTTTTAACTCAATAGAAGCATACATACATAATAGGAGACTGCGTTAGTCAGCAGTCTCTAGAAGGCGAAGACCAATTAAAATTGATCCTTCAGATCACGCAGTCGTTTAAACTCTTCAACATTTTCTGTACGTAAAAAAGGATTGGTTTCGAGTTCGATCTCAATACTGCTAGGAAGGGTGCATTGCCCCAAATAGCGCATGGTTTCCACACGGTCTAAGCGTTCTTGAATGGCGATATTGTCTGGTTCAACATGGATGGCAAACTTCGCGTTAGAGAGCGTGTATTCGTGCGTACAATAGACTTTGGTTTCGGCAGGTAAAGCCGCTAAACGATTGAGCGAATGGTACATCTGCTCATGTGTACCTTCAAACACTCGCCCACAGCCCATAGCAAACAGAGTGTCACCGCAAAATAAAGTCTGGATAGATTCAATAAAGTACACAATATGGCCCAGTGTGTGGCCTGGAACTGCTAAAACGTCGACATGTAAATCATGAAATGAAAAATAGTCATCATCCATCAATGCATGGGTGATGAATGGAATTTTAGATAATTCGTCACGTGGCCCATACACAGGAATATTCCGACTCGCAATCAGGTCAGAGACACCGCCAATATGGTCTTTATGCCAATGAGTCAGCCAAATTTGAGCAATATTTAAGCCATTTTCAGTGCAATAATCTTCAACTAATCCAGCCTCAATTGGATCAACCACCACGACTTGCTTTGATGAGCTGTGTTCCAGTAGCCAAATATAGTTTTGGAGTTGGTTTTTCACATCAATTATGTGAACTTGATAAGTCATCTTTTTTCTTCAATGTGTTACATGTATTCATTCTACTGTAGCGGGTACACGCACTGAATTCTAGTCATGAATCATGTAAGACGTAAAAGGATAGATATTTATTGTTTTATGCTTTCTCTTTTTTGTCATATTGTACTGTTATCTTGCTCATAAAAAACCACGCTAAAAAGCGTGGTTTTTTATGTGTTCAATCTAATTTAGATTAGATTTTACCTACTAGGTCGATTGAAGGAGCAAGAGTTGCTTCGCCTTCTTTCCATTTAGCTGGGCAAACTTCACCTGGGTGAGTGTGAACGTATTGAGCTGCTTTAACTTTACGAAGTAATTCTTGGGCATCACGGCCAATACCACCAGCGTTGATTTCAACGATCTGGATTTTACCTTCTGGATCGATTACGAAAGTACCACGGTCAGCAAGACCAGCAGCTTCGATTAGAACGTCGAAGTTTTTAGAAAGAGTCCAAGTTGGGTCGCCGATTAATGGGTATTGGATTTTACCAATAACTTCAGAAGTGTCGTGCCAAGCTTTGTGGGTAAAGTGAGTGTCAGTAGAAACACCGTAGATTTCCACGCCTAATTTTTGGAATTCAGCGTAGTTGTCAGCAAGGTCACCAAGTTCAGTTGGGCAAACGAAAGTGAAGTCAGCAGGGTAGAAGAATACTACAGACCATTTGCCTTTAAGATCTGCTTCAGTTACGTCAACAAATTGACCGTTGTGATATGCAGTAGCTGCGAATGGTTTTACTTCAGTATTAATCAAGCTCATCATTGTCTCCATGATTGGGGTTTGTATTTAATGTTGAATAGGCTATCGAAATTTTTGTTATTGCTGAAACAGTATTTTTACATTACGAGAATCGGAAAAACCGAATCTTACTCCAGACTATTTCAGCGAATGTGATCATTCTGTTCATTTAGCATGATAAATATGATGACCAAATGACAAAATCATCTATTCCGCAACTCATTTACAGACATGATGTCCCTAGGCTTAAAATTCAAGGGGATTTTTGAAAAAAGTTAAAATTAAAAAATTATGCTGTACTTTCGCTTCGCGGTATTACCACGTAAACTAAGCGATTGATGTTTTTGATGTGGGTATTTTTTCTGTGCAGCGTCCTTTAAATATAGAGCAATTGGTGATGGTCAAAGACCGTCATCGTTTAAATCGACTCAAAAAAGGAAAAGATGCCAACGAAAAGCAATATCAAGCATTATTTGAACAGTCGCATTTAAAAGTTCTAGAGCGTATTGAGCGCATTCCGAATATTAAACTTAACCAAGACCTGCCTGTTACGCAGTATGCAGATAAGTTAATTGATGCCATTCAAGAGCATCAAGTGATTATCGTTGCAGGGGAGACGGGTTCAGGTAAAACCACGCAGCTACCGCAAATTGCGATGTTGGCGGGTCGTGGTTTAACCGGTCTGATTGGTCATACACAGCCACGTCGTTTGGCTGCGCGTAGTGTGTCCCAGCGTATTGCGGAAGAAGTTGGTGAGAAACTTGGAGAGTCGATTTCCTTTAAAGTTCGTTTTAATGAACAAGGATCCCAGGATTCTATTGTCCGTTTAATGACGGATGGTATTTTGCTGGCAGAACTGGCCAATGACCGTTATCTCAATAAATACGACACCATTATTATTGATGAAGCACATGAGCGTTCGCTTAATATCGACTTTATCATGGGTTATCTCAAACAGCTTTTGCCTCGCCGTAAAGATTTAAAAGTCATCATCACTTCTGCAACTTTAGATGTAAACCGTTTTAGTCAGTACTTTAACAATGCACCTATTTTTGAAGTAGAAGGTCGTAGCTTTCCAGTTGAACTACGTTATCGCCCAGTCTCTGAAATGAGCATTGTTGGTAGTGATGATGATGAGTTTGATGACTTTGAAGAAAATCTACCTCGTGCTGTCGTGCAAGCTGTAGAGGAATGTTTTAGGGATGCACAAGAAAAAGGCCATCCTGAATATGCCGATACTTTAATTTTTGCCAGCACTGAACAAGAGATTCGTGAATTACAAGAAACTTTGCAAAAGCATGGGCCGCGGCATACAGAAATTTTACCCTTATATGCGCGTTTGGCCTTAGCTGAACAACAAAAAATCTTTAATCCATCAGGTGGCGGGCGACGCATTATTATCGCCACCAACGTTGCAGAAACAGCGCTGACTGTACCCAATATTCGTTATGTGATTGACAGTGGTTTTGCGCGTATTTCTCGCTATAACTATCGTTCACGTGTACAGCGTTTACCGATTGAAGCGGTTTCTCAGGCCGCAGCAAATCAGCGTAAAGGTCGTTGTGGTCGTATTGCTCCAGGTGTATGTATTCGTTTGTATTCTGAGGAAGACTTTCAAAGTCGCCCAGAGTTTACCGAACCCGAAATTAAGCGAACGAACTTAGCTTCAGTGATTTTGCAGATGCAAAGTTTAGGGCTGGGAGCTTTAGAAGATTTTGATTTCATTGAGCCGCCAGATCATCGTTTAGTTAACGATGGTCGTAAGTTGTTGGTTGAACTTGGGGCAATGACGGAGAAAAGTAAACCCCCTGTTTTGAAAAGAGGGGGCGGGGGAGATTCATCTGAAGAAAATCCCGCTCAATCCCCCTTTTCCAAAGGGAGAGGTAAAGGAGATTTAACCAAAATTGGTCAACAGATGGCCAAAATGCCAATTGACCCACGTCTGGCCCGTATGATTTTGGGTGGGGCACATTTTGGTGTGTTGAATGAAGTCTTGGTAATCGTTGCCGCTTTGGCCGTACAAGACCCACGTGAACGCCCTGCAGATAAACAAATGCAGGCAGATCAAAAACATGCGTTGTTCCGTGAAGCCGATTCTGACTTTTTATTTTATATCAAACTTTGGGAAGCACTGGTTGCCAACCGGGATATGAGTGAAAACAAACGTCGTACTTTTGCGCGTAATCATTTTTTAAGCTGGTTGCGTTTACGTGAATGGAAGAAAACTCATGAGCAATTGGTCGATTTAGCAAAAGGCTTAAAGCTGTCTTTTAATGAGAAAAAAGCCAATTATGAAAATTTACACCGTGCGCTTTTAACAGGTTTGTTGTCTTTTATTGCCAATAAAACCGATGAGCGCAATGTGTTTATGGCTGTGCGTCAGCAAAAAGCCCGCATTTTTCCAGCATCTACTTTACATAAGACCAATACGCCTTGGGTCATGGCTTTTGAGATGGTAGAAACCTCACAGGTCTATATTCGGACACTGGCAAAAATTGAACCTGAGTGGATTTTGCTTGCAGCAGGTGATTTGCTGAAGCACCACTATTTTGAGCCGCACTGGTCGAAAAAAGCAGGTGTGGTTAATGCTTATGACCAAATTTCACTATTTGGCTTAATTATTGAGCCGAAACGTCAGATCAACTATGAAAAAGTCGACCATGTTGCAGCACATGAAATTTTCCTTCGAGATGCGCTGACGACAGGGCATTTGGGCATTACTCCACCCTTTTTAAAACACAACCTGCTTAAACTTGAAGAAGTAGAGCGGGTCGAAGATAAGCTACGCCGCCGTGATTTGGTGGTGGATGAAGAGACTATTTACCAGTTTTATGCGGCTAAAGTGCCTGAAGAGGTGGCAAGCCGTCGTAGTTTTGAAGACTGGCGCGCAACGGTTGAACCGCAAAACCCACGTTATTTATTTATCGATGATGATGCGTTGTGGATGAACGACCGTCCAACCACGCAGCAGTTTCCCGATTTTTTACGCAATGGCGAACTGCGCCTTGCGGCCAGTTACCGTTTTGATCCAAGCCATGACGAAGATGGTGCAACAGTGAAAATTCCGTTGCAAGCCTTACCCCAGGTGGATGAAAACTTGTGGTCTTGGGGTATTCCTGGTTGGCGTCAGGATTTAATGGAAGCCTTACTCAAAGCACTGCCTAAAGATAAACGTCGTCATTTGGTGCCTATCCCTGATACGGCTGCAAAGCTAATGGCGAAAGTAGATGCGATGCATTTACAACAGCATATTTTTAGTTTTTTAGCCTTCCAGTTACGTGGCGAACAAATCACTGAAAAAGACTTTAGCTTTGAGCGGGTCGAACAGTATTTGTTGCCGCTGATTAAAGTGATGGATGACAAAGGCCGTGTAATTGAACAAGGTCGTGACTTGTCTGAGTTAAAAGCGCGCTGTCGAACAGAAACTCATAGTCCAGTCAAACAGCTCAAAGGTGAGTTCCAAACTTTCCCTAAAAGTTTTGTGTTTGCAGCATCACAAAAAGTGGCGGGTGTGGTGGTGAAGCAGTATCAAGCTTTGGTGCCAACCAAGGCATTTGCGGCACTGGAACAAAAGGATGAGTCTGGTGTGGTGATTCAGACCTTTAATGATCAAGCTGAGGCGATTAAACAGCACCGTGAGGGTGTACTTCGTTTGGTGCATATACAACTGGGGGATTTGGTCCGTCAGTTGAAAAAACAAATTTCCAAACCTTTGGAATTGGCGTATTCACCTTTGGGCGATAAGGCGCAGTTGGAGCAAATGTTAGTTTATGCCACACTGCAAATGTCGATCAATGAACTGCCGGTCAATGCACAAGAGTTTGAAAACTTGCTTGCAAATGTCAAAAAAAATTTTCTTACTCATGGGCAAAAAGCACTTGCAGATGTGACAGAGATCTATATTCAATGGCAGGATATACGTCGAAAACTGTTGGTCTTAGATGATGCTGTGTTTGGAAAAAATATTGATGATGTTGAAGATCAGCTAGATTTGATGTGCTTATCAAACTTTGTCTATGTAAAATCTTCCGACATTTGGCTTGAATTTCCTCGATATTTGAAAGCATTGGTCTTGCGTTTGGAGCGCCTGCCCAATAACCTACAGAGGGATAATTCTGCCATTGATCAAGTTGACCCGTGGATGGAAAAATTATTTAAGTTTAAAAATGACACTCGCCTTAAAGAATTGTATTTCATGGTTGAGGAGTTTCGGATTTCTTTATTCTCTCAACCGATGAAGACAAAGATGCCCATTTCTCCGACTCGCTTGCAAAAAGTATGGGAAAAGCTTGGAATCAGTTAAGATATAGGTAATTTAAAGAAGGAGTTTTACATGGGCATCCGCATTACAGGTACGGGTCTTTATCATCCTGAAGACATCATTACCAATGAAGAGTTAGTTGAAAGTTTAAATGCTTATGTGGAACAGTATAACCTAGACAATGCTGACAAAATTGCTTCGGGTGAGTTGGAAGCCCGTCGTGGGTCAAGCGCAGAGTTTATTGAAAAAGCGTCTGGTGTAAAACGTCGTTATGTGGTTGAGAAAACAGGGATCTTAGATCCGAAGCGTTTACGTCCATTGTTACATGAACGTTCAAATGATGAACTCTCGATTCAAGCCGAATGGGGTGTGATCGCTGCAAAACAAGCGATGGAAAATGCAGGCGTAACTGCAGAAGATATCGATGTGGTAATTTTATCGTGCTCTAATTTACAGCGTGCTTATCCCGCTGTTGCAATTGAAATCCAAACAGCATTGGGTATTCAAGGCTATGCCTATGACATGAACGTGGCATGTTCGGCAGCAACCTTTGGTATTAAACAAGCCTATGATGCAATCAAAGCAGGCGGACGCCGTGTATTATTGGTGAATGTAGAAATCACCTCTGGTCATACAGACTATCGTTCACGTGACTGCCATTTTATCTTTGGTGATGTCGCAACGGCTTCAATCATTGAAGAAACCAACAGCAAAACTGGTTTTGAAATTGAAGACATTAACTTATTCACACAGTTTTCCAACAACATCCGCAATAACTTTGGTTTCCTAAACTTAAGTGAAGTCGATGCAGAGATTGAAAACAATCGTTTCGCTCAAGACGGTCGTAAAGTGTTCAAAGAAGTTTGTCCACTGGTTGCCAAAATGATTACAGCGCAACTTGAGAAAAACAACATTGCACCGACTGATGTGAAGCGTTTTTGGTTACACCAAGCCAATGCCAGCATGAATGAGCTGATTCTGAAATTGGTTGTAGGCAAAGAAAATGCTCAGCCTGATTTAGTACCGATCATTTTAGATGAATTTGCAAATACCTCTTCAGCAGGCGTCATTATTGCGTTGCATCGCACAGCAGACCAAGTCAATGACGGTGAATACGGTGTCTTGTGTTCATTTGGCGCAGGTTACTCTGTTGGAGCTGTGCTTGTGAAAAAACACGTCGCATAAGCCCGTATGTTGCAGGTTGAGCATGATGCAAAATGGATTAAACGTCTGAGTGCTTTATCCAAACTCTATTTCACACCGACATTTATCGGTGCTGAACAGTTAGATGCATCACAACCTGCAATGTATGTAGGAAATCATTCTATGTATGGTGTGCTTGATTCACCTATGTTGATTGATTATTTCTACAATGAGCATCAAGTGGCTGTGGTCAGTATTGCTGATCATAGTCATTTTTATTTGCCACTGTGGCGCAGTGTGGTGAAAAAATTTGGTGCAGTCGATGGTGTCCCAGCCTATGTGCGTGAAGCCATGCAACAAGGCTATTCCATTTTGGTTTTTCCTGGTGGCGGACGCGAAGTTCTAAAACGTGAGGGCGAACAGTACCAACTGATTTGGAAACAGCGCTACGGCTTTTTAAAGCTCGCTCAAGAATTTGGCTATGACATTGTACCATTTGCTGCTTTGGGGGGAGATGAAGTCTTTGATATTGGCTTTGATGCTAATAAAGTGGTTCAGCACCAATATTTTCAAAAGTTGCTACAAGTGCCGCAGTTAAATCGCTTATTGCGTAAAGGGGAGGTGATTCCATCTTTACCGAAACATTTGATTCCGAAACGCGTGCCTTTTTATTTTAAGTTTATGCCTAGACAAAGTTTGATGCATATTGAAAACCTAGAACAGTTACAGCAGTTCCGCGACTTGATTGCAGCAGAAATTTATACTGGGCTTGCAGACTTAAGAGTATTGCGTCAACAGCAACATGGTGACCGATTTGATTGAGTATTTACAGGCGTAAACTCGGCTTAGTCTTCCTGTAAATCTTTCAACAAATGTGCAATTTTTAAAGTATGGGTCTTATTCCCTTTGACTTCCATAACCTTATTTTCCACCCACCATAAATATTCAAAAATTTCAGTTTCACTGGCTTGTTCACAAATGAACCGGAATAAACTGGGTAAGTATTCCTCATAATCATCTTGTAGTGCAGGATTGCGATAGATTCGCAGTGGATCCCAGTCTTTAAGCAGTATTTTGTTAATCGCATGTAATAAAGAAACATGTCGATTTTCCTCGGTAAACATAATACACCCCGCTGTCCCTAAGTTAGTTTGACGTTTAAAAAAGAAGTGGTGATGAAGATCATTTATCTATTGTTTTCATGTTTTAAAAGATCTTAGCGTGCTTTTCGCATGAGTAAATAGCACGCTCAGATAAATGGAAGCTAAAGAAAAATATCTAGTAAAGTGGCAGTAAAGTTAGAGCACTGATTTACTTAAAAATATTATTTAGAATAAATGTTTCAAAATAGTGAGTAATTACGGATTAAGTAACATATAGTAATAATTTAACAATCAAATCTTTGTTTGAATGACGCAATTTTCACTAATACTGCGAAGTTCATCACCATCTAAATTTACATCATCCCATTTTTGCATTTGCTGTATGAGCCAAACAAAATGTGAAACTTGAGGCTGGGCTTGTTCGGTAATAAAACCACGAATGATGTTCTGAATCAGGTGATATTTTCCGACGTGAACACTTGCTGGACACGCAAAGCGAATGATGTTGTAATCGAATCGACCAAGACTTGCTAAACAAGCTCAAGATATTGCATTTGTTTAAGTTCAACTTGTGCTTTTTGGATGCCTTGGACGAGGGCTGCAAGTGCATTAGGATTGGAAATAGCCCATTCTTGAGTCACAGCCAGTACTTTGTCTGCGACGTGAGGAATAATGTCAGAGCCAGTCGCAATGATTTGTCTATAGCCTTGAATTTCCGCTTGTGTGTTCCAAGGCTTCCCAACACAAAAACCATCGATCAATTGATTTGAAATGGCTTCCACCATATAGGGCGGTGGTAAAGTGCGGAGATGTACGCGTTTGGCAAACTCAGGATTGGCCAATGCCAACGACTCACGTAAACAATAATGATGAATAGCCTGCTTAAACACATGGGCAATCGGAAGATACATACTGTTCATGCTGCATGGCGCTAAAAATTTCTGTGCAGTGGTGGCTGCATCGTCAGTTTTTTTGATATCGAATGCATAGCATAGTTTTTGGCTTAAGCTAATAAAAGCACTGTTATATATAGCTGAATACTTAATTTATTATCACACCTAAAACCATAGGAAATGAGGTTTTACAGATGTTTCCATGTGCTAGGGTTTTTAGAATTTAGCTATAACTTAAGACAAGAGGGGTTGTAGCGGAATACCGAGTTGATCCTGAGCGAGTGTAGCAGCATGCAACATGGCAGATAAGCAATGTACTGCGTCTAGGAAACCAAAAGCCAAACGATCTCTTAAGCTTGCCCAAGACGCTTCTTTGACTAAGCTTACGTCTAAGCCTACTTCCTCAAAAAAACCACGTTCTTTAGCCCATAGTCAAGAGACACAGTCTAAAAGTGGGATATAGCCCAGATGAAGTTATGACTTTTCGAGTTGAGCCATGACTTAGTCCTTGAGTTGAGATTGTAAAAGCTGTTGAACATCCAACAGACGTCTTGCCATTTCACCGATCGTCATACGGTGGCTCATGGCATTTTTACGCAGCAATTGAAAGGCATCATCTTCAGATAGTCCATGTAATTGCATCAGTAAGACTTTCGCACGCTCTACATCTTTACGATCGGCGAGTTTATTTTTGGTGTCTTGTAAGTATGTGAGGAAGCGGTGGAACGGGTGAAACATGAAGTTCCTGTGTGGAAAGAGGAGTTTTATGTGGGTGGCACCAGTCAGTATGTCGATGGCTGTTGTATTCGAACAGATCATGAAGCGCCAAAACCTCATAGCCATGAGCATTGCGAGCATGCACATGTTCATCCCTAGCAAAGTGTGTCATGTAGTGCTAATAAATCTCTTTAAGATTTGAATAAAGGAAATTTAGTAACAGTTGAGTATGAATGAAAGTGGCGAGATAATTGAAAGAAAAATCTTCTGAAAACTTTATGAAAAATAATGCTTAGGTTAAAATAATCCATTCTTATATTTGAAGTCTTTTGAATCGCTATGCAACCATTTGTTCTATATAACTCAGAGCAACGCAAAAAAGTAGAATTCGTACCTCGTGTTGAGGGGCATATTGATATGTATGTCTGCGGTATGACGGTGTATGACTACTGTCATATTGGGCATGCGCGCGTGATGGTTGCATTTGACTATATTATTCGCTTCCTGCGTAGCCAAGGTTGGAGCGTGAAATATGTACGTAACATTACCGACATTGACGACAAAATCATTAAACGTGCCAATGAAAATGGCGAGTCGATTACGCAGCTGACAGATCGCTTTATTCAAGCGATGAATGAAGATGCTGAAAATTTAGGCTGCTTACATCCAGACGAAGCACCGCGTGCGACGGATTATATTGATCAAATGCAAAGCATGATTGGTAATTTGGTTGAAAAGGGCACAGCTTATCCATCTGCCAATGGTGATGTGTATTTCCAAGTGGAAAAATTCGCTAAATATGGTCGTCTTTCAGGACGTAAACTGGAAGATATGCAAGCGGGTGCATCTGAACGCATCGATGTTGAAGTTGAGAAAAAACATCCCTTTGACTTTGTACTTTGGAAACATGCCAAAGAAAATGAACCTGCATGGGCTTCGCCATGGGGCAAAGGTCGTCCGGGCTGGCATATTGAATGTTCTGCGATGTCGACTTGCTGCCTAGGGAATCATTTTGACATTCATGGCGGTGGTTCAGACCTCATGTTCCCGCACCATGAAAATGAAATTGCACAGTCTGAGGCTTCAACTGGCGAGCAGTATGTCAACTATTGGATGCATGTTGGTTTCATCAACGTTGATGGCGAGAAAATGTCGAAGTCATTGGGCAATTTCTTTACCATTCGTGATGTGATGGATAAGTTCCACCCTGAAGTGATTCGCTACTTCATTGTGTCATCACACTATCGTAGCCCTGTGAACTTCTCTGATGTTGCTTTAAAAGAAGCAAAAACAGCGCTGTCACGTTTCTATCATTCATTCAAAGCTTATCAACAAGTCTATGGCGATACCCAAGTCGATACCTTAGATGAAACATTGCTTGAGCGTTTCAACAGTGCCATGCGTGATGACTTCAATACCGCTGAGGCCATTGCGGTATTGTTTGAAGTGAACAAAGAATTGAACCGTGCCGTGAAAGAGCAACAAGCGGAACAAGCGGCGATTTACTATGCAACTTTACGTCATTTAACCAATATTCTAGGTTTGGTTCAGCACAATGTTGAAGAGTTCCTGAAGTCTGATATTGGGCAAGAGGCTTTGGCTTTGTCTGAAGAGCAAATTGAAGATTTGATTCAACAACGTCAAGATGCGAAAAAAGCCAAAGAATTTGCCAAAGCGGATGAAATTCGTCAGTCCTTATTGGATCAAGGTGTGGTTTTGGAAGACACTCGCCAAGGGACAATTTGGCGCCGTGCTGATTAATTCAGCAATTACATTATAGAGTGTTGACAGTTTGATGAAACTCTCTATAATGCACATCCATATTGCGGGAATAGCTCAGTTGGTAGAGCACAACCTTGCCAAGGTTGGGGTCGCGAGTTCGAGTCTCGTTTCCCGCTCCAAAATTTAAAAAAACCTCAAGTTCAACTTGGGGTTTTTTTATGCCTGTAATTTGAGTGTATTGAAAATAATTCATTTAAATGTGAAATTATCTTGGTATGTCAAACCATAATTTTGACAAAAATATGCTTAAATCATTCATCTTCATTTGTGAATAAAATTGTGTTTCTTCAACCCCATAGCACTGTCGTACCGACCGAAGCTCGAGACTATCCTGAATGGCATTTGGGGCGAGAACGCTATGCACTTTGGTATATTGAAGTGGATGATCCCGTTTTGATCAGCTATTTAACAAAGCTTCGTGAGCAGTTCTCAGATTTACTTTATCAACCAAATCAACGGC
Source organism: Acinetobacter johnsonii (assembly GCF_048551975.1). Taxonomy (GTDB): domain Bacteria; phylum Pseudomonadota; class Gammaproteobacteria; order Pseudomonadales; family Moraxellaceae; genus Acinetobacter; species Acinetobacter johnsonii_A. The sequence continues at coordinate 44,084 of NZ_JBIMCF010000005.1, read as the reverse complement.
AGTTTCATATCACTTTATTTGTTGCAGGTTTTTGGGTAGAACAGGCAACACAGTCGGATGACTTTAGTCGAGTGCAACTGAATCAGCAGCTTGAACGCCTTAAAAAATTAAAGCTAGAATCTTTTCAGTTACAGATAGGTGGATTAAATAGTTTTGAAAGTGCCTTATTTTTAAAAGTGGATGATACCGCAGGCGTGTTGGATAAAATTAGAAAGACATTGCTGCAAACCTCGCAGGAAGTCGCAGCATTGAGTTATTGTCCACATATTACATTAGGTCTATACCGTGAAGCAGTGTGTAGTGATCATGTATTGGCACGGATGGCTGAAATTGAAGATATTAGCTATAGCTTAAATGTCTCAAAGCTCACGTTTGGTTTTTATCAGTCCCATGTACTACAAGGGTCATTGTTTTCACATACACAGTTTGAGTTGGGGAATGCGTAATGCAACTGATTTTAGGTGGTGCACGTTCGGGGAAAAGCCGCTTGGCGGAGCAGATTGCACAACAGTTGGCGCAGCCTGTGGTTTATGTGGCAACTGCACAAGCATTGGATGGGGAGATGCAAGCGCGTATTCAACACCATCAGCAACAACGACCCGAAGATTGGGGACTATGTGAAGAACCCATTTATCTTGCAGCGCAGTTGGTCAAATTAGACCGTCCAAACCAAACCATTTTGGTCGATTGCCTGACCTTATGGATGAGTAATTTACTGATGCATACTGACCCCGATTTGCAAGTTCAAGAATGCCAGAAGTTGTTAGAGGTTGTAGGATGTTTACAGTCCGAGCTAATTTTAGTGAGCAATGAAACAGGCTTAGGTGTAGTTCCAATGGGACAAATCAGCCGACGTTTTGTTGATGAAACAGGGCGGTTGCATCAGCAGTTAGGTCAAATCGCTCATAAAGTGGTGTTCTGCCTAGCAGGATTTCCAATGATTTTAAAAGGAGAACAAGTGTGAGTTGGTGGTTAGAAGCATGTCAAAGTCCGAGTGAGGCTGTATTGGCTCAAGCCCTAGCACGCCAGTCACAGTTGACCAAACCGACAGGCTCGTTGTCGGAGCTTGAATCGGTTGCAGTGACATTAGCCAGTTTGCAAAACACTGTAAAACCCAAGATTGACCGTCCATGGATTACGATTTTTGCAAGTGATCATGGGGTGATGGAAGAAAATATTTCTGCCTATCCACAAGCGGTGACGCGTCAAATGTTGCAGAACTTCGCAACTGGCGGGGCGTGTATTAGTGTGATTGCCAAAGAGTATCAAGCCAAATTACAAGTCATCGACTGTGGTTCAGTCGGTGAAGCGTATGAATATGTCGGGGTTGAACGCCACTGCATCCGCGCGGGGACGGCTAACTTTGCTCAAACCCAAGCCATGACTGAAGCTGAATGTGAAGCAGCTTTTGCTTTGGGGCAAAAAAGTGTAGAAGATGCTATCGCTTATGGGGCAGATATCTATGTCGCGGGTGAGATGGGCATTGGAAATACCTGTTCAGCCTCAGCCGTGGCTTGTTTTTTATTGGCTGAACCCGCTGAAAAGCTCACGGGTGTTGGAACGGGTATCCGTACTGAACAATTGATACATAAAAAACAGGTGATTGATCAAGCACTTGCACTTCATGCCCAATATGTCGGGAACGATCCATTTAAAGCCTTATGTGCCGTGGGTGGACTTGAAATCGCAGCCATGACAGGCGCGTATATTCGCTGTGCGCAATTGGGTCTGCCGATGGTGGTGGATGGGTTTATCAGTACTGTTTCGGCTTTGCTCGCAGTACGTTTAAATCCAGATGTTCGCGCTTGGATGCTTTTTGGGCATCAGTCGGCTGAATATGGTCATGTCCGTTTGTTAGAAGAACTTAAAGCGATGCCTTTATTGAAGCTGAACCTACGTTTGGGTGAGGGGAGTGGCGCAGGGGCTGCACTGGGTCTGATCAAGTTAGCCTGTCGCTTACACAATGAGATGGCAACATTTGCTGAAGCAGCCGTGATTGGTGAGAAAGTTTAAGGATGTTGTATTTAGATTTCCTACGCCACGGCGAAACTAGCTTAAGCCATACTCTACGGGGTAGAACGGATGATGCTTTGACTGCGAAGGGTTGGGCGCAAATGCGATCTACCATCACCCAGTCTGAGCAGACTGGGCAGGCGTGGGATGTTATTTATAGCTCACCATTACAGCGCTGCCGTCTATTTGCAGAGCAGTGGGCGGAGCAAAAACAGCTTCCTTTGTTTATAGAACCGAATTTGCAAGAAATGGATTTTGGGGAATGGGAGGCTCAGTCGACTGAGCGACTCTATCAACTCTACCCAGATGAATTGGCTCAATTTTGGCAAACGCCGTTAAGCTTTACCCCGCCTCAGGCGGAAAGTTTAATGGCATTTAAAAGCCGCGTTCTAGAGTTTATAGAGACCTTGACCCAGCAAATGTATGCGCAGGGCTGGACACGCGCATTGATTATTTCCCATGGTGGAGTGATTAAACTCTTAAAATGCCAAGCGCTGAAACAGCATGATAATGATCTTTTAAAAATGTCAGCAGAGTTAGGGCAGTTGAACTGCTTTGTATTCGATCAAGGGCAGTTTCAGTTTATTCAAAGTGAGGACGTGTAATGACACCGTTTTGGATTGCATTACAGTTTTTAACGACCTTTCCAGTTCGCCTAAGCGTAATGCCAACGCCTCAGCAAAATGCGCAGGCATTGTTGTTTTATCCTGTAGTGGGTTTGCTTATGGGAGGAATTCTATATGGGATCGCCCTGTTATTGCATGCTTTGCCACTTGTGCTGTTAAGCAGTGTGATTCTGGTGTTATGGATTTGGTTGACGGGTGGTTTGCATCTGGATGGTTTGGCCGATACCGCAGATGCTTGGGTTGGTGGTTTTGGCGATAAAGCACGCACACTTGAGATCATGAAAGATCCGAGTTGTGGGCCTATAGGTGTACTCAGTCTTATTATGGTATGCATATTAAAGTGGTCTGCACTGTATGTGTTATTGCAGCAGCAGTGTTATAGCGCACTCATTTTATTTCCTGTCTTAGGACGTCTCGTACCGCTATTCTTCTTTTTAAGTACAGACTATGTGCGCGATAAAGGACTCGGCAGTCAGTTGAGCCAACATTTAGCACGACCAATTGCAATGGCACTTTTACTGCTGATGCCTTTGGTGGCTTTGTATTGGGCATGGGTTGGTACTGTGGTGATTGCCACTTTTTATCTGGTACTGTGGTATTTGCGGTGTAAATTTATACAGCGTATTGGCGGTGTGACGGGAGATACCATTGGTGCCAGTATTGAAATGATTGAATTAGCGACACTCTTTAGTTTTGTGGTGGCTACTTTTTATTTCACTTAAGTTAGGGGATATATAAGAGTCTCTCAGTGTGAAAACTGTGCAGTCATGCGTTGCCGAAAGAAAAAAGAATAAAAAGGAAATGAGCTATATACATTTGAAACAAAGGTCTTCCAGCATAGGCAAAACACATTTGTAGATATGTTGTGAAAATCCAAAGATTTCCGCGCTAGTTGTCTACAGAGATATGATAAAATTGCGAAAATTATTTTTTATGTGCTGACGTTTCATTTCGTCACACGGTTCAGGTAAAACAAAGTTGAATTCTGAAAATATGTCAAATCCCATTGATTTCCAAAAAGTTGCTTTAGAAACACTAGAGATAGAGCGTCAGGCACTCTCGGTACTTGCTCAGCAAATCGATGATCGTTTTAGCCGTGCTTGTGAAATTATCCTAAAGTGTAAAGGTCGCTTAGTCATTACTGGCATGGGGAAATCAGGGCATATTGGCCGAAAAATGGCAGCCACCTTTGCCTCTACAGGTACACCATCATTCTTTATGCATCCAGGTGAAGCGGGGCATGGTGATTTAGGGATGTTGGTTGCAGGTGATGTGCTGATTGCGATTTCAAACTCAGGTAAGAGTGATGAAATCATGATGCTGATGCCTTTGATCAAATATTTGGGTGTGCCTTTAATTACCATCAGTGGGGATGAGCGTGGGCCGATGCCACAGAATGCTGATGTGGCGCTGACATTGGGCAATATTCAAGAAGCGTGTCCATTAGGTCTAGCACCAACATCGAGTACAACGGCGACTTTAGCTTTGGGTGATGCATTGGCTGTTGCACTGTTAGATGCACGCGGGTTCACTTCAGATGACTTTGCACGCTCGCATCCTGCAGGTGCTTTGGGTAAACGCTTGTTATTGCATGTGAAACATTTAATGCACACTGGGGATGAGCTACCAAAAGTGTCTCCAGATACAGCAATGAACAAAGTTCTGTACGAAATCTCTAACAAACGCCTAGGTTTAACCACAATTGTGGATGACAATGATCATCTATTGGGGATTTTTACTGATGGTGATTTACGCCGTTTGATTGATAAACAGCAAGGTTTTGATGTGAACTTGGCGGTGTCTGATGTGATGATTAAGAGCCCGCTGACGATTTCACCGGAAGCACGTGCTGTTGAAGCATTAGAGCGAATGAATGAAAAGAAAATTAACCAATTTGTCGTTGTTGATGAGAGCAATAAAGTCATTGGTGTTTTGAGTATGCATGACCTGATTCAAGCTGGGGTAAATTAAAAAATGGCTTCTTATATTTTGTTAGAACAAGCGCGTTATGTAGAAGCTCTAGTTTTGGATGTTGATGGTATTTTAAGTGATGGTTTTGTGACTTTGACCAACTCGGGGGACGAAATTAAATCTTTCGATATCCGTGATGGCTTAGGTATGAAACTGGTTCAGCAAGCTGGTGTGAAAGTGATTATTATCACAGGACGTAAAAGTCAGATCGTAGAAAAACGGATGTCTGATTTGGGCGTGGACCTTGTCTATCAAGGCCGTGAAGACAAAGGTGTTGCACTGCGTGAGGCTTGTGCAAAATTTAGTATTTCACCCGAAGATTGTTTATACATGGGTGATGATTGGCCTGATCTATCTGCATTTGCCATTGCAGGCATGAAAGTGACCGTGCCAAATGGTCATTTAGAAGTACGTCGCCGTGCCGATTTGGTAACTCAAGCGATGGGTGGACGTGGCGCGGTACGCGAAATCTGCGATATGATTTTACAAGCCAAAGGTGTATACGAAACTTTACTTGAAAAGTACACCGCAGTCCCGCATTAATCTGTATGCATGCATGAGAGTTTAGTTAACATTTATGGATACTAAAGTTTTATATATCACTGCTGTAGCCATTGCGGCTATCAGTAGTGGTTATTACTATTACAGCGGAAAAGGGCAAAAGCTCGAGGTCGATGGTGCGCAAAGCATGACCTATTCTGCTGAGCAGATCCAACTGACTCAAACAGATGAGCAGGGTAATTTATACGTCCGCGCAAAAGTAGATCGTCTTGAGCAGGACATGCAAAAGAAGACCTCTAAGTTAGAGAACTTAAATGCTGAGATGTATAAAGATGGAAAAGTGGATGCGACTTTCTATGCCAAGCAAGCCAATGGTATCAACGACAACGAAAAAGTCGTTCTGACAAACCAAGTGGTTGCAAAGAAAATGTTGGATCAAGGTCAGATGCAGTTTGACACCGCAGAACTGACTGCGTTTCCACAGACGCGTGAACTTGAATCTCAGCATCAAGTGGTTGTTACGACGCCACAAGCTGAATTTGTCAGTCAGGGCTTAAAAGCGAATTTAAATACGGGTCAATATGACTTTTTCCATATTCGAGGGAAGTATGAACCATAATCCAAAATTTTCTATTTCGAAAACTTTCCTCAAGCAAACACTTGCACTGAGTTTAGGCGTGGCTGTTTCAACTTTTGCTTTGGCATTGCCAAGTGACCGTAGTAAAGCGATTTCGTTGGTGGCAGATCGAGCAACGTTTAATGAAAAAACGGGTGTTACGACGTACACAGGCAATGTCATCATTGAACAGGGTACGATGAAACTACAAGCGGATTCGATTGTTGCCAATTTAAATCAAACCCGTCAAATTAGCACCATTACGGCCAATGGTAAGCCTGCACGTTTCCAGCAGCAAGTCAGTACCAATAAAGGTATTGCCAAAGGTCAGGCGCAAAAAATTATTTATAATGCAGAAACAGGCATTATTACCTTATCCGGCAGCGCACTTCTAGAACAAGATGGTGCTAGTATTCGCGGTAATACATTACGTTATAGTATGAACAAAGGTGATATCGAAGCGATTGGTACACCAAATAACAGTGGTTCGTCGAGTGGTCGTGTTCAAATTGTGATTCCACCTTCAAGTTCTCAATCCTTCCCAGGAGCGCGTGACTAATGGAGCAAACTCTCAATCAGCCACAAACCCTATGTATTAAGCATCTTGCGAAAAACTACAGTAAGCGTTGGGTAGTGAAAGATGTATCTTTTAGCATGCAAAGCGGACAAATCGTAGGTTTACTTGGCCCCAATGGTGCAGGGAAAACCACCAGCTTCTATATGGTGGTTGGACTGGTGCGTATGGACAAAGGTGAAATTCATCTTGATGACCTAGACATGTCTGATTTGGCCATGCATGAACGTGCGCGTAAAGGCATTGGTTACTTACCTCAAGAAGCCTCAATTTTTAGAAAACTGACCATTTCTGAAAATATTATGTCGATTTTGGAAACGCGTAAAGACCTGAACAAAGAACAACGTAAACAGCGTTTGCATGAATTGCTGGCCGATTTTAAAATTAGCCATATTAAAGATTCATTGGGTATGAGTGTGTCTGGTGGTGAACGTCGCCGTGCTGAAATTGCGCGTGCGCTGGCAGCCGATCCAAAATTTATGTTACTCGATGAACCTTTTGCTGGGGTTGACCCAATTTCAGTGGGTGACATTAAAGATATTATTCGCACCTTAAAAGACCGTGGTATTGGCGTTCTTATTACGGATCATAACGTTCGTGAGACTTTGGCGATTTGTGAGCGTGCTTATATCGTGAGTGAGGGTGCGGTGATTGCTGAAGGCTCTCCAGATGAAATCTTAACCAATGAAACCGTGCGTCAAGTTTACCTTGGTGATGACTTCACTGTATAAGCTTTTTCTGCGTCAATGAAAATAATCGGCGCAGATTTCCCTCTTATATTTTTAATCCATCGCTTTGTATTGAATTAATAATAGGGCATTCCCTTATATTCAAACTGCGCGCTCTGCCATCCTTTTGAAATCGCTTTTTCAGCATGCTACACAATATGCATATCTCTTTATTTTGTGTGGACTTAAAGCGAAAAGCCTTTTTCATACGCTAGCTGATTGAAAATACGTTATAATTTTTTGTGAAATTTTTAAAAATTACGCTATGCCATTTACCATCTCTAGTTTAGTGAGCTATGAAGAAGACATTAAGAAAAGTCGTTTTCAAGCTCTTGCTGTGCCTGTAGAAAATGAACAAGCCGTTAAAGATTTTCTAGAGCAATATAAAGATATCAGCACCACGCATCAGTGCTGGGCATGGAAAATTGGCCACAATGTTCGTTTCAATGATGACGGTGAACCTTCTGGTACTGCAGGTCGTCCTATTTTAGCAACCATTGAAGGCAATGAACTAACCAATGTTTTGGTTTTAGTCAATCGTTGGTATGGTGGCGTCAAGTTAGGCACAGGCGGGCTGGTACGTGCTTATGGTGGAACTGCAGGACAGTGTTTACTGTTGGCTGAAAAAATAGAGCTCATTGAGAAGAAAAAAGTGCATTTTGCCTGCCAATTTAATGAATGGGCGATTTTCCAGTATGAGCTGAATAGCCAGCAGATTGAATTTAATGAGCAATATACTGCTAATGGCGTAATTGTAGAAGCATTCTTACAAATGCATCAGATTAAAGCGCTCAGACTTAAAATACAAGACATAACGCGTGGGCGTGAAGCGTTAAAAATTGTGGATGACCATCATGACTGATCCCTTATTAAAATATCGTGAGCAGCATAAGCATCGCTTAAATTATATGCCCTGGTTGTATTGGTCGCTCAAGCCTAAAAACCGTGAGTGGGCTGAAGTATGGCAGCAAGAATACCAAGCTTATCTAATGGAAATGGAAACCGTTGAAATTGGTCAAAACTGTTTTATTTCTCCATTGGCACACATATTTGCAGAGCCTGGCCGCAAAATTGTCATTGGGGACAACACTTTTATTGCTGCCGATTGTACTTTGCATGGGCCTTTAGAGATTGGCAGCGAAGTCGCGATCAACCACCATTGTATTTTAGATGGTGGTCGTGTGGGGATTAAGTTACATGATCAAGTGCGTATTGCGGCTTATTGTCACTTATATGCCTTTGATCATGGTATGGCACTCAGTGATCCGATTTATCAACAGCCTGTGCGTTCACAAGGGATAGAAATTGGTCGGGATGTTTGGTTGGGGGCACATGTGGGCGTGAAAGATGGGGTGAAAATAGGTGCACATGCTGTGGTGGGGATGAATAGCATGGTGACTAAAGATATCGCCGAGCAATCGATTGTTGCTGGCAATCCTGCACAGTTTATTCGTTTACGTGATTAAGATATCAAAGAATATTGAACATTTATCAATACTTAATTACATAAAAACCTGCCATCAAAAAAAAAGATATGCTAAGTTTAGAACAACAATGAGACCTTATACCAAGTGCGGTGTAATGAGAGGCGATAATGAAACGAGTCATTGCATGTATTGATTCTTCACCTTGTATCAATGCTCTAGCAGAGGCTGCGGCGTGGATTGCAAAGCAGACGGGGCGGGAATTAGTTCTTTTACAAGTTTTGGATTATTATCCCGCAAGTTATCACTTAGGTGAAATTAGTGGGGTAATTGGATTTGAAAGTAATGCAATGTTGCTCAAAGAACTGGCTGAATTAGAGCAAAAACAAAGTGAACTTGCGCTCAGTTATAGCAATAATTTACTTGATCATATTTCTAAACTCATTCTCGAAAAGCATGGCCTACATACAACGAATATTCAAGAAAAGGGTGACTTTCTAGAGCAAAGTTTTAACTTATTGCATGAAGATGACATTGTGGTGATTGGGCGTGTGGGTGAGAAATCGGCTGAACGCAATAAACCATTGGGCAGTAATGTTGAGAACTTTATCCGTGGTGCAAACTGTACCGTCATGACGGTAGGTGATAGCTTTAAACCGCCTACGCGTTTCATTTTTGCTTATGAGTATTCACCGACGTGTGTGAAGATGATGAAGCGGATTGCGCAAAGTGATCTACTGCGCCTCTTACAATGCCATTTGGTCTATGTCGGTGACCATCCTGAAATTTTAAGAGAGCCTGAACAGTATTTGAAAGATGCGAATTTGGATGTGATTACAGAATATCGTTATGGCGACGTGGCTGAGAATATTCTGGAATACCAAAATGAGCATGGTATACAACTGATTGTGCTCGGTGCATTTAGCCACAGTAAAATTCATCAGTTCTTTCTGGGCAGCATTGCAACGACCATTTTTAGGAATGCCAAAGTTCCCTTACTGGTTGCCCGTTAATTTAGAGTGATTTCTCTAAATTGCAACTGTTTTATCCATAGTTATCCGCATTAATTGTGGATAACTATATGGACAGTAAATGCAAGTTTATGATTTATATAAGCTTAAATTAATCGATTGTTTTTTAATCTAAGTTTTAGCTTATTTTACAATGGCTAAGGCAAATCCATCATGTCCTTTGCTACCAACAGTTTGAAGTGCTGTGCACGACAAAATTTTCGGATGGTTTTGCATCGCTTTGAACATATCTCTAATCCCTTCAATACTTGGTTTATGATTTTCAGCATTGATAATATCGCCTGCACGAATTACGTTATCGAGGAAAATCAAAGTACCTGAATGAGATAGGTTCAGGCTTAATTCCAAATACTCTGGGTAGCTTTGTTTATCGGCATCAATGAAAATAAAGTCGAAAGGTTCAATATCTGCAGGCAGTGATTTAAGGATATCTGCTGCACGCCCACATTTGAGTTCAACGTTTTGTTTAAGCTGAGCTTTGTCGATATTTTCTTGACCCATCGCGGCATGCGTATCACGCCCTTCAATCGTTAAAATATAGCCGTCTTCAGGTAAAGCACGCGCTAACCACATGGTGCTATAGGCGGCAAAAGTGCCGAGCTCCAATACCCGCTTACATTGATTCATTTGAATCAGCATTTGTAAAAGCATACCTTGGTTGGGTGCAACAGCTAAGTGATCTGGAAAACCATGCTTCTCTGTATTTTCTAAAGTTTGCAGTAGAATAGGGTCTTCAGGAATTAAATGTGCATAGATATAGTTATCAATCTCTGTCCACATTTGTTGCATAGCATGTTCACCTCGGTTGCGATGAGGAGCATTTTAAACTTTTATTCTCAGAGTGCAATTTTTTCGACCATATTTGTTGAAATCAATGCTCAAAAAAAAGAGGTCATATTGACCTCTTTTAATTTTTAAAAACTAGTAACTACACATCGAAGAATTGCGACTGAGATCTGGGCCCCATGTGCGATATCCTTGGGTATCAATGTGAATCTGACCAGATGCATATAAGCCTAAGCCCATGTTCAAGCTTTGTCCGTGTTGAGTCCAAAATTGGCATAGACGGAATTTAGTATTTTCAATATATGCATAATCTTGTGGCTGCGGGTTTTCAGGTCCGATTCGAAAATCGATGGCAGAATTGAATAAGTGGCGGGATGAGTTGGCACCACCTGCACATTGGTTTAAAGGAAGATCACGATAAACTGAAGTGACTTCAAAATCGGTCAGTACTTTAGCTGCAACTAAATATTTAAATACTTTTAAGGTCGCAATTTGGTTTTTCCAAAGTTCACGATTTGGAATCATATATTGTGAGCGACCACATTTTTGCCAATCACGTGCTGTTCTGAGCAGTTCAAAGCTTGGAATGATATTCCCAACTCCATTACGTTCAAGGAAAACTTCATACTCACGTACGCTTGCTAGTGTGTCACCGACAGACATCCAAGCATTGTAGGTATAAGGAATAATTTTAGGTGGAGCAGGGCGGTCAAAACTAATTTTCTCTTGTGGGATAAAAATACGTTTTCCATCAGGTGTTGTGATGGTCTTGCCTTTGTGAGATGAAGTCGTACAGCCAATCATCACCAAGGGGATTATGCTAACCGCAAATAATCCCTTTAAAAATTTCTTCATTATAGAAATCAAATATTTAAAAAATATGCTTATTATTTTAATCCAAATTTGTGAGGAAAAATTGGAAATATTGCAATCAAATGTGTGTTTTAGGTATAAAAAAAGATCAGCTTATGCTGATCTTTTTAGAGTTACTTTTCTAAGTATTGTAACTTATCTGCTTTACCGTTCCATTCTTCACGGTCAGCAGGTTGGTCACCAATCTGGGTAATGTTCGGCCAAGTTTGTGATAACTCAGCATTCAGTTCAATAAAGACTTCTTGACCTTCTGGTAGTTCATCTTCTGAGAAAATTGCATTTGCTGGACATTCAGGTTCACACAGTGCGCAATCGATACATTCATCCGGATTGATCACTAGAAAGTTTGGACCTTCATAGAAACAGTCTACTGGACAAACTTCTACGCAGTCTTGATATTTACATTTAATACAATTTTCAGTGACAACAAAGGTCATGGCGAAGGCTACCTAAAAATATGGTTCTAATAACTAATGTGTATTTTAGGCAAAAACAGCACCAACTAACAATTGCTTTTATTGATATTTGTTATATGCACGGCTGTTAAATTTGATAAAAACTGAACATTCTGCTGAAAACTGCTTTTGACAATAAAAAGACCGTCATTTTGACGGTCTAGATGGGTTACAAAAATAGAGAACCACTATGAATGTAACTGATCTTTCAATGCATAAAGCTGCTGTAACGCTTCACGTGGACTTAAGTTATCGACATCAATGCTCTTGAGTAGTTCAAGTGCGGCAGAAGGCTTCTCGATTTCAACCACACGTTCAATGATTTCAAGTTCAGGTGTTTCTATTGCAGCAAACAAATCATTTTGAACGACTTTAGGTTTTTGCAGTTGTTGCTTCTCTAAAATTTTCAGACGATTTTGTGCTTCTTTGATCACACTGGCAGGAATACCCGCCAATTTTGCTACTTGTAAGCCGTGACTTTGGCTCGCAGGCCCATGTTGGACTTTATGTAACAAAATGAGGTTGCCATTGATTTCTTTTGCTGTGACATGGTAGTTATCAATAGCAGTTTCTTTCGCCAGCTCGGTCAGTTCAAAGTAATGTGTGGCAAATAAACATAAACATTTAATGCGTTTAGTTAAGTCAAGTACGCAAGCCCATGCCAAAGATAAACCATCATAGGTACTGGTGCCACGACCAACTTCATCCATCAAAACCAGTGATTGATTGGTTGCATGATGCAGGATTTGCGAGGTCTCAGTCATTTCCACCATAAAGGTCGATTTGCCTGTAGATAGGTCGTCCGCAGAACCAATGCGGGTAAATATTCGATCAATAGGGCCTAAGACTGCTGATTGGGCAGGTACATATGAGCCACAATAGGCTAATAGGCTAATTAAAGCCGTTTGGCGCATAAAGGTTGATTTACCGCCCATGTTAGGACCCGTAATAATGGCCATGCGGTGGTTAAAATCAAGTGTCGTGTCATTCGGTGTAAATGAGGCTTTGTTCAAAGCTTCAACTACTGGATGACGTCCCGCAATAATTTTAACTCCAATTTCTGGGCTATACTCAGGACGTGACCAATTGCGTAAACGAGCCTGATGTGCAAAGTTCGTTAATAGGTCGATCTGCGCAATAGCGCTACTCATCATTTGTAAATGACCAATGTCGGCGCGGAGTTCATCTAAGAGCATTTCGAACAGCATTTTTTCGCGGGCTAATGCACGGGACTCACTTGAAAGCACTTTGTCTTCAAAGGTTTTCAGCTCAGGCGTGATATAACGCTCAGCATTTTTCAAGGTTTGACGACGAATGTAGTGATCAGGTGCTTGCTCGGCTTGTGCACGGGTCAGTTCAATATAATACCCACTGACACGGTTATAACCAATTTTTAAGGTCGAAATTCCAGTATTTTGACGTTCTTGAATTTCAAGATCGATCAAGTACTGTCCTGCATGATCGCGGATTTTACGGAGTTCATCGAGTTCCTGATCGAAACCTTCCGCTATCACATTTCCATCCCGTAAAAGCACGGGTGGATGTTCAACGATGGCAGACATTAGACGTTGATGTAAGCCATGGAAATCACCCAATTCCTCATTCAATTGGCTAATGAGTGCAGACTGTTTGCTTTGGATCACGGGTTGAATGGCATGACGTAAATAAGGGATTTGTGCACAAGCTTGGCGCAGTTGCACTAAGTCACGCGGACGGGCACTACCTAAAGCCACCCGACTGAGGACACGTTCAATGTCTCCAATCTCTTTTAATACTAAACGGATTGGCGATTCATGGTAGCCATCCACAAGACTTTTGGTGGCATCTAAACGTGCGTCTAAGAGCTTGGTGTCTCGTAACGGTTGCATCAGTGTACGACTAAGTAAACGTCCACCCATTGCAGTTTGACAGTCATTGATGAGTTGGAATAATGACGTACCGTGTTCAAACAGAGGCTCAACCAACTCTAAGTTTCTACGTGTCACAGGATCAAGCGCAATGAAATCACTGCTTTGTTCTAGTTGAATCGAACGAATATGCGGCAAGGCAGTCTTTTGCGTTTCTTTGGCATAATGAATCAGGGATGCTGCTGCTGCTTTGGCAAGTGGTAAATGGTCAATACCGAAACCAGCTAAAGTCGATACTGCAAACTGATCACATAAGGTTTTTTGTGCATTGTTTAAATTAAAGTCGACATTTGGACGGCGTGTCACAGGGCAGTCGAGCAGTTTTTTAATGTGTTCAATGATGTTGGGGTCGACAATATTTTCATCGACCAAAATTTCACTTGGCATGAGGCGAGACAGTTCAATACCGAGTTGCTCAAGCTGAAACTCTTGTTGTTGAACTTTGAATAAACCTGCACTTAAATCTAACAATGCAATACCAATTTCGTTTTGTTGTACGCAAAGCGCCACAAGGTTTGAACTTTGATGTGCAGTCAGTAAGGCATCATCTGTCAGCGTACCCGGTGTAATAATCCGGACAACGCCACGTTCAACAGGGGCCTTACCTGTAACTTCACCAATTTGCTCGCAAATAACGACGGTTTCGCCTTTTTTCACCAAGCGAGCAAGGTAGCCTTCAGCTGCATGGTAAGGAACACCTGCCATAGGGATGGGTTGACCATTGGCTTTGCCACGATGGGTCAGGGTAATTCCGAGAAGTTTAGCGGCTTTATGTGCATCTTCAAAAAATAGCTCGTAGAAGTCACCCATACGATAGAACATCAAAGAGTGCGGATGTTGCATTTTGACGCCCATGTACTGTTGCATCATGGGAGTGAGGGTGGACAAATCAGTTATGATTCCCGAATTGCTCATGTAGGTGAAATCCTTAAATCTTTTAAAATGCACAATGTAAAAATAGACCGAGCGACACCGCTTACCGTGTGTATTTATGCGCTATGAACAGCTATGTATGAATGGCAATATCTTAGCAAAATTGAAAACGACTAAACAATAAATCATCTATAAAGCGAACAGTTGTTAAACAGCCAAGTGATTATTGCTGTAGGCGTTAGGTGTAAAGCAAAAATAAAAAAGCCTAAACATCTGTTTAGGCTTTTTAAGTTTAAGGCTTATACAGACCGAGTTCAGTCAGGTGTAACCGCAGGATACGACGTAACTCAAGAACGGCTTCAGGGGTTTCTTGAATAGAGTGCCCACCTTTAATAATTTTCTCCGACAATGCACCATCTAGATGGGCACTCGTATAAGGCACAACATCGTCTGTAATGATATTGAGGTCATCACTTTTGGTCGCATTACCCATGATGCTGTGGAATTTCATGCCTTTGTATGGAACGACATTTTTAGTTAACCGAGTAAAGTTAGAATTCTTGCTGAGATCACTTGGCCCATTTTGAATAAGCCCATTATCTAAATCTTTAATAAATTCTTGTAGGTCAGGGTCACTACTTTGTATAACATCGGTCAGTGCCCCCAAAAATGCACCTGGTAGACGAATGACTTTACGCGCCGCGAGGGTAAACCAGCGGTCAGCAAACTCTGTCCCACGATGTGGCGCTGCTAAGAAAATGGCCCGACTGAAATTTGGAATCGGTTGAATGTCGAGGCGCGATTTAAACAGAGGATCATTTTTAAATTGTTGCACACGTCGATTGGGTAGCAGTTTCATTGCCGCAGGGGTTAAGTCAGCATCGCTCACTAAAAGCCGCGCAATAATGCCGCCCATACTATGACCCACTAGTACGGCATCCTTTTTGGCAGGTGCTTTGCTGTCGACCAAATTAAAACTTTGTTGAATGATTGCATAGATTTGGAAACGACTTTCTAAAATTGGCATATTGGTCGAGTAGAACACTTGCCAGACTTGATAGTGCTCACGTAGCACGGGGTCGCCCATGACATCATTCGTCAAACGAATCCATGCCTCTGGACTACTGGCTAGTCCGTGAACGAGCACCACTACTTTTTTATTTGGGTTGTACGGCTCAAGCATGTATAGGTGCGGCATGGTGAGGCGTGCATCACGATCAATCAGTGATAAATACGCGGCTTTACCTAAATTGTTTTGTGCCAACCATAAGCCATAAGGTGCAGAAAAGTTTGCAGCAAGAGGGTAACTTTTGCCTGCAATTTTCGCAGATTCAAACTTGTAGGGATCATAAGCTGAGATTTCAAACTCAGGGGTGTTTAAGATTTCATCGATACTAGATGCAGAGCGTGGCTGTGCGGTAATAGTCGCTGCTAAATAACGGGCATTGTGAATGTTAGGATTACGACCATTGGTGTACTGATAATGCAGTGGATCGACAATATATTTGGCTTTTTCAGGTGAGGTATCGTTATGCTCAGGTGGGAGAACAATCAGAAACTCTGAACCAAAACCATCGCGACGCGTGATAGAGCGGAGGCCTGAAAAGTTCATATTGTAAGTTGACATTAGTTGTTCAACTTGACGGTTTTTTAAAAGTGGGTAGTTATCGTAATTAATGCGGTAAATACTTTGTCCCACTTTGATTTGATTACCGACTTCAGATGGTTCATGGCGTAGTCCATAACTATGTACAAGTTTAGCGATAGCTTGGTTATAAAAGTCACGCAGTTGGACTTGTCGGTTATCAAAAATACGATCTTGGGGACCACGTTTGGTGTTAAACATGTAGGCATAACTATAGCGAATACTTTTATCCAACATGCCGAGTTGCTGATCTAGGCAGCTTTGGTAGTTTTGTTTTTGTAGCGCTTTTTTTTCTTCGGACTGAGTCTTGGTTAAAATACTCACTTTACAGGTAGATGATTTTTCTAAGGAAATTGCTTTAGCGAGATACAGTTCGCTGGCAGTAGAGAGGAGCTGTTCATCCTGAATTTGTGGAATTTGTCTGAGTTCGCTGACACATTCTTCAGGTTGCTCTGAACAGATTTTGGCTTCTCGACCTGTCATGGACAACACGTTTAGACTCGCTTCACTGAGCTTATCTCGCGTTAAAATACTCTCACGCTCATTGGTAATCGTGACGTTCAGTGATTGATTTTTCACACTGACCACTTGGCAACCACTCAAGAGCGAAAATAGAGCGGTTACTATCAAGGTGCTACGGATGTATTTAGGCATATAAAGCATCGACTACCGTTTATTCTTTTGAATTTTTTAAATCATACGATAATTTTCTGATTTATCAATTCGCCTAAAATAAAAATAGACCGAAAATTTGGTCTATTTTTTAGGTACATCATAAATAATGGAATTATTTTGCAGTATTTAGAACTTGCCAAACATTCCAACGACCTTGTTTTTCAATTTCATTAATCAAGCGATCCGCAATTTCGGCTTCTTGTGGATATTTCAGCTTGTAGTTTTTCAAGGTTTGCACCGCATTTTTCTTTTGTTCCATCGCGATGTAGTTATTTGCGGTCGATAAATAGGCTTCTTGAACACCAGATTTCATTGCTTTATCGAGGTATGGCATTGCTTCGCGTTGACCACCACCTTCAGACAAAGCAAAACCGAACCAGAAGTTTGCTTCAGGGTCTTCTTGGTTAATTTTTAAAATACGCTGTGCATAAGCCAAAGACTTGGTGGTATAGACTGAACCAAGGTCTAAATTACGTGCCATAACGCTAGCTTTGAACGCACGGATCAGTACATCAAATGAAGCATTGTCTTTCGATGCTAACGTATCAAGCTGTTGTGTGACTTCTTTTAGTTTTAACTCAAAACCTTTACGTTCTTGGCGTTCTGTAAAACGTGGTGGGTAGTGACGGGCTTTGCCTTCAACCAACTGTAAGAAGTCATCAATTTCAGTAATGTCGACTTCATTGTCGCCTGCCAGTACGGCAAACTTTAATTGACGGTCTTTGCTGTTTATGGTTGGAATAATCAGTTTATTGGTGTCTAAAACCATTTTTTTAGATGGATCGTCAGAGCGAGTCACTTCCATTTTTGTTACAGGCTGAGCCGCTGCTTTTTTTAAGTTAATTTCAAATGGAGGTGGCGCATCATAATTAAATGGATTGAGTGCATAAAATGGTGCAGTTAATTCAGGCTCTGTAAAAACGATGGTATCGTTGTTATTCTTCGTTGGGTTTGAGCTACACGCTGTTAAAAACGAGACAGCAAGAACAGCAACCGCTAAGGGTTTAAGCATCATAAGGTTCTTCCATTCATTATTTTAAGAAGTGGTATAAAAAGCATGTTCGTCAGTCTAAAAAAACTCTGATGAACATGCAAGGTTTGCTATAGGCAGGTTTTCAAAAACTAACACTTTTCATGTTTAGTCGTTAGATGGCAGGCTTTGAGCTTCACATTCGCGGCGTACATCTTCCAAAATTTTCAATTCTTCAGCACTAAAGGGTTGTTCATTTTGTTGTTGCTTTTTAAAAGTTGGATCAAGTAAAGACAAACGTTGGCAAAGGGTATTCATCCGTTTTTCATTCAATTGAATGCGGTCAAGTAGAACACGCATACCTTCAAGAATTGGATCAGACTGGTCTTGCGTTGCAGCATAAGGTTGGAAACCAATACTTTCTGCATAATCGCGACGACGTGTTTCTGCTTCATCTTTCGGTTTATCTTTAGAAATAAAGCGTGCAGGGTTGCCAACTGCGGTGGTGTCGGCTGGTACAGCTTTGGTGACGACTGCATTTGAGCCGACTTTAGCATTTTTAGCGACAGTAAAAGGGCCTAAAATTTTAGCACCAGCACCAACTACCACGCCGTCTTCTAAGGTCGGGTGACGTTTGCCTTTATTCCATGTGGTTCCACCTAAAGTGACACCGTGATATAGGGTCACATCGTCACCAATTTCAGCGGTTTCACCAATCACGACGCCCATGCCATGGTCAATAAAAAAACGACGGCCAATTTTAGCACCCGGGTGAATTTCAATCCCTGTTGCAAAACGGCTAAAAGAAGACAATAAACGTGCTGAGCCTTTACATTCTTTTTTCCATAACTCATGCGCCATACGGTGCATGATCAAGGCATGAATGCCTGGATATGTGGCTAGAACTTCTAAAGTGTTTCGTGCGGCAGGATCGCGCGCGAATACAGCTTGTATATCTTCTTTGAGCTGTTTAAGCATTAGATTGATCCTCTGTTTGATCCGTATTTGACTTTTTCCATGTGCCATTATTTAAAGCTTGTACTCGACTAAAAATACCACGAAGTAAATGATATTCCATACGATCTAATTGTATACGTCCAAAAAGACGACGCAAGCGTAAAGGCAGTAATCGAGGATTTTTGGGGTCTAAAAATTCAATCTCGGCCAACATTTTTTCAATGTGCGGGTAGAACTGTTCCATTTGCTCATGGGTGACTAAAGGCTCATCCCATTGCATAGACTCAGTATCTGTGACAGGCATGGTTGCAGCTTCATCTTCAGCACTTTCTACAGCAGCAAGAGTTGCCATACGCATTTCATAACAAATCACTTGAATCGCTTGAGCCACATTTAGCACGCCATAGTCTGTATTGACAGGAATGGTGACATGATAGTTAGCCATGGCCAGTTCTTCGTTGGTTAGTCCGCGGTCTTCACGACCAAATACAACAGCAACCTCTTGCTGATCATTCACCACTGCTGAAATTGATTTTTCTGCCGCAGGACGTGCGTCTAGCAAAGGCCAAGGAATGGTACGACTACGCGCACTGGTGCCAAACACTAAATGGCAGTCTTTGATGGCCTCGGCAAGGGTTTCAACGATTTCAATCTGCTCGATTAAATCAGTTGCACCCGCAGCCAAAGCATCGATATCAGGATGTGGATAGGTTTTTGGCGCAACCAAAAACAGTTTTGAGAGTCCCATTGTTTTCATGGCGCGCAGTGCGCTACCAATGTTCGCAGGGAGTGTGGTATTGACCATGACAATACGCACATGGGAGAGATGCGCTGAAACAGCGGCATTGTCAAATTGGCTCATGATTTTTCCAATAAATTTTAAAATTTAAATAATTAAGAGAACTGACCGACTTCAGCTTGATATAAGTCCATGGCATCATCCATGCTCATATCCGCAGGGGGCGGTGGTACATCTACAGGTTTGGCTTCTTCATAGCTCACCGCTTTGGCTGCTTTGGATTTGACTTGATATTCCACATGAAGATTTTCTTTACCAAAATAGTCACGCAGTTTAGAAAGTAGTTCATCCAGCGGTGCCACTTTCCAATTGATCCCTAAGTGCAATTCAGCCGTGGCATACGGGTAGTCCAACAGCAATTGCAGCGGAATGTGATTACACATATCGACATTACAGAAGGGGGCAAGAATATTTTTCAAATCTTGGTTCAGTGTTTTTGTGCTATGTGTTGGGTCGAGACGAATTTGAATACAGTTGGCACGTTTTTGGCGAATTTCATTTAGTGTAAATGCTTTGGTTAAGCGTCCCATTGGACGGTCAAAACCTTCACGCTCGTAAATTTCGCCTTCAATTACCACGACTTTTTCATTTTGAATGATGTCTTTAAAACGCATAAAGCGTTCATGATTCGCAGAGACTTCAATTCGTGAGGTACCATCATCCAACGTCACCATCATTCGGTTTGGGAAGTTAGCTACATCAACCACGAGACCTGCAAAAACCGTAGTGACACCACGGCGGGTTGGGGTAAGTTCATTAATTTTATTCGGAATAAACGCTTTCAACTCAGTGCGATAGACATCAATTGGGTGGCCGGTTAAATACAAACCTAGGGTGTCTTTCTCAC
This sequence comes from Acinetobacter johnsonii, assembly GCF_048551975.1. Lineage (GTDB taxonomy): Bacteria > Pseudomonadota > Gammaproteobacteria > Pseudomonadales > Moraxellaceae > Acinetobacter > Acinetobacter johnsonii_A. The sequence continues at coordinate 23,813 of NZ_JBIMCF010000005.1, read as the reverse complement.
CTTTGAGACGGACTTCATCTGACCAAGGTTTAACGGGTTTAGCGGGTTTACGTTGTACTTCTTCAACTTCACCAAACAAGTCCATGATGCCTGTTTCACGATTTGAGCGAGCTTGTTCAGCCGCTTGTACCGCTTCAGGTAATTGCGCCATTAGACTTGAGCGTTCAATGCCGAGACAGTCTAAAGCACCTGATCGAATCAACGCTTCTAAAGTCCGCTTATTAATTTTTTTCAGATCAATACGATGGCAGAAATCAAATAAGTCACGATACGGCCCATCTTGAATACGTGAGTCAATGACTGACTGCATCGCTGCTTCACCCACGCCTTTAATTGCACCGAGCCCATAGACGATCGTTTTGTCGTCCGAAGCATGGAATTGATAGATAGACATATTGACCGAAGGCGGCAATACCTCTATATCGTTGTGTCGACAGTCATCAATCAAGAACACCACGTTATCGGTGTTTTGCATTTCCGATGACATCACCGCTGCTAAGAATTCAGCTGGATAATGCGCTTTGAGCCATGCCGTTTGATAGGCCACTAAGGCGTATGCTGCGGCATGTGATTTGTTAAAGCCATAACCTGCAAACTTTTCCATATAGTCAAAGATATGGTTGGCAGTGGCTTCATCAATATCTTTTTTCGCTGCCCCTTCCGTGAAAATTTGGCGCTGTTTGACCATTTCTTCGGGCTTTTTCTTACCCATTGCACGACGCAGTAGATCCGCACCACCCAAGCTATAGCCCGCACAATACTGCGCTGCCTGCATCACCTGTTCTTGGTAAACCATAATGCCGTAAGTCGGCTCAAGTACACCTTCAAGTAGGGGGTGGAGATATTCAAACTCTCCACCATGCATACGGTGGATAAAGTCAGGAATCAGATCCATCGGACCAGGACGGTAAAGGGATACGAAGGCGATAATTTCTTCAAATTTGCTTGGACGTGCTTCCTTGAGCATTTTTTTCATGCCCACGGATTCAAACTGGAAGACCGCTGTGGTGTTGGCATTAGCAAAGATCAGGTATGCATCTTTGTCATCAAGCGGAATGAACGCAATGTCTAAAGGCACATCTAGCTGAATGCGCTTATTGATATTCTTCACGGCATCTTCAATGACCGTTAAGTTGCGCAGACCCAAGAAGTCGAACTTTACTAGACCTGCAGATTCAACATCGTCTTTATCGTACTGCGCAACACGGCCTGTACCATCTGCATCACACATCACGGCAGAAAAGTCGGTAATTTTAGTCGGGGAAATGACCACGCCACCTGCGTGTTTACCTGTGTTACGGGTAATGCCTTCGAGCTTTAATGCCATTTCCCAAATTTCAGCCGCATCGTCATTGTCTGGGTTGGATGGGTTAGTGACAATGTCTTTAAGCTGTGGCTCTGCTTCAATCGACTCTTCGAGGCTTAAACCTAAAGGTTTGGTCGGAATCATTTTTGAGATTCGGTCTGCCAAACCATAGGATTTACCCAAGACACGTGCCACGTCACGAATGGCACCTTTGGCTGCCATGGTACCGAAAGTGGCAATTTGTGATACTGCATCGCGTCCATAGGTACGCGCCACATAGTCAATGACACGGTCACGACCAGCAATACAGAAATCGACATCGAAGTCGGGCATTGAAACACGTTCTGGGTTTAAGAAGCGTTCAAAAAGTAGCCCGTATGGGAGAGGGTCGAGATCTGTAATTTTTAAGCTGTAGGCAACCAACGAACCTGCACCTGAACCACGGCCTGGACCAACGGGCACGCCATTACCTTTGGACCATTGGATAAAGTCCATGACAATCAAGAAGTAGCCCGGGAAACCCATTTTAAGAATGGTCCCGATTTCATACTCTAAACGATCATCATATTCTTTACGTTTTTCAGGCCAGTATTCATCACGCGTTTCAGGTGGATATAAAAAGTCTAAACGCTCTTCTAAACCTACTTTGGATAAATGTGCAAAGTAGGTGTCGATGGTATGGCCTTCAGGAATAGGGTAGTCTGGCAGGAAGTATTTACCTAATTGCAGAGTGACGTTACAACGTTTGGCAATTTGATAAGTATTTTCAATTGCAGAGGGAATGTCTGCAAATAATTCCGCCATTTTTTGGCCAGATTTAAAATATTGCTCTGGAGAGTAATTTTTTGGTCGGCGGTTATCCCCTAATACATAACCATCGGCAATACAGACCCGTGCTTCGTGTGCTTCAAAGTCCATTTCTTTCATGAAATGCACATCGTTATACGCAACTACACCAATATTGTATTTTTTAGCCAGTTTTAGGGCTTCATAGTTGAAGTCATCTTCACCTGAACGCTCTGTTCGACATAAAGCCAAATAAACACGATTGCCAAATTTTGCAATCCATTCTTCGAGTAAAGGTTCGGCTTTTTGCGGATTCGATGTACAGAGCATTTTGCCGACATCAGATCGCATGCCAAGTAGCGCAATCAGGTCATGGTTTTGTTCTAAAATCCAGTCTTTTGCAACGCAAGGAATATCAAGCTGTTGACCACGGATAAAACCTTCTGAAACTAGTTCGGTTAGATTACGCCAGCCAACATTGCTCATCGCCAATAATGTCACGCGATGTTCAGCATCGTTCAAGCGAACTTCTGAACCCATAATCGGTTTGATACCATTATCTAAGCATTTACCATAAAATTTTACAGCAGCGTGTAAGTTAGATAAGTCAGTAATGGCAAGGGCTGGCATACCTTCTGCCTTAGCAGCTTTGACTAAATCAGGTATACGTACAATTGATTCTGTGATTGAAAATTCTGTATGAATACCAAGATGTACAAAGTGCATAAGTGAGTCCCTGCAAAAACCGCTGAATAGTTTAACATGCTCTGCCTTCATTCTGAGTGCGATTCAAATGAATTGGCAAAATTTAATAGGCCGCAGTGTTTGGACTGTTTATTTTATTGTCAGTAAGTTCTAAACGACTTAGAAAAGTCAATGTTAGTCGCATTGTTTCTTGGCATAAAAGCCTTTATCAGGCCACTGCTTGCTGAAGGGCAAAGTTACTTAACCGTCCATTTTTAAAACCAAAGTTGAGATAAGCCGTGTAGGGTGGGGCAAAGTCTTGGGGTTTTTTCAAAAATGCTTTGATTTCATTGAGCTGCAAGAGCAAAACTTGGGCTTCACCTGATGCTGCCATGCCTTGTGCACTGTATTTAAAGTCTTGTTTAAACTGCTGTAAAGTATAATTTTGTGTGACATGAATATTTTGCACGCGTATGTTTTCGCTCATGCCTTGAGTGCTTTCCAGTCAAGCCAAACACGGGCTTTAGTTTGACTGAGTTGTTTGAAACTCGTTTTGTCTTTATAGAATTCTTCAGCTTGAATCTTGGGATTATCTTCGCTAAAAATCTCAAATTTTAGGGTTTTTGGTTGGGCAGTTGTAATACTGTATTCATAGTTGCCTGTAAATTTTGCATATTGTTTGCTGGTTTTTCCATTCGGAGGAGCGAGTAATTGATTAACTTGATTTGGTGTCACAGATGCATTGAGTTCAACCTGATTCACTTTCACACTGGTGACGTAATTATAGGGATTTGAATCTGCGGCTTTTAAAAATTTAGTTTGCCAGATTATATAAAACTTAGACCTGAAAAAAAGCTCCCAATATTGAGAGCTTAATTTTGTTAACGCAGTTTAGACAGCCAATCCCCAACGGATTGTACAATTTGTACCATGATCAACAGCACAATCACTGTGAGTATTACGACACTAGTATCAAAACGTTGATAACCATAAGAAATAGCAAGGTCGCCAATACCGCCTGCACCCACTGCACCCGCCATCGCGGTTGCACCAATTAAGCTTATGGTGGCTGTGGTTAAGTTCAAAATCAGTGAACTACGTGCTTCAGGTAAAATAAACTTAAAGATGATTTGTAGCGGAGTTGCACCCATTGCTTGTGCAGATTCGATAATGCCTTCATTCACTTCTAGTAATGAAGTTTCCACCAAACGACCAATGTATGGTCCAACATAAATGGTGAGCGGAACAATTGCAGCCCACGTGCCAATCGATGTGCCGACGATGAGTTTGGTCAAAGGTAAAACCGCAATCAGCAAAATAATAAAGGGCAGAGAGCGTAGAGCATTCACAATAGGGTTCAGGCTGTGATAAATCGCTTTGTTCGGCAAAATACCATCAGGACGTGTGACCAATAAAATGATGGCCTGAATAAAGCCCCAAATACAGCCGAACAGCATTGCAAAAAACACCATATGAAATGTTTCTTGCAAAGCAGTAATAAACTGATCAATCGATAAAGAGCTTTTCCAAAAAGGTGCTGTGATTTGAGTTAACCACTGGACAATTAAATCTCTCATGGCAGCTCTCCTGATTGTTCAACAGCCACACCATGTTGTTTTAAAAACTCAACCGCTTCAGCAATCAGGCTTTCATCGCCCAAGAGCTGAACAAACATTTGTCCAATCACATTGCCATCAATTTCAATCATGTTTGCAAACAGGATATTGAGACTAATATCAAACTGTTTAATTAAGTTTTGAATTACGGTTTCGTGTGCAGAGTTACCCAGAAATTGTAAGCGGTAAATACTATGATGATGCTTATGTTCGAGTTTGTTCAGAAGCTTAATAGGTAACTGTTGATGCAAAATCGTTTGAATAAAATTCTGTGTTGTTGCATGTTGTGGGCGACTAAATAAGTCCACCGTTTTCCCAGTTTCAACCACTTTACCGAGTTCCATCACGGCCACATGTGAGCAGATGCTTTGAATCACATCCATTTCATGTGTCACCATGACGATGGTAATGCCTTGCTCTTGATTGATTTTTTTGAGCAAGTCTAAAACTGACTTGGTGGTTTGTGGGTCTAGTGCAGAAGTCGCTTCGTCACAAAGTAATATTTTAGGATGGTTGGCAAGCGCACGTGCAATACCGACACGTTGTTTTTGACCACCCGAGAGCTCATCAGGATAAGCTTCTTTTTTATGTTTGAGGTCAATAAACTCAAGTAACTCATTCAAACGCTTTTCACGTTCAGCTTTGCTATAACCTAAAAGTTTCATGGGCATTTCAATATTGGCTGCAACGGTTTTGGTTTGCAGTAAATTAAAATGCTGGAAAATCATGCCAATATTTGCACGTTCTTGACGTAATGCTTTTGCTTCTAATGCAGTAAAGTCTTTCTGATTGATAATTACTTGGCCTTCGGTTGGACGTTCAAGTAAATTGATCAAACGAATGAGGGTACTTTTACCTGCACCACTATAGCCAATAATGCCAAAAATACTGCCTTCTGGAATGTCCAAATTGATTTGGTCCAGTGCAGGAATGATTTGGCCTTTCAGCTGATAGTGCTTTGAAATGTTTTTAAATTGAATCATATCGTCAAAAACTACACAAAAATGAAAAAACAGGCAAAGAGACTTTGCCTGTTTCGTTGATTTGATTATATTACTATTTAGCTTGAGTAAGGTAGCTTACTGGTTTGTTCACATCAATTTTTGTGCCACCAAAATGCTCTTGAACATATTTGCCTACTGCAGCGACATGGTAAAGCTCACCAACTTTTTTCAGTACAGGGTCGTTTTGACGCGCTTCAGCCACAGCAAGAACGTTGACGTTCATTTTCGTGGTTTGGTCGATTGGCTCATAGTAAATCGCATCTTTCAATACGTTTAGACCACCTTCCATTGCAAGGGTATTACCCAAAACAATTGCATCAACTTCGTCTTTCACACGTACAGCTGTTGCCATTTGAATTGGCTTGATGACGAGAGCTTTGTTGTTTTCAACAATGTCTTTCGAAGTGCCTTTCACGAAGTCAAAGTCATTTTTTAACTTCACTAGACCCGCAGATTGTAATAATAACAATGCACGTGATTCGTTCGCACCATCATTTGGAATTGCAATCGTAGCACCATTTTTAAATTCAGCCAGAGTTTTTACTTTGCTTGAATAGATGCCCATTGGCTCTAGGTAGGTCGTTGAAAGTGGAGCAATCTTCGCTGTGTTCGCTTCGTTATATGCTACAAGGTAAGCATAAGATTGGAATGCATTGACATCGACTTCATTGTTTGCAACAGCAGTGTTCATTGCAACATAGTCAGTGAAGTTTTTAATGTCTAGCTTTAAGCCAGCTGCTTTAGTTTCTGGCAAAGTTGCAATATAGCGCCAAATGTCTGCATCAGACCCAGTCGATGCGATGGTTACTGTTTGCTCAGCTGCTGCAGTATCCGTTTTAGCCGCATCTGCTGCAGGTGCTTCAGGTTTGCTACAACCCGTTAAAACAACAGATAAACCCAGCGCAATTCCTAGAATTTTTTTCATTTTTTCTTCCCGAGTAAGCACCCAAACGAGGCTTAACTTAGCTGAACAATAGAGAGATCGATTGATTTTAAATCAGGTATTCCTGATTTGATGCATATGACTGTAATGTGAGTTTTGCAAGTGTGCAATTCGATATCAGTCGAATATGTACTTTCGCTTTGGAAAAGATTAACTTTTTCAACTCACTAGAAACATCTTTGCTCAATCGTTAAATTTTGCACATCATATCAACAAAGTAATATTCGATATAGAGCATAAAAGTTCAATACTTATCTTATTTAAAGATTAGTAATTTGAATTTTGTTTATAATTTTATAATGAAAACAATATATTATTTTTAATTAATCTATTTAAAAATAATAATTTGCATAAATTTTGTTCTTTATAAGATTTTATCTAAACTAAATACAAAAAATAGATATAACGAGTATAAAGTGCAAAAAGTATGTCTCATAATACAGGATGAATATAGCTACATATTTAGAACTTGATTTATATTCATACGGATATATTTAAAAAAATTCGCAGCGGTTTGCAATAAAAAAACCCGCATTTAGCGGGTTTTTACGGTATGAATGTTTTTAAGCATTTTCACGCGCAATCGCACGATAACCAATATCTGTACGGTATTGCATACCCGTAAATGTGACTTGACCACAAACCTCTAAAGCATTGACTTGCGCTTCAAGTACGGTATCACCAAGAGCTGTCACACATAAAACACGACCACCTGCAGTCAAGATGCGACCGTCGGCACTCATTGTAGTGCCCGCATGGAAGATTTTTGTGTTTTCAGGAGATTGACCAAGACCAGAGATGACGTCACCTTGACGAACGGTTTCTGGGTAACCTTCTGCTGCTAGGACAATACCAATTGATTTGCGTTCATCCCATTCAGCTTCTGCTGGAAGATTACCTGCAATACCAGCTTCAACCAGATCTACCAAAGAAGATTTTAAACGCATCATAATCGGCTGAGTTTCAGGGTCACCAAAACGACAGTTGAACTCGATCACTTTGGGTTGACCTTTGTCATCAATCATCAAACCTGCATATAAGAAACCTGTATAAACGTGACCGTCTTTTTTCATACCTTCAACTGTAGGACGCATCACTTCATTCATGGTTTTTTCAAATACGTCTGCAGTCACCACAGGAGCAGGAGAGTAAGCACCCATACCACCAGTATTTGGACCTTGGTCACCTTCAAAAATACGCTTATGATCTTGTGAAGTTGCCATTGGCAGGATGTTATTTCCATCGATCATACAAATGAAAGAAGCTTCTTCACCCGCAAGAAATTCTTCAATAACAACTCGTGAACCTGCGTCACCAAATTTGTTGCCTGCAAGCATGTCATCAATCGCATCAAAAGCTTCATCGTTAGTCATTGCAACGATAACGCCTTTACCCGCAGCAAGACCATCTGCCTTGATCACGATTGGCGCGCCATTTTTTTCAACAAATGCTTTCGCTGCATCGACTTCAGTAAATACATCGTAGAACGCGGTAGGAATGTTGTGGCGTTTTAAGAAGTGCTTAGCAAAGGCTTTTGACCCTTCTAGCTGGGCAGCAAATTGAGTTGGGCCCCAAATTTGAAGCTCTGCCGCGCGGCAAGCATCCACTACACCATTTACAAGCGGTGCTTCTGGACCCACAATAATCAAATCTACTGCATTGTTTTTTGCAAAGTCGATAATTGCAGCATTGTCTAAAATATTGAGTGCAACATTTTCACATTTGTTTTCTGTTGCAGTTCCTGCATTACCTGGTGCAACAAAAACTTTTGCAACTTTTTCATCTTGCGCGATTTTCCATGCCAATGCATGTTCACGACCGCCATTACCCAAAACTAAAATGTTCATCGGTTCATACTCCATGAATCGAAATGACATAAAGTCCTCAGCCTAAGAAGGAGAGGACTCTATGTAAGATTTAGAAATCTGTTTTAAACCACATGTATGACTTTGTCATTACGGTCTGCATCTATCACTTAGTGACGGAAGTGGCGCATGCCAGTGAACACCATTGCAATACCTGCTTCATCTGCAGCAGCAATGGTTTCTTCATCACGCATTGAACCACCCGGTTGGATAATACATTTAATGCCTGCTTTCGCTGCATTATCAATACCATCGCGGAATGGGAAGAATGCATCAGATGCCATGACAGCACCTTCAACCACTAAGCCTGCGTGCTCCGCTTTAATCGCAGCAATACGCGCTGAGTTAACACGGCTCATTTGACCTGCGCCTACACCAATGGTTTGACGACCTTTAGCATAAACAATGGCATTTGATTTTACGTATTTTGCAACTTTCCATGCAAAAATTAGGTCATCAATTTCAGCATCCGTTGGCGCGCGTTTCGTCACAACTTTTAAGTCATCTTTAGTGATCATGCCTAAGTCTTGGTCTTGAACCAATAAACCGCCATTTACGCGTTTATAGTCCAATTGTGGCGCACGCTCATCAAGTGCTGGTAATTCACCACAAACGAGAACACGAACATTTTTCTTCGCACCAGTGACTTCAAGTACGCCTTCAGCAATGCTTGGCGCAATAATCACTTCAACAAACTGACGGTCAACAATTGCTTGTGCAGTTGCAACATCTAATTCACGGTTGAATGCAATGATGCCGCCGAAAGCTGATTCAGGATCTGTTGCATAAGCCAAGTCATATGCCGCATGAATACCATCTAAAGATACCGCAACGCCACATGGGTTTGCGTGTTTAACGATGACACAAGCCGGTTTTGCAAATGATTTGACACATTCAAGTGCGGCATCTGTATCTGCAATGTTGTTATAAGAAAGTTCTTTACCTTGAAGTTGTTTCGCTGTTGAAACAGATGCTTCAGTTGCTGTGCTTTCTACATAGAATGCTGCTGACTGATGTGGGTTTTCACCATAACGTAAGTCTTGAGCTTTATTTAATTGTGTATTGATGGTACGTGCAAAATTATCAGCTTGACCTTCTTCCTTGCCTACGCGAGCGCCTAGGTAAGACGCAATCATGCCATCATACTGTGCTGTATGTTCAAATGCTTTAACGGCTAAGTCAAAACGAGTTTCGTAAGACAAAGCACCATTTGCTTTTAGCTCAGCAACAACAGTGTCATAGTCTGTAGCATTCACCACAATACCGACAGAAGCATGGTTTTTCGCAGCAGCACGCACCATAGTTGGACCGCCGATGTCGATATTTTCAATCGCATCTGCAAGTGAGCAGTTCGGTTTAGCGACAGTTGCAGCAAATGGATAAAGGTTCACTACCACAAGATCGATCGCATCAATATTGTGTTCAGCCATCACACCTTCGTCTAGACCGCGACGAGCTAAGATACCACCATGAATTTTCGGGTGTAGCGTTTTTACACGACCATCCATCATTTCTGGGAAACCCGTATGCTCTGAAACTTCGACTACAGCGATATTGTTGTCTTTTAACAACTTATATGTACCGCCAGTAGATAAAATTTCTACCCCTAGAGCAACAAGGTTGTGAGCGAACTCAACAATGCCAGTTTTATCGGAAACAGAGATTAAAGCGCGTTTAATGGTCATGATCTTCGTCACAGTTATCAAGAATTAAAACAAAAAGCCAAAAATAGCAGGTAAAAAAAAATGCCCGCGGAAGCCGCAAGCATTTTATCATTTATTCACTCATTAAACCGTGAGCTTTTAACTTTTTACGTAAAGTTCCACGGTTAAGTCCTAGAATCTCCGCAGCACGTGTTTGGTTACCGCGGGTATATTCTAAAACTACAGATAGAAGAGGTTTCTCCATTTCTGCCAGCACCATGTCGTAGACCTGAGATGGTTGCTCGCCTTGCAGTTGTGCAAAATAGTGGCGAACTGCGCGATCTACGTGAATACGAAGAGCGACATCAGACTGTGCAGTAAAAATAGGAGATTTGCTATTCATGCGAAGTAATCCGAAAAATCTAAATATCACTTGGGTAAAGTGACATATATAAAGTGGTCTAAAATTAAAATGAACTTCGTTTTAGATCCTAAAACGACTAGTTCTAAAACTGTACATTTAGCATGCCACAATATCGCTAAGTTGGTCGAAATATAAGCGTAACAATAGTTAAATATTTGTTACCGACCTTTTTTAAACAAAAAAATCTGCTCAATACGCGATATTTTGATAACGCGCATTTTTGCTGATGTTCTATTTGTATTAAAAGACTGAGGAGATTGCAGCACTAAGCTTTTGTGGCGCGTATCATACCATTGTCTAAGAAAAAGTGAGCAAGAAAACTGCATTTTTTTTCACTTTTTTTACATTTTTTTTAAATTTTAGGGCTGGACTATTTCTAAACTGTAATGATTGAAGCTTTTACGGCTAACTGGCAGGCTAAATTTGAATTTGAACGGACTATTTTTAGGAATTCGTTTGATTCCAACCAGACTATCAATCAAATATTCATTTGCATGTAGTTGATAAGTTGAATCGACTTCACCATCCACTTTTAAAATGACTTTAAGATCTGGTAGCGGAAGACTGGTGTCATGATAATTGATCAGTTCACCTGAAAATTGAGTTTTCTGTGCGTCTACACGTTTTACTTTTAATTTATTAATGCTGATCAGACTATAACGTTCTTGTAGGCTGCTACAGTTTAGTACAAGACAAATTTTATTATAGGTTGCACCTAATGCGGGGCTGTTATTGAGGATATGTGGGTTAAACCATAGGTATTGGAAACACAATAAAGCCAATAAGCTGAAGTTAATCACACCCCAAAGCATATAGTACATTGGGCTTTTTTGCGGTTTCTCTGGATTGTTGTCAGCCAAATTCATGGCAGGATAATTACCAATCGGGTCGGTACTAAAATAGTTTAAATTGTTTAAATAGGTTTTGAGGTCAATGTTGGAGTGCTCAACTTTCAGATTGAAAATATCAAGCAAATTTGATGTCGACATTGAAAGCGCAGCAGATTGCGATAAATCAAAATGAATGCTGTCTACACGAGGAGAGGAAAATGCTGAATTTGAAGACATGCTCATGTCATTCTGATTCGACGATCTTTCCTCACCTGTGTCAAAAGTATTACCCGTGGTTAAATGCGAGAGCGCATTAAAGGTCATCGAACACTTTGGGCAACAAACCATACCTTGCGCAACAGTGAGTTGCGCAACACTTACTTTGTAGATGGTTAGGCATTTAGGGCAAGAGGTTTGTTTGTCGCTCATAGTGTATTTAGAGTTCATTTAAAGGGTGTGGCGTTTACCCGAGATTCGACACCAGTTTTCATCACGTTTCTCGACCTCTAATATATCAAAAAACTCAGAATAAACACTAGAAACATCAGAAACTTGCTCTTCAATTACACCTGCAAGTGCGAACTCTCCCTCAGATTTAACCAAAGTTGCGAATTCCGGCGCTAACATCATAAGCGGGCCTGCCAAAATATTTGCAACAAAGACATCTGCTTTTTGGTCAGCCAGCTCTAAATTGAACTCGTCTGGTAAGCCGACATAAAGGTTCTCAGCCACGCCATTGAGTGCCGCATTTTGTTCAGTAGCTAAAATTGCTTGTGGATCAATATCTGTGGCATAGACTTTTTTTGCACCAAGGAGTAGAGCAGCAACACCTAAAATACCTGAACCGCAACCATAGTCGATCACGATTTTATCTTTAACATCAGTTTTACCTAACCACTGCAGGCAAAGAAAAGTAGATGCATGGTTCCCCGTACCAAATGCTAAGCCTGGATCAAGTTTAATGTTGACTGCATCTGGTTCTGGTGCTTCCATCCATTCAGGAACGATCCAGTATTTGTCTGCAATTTGAATCGGTTCGTAGGCATCCATCCATGTGCGTTCCCATTCTTGGTCTTCAAGAAATTCGCTACGCATCGGTGCATCAGGCATTTGAGTGCGAATAAACGTTTCTAATGCATTGACATCAATTTCTTCGTCGTCTTCTTGCGCATAGATACCCGTCACAATGACTTTATTCCAAAGTGGCGTTTCACCTGGAAGTGGTTCAAGTAAGTCTTGGTTTTCTGCATCATCTAATGTGACACTGACTGCACCCAAAGATTCTAAAAGGGTTTCAGTAAAATCGACTTGCGCTTGATCAACCGTAATATGAATTTGTAGCCACTTCACAGGAATAACCTAATATTTATGTATAAATAAATATTGTAGCGGAACAGGGGGCAGATCGACAGCATTCCTCGAAATAAAAAAGGATGCCGAAGCATCCTTAGACCTACATCTGTCCTAGGCTTGTTCTGTACTGGTTTGAACCGATGGGGCATAACGGTTGAGTAATGTCCCAAAGATGGCAGCAAAGATATACATAAAAATAGAATATACAGCTGCGGGCATGGCAATGGTCGTACTGGCCATCACGGTGAGTGCAATAGTCATGGCAAGAGTACTGTTATGAATGCCAATTTCAAAGGCACAAGCCCGTGCTTGAGCACTGTTAATCCCCAGTAGTCGCGGTACAAAATAACCAATCATTAAACTACAAATACAGAAAATGACTGTGGCTAAACCGACCTGAGTCAGATACTCCAGAATATGTGCGCGTTCTTTGGCTATTGCTCCAACAATGATTAAGACCAAAAACACAACAGAAAAAATACGTAATGGCTTATTCAAATTCTTGGTAAAAGAGGGGGCATAGTGACGAATCAACATACCAATGCAGACGGGGATAAGAATAATTGAGAAAACCTGTAAGATTTTACTAAATTGCATACTGACATGTTGTCCATCCTGCATAAAGTACTGAATGGCAAAGTTGACAATTAGCGGCAAGGTAAACGCTGCAATAACAGAGTTAATTGCGGTTAACGTAATATTGAGCGCAATATCACCTTTAAACAAATAGCTAAATAAGTTTGCAGTGCTGCCACCTGGAGAAGCTGCTAAGAGCATTAAGCCGACTGCAAGCAGTGGTGGTAAGTTGAGCACTTTGCAAATTACAAAGGCAATCCCAACAAGAAGTACCAACTGACAAAATAAAGCAACCAATACTGCTTTGGGATGTTTACTGACACGTGCAAAATCCTTCGGGGTTAACTCTAAGCCCAAGCCAATCATGATGATGGCAAGAGCTAGGGGTAACATAATAGTTATCATTCCTGAATCCATATGCGCATATTCTCCTTAAAATTATATAAATCATGACCGTGAAATTATTCAGTTGCGGTATCTTTCTTCAAAAATAAACTGTCATTTCTTCGCGAGATTAATACGCCCAATAACGCAGAAAATACAAACATGAAAATAGAATAAATACCGGCAGGAATGGCCATGGTGGTGTTGCCTAAGACGGACAGGGCAACCGTAATGGCAAGCGCGGTGTTGTGAATGGTGATCTCAAAGGAGCAGGTCAACGCTTGTTTTTCTGGAATATTGGCCAGATGTGGCACAAAAAAACCAATAAACATACTACAGAAGCAGAATAAGGCTACGGCTGGCCCAATCTCAAACACATATTCGACAAAATTATGTCGCTCTAAGTACAGTGCAAGAAAAAAGATAAAAAGAAGACAGCTTGCAGACAAAATACGCATTGGGCGGTTTAATCTGTCGGCAAGTTTTGGAAAGTAATAACGTACAAACATGCCCATACTGACAGGAAGTAAAGTGATGAAAAATACCTTCATCATTTTCATGGCGGGCATGTCAACAGGTTGTGATGTTTGTAGAAAGTACATCATTGAAAAATTAATAATAAAAGGAAGGGTGATTGTTGAAATGATGGAGTTCGTGGCTGTAAGAGTAATGTTGAGCGCAACATCACCTCTAAATAAATAAGTCAATAGGTTTGACGTTGGCCCACCAGGTGAGGCTGCAACGAGCATCAAACCAATCGCGAAACTAGGCGCTAAATTTAAAAACTGGCAAATGAGGAACGCAATCCCCACCAGTAGAACTAACTGTGAAAATAACGCGATGAAAATGACTTTGGGGTTTAGTGCGAGGCGATAAAAATCAGCTGGGCGTAGGTGTAAACCAAGCCCCATCATCATCAAGGCCAAAGTCAAAGGCAAAAAAACTGTAAACAATTCCGAATCCATGGAATACCTTTTTTTATTCGTTTTTATCTTTTGTGTTTTTGAGTTTATACAGAATTCAATAATTTACAAGGTAGAAAAAAGGGTAAAAAATGGACTATTTTTTACCCTCAATACAGCATGAACTTTAAGCCGTTTTGATTACATTCTTGGTTTAGGTGCTACAAAACCAAGGGCACATTTGCCTTTAATTTCTTTACCTTCGATATTGATTGATGTCGCATTAGAGTCACCTTGACAAATGCTGGCTAACTCAGCTTCATCACCATGAATATTGGCATTTTTTGAGTTTGGGAAAAATTGAGGTTCACAGGTACCATTCCAAATAATGCCTCGATAGGCAAAACTAACCGCTGTTCCTTGTGATTTGCCTTTACAGACTTGTTGATAACGTTGATTCTCATAGACCTTTTCAACTTTGTCGTTGGCTGATACAAAAGGCGAAAAAAATAAACCGCAGAGAATGGATGAAAAAAGGATCTTCTTATTCATAATGCTTACCTTTGGTTGTCGTATGATCAAATTATAGGATAAAAAATGATCAAATTAATACAAGGCTTTTCAGGTAACAAAACGCATCCTTTGTTGAGTTTTTGCTACTGCTCTGCAAGTAAAATTACATAAACCTAGCGCTGGTGCAGTAAGCATGGCGCTGCATATACAATAAATTCCACGGAATCTGTCAACTTACAATCGAAAATTTGCTATAATCTTTCGTTATCATTTTTTAATCTCCTTTACCACTATGCATTATCCTAAAGTTTACGATGTCATTGTTATCGGCGGCGGTCACGCAGGTACAGAAGCAGCATTGGCTGCGGCACGTATGGGGCGACAGACTTTACTCTTAACTCATAATATTGAGACTTTAGGGCAGATGAGCTGTAATCCAGCAATTGGTGGTATTGGTAAATCGCATTTGGTGCGTGAAATTGATGCCTTGGGCGGTGCAATGGCATTGGCTGCCGATAAAGGGGGTATTCAATTCCGTATCCTAAACTCACGTAAAGGTGCAGCCGTTCGTGCAACTCGTGCACAGGCAGACCGTATTCGCTATAAAGCTGCGATTCGTGACACTTTAGAAAACCAAGCAAATCTCGATATTTTCCAACAAGCCGCAGACGACCTGATTGTTGAGGGTGATACCGTAAAAGGTGTTGTAACTCAAACGGGTATTCGCTTTGATGCGAAAACAGTTGTACTCACCGCAGGAACATTCTTAGGTGGTGTAATCCACGTGGGTCTTGAAAAATCAAGCGGCGGCCGTGCAGGTGATCCACCTTCAATTTCACTGGCACACCGTTTACGTGAATTGAATTTGCCAGTGGGTCGTTTAAAGACAGGTACGCCACCACGTATTGATGCGCGTTCAGTTGATTTTTCTGTGATGATTCCACAGCCGGGTGACTTCCCATCACCGACCATGTCATTCATGGGTGATGTGTCTATGCACCCTGAACAAGTGAATTGTTATATTACACATACCAATGAAAAAACCCATGACATCATCCGTGGTGGTTTAGATCGTTCTCCGATGTACACTGGTGTTATTGAAGGTGTGGGCCCACGTTATTGCCCATCCATTGAAGACAAAATTCACCGCTTTGCCGATAAAGACTCACATCAAGTGTTCTTAGAGCCTGAAGGTCTAGATACACATGAGCTTTATCCAAATGGTATTTCAACTTCACTTCCGTTTGATGTGCAGTTTGAGCTGGTTCGTTCAATTCGCGGGATGGAAAATGCGCACATTTTACGTCCGGGCTATGCCATCGAGTACGATTATTTCAACCCGCAAGCGTTGAAGTTTACTTTAGAAACCAAAGCTATTAATAACTTGTACTTTGCCGGTCAAATCAATGGTACGACAGGTTATGAAGAGGCGGGTGCGCAAGGCTTGCTTGCCGGCTTAAACGCTGCGCGTCGTGCGTGGGATCAAGAGCAATGGACACCAAAACGTGATGAAGCCTATATGGGCGTATTGGTGGATGATTTGATCACGCTAGGCACGAAAGAACCGTACCGTATGTTTACTTCACGTGCCGAATATCGTTTGATGCTACGTGAAGACAATGCGGATCAACGTTTAACGCCAGTGGGTCGCGAAATGGGCTTGGTGGATGATGAGCGTTGGGCAGCTTACTGTGAAAAAATGGAAGCGGTTGAACTGGAAACAGGTCGCTTACAACACCTTTGGGCGGCACCAAACAATTCAATGGGCAAAAAATTTGTTGAGATGACGGGTGCAGATTTATCGAAAGAGTGTTCTGCGATTGATTTGTTAAAACGTCCGAATATTTCATTTGCTCAAATTGCTGAGCTCACAGGTTCTGAAGTCTCTGCACAAGTGGGCGATCAAATTGAAATCGCGGTGAAATATGCAGGTTATATTAACCGGCAGCATGAAGACGTCGCGCAAATGAAGCGTTTGGAAGAAACCAAAATTCCAGCCGATTTTAATTATGATGTGGTTTCAGGTTTATCTCGTGAAATTACTTTAAAATTGAAAGATGTACTTCCTGAGACATTAGCTCAAGCAAATCGTATTCCGGGGGTAACACCTGCAGCAGTGCAATTGATCATGATTACGATCCGTAAAAATGCACAAGCGAAAAAATCTGCTTAAGACTTTAAGTTGAAATAAAAAACCCGCTTAGGCGGGTTTTTTTTGGGGTGAAATCTGTGCAGGGGAAATATACAATAAAAAATAAGGTGGATTATGTCATTACATTATAAAAGTGGAGAAGAGATTCGCGCGGGTGATGTGGTTATCTGGCTCAATCAAAGTGGTGAGTTTTATCAATTTGATCAAGCCATTATGAAAGTTTGGGAGGTTGTTAAAACCAATGATGGAGAACTGGTTGGGGTAAATTTAATGCCACCACAAGCTGAATCTCCTATGCAGATGCTGAGAGCTTTGGTTCCACCCGAAGATCCTGAGCTATCTTCTGACATTGTAAAAATGGGAGATGTTCCGGGACTCTATACCATTACACGATGGTTTCTACCCATTGAGCAAGTGTCTAAGAGTTTGGGATTGATTGAACGTATTGAGTATTTTTCTGAGCATGAAACAGGTCATGGAGCATTAATCCTTCAACTCATTCGAGGTAAAGCCGAGCAATATCGCGGTATTTATCAATATTATTTGGCAAATCAAGCCTACCAAGAGCGTGAGTTTCAGCTCTATATTGATTTACTATGTCAATCCGCTCAGTCAGGTTATTCCCCTGCGATGTGTCAATTAGCGCAGTAATTATTGATTGGTGGAATTTTACAAAAAAGTCTGGAAGGAAGTTTTAACTGGTATCGAGAAGCCGCGTCCAAAATGGATAGCATTGCGCTATATCAGTTGGCGGGATGCTATGCACGAGGTCATGGTACCGAACAAGCTTTACAAAGGCTCTAGACTAGCAGATTACACTTAGTTTTACCTAATGAGGTCTCACAACCCTGTTGCTAGCTCACCATAAGGCTGGCTTTTTGTTTTGGCAGATAAACAAAGCAAAGGAGTTGTTTAAGATAAAAACAGATAAAAATAGCCAATCATGTTATTTCAAAAAAGTATCGCCGTCTTTTAAATTGATTTTACGTTCTTAACATGAGGTCAACACCATGACGATGAAATCGATCCGTTTTAACAGTGGAGAGCTTGCATGCGAATGCTAGTTTTTATCAATCACCAAAAACAACGCACTTATCTTGGTTTAGGGGAGGCATTAAACCACGATGAGCAATGAAAACGACAAACCCAAGCAATTCAAATATCTAATACCAAAAAGACTGTAAAGCCCCGAATACTTGGGGCTTTTTTTATTTTAGTCGGAGATGGTCTGATTAACTGCATCACGAACTTCTTTGGGTTCAATGTGACTAATTTTATGCCCAAAACTACGTAACCACCACACCAGTTGATTGGTAAAAGGGACGGTCGCATGAACCAAGATTTGCCCATTTCCAAGCGGTTCTAAAACCTGATTGGTACTGAGTTTGGTTTCTTCTAAATACAGTGCATCTATTTCAGTCATAGTCAGGGTAAGTGCAACAGTTTCTGTAGGTTTTGAAAAGTCTACACGGAAACCTAATGCACCCGATTCGATGTATTCATCGATATCAAAATTGACTGGGTGCAAGGCACGAGTGTTTAAAACCGTCGCTGATTTGAAACGGTGCAGTGCAAAGGTTTGAATATCAGTTTTGTCGTGACGGGTACAAATCAGATAAATAATTGCACCTTTTTGAACCAATGCTAGAGGGTTGAGGGTATAGGTTTTTGCTTCAGCTGCTTGGTTTAAACCTTGATAAACGCATTCTAGTTGTTTGTCTTGGAGTAGTCCTTCATAAATGGCTTGCTGTGCTGTTTTCTCCACAATCGGGGGAATCAGCGGTTGTGTGGCAGGTACAATGCGTACGCGGTTAATCCATTGACGCACATTGTTTTGGGTAGAGAGGCTACGACGTGCTAAGTCAAACCATGGATTCATTTCTTCAATTAAACTTGGAGGAAGGAGGTGTTTAAGGTGTTCTTCAACCATCATAAACGTCACCGCTTGAGAGCTGGTCATGTGCGGTAAGCTTTGAATCGGAGCATCAGAACGCCAACGCCAACCTTGAGGCACAGCCCCATTGTTTTCAATCGGGAAGCGTTGAGAGATTTGGTTTAAATCACGTTGAATAGTTCGCAAAGTAATATCGATGCCTTCACGTTGTAAAATCTCTTGCAGCTCTCGAGTGCCCATCCATTTTCCAGTGGAAAGGCGAGACAAAATTTGCCATTGGCGATAAAGACTATTGGACGTTTCTTTTTCTTGTATAGACATAGTTTAATAAATATAGGAGTCGAAATTACTTAATTGAATGTGAACACAATAAGAAAACTCATTCGTTTAAGCAAGCTTTGCTTGAAATTTTTCAGTTATATTTTTTGACACAACTTAATGCGAAATAGCATTGAAGCAATGTGTTTTTTATCGATTAATAAACAAAGCATCTTTAGAAATCCATGGCATAGATATTGCTTGGTATGGGTTACATATCGATAACAATTGAGAGGTTTGTATGTTTAAAGAAGATAAAGATACAAATGTAAATACGATGTTGGACGGATATAAGCATAGCTCTCCTATATTAAATCCGATTCACTCTCATGATCGTCTATCGAGCCAGTCTGTTGGATTGTTTCATCAAATGACCTCGAATTTCTTTAATGAAATGACAGATGACCAAGCGATGTCTGGTGAGGCTTGTGCGCGTATTGAGCACTGGTTGTCACAGCATAGCGTAGAAGAACTCGAAGAACTAAACCAAATTGCCAAACAGCATTTTTTATATCAAGGTATTACGTTTACTGTATATGGTGAATCTGAGGGCCTTGAGCGCACCATTCCTTATGATTTAATTCCACGTGTGATCGCTAAACAACAATGGAATAAAATTTCCCTTGGCTCTGCACAACGTGTGCGGGCTTTAAATCTATTTTTACATGATATTTACCATCAACTAGACATTCTCAAAGCGAAAATTATTCCAGAACTGCAAGTGTTGACGCATGAGGCTTATCAACCGCATATGTATGAGCACCGTTTAAAAGGTCAGATTTATAGCCAAATTAGTGGAATTGATATTATCCGTGATGGGCAGGGTGAGTTTTATGTACTCGAAGATAATTTAAGAACGCCGTCGGGCGTGTCTTATATGCTTGAAAGTCGTAAGATTAGTGAAAAACTTATGCCTGATTTGGTGCAGAAGAACCATATTTTAGGCATAGAACAATACCCACAATTACTTAAACAAATCTTGGCTGAAAATGCTTATGTCGATCAGCCTTTCATCGTGGTGTTGACACCGGGCCGTTTTAATAGTGCCTATTATGAACATGCTTTTTTAGCCCGTGAAATGGATGTGCCTTTGGTGACATCGCGCGATTTGTTTGTAGAACATGATAAGGTCTATGTCAAAACTATTCGTGGCCGTCAACGAGTAGATGTAATTTACCGCCGTTTGGATGATGCATACCTTGACCCGCTGTGCTTTATGCCGAATAGCACTTTAGGTGTCGCAGGGTTGATGTCGGCTTATTTGAGTCATAACGTGGTCATTGCGAATGCACCAGGCACAGGGGTTGCGGATGATAAATCGATTTATCCTTATGTCGATAAAATGATTCAGTTCTATTTAGGTGAACAACCTATCTTAAAAAATGTTCCGACATATCAATGCCGTAACAAGCAAGATTTGGCTTATGTACTGGAGAACCTTGAGCAGTTAGTGGTCAAAGAGGCGCAAGGTTCGGGTGGATATGGTATGCTGATTGGACCGCAAGCCTGTAAAAGCCAAATTGAGCAATTTAGAGATAAGCTCATGGCGACACCGCATTTATATATTGCCCAGCCCACTTTAGAGCTTTCAGTCAGTCCAACTATGACTGAATCGGGTGTTTCTGAGCGTCATATTGACCTTAGACCGTTTGTACTCAGTTCACCTTATCGTACCGAAATTGTCCCTGGCGGTTTAACACGGGTTGCGATGAAAGAAGGTTCGTTGGTGGTCAACTCATCCCAAGGAGGAGGAATTAAAGACACTTGGGTCGTGGAAAACTTACATTCATAAAATAAACAAATATGAGGGTAGAACTATGATTTTATTAAGCACCAATGCTGAAAATATTTTTTGGTTAGGGCGTTATTTAACACGTACTCAATATTTGTGTGCTCAGTTTCCTTTTACCCAAGATCAGCCTGCAATAGATTATGCACATGCATTTTGTTTGCCTGCTTTTGATGCGTGCTCACTGAATGAGCTGATTTTAAACCCAAACAACCCTGCTTCATTTAACCAGCAATTTCAAAGTGCAAAGAGTAATGTACAAGATTTGCGTGGGATTTTATCTGCAAAGGCCTATGCAGAACTGAATCAATTTATCAAAAATGCCACTGAAAATACAGCCTACATTTGTGATGTGGTTGGGGAGTGTCAGGATGTACTTGAGTCTGAAGCCAGTGATGTCTTTTTATTCTTTAGTTTGGGGCAAATGATTGAGCAGCTTGACCGTCAAATTCGCCTAAAACAAGATGCACAAAATACTTTAGTTAAAATAGAAAACATCGTCATGTTGTTAAAAGAAATGGGCTGGCTAAATTTGGCACAGGCTTGGCTAGAGCTCAAATCGCAACCTGATGCGATGAGTTTTTATCATTTTAGTGATTATATTCAACAATTGTTTGAGGTTGATGTATGAAACTTATGATCAATCATCAAACGCATTATCAATACAGTGAATTGGCGCTGAACAGTATTCAATATATCAAAATGACACCCACGAATAATTCACACCAAAAGGTATGTCATTGGCATGTGAGTGTGCCAGGAGAGCGAGAAGAAAAACGGGATGCCTTCCAAAATATTTGGATTACCAGTTCACAACGTGAAGCATATCAACAGTTGACCATAATGGCGCAGGGCATTGTTGAAATTAATAGCTTGGCAGAACATGGCATCCAAGATCGACTGAATCCCAATTTATTTTTACAGCCGACGCCCAATACCCAGTGCAATGCCGAAATGAAGGCATTTGCACATCAGTATGTGCCTGAGCTGAATCGGGAAAGTTTGATGAAACTATCAGAAGCAGTTTTAGCACATATTCCTTATGTACCTGCCGAAACCTCAGTGCTAACTTCGGCAATCGATGCATTCAATGGGCAGCAAGGCGTATGTCAGGACCATAGTCATGTTTTTATTGCCATGTGTAAGCATCTTGGCTTACCGGTACGTTATGTATCGGGGTATTTGCATGTACCTGAAACTTCACACCTCGCCAGTCACGCGTGGGCCGAGGTGTATATTGATGATGCATGGTATTGTTTTGATACCAGTAATCAATTGTTCAAACCACAGTCACATATCTATGTAGCTATTGGGCGCGATTATTGGGATGTGGCTCCCGTTCGTGGCGTACGTGAAAAAGGTGGGGTGGAATCGATGCATTCCATGGTACAAGTTTTAAGTTGTTAAGGTTTAGCTGAAAAAGGATGTTCTATGACCTATTGTTGTGCACTTCGTCTTCAAGATGGTTTGGTTTTTATAAGTGATACACGTACGAACGCAGGTGTAGACCATATATCCGTGTTTAGGAAGCTGTATACCTTTGGTGTGGAGGGTGAACGCTTTATTGCGATTCAAACCTCAGGAAACTTAGCAACGACCCAAGCGGTGATTGGACATTTAAAAAATCATCTGGAGTTAAGCCAAGAACCGAATTTATATAGTGTCAATACCATGTTCGAAGCGGCTGAGTTGGTTGGACATACTTTGAAAAAAGTCTTGGCGGATATGGCACCGGACACGCAGGAACAGAGTAATTACTACTGTAGCTTATTGGTCGGTGGACAAATTAAAGGGGCAGAAATGCAACTTTATAATATTTATCCGCAGGGCAATTTTATTTGTGCGACCAAAGATACGCCGTATTTTCAAATTGGTGAAAGTAAATATGGAAAGCCGATTCTAGATCGTGCATTACGGTATGACATGCCCTTAGATGAAGCGGTGAAGTGTAGTTTGATTTCTTTTGATTCGACCTTGCGTTCCAATGTTTCTGTAGGTTTGCCCTTAGATGCTTTGGTGTATACAAGAGATAGTTTACATATTCCAGTGGGTAAGCGGATTGATGAAGAAGATCCGTATTTTTCAAGCATTAGTAAGCAATGGTCAGATACCTTAAGAAAAGGGTTACAAGAATTGGCAAAGCCGACGGATGACTATTTAGTATAAATGTGGTAAATGCTAAAAATAATGAAATCAATAAATTGGGACGTTCTATGCAGCAAATTTGCTATGCAAGTACTTCAACTTCGGATCACCTACAGCTTCTTGAAGATGTTCGGGACATTTTAAGCGAAGCACGTGATTTTAATACAGTACATAATATTTCAGGCGTTCTTTATTATGCAGATCAGCATTATTTCCAGTGCTTAGAAGGGGATGAATCGGTTTTACAATTATTAATGTCGAAACTATTGAAAGACCCTAGACATAAAGATATCAAAGTCTTTGAAGTGAAAACTATTCATGCGTCACATTTTAGAGCTTGGGGCATGAAATATGTGCAACGTATGAGTAGTGTACATACCAAAATGCGTGAGATGGGTTTTGCAACATTTGAACCGCAGAGTATGAGTCAGCAACAAATTGATCTGTTGTTACAAGACCTTTACGATACCCAGCCCGATGAGAGTTTGTGTTGAAAAAAGCCCAAGTAGAACTTGGGCTTTTTTGTTAAATTTGCTGTCCCGTCCTGAAATAAGTTTACACCTTAAGAGACTTATTTTATGGAACATGCACGAGAACAACGAGTTAAACGTACACAACGTGATTATAGCTTGGCCTTTAAAATGATGGTGGTACATGAAGTAGAAAAAGGGCAAATTACTTATAAA